>CAWGDD010000001.1:0-77500 GCA_963821285.1 uncultured Acidobacteriota bacterium
GCCGCGACGATGCGCGCGCGATCGGCGCTGGTCATGTCGAGGCTGTCGATCATCATCAGCGTCTGGATCGACACGTCGAGCCGGCAGCGCCCGAGCCGCAGCATCTCGACGAGATGCGTGTCACCGAATGAGAGCGCCCCGGTCAGCTCGTTGTACTGCTTGTCGAACGTGCCGCCGGTGACGAGGAGACAGATGGGTTCCATGTTCCAGGGGTTCCAGAGGTTCCAGAGTTCCAAAGTTCAGGGTTCAAGGTTCCGGAACCTGGAACCCTGGAACCCGGAACCCTTGAACCCATAGAATAGGTCACGATTCACGCCATGCAGAACAGCGTTCGCTCCGTGACCCGGATGGACGGCGTCCAGGCGCCGATCATCCCCGTGGTCGGCGACATCATCCGGCAGGTGCCGGGCACGATCTCGCTGGGGCAGGGCATCGTCCACTACGGTCCGCCGCCCGAGGCGGCCGAGGCCGTACGGCAGGCGCTGACCGATCCGGCCACGCACGAGTATTCCGGCGGCACCGGCCAGCCCGATCTCGTGAAACGCATCGCCGCGAAGCTCGCCGCTGAAAATGACGTCGAAGTCTCCAGCGGCAGCGCGATCATGGTCACCGCCGGCGCGAACATGGCGTTCATGCACGCCGTGCTCGCGATTTCCGAACCCGGCGACGAGATCATCCTGCCCGTGCCGTTCTACTTCAACCACGAGATGGCGATCCAGATGGCCGGCTGCCGGGCCGTCGCCGTCCGTACCGATGCCAACTACTGCCCGGACCTCGACGCGATTGGCCGCGCGATCACGGACCGCACACGCGCCATCGTCACCATCTCGCCGAACAACCCGACGGGCGCCGTGTTCCCGGCCGCGCTGCTGCGCGAGGTAAACAACCTGTGTCGCGATCGCGGGCTGTACCACATCTCCGACGAAACCTACGAGTACTTCACCTACGGGTCGGCGCGGCATCTGTCGCCCGGGTCGCTGCCGGGCGCCGCGGCTCACACCGTCTCGATCTACTCGCTGTCGAAAGCGTACGGCATGGCCGGCTGGCGGATCGGATACGCCGTGTACCCGGACGATCTGACGCCCGCGATGCTGAAGATTCAGGACACGATTCTGATCTGCCCCACCGTGGTGGCCGAGCGCGCGGCTCTGGCAGCACTCGACGTCGGACGGGCCTACTGCGATCCGCACGTCCGCGAGCTGGCCACCATCCGCCAGATCGTGCTGGACGCGCTCGGCACCCTTGGCCCGATCTGCGACGTGCCGCCGGCTGAAGGCGCGATGTATTGCTTCCCCCGCATCGCCACGCACCTCGACGCGATGACGCTCACCGAGCGGCTGATTCGCGAGCACAGGGTCGCGGTGACGCCCGGGTCGGCGTTCGGCATGACGGACGGCTGCTATTTCCGGGTGGCGTTCGGGGCGCTGCAGCGCGAGACGGTCGCAGAGGGCATCGGCCGTCTCGTGGCCGGCCTGCGCGCGATCTGCGGCTAGACGTCGAGTTCTTCCGCCTCGTTGGCGCGTTCCATGATGAACCGGAAGCGGGCTGACGCGTCCTTGCCCATCAGCTCGTTGATGACGCGATCGGTCACGATCTGATCCGTCACGTCCACGCGAAGCAGCCGCCGCGTTCGCGGGTTGAGCGTCGTCTCCCACAGGACCTTCGGCATCATCTCGCCCAGACCCTTGAAGCGCGTGATCTCAGGCGTTCCGCGGCCGTTCTTCGCGTGCTGCTTCAGGATCGCGTCCCGCTGCGCATCGTCCAGGGCCCAGTGCGTGTCCTTGCCGATGTCGATGCGATAGAGCGGCGGCTGGGCCAGGTAGACGTGGCCGGTGGTGATGAGCTGCGGCAGATGCCGGTAGATGAAGGTCAGCAGCAGCGTCGCGATGTGGTTGCCGTCGGAGTCCGCGTCGGCGAGGATGATGATCTTGCCGTACCGCAGGCGCGGAAGCTCGAAGTTCTTGCCGAGGCCGCAGCCGAGCGCCGTCACCAGGTCGGTGAGCTCCTTGTTCTCGAGCACCTTGGCGAGCGACGCGCTCTCCGTGTTGAGCACCTTGCCGCGGAGCGGGAGGATGGCCTGCCGCGCCCGATCGCGGCCCTGCTTCGCCGACCCGCCGGCCGAATCGCCCTCGACGACGAAGATCTCGCTGCCTTCGCTCGTGGAGTTCGTGCAGTCGCTGAGCTTGCCGGGGAGGTTGAGGCGGGTTGACGTGGCGCTCTTGCGCGACACTTCAGCTTGAGCCGCCCTGCTGGCCTCGCGCGCGCGGGCGGCGAGGATGATGCGGGCGACGATCGCCTCGGCCAGGCTGATGTTGTGGTTCAGCCAGTGTTCGAGCGCGGGCCGGACGACGCCGTCGACCGCCGACACCAGTTCGGGGTTGTTCAGCCGATCCTTCGTCTGGCCCTGGAACTGCGGCTCCTGGATGAACACACTGAGAACGCCCGTCAGGCCTTCGCGGATATCCTCGGCAACGAGCGTCACGCCCTTCGGCGAGAGATTGTGCGTCTCGATGAAGTTCCGGACCGCCTTGCCGATGCCCGCCCTCAGGCCGTTTTCATGCGTGCCGCCGGAGCCGGTCGGGATGCCGTTGACGTAGGACCGGAGGTGCTCGTCGGTGGCCTCGGTCCACTGCAGCACGAGGTCCATCCGGAGGCCTTCATCCTTGTTCAGGCTGAACGGCGCTTCGTGCACCGCTTTCGCGCCCCGTTCGGCGACGATCTTCTTCAGGTAGTCGACGAGGCCTTCGTGGTGCTCGAAGACGTGCTTCTGCTTCGAGGCCTCGTCCTCGAACACGACCTTGACGCCCTTGTGCAGGTAGCTCGCGACCTCGAGACGGTCCTTGATGACATCGGGATCGAACTCGACCTTCGGGAAGATCGTCGCGTCGGGGTGGAAATAGACCGACGTGCCGGTGCCTCTCGCGGGGCCGATCTTCTTGAGCGATCCCAGGGGCTTGCCCTGCTTGAAGCGCATCTCCCACTGCGCGCCGTCGCGTTTGACGGTGGCGATGAGCTCCTTCGACAGCGCGTTGACCACGCTGGCGCCGACGCCGTGTAGGCCGCCGGCGGTCTTGTAGCTGCCGTGCTCGAACTTGCCGCCGGCGTGGAGGACCGTGAAGATCGTCTCGAGGGCGCTTCGCTTGGTCTTCGGATGCTTGTCGATCGGCGCGCCGCGGCCGTCGTCTTCCACGGTGACCGACGCACCGTCCGCATGGAGCACGACGCGGATGTTCGACGCGAAGCCGTTCATGGCTTCGTCGATCGCGTTGTCCAGGATTTCCCAGACGAGATGATGCAGTCCGGTGGAGCCGACACCACCGATGTACATGCCCGGCCGTTTTCGAACGGGCTCCAGGCCTTCGAGAACGGTGATGTCTTTGGCGGTGTAGTCGGCGGATGCCATCAGCTGTTGTCGTCGCCCGGGTCGGCCGCGGCCTTCTTCGGCCGGGCCCGGCGCGCAGCGGGCTTGCGCGGACCCGCCGTCCCGACGCTGCGGCTGGCCTTCCGGGTGGCCATCGGCGCCGGCGCCTTGGCGCGCGGCCTCCGCGGTTTCGCACGGCCGAGCAGTTCGGCGGTCGTGTCGATGACGTTCCCGTTGACCTCGATCGGCTCGGCTTCGGCGTCAATCGGCGCGAACGGCTGGCCGCCGCCCTCGTCCATGTCGGCGTCCGCCGCCTCGTCGCGCTGAGGCAGGCCGCTGACGTGTGGAACCTGGACGTCGGCGGGCCGCTGCAGGGCCGCGCCCGGAAAGACGCGCAGCCCACCGCGGCGGTCGCGTTCGAGGCGCATGAGGCTCTCGCGCTGGCACGCGCGCAGGAGGTCCATCAACCCGCCGAACCCGTACCGGCGCTCGTCGAAGCTGCTGTCCGCCGCGCGCAGCAGCTGCTTCACGTTGCGGATGTACATCGGCCACCGCGCGCTGGTGGCTTTCTGCAGCACGTCGGCGACGAACTTGACGCCATCGGCCGCCGATTCGGTCGCCACCACAACGGGCGGGGCGCCATGATTGCCGGCCTGCGCGGCGACGGCAACGTCAGCCGGCGCTGTGGCTGGCTGGGCGGCGTCTTCTCCCGGGATTCCCGCCGGACGCTTCTGGTCGGCGGCCTCGCCTTCCTCGAACTGCGGGTTCAGCTCGACCATCACGCTGCGGCCCGACGTCTTCAGGTGCACCAGGCCGGCGGCGGCGAGCTTCTCGGCGAAATCCAGAAACGAGGACGCGCCGTAGTTGCGCTCCGAGAACGTCGAATCGAGCTGCAGGAGCGTGCTCTTGAGCAGGCCGGTCTGCGGGGAGACCTCGCGGTCGGCGAGGATCTTGAGGGCCCGACGCACGATCGGATAGGCCTGCGACATGGGCGACAGGGCGATCGGCGTCACGGGCCGGCCGCCCTTGCTGGCGGTCCCGGTGGCGGCGGCGCTGGCGGCCCGGCGCACACCCGAGAGGTTCTCGTAGGCGATGAACTCGTGGCAGTTCTTCTGCAGGATGATGCTCGTGAAGGCGCGGCCGCCGACGACGAACACCTTCTTGTCGTACTGCTTCAGCTTCTCGACGAGCGACAGGAAGTCGCTGTCGCCGCCGACGATGACGTAGGCGTTGATGTGCTGGTGGGTGAACGCCATCTCGAGCGCGTCGAGCGCCATGTTGATGTCGGCGCCGTTCTTGTCGCCGCCGGGCGTCAGGTTGCGCTGGACCAGGCGGATGGCGTGCTGCGTCAGGTGCCGGCTGTAGTCGCCCGCGCGCGTCCAGTCCGAGTACGCGATCTTGCTGACGATTTCTCCGCGCTCCTTGATGGCTTCGAGGACGGTGCCGACGTCGAATTGCTGGTTGAGGGTCGTTCTGACGCCGATTTCGATGTTGTCGAAGTCGATGAAGACGGCGATGTTCAAGCGTTCGTGATGGGAAGACAAATCGTTTCCTTGTAGTGAAGGGCAAACCTAGCGATGTACTCGACCGCAGCCACCGGAGAAGTCCGGCGAATTGTTTCGCAGCAGTCGATTTCGAATCTCACCTGAGAGGCGCCTACATTGTACTCCATGTGCCCGCCGGCGCTAATTGTCGCCGGCGAACGTCGCGGGGGCTTCCGGTGCGGGCCACAGCACACGCGTGAACTGGCCGCGCTGCAGGAGCTCCCGCCCCTTGCCGCCCCGGCCCGTGACCTCGTACTTGGCCGTGCTGATGGTCTGTTCGGCGCCGCGCGAGGTTTCGACCGTCAACAGGTCGCGGTCGCCGCTCGACGCGATAAAGCCGAGGACCCTGTCCTCGTCGCCGAGCTTGATCAGGATAACCCCGCGGCCGGGTCCGGCCAGATAATTCACGTCATCGGCCTTGCAGAGCAGGCCGCGGCCTTCGGCCGTGGCGGCTATTAACACTTCCTGGCCGGTGACCTTGGCGACGCCCACGACTTCCGAGTCGCCGGATGGGCGGGCGTAGCGGCGTCCGGCCCGCGTGCTCGGCTCGACCAGCGGCTCGAGGCTGAATCGCAGCGCGTAGCCGTCGCTCGTCACGGCGGCCGCGTGCACCGGGGCGGCCTCGCCCTCCTTCTTCGGTTTGATCGTGCCCGTGGCCCTGGGATCCAGGCTGAGCGCGGCCACGACCTTCTCGCCGTCCTTCAGCTTGAAGAGCCGCTGAATGGGCTCGCCGTAGCCGGTGGACGCCGGCACGTCGATGATCCGGCACGTGTACGCCGCGCCGAAGTTGCTGAAGAACGTGCACGTCGCCCGCGTGCTGCCGGCGAACGCCGCGAGCACGGCATCGCCTTCGCGCAGCCGCGTAGTCGACAGGTCCTTCACGTCCTTCTGCCGCTTGACCCATCCGTCGCGCGACACGATGACGACGTTGTCTTCCTCGACGATGAAGTCGTCGGCGGAGTACTCGGGTTCGCCGCTGTCGCTGACGATGGACGTGCGGCGCTTGTCGCCGTACTTCGTGCTGATCTCCTCGAGCTCGGTGCGGACCATCTTCCAGCGGCTGGCTTCGTCCTTCAGGAGCCCGCCGATCTGTCTCGCCCGCCGCCGCTTGTCTTCGAGTTCCTGGCGGATGACGAGAATCTCGAGACGCGCCAGGCGGTAGATCTTCAGCTCGAGGATGGCGTCGGTCTGCTCGGCATCGAGATCGAACCGCTTCATGATCTTCTCGGCTGAGTCGGCCTTGCCGTCCGACTTCCGGATGATCTTGATGATCTCGTCGAGCGCGTCGAAGACGGTCTCGAACCCCTCGAGGATGTGGATACGCTTCCTGAGCGCCCCCAGCTCGTGTTCGAGGCGCTTGGTGACGACCTCGAGCCGGAAGTGCAGGAAGTGCCAGAGGATCTGCTTGAGGTCCAGACGCTCGGGCCTGCCGACCTCGACGTTCTCCGTCGGGATCAGGCACGTGAGGTTCACGGCGAAGTTGATCTGCAGCGGCGTGTGCTTGAAGAGGTACGCCATGATCATCTTCTCGTCGGCGTCCTTCTTCAGCTCGAGCGCGATGCGCACGTCTTCGGTGGACAGATCCCGCACATCCAGCAGCTGGGGGAGCTTGCGGCTGAGCACCACCTCGGCGATCCGCTCCACGAGCTGCGACTTGTTCACCATGTACGGCACGCTGTCGATGAAGATCGTCTTCGTCGACCGCGTGTCCGGGCCGATGTCCCACGTGCCGCGCAGCCGGATCGATCCCGACCCGGTCTTGTACACCTGCCTCAGTTCTTCGGCGGAATTCAGAATCTGCCCGCCCGTGGGAAAATCGGGGCCCTTGATGTAGCGGCACAGCTGGGCGATGCCGATGTCCTCGTTGTCGAGCAGCTTGATCAGGGCGGTGCACACCTCGCCGAGGTTGTGCGGCGGGATGTTGGTCGCCATGCCGACGGCGATCCCCGTCGTGCCGTTGACCAGCAGGTTCGGCAGTCTCGCCGGCAGGACGACGGGCTCGGTCTTGGTGCCGTCGTAGTTCGGCCGGAACGGCACGGTGGCCTGCTCGATCTCGGTGAGCATTTCGTCGCTCAGCCGCGCGAGCCGGCACTCGGTGTACCGCATCGCGGCGGCGCTGTCGCCGTCGAGCGATCCGAAGTTGCCCGAGCCGTCCACCAGCGGGTACCGCAACGAGAACGACTGCGCCATCCGGACGAGCGTTTCGTACAGCGCCGAGTCGCCGTGCGGGTGGTAGCTGCCCATCACGTCGCCGACCACCTTCGCGCATTTCCGGTGCTTGACGTCGGCGGTCAGGTTCTGCTGCCACATCGTGTACAGGATGCGGCGCTGTACCGGCTTGAGACCGTCGCGGACGTCCGGCAGCGCGCGGGCCGTGATGACGGAGAGCGCGTAGTTGAGGTAGCGCGCCTGCGCCGCTTCGTGCAGGGCGACGGCGCTGGTGCCGTTGCCGCCGCCGCTCGAGAGGAGAGTTGTACGGATCGCGTCGCGGCCCGCTTCCGAACCGCCGTCAGCGTCGATGTTGTCGAAGAGGGATTGCTCGGAGGGCTTCTTCCGTTTTGCCAAGACGTTGGTATCTTACCGAAAAACCAAGGGCACGGCGATTGTCGCGCCGCGCCCCCGGTCTGCGAACCTTGAACCGTGAACCCTTCCGCTACTTGATGAACAGCATCTCGCGATACGTCGCGAGCGGCCACGTTTCGTGCGGCATGATGATCTCGAGCTCGTCGCCGAGTTCGCGCAGCCCCGCCATCGCCGTCACGACCTTGTCGCGGTAGTGCTTCGCGTGTTTCTCGGCCCCGCCGCTGCCTTCGTGCGCGAGCTCCTTCTCGAGCCTGTCCGACGACTGCTTGAACTTGTCGACCAGCTTGGTGAGCTTGTCGAGCGTCTTCTTGCCTTCGACCGACTTCGCGCCCGCCGATTTCACCGCGGAGACGCTGGCCGCGACCTGTCGCTGATAGTCGAGCGCCGCCGGCAGGATGTACCGGTTCGCGATCAACACCATCAACTGGCCTTCGATGTTGACGACCTTGTTGTAGGTCTCCAGCATGATCTCGAACCGGGCGTGGAGCTCGCGGCCGTTGAGCACCTTGTACTTCTCGAACAGCCCAATGACCTCTTTCGAGACCAGCTGTGGCAGCGCGTCGACCGTGTTCTTCAGGTTGAGGAGGCCGCGCTTGCCGGCTTCCTTCTCCCACTCGGCCGAGTAATTGTTGCCGTTGAAGATGATCCGCTTGTTCTCCTTGATGACCTTCGGGAGCAGCTCCGTGACGGCCTGTGCGAGTGTCTTGCCGCCCTTCATCGCCTTTTCGAGCTCGGTCGCCATGTAATCGAGCGACTCGGTCACGGCCATGTTGAGCGCGATGTTCGGGTACGCGATGCTCTGGTTCGACGACACCGCACGGAACTCGAACTTGTTGCCCGTGAACGCGAACGGGCTGGTCCGGTTCCGGTCGCCGGCGTCGCGCGGCAGCTTCGGCAGCACCATGACGCCCGTGTCGAGCTCGCCGCCGCTCTTGGTCGTCTTCGCGCCGCCCTTTTCGATCTGCTCGAAGATGTCGGTGAGCATGTCGCCGAGGAAGATCGAGAGGATGGCCGGCGGCGCCTCGTTCGCGCCGAGCCGGTGGTCGTTGCCCGCGCTGGCGATGCTCGCGCGGAGCAGGCCCTGCCACTTGTTGACCGCGCGCAGCACCGCCGAGCAGAACACGAGGAACTGCATGTTGTCGTGCGTGTTCTTCCCCGGGCTCAGCAGGTTGTTCCCCTCGTCGTCGCTCATCGACCAGTTGAGGTGCTTGCCCGACCCGTTCACGCCGGCGAACGGCTTCTCGTGGAGCAGGCACGCCAGGCCGAACTTCGGCGCGAGCCGGCGCATCGTCTCCATGACGATCATCTGGTGATCGGTGGCGACGTTGGCGTTCTCGAACACCGGCGCGATTTCGTACTGGCTCGGCGCGACCTCGTTGTGCCGCGTCTTCACCGGGACGCCGACCTTGAACAGCTCGCTCTCGGCCTCGTTCATGAACGTCATCACGCGTTCCGGGATCGCGCCGAAGTACCTGATCTTCGAGTTCCTGGCCCTTGGGGGGCTTGGCGCCGAACAGCGTGCGGCCGGCGTTGATGAGATCGGGGCGCGACAGGTAGAAGTGCGAATCGATGAGGAAGTACTCCTGTTCGGGCCCGCAGGTCGTGACGACGCGCTCGGCGTTCGAGCCGAACAGCTTCAACACGCGGATCGCCTGCTTCGACAGCGCTTGCATCGATCGGAGCAGCGGCGTCTTCTTATCGAGCGTTTCGCCGGTCCAGCTCACGAACGCCGTCGGGATGACCAGCGTCACGGCGCCGCCGGAATAGAGCAGCCATGGCGGGCTCGTGGGATCCCACGCCGTGTAGCCGCGCGCCTCGAAGGTGGAGCGCATGCCGCCTGACGGGAAACTCGACGCATCGGGCTCGCCCCTGATCAGTTCCTTACCGCTGAACTCGGCCACTGCCTTGCCGTTGCCGTTCGGGCTGAGGAACGAGTCGTGCTTTTCGGCGGTGATGCCGGTCAGCGGCTGGAACCAGTGCGTGTAGTGCGTCGCACCATGTTCGACGGCCCACTCCTTCATCGCCTTCGCGACGGCATCCGCGCCCGCGGCGTCCAGCGGATCGCCATGCGTGATCGTCCGCCGCAGCGCCTGATACACCGTCTTCGGCAGACGCGCCTGCTGCACGCTGTCGTTGAACACCAGGCTGCCGAACGTCTCGGCCGCGTGCGGTCCGCCCGTTGTCGCGACCTTCTGCCCTTTCACTGACCAGTCGCGGATCGCGCTGATCGCCTCGCCGAGCACTGCAGAGCTCATGACCTCGCCCCCCTTTGTCTTTCTTCGCGGCATCTTTTTGTTACGCGAATAGTGGATTGCGCATGATATCGCGCGATGGCTAAAACGTGCATTATTTGCAGATTTCAGCGGTTTGTGCAACGAAAACGAAGGCCGTGCGAGGCCATAAGAATTCGATCTGTCTCGTTGTCAGCTGCTGGATTGGCGCAATCAATCCGAGGGACCGGTCCATCCGAGCACGACCAGCAACTCGGCCAGGACCATCGCGGTCGCGCCCCAGATCTCGTCGTCTCCGATGCGAAATGCCGGCACACGGAGGCGGCGGCCGTCTCGCTCGCGCTCGGTCATGACCACCGAGCCCCTGGCCAGGAGCGCGTCCACCGGCACCTCGAGGATCCGCGCGACCTCGCCGTCGGCCGCCACGAGCGCCGGCGCCCGATCGCTCGCGCCGACCACCGGATGCAGCCGGAACCCGCTCACGGGGATGTCAATCGGCGAGAGTACGCCGAGAATCTCGATGCCCGCGCTGGGCAGCGAGATTTCCTCGTGTGCCTCGCGCAACGCGGCCTGTTCGCAGGCCTCGCCGGGTTCGATGACGCCGCCCGGCAGCGACACCTGCCCGCTGTGGCGGCCGAGGGTCTCGGCGCGGACGGTCAGGACGATATGCGCGTGCCCCGCGCGCGGGAACAGGAACAGCAGGCCGGCGGCCTGGCGGGCCCGCCCGCCCGCCGGCCACTCGCGGCGCGGCACCGGCGCCATCAGGGCATGCGCCGCGTCAGCAGGCAGGGGTCTTGCGAGCGCGGACGACAGGTCGGCGATCAGGGCGGAAAAGGAACGCGGCAAGTGGAAACGCTGAACGGAAACCGTAAACGCTAACGTGCGGCGTAAGGGTCAGGCTGTGCTCATTCTACGCCGTGGCGGTCCGGCGGCCCGCGCCTACGGCACCGCGGTCATCGCCGGACAGCTGCCCTGGGGCGCCGGGTACGACGCTGACGTCATGGCGTTGACGACCTCCGCGCTCATGAACGCGTAGCCGGCGTCGTTGGGATGGAAATCGCTCGAGTAGTTCGAGGGCAGGTACGACCGCGCATCACACATCAGGTCGATCACGGTGACGCCTTGCGACGTGAGCACATTAACTGCGGCCGTCGTGAACCCCACCGACAGCCGCTGCTGCGCCTGACGCTGATCGAGCGGTGCGTTCACGAAATACGGGAGCGCTCCCGACGTTCGGCAGGTTGAGCGCGACGATGCGCGATCCCGGCGCACGCGCGCGGATGCCGGACACGAGCGACGCGTACGTCGCGGTGAAGGCGCGCACCTGCGCGTCGATGAACGCCTGCGCGTTGCCGCCGCCCGCGCCCTGCCCGATCGCCGAGACGATCGTGATCACATCGTTGACGCCGCCGAACACCGTGGTCACCGTGGAGTCCGTCTGCACGAACGGCGCTTCGTTGTCGACGAAGTTGCCCAGAATGGTCCGGCCATACTGCGCGCCGAGCGACTGGACATCCCTGCCCACGACGGCCGTTGGAATGCCGAGGTTCAGCAACCGCACGGTGTACGATCGCGCCTGCAGCGTCCGGACCGTGACCGGCACATATCCCATGCCGTTGGCACAGTCGGTAAACGGCACACAGGCCACGCTCGAACCCCAGCCCGCGGCGTCGCTTGCGCCCACGGCCGTGTAAACGATGGTCGAACCGGCCGCCGGAGGTCCGCTCGGAGCCGCCGGCGTCTGATTATTCGAGAGCTTGCTGCATGCAGCGGTGGCCGCGCAGACACCCGCAACGAGCAGCGCGATCCGCAAAATTGGAGAAGGTCGGCTCACGAAGGAAAAAGTTGCGCCCAAGACGACTCACAGACGGGGGAACCATCATTAGAATGACACGGATCGAGGTGGATTCGCGCGTGAAACACATCCGGTACTTTCGAACGCTCGCCGCAACGGCCCGGGCCGCGGCCACGGGCCTGACCAACGTTGCGCTGGGACGCATCGAGCCGTCGGGCGTGCAACTCCGCGCAGGTGATCCGGCGCCGGACTTCACATTGCCCGGATCGGATGGCCGCGTGTACACGCTCAGCGATTTCCGGGGCCGCCAGGCGGTCGTGCTCGCGTGGTTCCCACGAGCCTTCACGCCCGGATGCACGGCCGAGTGTCGATCGCTCGGCGCGAGCGACGACGCGCTGCGCGGGCTGCACGTGCAGTACTTCGCGGCGAGCGTGGATGCGCCGGAGACCAACGCCGACTTCGCGCGATCCTTGAGCCTCCCCTACCCGATTCTGTCCGACGCGACGTGCGAGACGGCTCGCGCATACGGCGTGCTGTCGTCGAGCGGCTTCCCGGTACGCTGGACGTTCTACATCGGCCTGGACGGCCGCATTCTCGACATCGATAACCATGTCCAGGTGTCCGCGCACGGCGCCGACGTGGCGGCCCGGTTGAGGGACCTCGCCCGCTCATGACGCTGCTGGATCGCTTTCGCACGCCGTCGCGCCAGAAACACCCCGATCCGGCCGTGCGGCTCGCCTACGTCGCCGAGCTTCCGCTGAGCGAGCGCGAGCTGATCGTGGTTGCCGCACGCGACGACGACGACGTCCGCGTGCGCCGCGCCGCCGTCGCCAAACTGCTCGACCCCGCGGCGCTGTCGGCCATCGCCCGCAACGATGGAGATGCCGGGGTGCGGGCTGATGCGCTGAACATGCTGCGCGACATCGCGCTCGACGTGTTCGAGGGCGTCACCGAAGCCGAGGGTCTGGCGGCCGTGGACGCCCTCGCCGGTGCCGACAGGACGCTGGCGCAGATCGCGAAAACGTCGGCGCGGGAGGCCATCGGCCTTCGCGCGCTGGAGCGACTCGATCAGGCCGCGCACTCGCCGTTGCTCGGATCGATTGCCCGGCACGCCCCTCTCGAACCGGTCCGTCAGGCGGCGTTCGCCCGCGTGCACGAAAAGGCCGACATCCTCGCCGTGGCGATCAACGGCGAGTTCAAAGAGATCGTGGTGGCCGCCGTCGATCGACTCGCGGAGCGAGCCGATCTCGAGCAGGTGGCTGCGCGCGCGAAAAACAAGGCCGCGGCCAAGCGGGCCAGCGCCGTGCTGCGCGAGCTCGACGAGCGCGCCGCGCGCGACGCCGCGCCCGCGGTTGCCGCGGCACAGACTGAGGAGCAGGTGATGTCGCTGGAGATGCCGGTGGAGACGATGGTCGCGATTGTAGAAGACGAGAGCGCTCGCGCCGAGCGGGAAGCCGAAGCGGCGCGCGCGCTCGCGGAAGCAGAAAACGCGCGGGCCGCCGAACGGGCTCAGGCCGCGCTCGACGCCGAACGCGCCGCCGAGCAGGTCCGCGCCGAACAGGCTGCGGCCGAACAACGCTCGCGAGACGATGCCGAGGCGGCGCGCCAGGCGGAGCGTGAGGCGGAGCGGCGCAGGCAGGCCAGCGAGGCGGAAGCGCGGGATCGCCGCGACGGTCTCAATCGCCTCAACCAGCTCATCGGGCGTGCCGACGCGCTCGTCCAGAAGCCCGACCTCTCGCTGAAGACCGCCGCGCGCGTCCTTCGAGACGTGAAGGCCGCGCTCGCCGATGTCCCGCCGCTGCCGTCAAGGCACGACTACGAAGACGCCGTGCAGCGGTTGAAGGCCGCGCAGGCCGCGCTGACGCCCAAGGTGCAGGACTTGCGTGAAGTGGCCGAGTGGCAGCAGTGGGCCAACATCGGCATCCAGGAACAGCTGTGCGAGAAGATGGAGGCCCTCCGGACGGCCGAGGAGCCCGAAGCCGTCGCGCGCCGCATCCGCGAACTCCAGGAGCAGTGGCGTCAGGCCGCCGACGTGCCCCGGGCGCAAGGCGAGGCCCTGTGGCGCCGGTTCAAGGCCGTTCACGACGAACTGTGGGCGCGGTGCGAGGCGCATTTCGCCGCCCAGGCCGGCGTGCGCCACGAGAATCTCGCGAAGAAGGTGGCCTTGTGCGAGCGCGCCGAGGCGCTCGCCGACTCGACCAGCTGGCTCGCGACCGCCGACGCCATCAAGGGATTGCAGGCCGAATGGAAGAACGTCGGCGCGGTCACGCGCGGACAGGAGAAAGCCGTCTGGGAACGGTTCCGCACCGCGTGCGATCGGTTCTTCACGAGGCGCCAGGAGGATCTCGCCAAGCGGAAGGCGCTCTGGAACGAGAACTTCGCGAAGAAGGAAGCGCTGTGCGTGGCCGTCGAGGCGCTCTCGACCTCGACCGACTGGGACCGTACGGCGGCCGACATCCGGCGGCTGCAGAATGAGTGGAAGGCCATCGGTCCGGTGAAGAAGAGCCGGTCGGAGGCCATCTGGCAGCGGTTTCGCGCCGGCTGCGACGCGTTTTTCGTCCGGCACGCGCAGCGCCACGACGTCGCGCGCGCCGAACGTGCCGCGGCCCGCGAGGCGATCTGCGCCGAGCTCGAAGCGCTCGCGCCTTCGCCGATGGCCGATAACTCGGCTTCGGCGACGCAGGCAGCGCCTTCGCCGGTCGCGAATGAGCCGGTTTCGGCGACGCCAGCGTCCGATACCGAAACCGCTGCGGCCCCGGACGGTCTCGCCGCGACCGTTCGAGGTCTGCGCGGCCGCTGGCAGCAGGAACTCGCCGCGCGAGGCGTCGATCGTGAACAGGCCATCGCGCTCGACCGGCGATTCGCCGAGGCCTTTGCCCGCGTCATCGCGCGGTGGCCTGCGGCGTTTGCCGGCACGGAGATGGACCCCGACGCCAACCGCAGGCAGCTCGAGAACCTGGTGAAGCGGATGGAGGATCTCGCGGCGTCGCTGAAAAGCAGTTCAGCGGACGCCGCGTTGTCGCCGACGACGAAGCTGGCGGCCATGCTGAAGGAAGCCCTTGCGGCCAACACGATCGGCGGCAAGGTGGACGTCGAGAGCCGGCGCCGCGCCGCGCAGGAAGACATCCGCCAGGCGCAGGCCAGCTGGTCGCGCGTCGGCCCGGTGTCAGAGGACGCGAAACGTCCTCTGACCGATCGTTTTCAACGCGCGATTAGGCGTATTTCCGAGACGGGGTAGCCGACTGCCGACTGCCGACTGCCGACTGATCTAGTTGATCTTGATCAGCTCGACGTCGAAGACGAGCATGCCGAACGGCGCGCTGCGGCCTTGGTACGCGAGCGCTTCCGGAATCCAGAAGCGGGTTTTCTCGCCCTCCACCATCAGCTGCAGGCCTTCGGTCCATCCCTTGATCACGCCGTCGAGCGGGAACGAGGCCGGCTGACCCCGCGTGACCGAGCTGTCGAACAGCTTTCCGTCCGTCGTCCAGCCCGAGTAGTGCACCGTGACCATGCTGCTCGCGCTCGGGTGCCGCGCGCCCGTGCCCGGACGCTGCACCTTGTACGCGAGGCCGCTGGACGTGCGCTTGGCGTCGGCAGGCACCGCCTTCACGTCGGGAGGAGGTTCGCTCGGCGAAGGCATGAACGAGATCAGCTCTACGTCGAACACGAGCATGCCCTTCGGCTCGCGCTGCCCCTTGTAGGCGAGGGCCTCGGGAATCCAGAAGCGGCGCTTCTCGCCCTCGACCATCAGCTGCACGCCTTCGGTCCAGCCGGCGATGACCCTGTCGAGTGGAAACGTGGCGGGCTTGCCGCGAAGGACAGAGCTGTCGAACATCGCGCCGTCGGTTTTCCAGCCGGTGTAATGGACGGTCACGAGATCGGCCTTCCCGGGATGGGTCTTGCCGGTTCCGGCCTTGACCACTCGTGACGCCAGCCCCGAGGCCGTCTTGGCGGCGTCGGCGGGCGGCGCTTTCACATCGGGCGGCGGCGTGGCCACGGACTGCTGGGGAGGCGTCTGGGCCATGAGCGGCGCGATGGTCAGCAGCGTGAGCGCGAGCAACGTCAGTATGCGCATGCAGTTCAATCCTTTCGGCGGCAACATTGTACCCAAATCGCGTGCGGGCGTTGAAGGAAGCGGCGGGCCTATCGCCGTTCCCGCTGCAGCTGCTCGAGCTTCTGCTTGAGCCCTTCGAGCCGCTGTCCCGCTTCGCCCAGCTTGCCCTCGGCCGTCAGACGCTGGTATTCGGCAAGGTCGCGGGCGGCATCGCGGATGAGCGAGGTGAGATCGGTAGCCGGCGCCGGCGCCGGTGCGTTCTGCGGTCGTGCTGACGGCGGGGCCGGCGTCGATCCACTCGGTGGAAGCGCCTGCCCGAACAGCGATGCCAGTGCGGCTTCGAACGTCGTGCCGTAGGCGAGCCGATCCTGCAGGGCGAGCACCACCAGACGCAGCTCGGGCATCGGGCTGCGTTCCGCCTGCAGGTAAACAGGCTCCGCGTAGAGCAGCCCCGTGCCGACCGGGATGACGAGCAGGGCGCCGCGCACGACGCGCGACCCCTGCTGGTTCCACAGCGAGAACTGACCTGACAGCTGCGAATTCTGATCGATGCGCGCCTCGACCTGCAGCGGCCCGTCGACGAGCTTGTTCTTCGGGAAGTTGTAGGCGGCGAGCGTACCGTAGTGATCGCCGTCGCTTCGGCCGGCGATCCATCCGATGAGGTTGTTGCGGTTCGCGGGCGTGAACGGCAGGATCTCGACGAACTCCACGCCGGTTTCCCCCGGCAGCGTCATGAGCACGAAGTTCGGCTCGACCGGCTGGGCGGCCTGCTCCCGATTGTTCCCGCGGACCTCGCTCGCGACGGTCCAGAGATCCTCGCGGTTGTAGAACGCGTCGGGATTCGTCATGTGATACAGACCGTAGACGGCGGCCTGGAGCTCGAGTAGCAGCTCGGGATAGCGCACGTGCCGCCGGAGATCGGCGGGCATGGCCGACGCATCCTTGAAGAGCGTCGGAAAGACCGTCCGGTAGGCCGCGATCATCGGATCTTCCGCGTCGAAGACGTAGAACGACGTGGATCCGTCGTACGCGTTGACGACCACCTTGACGCTGTTCCGGATGTAGTTCACCTCGGTCCGGCCGAGCCGGTAGTGGCGCGAATAGGGGTAGTTGTCCGAGGTGGTGAACGCGTCCATCATCCACCACAGCTGTCCATCGTCGCCCACGACGATGTAGGGATCGGGATCGAAGACGAGGAACGGCGCCAGCGTCGAGATGCGTTCGTTCAGGTTGCGCCGCATCAGCAGCCGGCTGTCCGCCTGTACGTCATCGCTGAAGGGGAGCTTGGCGACGTCGCCGCGCTCGAGGGCGATGAGGAAGCGCCGCAGGAATCCGCCGACGGCGATGCCGCCGTCGCCCTCGTACGACGTGAGGTTGTTGGTCTCGCCCTGCGGGTAGTTGAATTCCTTCTGTCGCGTCTTGACGTAGACGTCCGCGTTGGTGAGCTCGCCGAAGTAGATTTCGGGGCGCGTGACGGTCGGCGCGGGCGGCGTGCTCTGGACGGGCATGTTGCTGATGAGCAGCGTCGGCAGCCCCTCGGCCGTGAACCCGTTCGACGGATTCATCGTCACCCCGTAGCCGTGCGTGTAGATCAGCTTCTCGTTGATCCAGTTACGGCTGCTCTGCGGCAGTTTCTCGATGCTGAGCTCGCGGGTGCCGAGCATCACCTGGCGCACCGTGCCGCCGAGCTCGTAGCGATCGATGTCGATGTCGGGGAAATCGTAGTAGGTGCGGATTTCCTGAATCTGCCGCAGCGTGTCCTGCAGCGCGCGCCAGTCCCACAGCCTGAGGTTTTCGAGCGTCGGGCGGTTGGCGGCGGCGTTGATCGCCTCGAGGCCTGACTCGGCCGGGAACGGCCGGAGCGTGATCCGATCCAGGCCGTACGCCTGCCGCGTCATCTCGATGTTGTGCGAGATGTACGGACGCTCGCGAACCAGCTCGTTCGGCTTCACGATGAAGCTGTTCACGTACCAGCCCACGAGGGAGACGAGGACGTAGCAGACGGCTGCCGGGAAGACCGACGCCGCCAGCCATCGGACGCGCGGCCCGATGATGGCGTTCGCCAGCGCGATGACGCCGCCCGCTGCGAGCGCCACCGCGACGATCAGCAGGCCGGTCAGCGTGATGTGGTCGTCGGTGTAGGTGACGCCGGTGAAGATCGTCGCGTCGCTGACGAGTCGATCGTACCGGCCCAGGAACACCCGGATGGCCACCGCGAACAGCAGCGCGGCGGCTGCGTACGAGAGCCCGCGCAGCGGGCTCGCCCCGCGGATGGCCTGCACGCGTCCGTGATCGAGCACGCGCATGCCGCCGCCCACCACGACGAAGAAGATCGCAATCCCGCAGGCGACGACGGCGAGCGTCGTCAGCCAGCCGGAGACGAGATCGAGCGCCGGCAGCGAGAAGAGGTAGAAGGCGATCGGCCGGCCGAACACCGGATCGACGGCTGTCGAGGCGGCGGCGCCGCGTCCGTACCAGTAGAGCGCGAGCGTCGGCCATTCGGACATCATCCCGAAGCCCGTCACCACCGCGATCAAGATCGCGGCGGCCAGCGCGATGAGCCGCAGGACGGGCTCGACCGGCAAGATCAGCGGCTGGCCGTTGATGACGATCTGGCCGCCCGTCGTCAACCCGAGGTTGTCCGGCTTGAGCGCCCGGAACGTTCCGTAGAGCGCGGCGAAGGTGATGAGCGCGGCGCCGAGGAAAACCGTGCTCTGCAGATTCAGCGTTTTCCAAAAGACGTCGCTGTAGCCGAGGGACGAGAACCAGAGCGCCTCGACGTAGTACGACAGGGTCGTGCCGGCGCTCAGGGCGAGAGCGCCGAGGATCAGCGCGGCGGCCAGACGGCCGCGCCGTTGCGGACGCCTCGGCGGCCAATCGACGGTTTCGGCCATATCCAGCCTTGCGTCAGGGAACGAGGACGATCTTTCCGTGGGCGCCGGCCGCCATGACGGCGTCCTGCGCCTTGGCGGCGTCGGCGAGCGGGAACTCGCGGCCGACGACCGGTTTCAGCGTGCCGTTGGCGAGGCCCGCGACCATGTAGGCGTTGATCGAGGCCATGTCGGGATCGCTGATGTTGAACAGCGTCATCCCGAGAATCGTCGCGTCTTTGCCCATCGCCTGCCGTGCGTCGATCTCGACGCGGGCGCGGTTGCCGATGACGACGATTCGGCCGCGGTTCGCGATCACCCCGAGATCCTTGTCCAGGTTGACGTGCGCCGCCATTTCCAGAACGACATCGACGCCGCGTCCGCCGGTGGCGCGCATGACGTCGTCGAGGTAGCCGGGCGTGGTGTGGTTGAATACGTGATCCGCGCCGTTCTCGCGCACCGTCGTCAGGCCGCGGTCGGAGCCGCCGGTGCCGAGCACGGTGATGCCGTGCGCGCGGGCAATCTGCACGGCGGCCAGGCCGACCCCGCCGGTGGCCCCGTGCACCAGCACGGTTTCTCCGGGCCGCGTGGCGGCGCGATGAAACAGCGCGCGGTACGCCGTCGCATAGGGCACACCCATCGCCGCGCCCTGCGCGAACGAGATCGATGGCGGCAGACGGTAGATGTGATCGAGACGGCAGACGGCCTTCTCGGCGTAGGCGCCGCCGTAATGACCGTGCGTGTGTTCGGCCGCCGTGCCGTGGATGAACACGCGATCGCCGACGGCGACCGTCTTCACGTTCGCGCCCACGGCCTCGATCTCGCCGCCGGCATCCGATCCGGGAATGAAGGGCAGCGCGGGCTTGCGCGCGTACGCACCGCTGCGGATGTAGACATCGACGGGATTCACGCCAACCGCTCGCAGGCGAACGACCACCTGATCGGGACCGGGCGCCGGATCGGGAACATCCTCGAGCTTGAGCACCTCGGGGCCGCCGTGCGCTCGAACGACGATAGCTCTCATGGCGCGATGCTATCATGAGAAGTTCCAGCGCGGCATGAACACGGCATGAACGAAATCCGGCTCCACAAGACGGTCGGCGTACGGGTCGGCGGTCAACGCGGCGTGCAGGTCGGCGGCGGCGCGCCGATCGTCGTCCAATCCATGACGATGACCGACACGGCCGATGCCCGCGGCACGGCGGCGCAGTGCATCGAGCTGGCGGACGCGGGCTCCGAGATGGTGCGCATCACCGTCAACCTGCCGGAGGCGGCGGCGCGCGTGGCGGAGATCAAGCAGCGCATGCTCGACGCCGGCTGCACGGCGCCCCTCATCGGCGACTTCCACTACAACGGCCACCTGCTGCTCACGCAGTACCCCGACTGCGCGATCGCGCTCGACAAATACCGGATCAACCCCGGCAACGTCGGGACCGGACAGCGGCGGGACGAGCAGTTTGCGACGATCTGCCGCGTCGCCGCCGATCACGGGAAGCCCGTGCGCATCGGCGTCAACGGCGGCTCGCTCAATCAGGAGCTCGTGGTCGCGAAGATGCAGGAGAACACCGATCGCAACCTGGGAAAAAGTTCCGAGGCCATCATCAACGAGTGCATGGTGCTGTCGGCGATTGAGTCGACGGCGCTGGCCCTGGAGTCCGGGCTTCGCAAGGACCAGATCATCATCTCGTGCAAGACGTCGCGCCCGCGCGATCTGATCGGCGTCTACCGGGCGCTGGCGCGCCAGACCGACCAGCCGCTGCATCTCGGCCTCACCGAAGCCGGCATGGGGATGAAGGGGTTGGTGTGGTCGGCGTCCGCGATGGGCGTGCTCCTGTCGGAAGGCATCGGCGACACGATCCGCATTTCGCTGACGCCCCGGCCGGGCGGCGATCGCCGCGAGGAAGTGTACGCGGCGTGCGAGTTGCTCCAGGCGCTCGGCCTGCGCGCGTTCTCGCCGAGCGTGACCGCGTGCCCGGGATGCGGGCGCACGACGAGCTCGACGTTTCAGGAGCTCGCGGAGCGCGTGCAGGATTACGTCCGGGAGAAGATGCCCGAGTGGAAGACGCAGTACGAAGGCGTCGAGTCCATGACGCTGGCGGTCATGGGGTGCGTGGTGAACGGCCCAGGCGAATCGAAAGCCGCCAACATCGGGATCAGCCTGCCGGGAACCGGCGAGGCGCCAACCTGCCCCGTGTTCATCGACGGCCGCCACGTCACGACGCTGCGCGGAACCTACGACGAGCTGGCCGCGGCGTTCCAGAAGCTGGTGGACGACTACGTCGCCACCAGATACCGGAAGCTACCCGTTCACGCTTCGTGACGACTCCCGGTCCAGACGACTTTCGATTGCGGCCGTGACATGTCTACGCTCCCCTGCGCTGAATCAGACGGGTGGACGTGCAGGGAAGGTATCGGAACCAGAGGCCTGGCCGATTACGCCTGAGTGCCGAACCGTGCAGTTCCGGATCTAGTGGACCGTGTAGGGCTCGTGGAGCGAGAAGGGGGCGATTTCGACGTCGAAGTGCTCGCCGTCCTCCGTCACCATCTGGTAGGTGCCGCGCATGACACCCGTCGACGTGTTGAGCTCGCAGCTCGACGAATACTGAAACGACTCGCCCGGCTGCAGGACCGGCTGCGCGCCGACGACGCCCGGCCGGCGGATTTCCTCGGTGTGGCCGGCCGCATCGGTGATGATCCAGTGCCGCCCGAGCAGCTGCACCGTGTCGTCGCCTTCGTTCGTGATGCGCACCGTGTAGATGAAGACCCACTCGTTCTCGAACGTCTGCGACCGATCGGGCGCGAACCGGGCCTCGACTTCGACGCGAACGTTGTTCGTGATGGCTTCCGACGCCGAGGCGTGCAGCGATTGAACCTTGAATTCCGTCATGGGCCCCCAGTCGGCTTCTCTCATGATATCAATTGATTTCCCGTCTGCACAGAATCGCATCGGCGGGGGGAGACTGAGATGTGGAGTAAGGAACGGGAGGTCGCCGCGACCATCGGCGTACCGGTCGCACGGCGCCATATCTTCCTGTGCGCCGACCAGACCACGCCCAAGTGTTGCGACAAGGCGGCCGGCATCGCAGCCTGGGACTTCCTGAAGAAGCGGCTGAAAGAGCTCGGGCTCTCGGACCAGGGCGGCATCCTGCGGACCAAGACGAACTGCCTGCGCATCTGCGAAGGCGGACCCATCGCCGTCGTCTACCCGGAGGGGGCGTGGTACGGGCGCTGCGACCCGCCGGCCCTCGAGCGCATCATCCAGGAGCATCTGATCGGTGGACGCGTGGTGGAGGATCTGCTCATCACCGCCCACCCACTCGAGTCGGCCGTGAGAGCCATCCAGTCGACTATCGCGCGCTGAATCTCCTCGTACACCGCCGCCTGCCGGACGGCGGCGTCACGGCCGCCCAGCTTGAAGGAGTGATCGCCGCCCGTGACGGCGTGCAGGGTCGGCGCGGGCGAAACCCGGCCGAGAATCGGCGCGAGATCGCCGGGCGTCCCGAATGCGTCGCGCGTTCCCTGAACGAACAGCATGGGCCGTGCGACGGCCGGCAGGTGGGCGTCGCGCAGACGGTCGGGCCGGCCCGGCGGGTGCAGCGGGTAGCCGAGCAGCACGAGACCCGCCAGCGGCAGACCGGCATCCGCGGCCGCCACCTGCGTCGCGATGCGCCCGCCCATCGACTTTCCGCCGATGAAGAGCGCGCCGCGTGCGCTGTCGACGTGCTCGCGAACGGCGTCGATGACGGCCCGATAGCAGCCTTCGAGCGCGGGCGCGCGATCCGGCAGTCTTCGTTTCCGTTCCGTGTAGAGGAAGTTGAAGGTGACGAGATCGGCGCCGCGCGCCGGCCAGCGCGTGCGCGAAGGCCGTCATGAAGGGACTGTGCTGGCCCGCGCCGGCGCCGTGCCCCAGGATGAGGGCGGCGCCGACGCGCGGCTCGTCCGCGGCGTAGACGAGCGCGGTGGTCTGCTCGTCCGCGCCGACGTGCACCCGAAGCTCAGAAGGTTTTTTCACGCGCGTCTCGAACCTCCGCGTCCGTCTTCAGGTTGTTGACCACCGACATCACGCCGAACTGGCTGCCGGCAATCGACCGCGCCAGCATCCGCTCCACCTCGCTCTGCACGACGCCCGTCAGCGTCACGCGGCTGTGCTCGACGACGATGTGCACGGGAGGATCGGCCATGATCGCGTAGTTCCAGAAATTCGGGTTGCTGTAAATCGCACGGGCGATCCGGTACCTGAGCCGGTCGTCGAACTGCGAGACCGGCAGCACGGCGATCTGGTCGTGCACCTGCTTCACGCCGTCGATCCTGGACACGCGCTGTTCGATCGCGTCCTTCTTGTACGGCATCGTGACCCGGCCCGTGAGCGTCACGACGCCGTCCTTCACGTTCGCGTCCACGCTGTCGAAGATCGTGAACTGCGCGTATCGTGTCACGGCCTTCGAGATGTCGTTGAACACCTGCAGGTCCTTGCGGCCCTCGCCGGCGTATCCTGCCGACATCGTCGCTGTCAACGCACAGCATCGCTCCGAATGTCGTCAGTGTCTTCATCATGTTGCCCTCCGAGTCGTTGTCTGGCTCCGCCGATCGGAAGAGGCAATCGAAATGCCAGATGCATGAGAGTGAAACGGGCGAGAATCCGCGCTTTTCTCGCAGCGCGTTCCGCCGCTGTCACCGGCGGAGGACGGTTTCTCTCAGGCGCGTGCGAACGCCAGGCCGACGCCGTAGGTCACGGCCGCCTCGATGATCCCGACGACCGTCATTTCGATCCCCGTCGCCCACCAGGGCCGCGAGGTGACCAGCGCCTTCGAGGCGCCGACGGCGAAATGGGCGAGCGTGCTGATGATGAACGAGGCGACGACCGCGGGCATGCCGACGGTGAAGAAGAAGGGGATGATCGGAATGAATCCGCCGATTGCGGTCGAGACCGTCGCCGAGAGCGTTGAGCGCCACGGGTTGGGGAAGTGCTCCTCCGAGAGACCCAGCTCTTCCTGCACCAGCGCCCGGAGAAACTGTTTCGGCTCCTTGTGGATTCGCTCGGCCATGCTGCGCGACTCTTCGACCGAGAACCCCTTCAGCTGGTAGAACAGCTCGAGCTCGAGCATCTCTTCGTGCGGGTCTTCCAGGATTTCGGCCCTCTCGCGCGCCACTTCGGATTCGTAGACCTCGCGCTCGGATTTCGAGGCGAGGTAGGCGCCGGCGCCCATGGACAGGGCGCTCGCGAGCGTGCCGGCCAGGCCGGCGGCGAGCACGACCTCGCTGCCGCCGGTGTAGCCGGCCATGCCGGACACGATGCCGAAGACCGCGCCGAGGCCGTCGTTGACGCCGTAGATGGCGTCGCCGATCCATCCCGTGCCGCGGACATGCCAGCGCTCGCGTCGCAGGATGGTGTCCAGCGTGGACCGCGGCGTCGGGATAGTCCCGCCGGCCAGCGTGCGAAGCACGACGGCGTGGTCGCGTTCCTCGAGCATCGCCTCTTCGGCGATGCGCCGATCCGCCGGATCGCTCAGCCGGGTCAGAAGCTCGTCGTACTCCGCTTCGGCCTTGCTCTCTTCCTGCTCGAGGCGGTGCAGGACGACGCTCGAATCGCCGATGCGCTGAAACCAGGTCAGGCCGCGCTCGACCTCCCGCGGATCGGGAACGCGCCCGGTGGCGGCCACGATCCGTTCCGACCACCGCCCCGCGTGCTTGTCTTCCTGCTCGGCCAGCCGGAGCAGGATGTTCCGGCGTTTGGGGTCGGTTTCGCGCGCGGCGAGCAGCTTGTAGGTGTGGGCGGCCTCGACCTCCCGCCGCCACATCCGCTCAATCGTTGCCAGATTGACTTGATCCATGTCACCCCAGCAGGTGCTCGAAGGCGACGATCGTGAAGATGCCGGCGGCGATGAGCAGCACCTGCCGGATGGCGTTGGCGTCGATCTGTCCCCGGTGCAGGTCCGGAATGAGGTCGGACATCGCGATGTAGAGCAGGCTGGCCGAGGAGAACGCGAGGATGAACGGCCGGATCCCGGGTACCACGCCCACCGCGGCGTAGGCCAGCAGGGCGCCGAGCAGGCCCGACGCGCCCGAGATGAGGTTCAACAGCAGCGCGCCGCTGCGGCTGTAACCCGCGGCCAGCAGGATGGCGACGTCGCCGACCTCCTGCGGGATCTCGTGCGCGGCGACGGCAATCGCCGTGTTGACCCCGAGCGGCACCGACGTGAGCACGGCGGCGCAGATGATCGCGCCGTCGATGAAGTTGTGGAACGCGTCGCCGACGAGGACGAGCGGCACGGTCGCGCCATGTACCTGGCACGCATCGGTGTGGCAATGGCGAAGCAGCACCAGCTTCTCGAGGATGAAGAAGGTCAGGATGCCGGCCAGCAGCGTGCCGAACACGGCAGGCGGCGACAGCGTCTCGAGCGCTTCGGGCAGCAGCGCGAGCAGCGCGACGCCGAGCAGCGCGCCGACAGCGTAGCTGACCAGCCACGGCACGAGACGCGTCCGGAGACGCTGGGTGAACAGCAGCAGCGAGCTCGCGACGAGCAGGCCGCCGCAGCTGCCGAGCAGGCTCAGTCCCAACGCGGTCGCGAGCAGGGGCACGCGACATCTTAATCCACGAGGTTCAGGGTTCACGGTTCACGGTTCAAGGTTCTTGGTTCCTGCGCGCCGTGAACCCGAACCGTGAACCGTGAACCGTGAACCCCGTCCTTCTAGCTCGCGATATATCCCTTCCGCGAGCGAACCCGATACGTCCGGTTCTTCACCTCCACGCGGATCGAATGCCAGCGGCCGTCCCTTTTGCCCGGCGAGGTGTAGGCGAGGAAGTACTGCTTGCTCAGCTCGTCGGCGATGCCTGCCGTCGCCGGATCGAGATCCCGCGGGTCGCGGACGATCTCGGTGCGCCCGCCGCTGTCGTCCGTCATCTCGCGCAGCGCGGCAGCGTTGACGCGGTCGTCGAGCCGGCGGTACGGCGGACTGCCGCCCGATCCGCCGATCGGCGGTGGCGGCGGCCAGCGCCCGCGCGGCATTCCGGGGAACGGGAACGGGACGGGCATCGGTATGGGGGGCAGCTGCCGAATCGGCCCGCGGCGCATCGTGGGGTCGCCTTCGCCGTCGATCCCGACGGCGTACACCAGGACCTCGCTCTGGCGAATCTGCTGCTTGAGGTCGCGGATGTCGATGTGGCTGGCCGTATCGTTGCCGTCCGAGATCACGACGAGCGCCCGCTTGCGGTTCCGGCCCTGTTGCGCCAGGGGAATCGCGTCCGCCACGGCGTCGTACATCGCCGTGCCCCCGTAAGGCGTCATGCGGTCGAGCGCGTAGAGGATGCGCTGCCTTTCGCTGGTCCACCCTTGCGCCAGCGCGGGGTAGTTGCTGAACCGGTAGAGAAACAGTTCGTCGGCCCGATCGAGCAGTTCCTCGGTGAACCGCGTCAGCGCGGCGCGGGCCGCCTCCATTTTGTGGCCCTGCATGCTGCCGCTCGTGTCGAGCACGATCCCGAGGCTGACCGGCACCCGCTCGGCGCTGAACTGCAGCACCTCGACCGGGGTGTTGTCCTCGTACACGAGGAAGTCGTCCCGTTCCAGCCCCGGCACGAACCGGCCCACGGAGTCCGACACGGTGGCCGTCACGTTGACCAGCTCGACGCCGCTCTTGAAACGCACGCCCGCGTCACCCTGGGGTTCTGCGTTCTGCGCGCGCAGGGCCGCCATGGCCAGCACGAGCACGGCCGCAGCCAGCGCAACACGCGGGACGATGGAGACGGTTCTCATGACAACCCAGCCAGCACGCCGCGCACCCGTCGATCGAGGTGCGGCACGATACCGCCAGCCGTGCGGAAGCTCAGATGATAACGCTCCACGTCCCCCGCTCCGGCCACGATGACGACAAACGGCGTTTCGGCACCGGCGGCCAGCCTCGCTGCCTCGACGGCGGCGTCGCCGCCGCCGATGAGTTCACCATCCCGATTGAAGACGGACACGGCCGCCACCAGCCCGTCCACCGCGGCGGTCGCCGGGTTCCGTACCATGCCCCGCACGATGAACCGATCCCCGTCCCGATCGTTTTCGAGCGAGATGAGTTCGAGCGGAGCGAGCGCCGGGCGGTCCACGCCCACGGTTCCGCAGGGCATCGAGCGAACGCCGGCGCGGGTGACCACGAACGCCGAGCCCGCACCCAGCGCGAACACGATTGACGCAGCTGAGGCCGTCAGGCCCACGGAAGACACGCCCTATTCAGGGCAAAAGCCTTGCCGTACGCGTGCGGAAGAAGATGCGGATTTCCCGTGGATTTGGAGGCTGAGTTGCCCGAATGGCGCCGCGCTGCCCACAAAAAAGGGCAGAAAGTGCCCTCTGCCCTCTGCCCTTTGCCCTTTGCCCTTTGCTCTATGCCCTTGGTTTGATCCCTTCCACAAACGCCAGGCCCTCGCGCTCAGCCAGCGTCCGGACGATGGAGAAGCCGTTGGCGGTCAGTGCCGAGTTGGCGTCACCCGACGCGGTGAACGACGCCGCGGCAGGGGCGCGCGCCACAAGCCGGGCGAGGCCGGACGTTGGTGCTGCGCCAATGAGGATGACGCGCCCGCCGGGACGAAGTACCCTGGCCAGCTCGCGGATGGTCGCGACCCGATCCGCGGGCGGGATCGGGCCAAGAAGATCGGCGGTGTCATCGACGACCACAAGATCGATGGCGCCGGGTTCGATGGGCAAGGCTGCCGGCGAGGCGACTTCGACTTCAACCAGCACGCCGGCCTGCTCGGCGCCCTTTCGTGCCCGCGCCGCCGCGCGCTCGTCCGGCACAACCGCCACGGCCCGTCCGGACAGGCCAACCTTCGATGCCACAGCCGCCAGGCGTCCCCCCTGCGCGCAGCCGACGAATGCCACACGGTCGCCCATTTTCACGCCCGTCATGCTGACGACCAGGAGGTGCGGGTCGCCGCGCCGCGCGAACGGATTCATCAGCATGGCGTGACAGTTTACTCAGTCGGCAGTCAGCAGTCAGCAGTCAGCAGTCGGCAGTCTGCAGTCTGCAGTCCGAGCCTCCAGGCAATTGGACCCCGTTTGAGCGGTCCCGGCTCAACGGACCACCGACCACGACCGCCGACGGCCGACTGCTGACTGCCGACTGCCGACTGCTGACTGCTGACTGCCGACTGCTGACTGCCGACTGCCGACTGAGATATAGTTCCCATTTGTGCCTACTCCTGTCGACATTGCTCCCGCGCGCGGCAAACTCGGCGTGCTCCTGGTCGGCCTCGGGGCCGTCAGCACGACCTTCATCGCCGGCGTGATCGCCATTCGTAAAGGCATTGCCAAGCCCATCGGCTCGCTGACCCAGATGGGTCACATCCGGCTGGGAAAGCGGACGGAAGGCCGTTCGCCCATGATCAACGAGGTCGTGCCGCTTGCCGCCCTGGACGACCTGGTGTTTGGCGGCTGGGATATCTTCGCGGAGGACTGCTACAGCGCGGCGAAGACGGCCGGAGTCCTCGAGCCCGCGCTGCTCGAGCAGGTGCGGCCGGAGCTCGAGAAGATTCGCCCGTGGCCGGCGGTGTTCGACCAGCACTACGTCAAGCGGCTCGAAGGTCCGAACGTCAAGAAGGGAAAGACCAAGCGCGACCTGGCCGAACAGGTCATGGCGGACATCCAGAAGTTCAAGAAGGACAACGATCTCGATCGCCTGGTCATGATCTGGGCCGGCAGCACCGAGATCTACATGACCGAGAGCGAAGTGCACCAGTCGATGGCGAGCTTCGAGCGCGGGCTCGAGGCGAACGACCCGGCGATTCCGCCGAGCATGGTGTACGCCTACGCCGCGATCCGGGAGGGCATTCCGTACGCCAATGCGGCTCCGAACCTGTCCGCCGACATCCCCGCGCTGGTCGAGCTGGCGTCGCACACGAAGTCGCCGATCGCCGGCAAGGACATGAAGACCGGGCAGACGCTGATCAAGACGATCATCGCACCGGGACTCAAGGCGCGGCTGCTCGGCGTCAACGGCTGGTACTCCACCAACATCCTCGGCAACCGCGACGGCGAAGTGCTGGACGATCCCGAGTCGTTCAAGACGAAGGAAGAAACGAAGAAGTCGGCGCTCGACTACATCTTCCAGCCGCACTTGTACCCGGATCTCTACAAGGACCTCACGCACGTCGTGCGGATCAACTACTACCCGCCGCGCGGCGACAACAAGGAAGGCTGGGACAACATCGATCTGTTCGGCTGGCTCGGCTACCCGATGCAGCTGAAGATCAACTTCCTGTGCCGCGACAGCATTCTGGCGGCGCCGATCGTTCTCGACGTCGCGCTGTTCCTCGATCTGGCCAAGCGCGCCGGCATGAGCGGCATCCAGGAGTGGCTGTCGTTCTACTTCAAGGCGCCGGTGCACGCGCCGAACATCTACCCCGAGCACGATCTGTTCATTCAGCTGATGAAGCTGAAGAACACGCTGCGGTATTTCAAGGGCGAAGATCTGATCACGCACCTTGGCCGTGAATACTACGATTAAGGCCCAGCCCGTCCTCGCGGGCGCCCTGGTGATGGGCGTCCTGTCGGCCCTGCCCATCATCGCGGTGGGCAACACCTGCTGCTGCCTCTGGGTGGTCGGCGGCGGGTTCGTCGCCGCGTACCTCCAGCAACAGATGCAGGACACGCCGATTTCGCCGGCCGACGGCGCGCTCGTCGGCCTGCTGGCCGGCCTCGCCGGGGCGGTGGTGCATCTGATCATCTCGGTGCCAATCAACCTGGTGCTCGGGCCGATTGAGCGCGAGATGATGCGGCGCATCGTCGAGAACATGGCCGGCGCAGAAGGCTTCAGGGACTACGCGGATCGGGCCGACCTGATCGCGGGCCCCGTCCGGGCGGCCATCGGCTTCGTCTTCATGCTGTTCCTCGGCGCCATCTTCTCGACGGTCGGCGGGCTGATCGGCGCGATGGTGTTCCGTAAGTCGCCGCCGGTGTCCCTCGACGCGTCACCCCGATAGCCCTGCACGGCGCTGCATAGCACGACATAGGGGTGCATCCGGCGGCCGCGCCCCGCACATCTATTGCCAGTCCTGCGTAACACCGAAAACCTGACCGTGCACTGGGTGTCGATCGCGTTGACGCTGGCCATGGCCGGAGTGTCTGCCAGCGCCGCGGCGCAGGCCGCGCGGCCGGCGCCGATGCCGCCGCTGCCGCTGACGCAGCTCGACAACCGCGCCCAGTCGCCGGACCTCGACAACCGTGCGTTCTCGCTGACCTTCGCGCAACCGGTGGCGATCAACGACGTGCTGCTGCTGCTCGTCCGCGGAACGAACCTGAGCGTGGTCCCCGATCCGTCGATCGGCGGGTCGTTCATCGGCGACCTGAAGTCGGTCACCGTCCGCCAGGCGCTCGGTCTGATCCTGCGGCCGCTCGGCCTCGATTTCACGGTCGACGGCGGCGTGATCCACGTCTTCCGGCGCGAGCCGGAGACGCGCCTGTTCGCCGTGGACTACCTGGCCGCCGAGCGCGCCGGCGACGCCAGCGTCGGCATCGATCCCGCGACGCGCGTGAACGGCAGCTACGCCCGCGTGACGACGAGCCTCAAGGCCGACGTGTTCGCCGACATCTCGAAGGGCGTCCAGGGTCTGCTCTCCAACCGGGGCACGTTCAACGTGGATCGGAAGGCCGGGCTGGTCCAGGTCACCGATTTCCCGGAGCGGCTCGACCGCGTCGGCGCGTACCTCGAGGCGGTCTCGGCTCGGGTGCTCCGCCAGGTCCAGATTGAAGCGCGGGTGGTCGAGGTCGAGCTCGGCGGAAGCAAGGCGGTCGCGCTCGACTGGACGCGGCTGAGGCAGACGAGGGACAGCGAGCAGGTGATGGCGGCACTGGCCGCGCAGGGAACCGTGACCATCCTGGCCGCGCCGCGGCTCGTTGTTTTGAACAACGAGCCGGCGATCGTCAGGGCCGAGGGGTTGACGATCGCCGTCACGCCGCAGATCGCCGAGGACGCCGTCGTCACGTTGAGCCTGAGCCCGCTGGTTGGTTCACCGCAGACTCTGCAGGCCGACATGATCGCCCGCGTGGGCGACGGCGAAACCATCGTCGTGGCCGGCTTCGGGCGCGAGCGGGAGAGTCGCGAAAAGAAGTCCTCCACCACGTCGGGTGGCTGGTTTGGCCGCTCCACGGTCGTCACGAAGAAACACGTCGAGCTCGTCGTCCTGCTGACGCCGAGAATCGTGCCGCTGCCGTAGCCATGTACGAGAACTACTACGGATTCGTCGAGAAGCCGTTCAGCCTGACACCGGACCCGAAGTTTCTCTATCGGAGTCCGTCGCATGCCGGAGCGTTCGCGCTTCTGCAGTACGCGATCCGCCGGCGCGAGGGGTTTGTCGTCATCACGGGCGACATCGGCACGGGCAAGACCACGTTGTGCCGCGCGCTGCTCGAGGAGATCGACCGTACCACCTACACGGCGCTGGTGCTGAACCCGTTCCTGTCGGAAGACGATCTCCTCAAGCGGATCCTCCAGGACTTCGGGGCCGTGTCTCGCGACGAGGTTAAGGGCGGCGCGCTCGGCCGCGCCAGCAAGCAGGACCTCATCGACATGCTGTACGACTTCCTGCTCGGCCTGGTGCCGCTCAAAGCCAGCGCCGTGCTGATCATCGACGAGGCGCAGAACCTGCCGCAGTCGGTGCTCGAGCAGATCCGGATGCTGTCGAATCTCGAGACCGACAAGGAAAAGCTGCTGCAGATCATCCTCGTCGGGCAGCTGAACCTGCAGTCGCTGCTGCGGCAGCCGGAGCTGCGCCAGCTCGACCAGCGCGTGTCGATCCGGTATCAGCTCGAGCCGCTCGATCGGGACGGTGTGGCCGGGTACGTGGCCCATCGGCTGGCCATTGCCGGCGGATCGGGAGCGGTCGGGTTCACGGCCCGAGCGCTCGAGACGGTGCACCGGTTGACGAACGGTATCCCGCGGTTGATCAACCTGACCTGCGATCGGGCGCTGCTGTCCGGATTCTCCGAACGCACGAACCGGATCACGCCCGAGATGGTGGCCCACGCGGCCGAAAGCCTGGACGTCCAGCCCGTGACTCGCCGGAGATTTGCGTGGCCCGCGCGGCGGATTCCGATGGTCGCGGGGGCAGCGGTGGTGCTCGCGGCCTCGGCACTCGCTGTTGGTGCGAGCGCGCTCGCGTACAGGATGTATGCGTCGGGGGTCTCGGTGTCGCGTGCAGGCGCGGACGCGGGGCGGCGTCTGCCCGACGGCGCGTCGCTCACGATTCTCGTTGGCGCCTACCCGTTGTCCGCGGCCCGGTCGGGCGCCGATATCCGAGCGATGACCGAGTGGCTTGAGGCCTCGGGGTTCCACGTCTACTATTCCGAGGTCGACTCAGCGTCCGGCCAGCGCTGGCGGCGTGTCCTGGCGGGGGCGTACACCGACGAGGGGTCGGCCCGGGCCGATGCCGATCGCCTCAAGCACGCGGCGCCTTCAGTGGACGGGCGGGTCGTTGCGGCCGCGTCGGCCGGCCGCGCCGTCGGAACGTCGCCGGCCACGCCGGAGATCCGGCGCGCGGGAATCGATCCATGAGCCTGATTCTCGACGCGCTCAAACGCAATAAGCCCATCACATTTCCGGCGGAGGCCGAGGCGGCGGAGCGCGCCCGCGCCGACGCGCAGTCCGATACGGTCCTGTCGAAACTCGGCTACCGCTCTGCACGAACCCGGCGCACGGGCCTGTCGGTCAGAATGCTGCTGCTCTACGGAGCAGTGGCGATGGTGATCGGGTTCGTGGGGCTGTCGCTGCTGATTCTGCTGTTCGCGCCGCCCGATTCTCCGCAACCGACGCCGCTGACGGCATCAATATCCCCGTCGACAACGGCCGCCGTGCGTCCCGCGCCGCGTCCGCCTGCGGCGCCCGGGGCTGCGGCGCAGCCGGCTGTCGCCGCGCCCGCGCCGGCAACCTCGCCCGTAGCGGCTGCTCACCCCGGGCAGGTCCCGGCGTCGCCGCGAACGCCCGCGCCGCGGCCTGCACCGCCGCCGGCGGCTCCGCGGCCGGCGGTCGCGACGCCCGCGCCCGCCCGTGCAGTCGTCCAGCCCCCGGCCGGCACAGCCGCTCCTCCGCGGCGGGGGCCGCGCGTGCCGGCGCTGCCGGTTCGTGACGCCTCGACGGCCGTGGCTTCGGTGCCGCTCGCGACGCCTGTGTCGACGCCCGTGCCGCCGAATCACTTCACCCAGGCGTTGTACTACCAGCGCATCGCGGACTACGACAACGCGGTCACGCATTACCGCGCGCTCCTCGAACAGAACGACGCGAGTGCCGAGGCGCACAACAACCTGGGGCTGCTGTACATGGATCGCGGGCAGCTCGACGATGCGGTGCTGCAGTTCGAGCGGGCCATTGCCATCGATGCCCGGCACGTGACGGCGCACAACAACCTCGGCGTCGCCCTGATGCGGCTCAATCGCCCGGACGGCGCGGCCGCCGAGTTCCGCGTGGCGCTGACGGTCGAGCCCCGCAACGTCGAGTCGCTGGTGAACCTGGCGCTCGTGCAGAAGGCCGCGGGCCGAACGGCCGACGCGCGCGACCTGCTCCGGCGCGCGGTCGCCGTCGATCCGCGCAGCGCGGGGTCGCACTATAACCTCGCCGTGCTCGCGGATGAAGGCGGCGAGCAGGCGGTCGCCGTCGAGCACTACCGCGCGTTTCTGCGCTACGGTTCCGTCACCCACAACGATCTCGTCGCGAGGGTCCGCGCGCGGCTTGCCGCGCTGGCTGGCTGACCGTTGACGGTGCTCAGGTCACCCTGAGCGGAGCCGAAGGGTGAAGTAAGATTCCGGCATGCCCGATTCGAAGCATGCCGAGTTCGACGACCTCCTTCAGGAAGGCCGCACGTTCCCCCCTCCCAGAGCATTCCGGGATCAGGCTGTCGCGTCCGATGAGCGTGTCTACGAGGAGGCCGCGCGAGATCCGGAAGCGTTCTGGGCGCGACTGGCGGGCGAGCTCGAGTGGTCCCGTCCGTGGACGACCGTGCTCGACTGGCGGCCGCCGCACGCGAAGTGGTTCGTCGGCGGACAACTGAACGTCAGCGTCAACTGCCTGGACCGTCACGTGCGCGGCGCGCGCCGCAACAAGGCCGCGATCATCTGGGAAGGCGAGCCCGGGGATCGGCGGACGCTGACCTATTTCGATCTCCATCGGCAGGTCTCGACGTTTGCCAACGTCCTGAAATCGCTCGGCACGAAGAAGGGCGATCGCGTCGCGCTGTACATGCCGCTGGTGCCCGAGCTGGCGATCGCAATGCTCGCGTGCGCCCGCGTCGGCGCCGTGCACAGCGTCGTGTTCGGCGGCTTCAGCGCCGAATCGCTTCGCGACCGCATCAACGATGCGCAGGCGCGGCTGCTCGTCACGGCCGACGGCGGCTACCGCCGCGGCAACATCGTCGGCCTCAAAGCGATCGCCGACGAGGCCGTCGCCGGGACAGCGTCGATCGAGCACGTCGTGGTGCTCCGGCGCGGCGGCGACAAGCCGATCCCGGTCACGATGAAGGAAGGCCGCGATCACTGGTACCACGAGCTGATGGCGTCCGCGTCCGCGCGCTGCGACGCCGAACCGATGGACGCCGAGGACATGCTCTACATCCTCTACACATCGGGCACCACCGGGAAGCCCAAGGGCATCGTGCACACGACCGGCGGATATCTGGTCGGCACCTACGCGACGACCAAGATGGTGTTCGATCTGCGCGACGACGACGTGTACTGGTGCACGGCCGATCTCGGTTGGGTGACCGGACACAGCTACGTCGTCTACGGCCCGCTCGCCAACGGCGCGACCGTGGTGATGTATGAGGGCGCGCCCGACTGGCCGCAGAAGGATCGCTTCTGGGCGCTCATCGAACAATACGGCGTCACCGTGTTGTACACCGCGCCCACCGCGATTCGCGCGTTCATGCGCTGGGGCACCGAGTGGCCCGCGCGCCACGACCTGTCGTCGCTGCGGCTGCTGGGATCGGTCGGCGAACCGATCAACCCCGAAGCGTGGATGTGGTACCACGAGGTCATCGGCGGGGGCCGCTGCCCGGTCGTCGACACATGGTGGCAGACCGAAACCGGCGCCATCATGATCGCGCCGCTGCCGGGCCTCACGACGCTCAAGCCCGGCTCCGCGACGCGGACGTTCCCCGGCATCAGCGCCGAGATCCGCAACGAGCGCGGTGAAACCGTGGAGGTCGGCGGCGGGCTGCTCGCGCTGACGCGTCCGTGGCCCTCCATGCTCCGCGGCATCTACGGCGACCCCGAGCGCTACGAGCGCCAGTACTGGAGCAAGTGGGGGCCTGCCGTGTACGTCACGGGCGACGGCGCCAAGCGCGATCGCGACGGCTACTACTGGCTGCTCGGCCGCGTGGACGATGTGCTCAACGTCGCCGGCCATCGCATCGGCACCATGGAAGTCGAAAGCGCGCTGGTCGATCATCCGAGCGTTGCCGAAGCCGCCGTCGTGGGCCGCCCCCACGAGATCAAGGGTCAGGCCGTAGCCGCGTTCGTCACCCTCAAGGACGGCACGCCCGGCACTCCCCGGTTGATCGACGACCTCAAGGAGCACGTCGTGAAGAAGATCGGGGCCATCGCGCGGCCCGACGACATCCTGTTCACCGCGGATCTGCCGAAAACGCGTTCCGGCAAGATCATGCGGCGCCTCCTGCGCGATATCGCCGAAGGCAAGGCGCTCGGCGACACAACCACGCTGGCCGATCCGGCCGTCGTCGCGAAGCTGAAAGCCAACTACGACGAGGAGCACGGCTAGGCGGCGCGATGCCGGTCCGCCTCGGAGTCGAGCTGTCGCCCGTTGCCTGCCGCGTCGTCGAAATCGATTCGAGTCAACGGGCCGGCCGCGGCACAGCTCCCGCTCGGGTTCGGTCGTTTGCGCGTCTGACGCGTGACGGTGCCGACGCGCATCAGCCCCTGGCGAGGTTCCGGGGGCGGCCGGTTGCCGCCGTCGTGTGGGGCCTGCATGCCGACCAGCGGCAGGTTGTCGTCGAGGCGCGTTCGTTCGCGCGGATGCGTCGTGAGGCGGTGGCGGCCATGCAGACCGCCGGCGCGGACACGCGCGGCCGGGTGGCCGACATCTTCGCGGCGCCGCGTGCGAGGGGAATGCCGGCGCGCCCGGTCGTGGTCGCGCTCGCGTCAACCCCGGGACTCGTCGCCGCATTGCGCTGGCTGGCGGGCGAGGGCGTCCGCGTGCAGTCGATCGTGACGCCGGCGCTGGCGCTGATGTCGCTCGCCAGGCTTCGCCGCACGCTCTCGGTCCCCGATCGAATCGAAGCCTACGTCGCGCTCGAAGCCACTGCGACGGCCGTGGCGCTGGTGCGGAACGGTCTGCTGCTGGCTGGCGGCGAGCTGGACTGGGGCTATCGGGATGAAAACAGATTTCCCAGGCAGCGGGAGGAGATCGCGCGCCGCCTGGGCGAGGAAATCGATCGGTTCCTCGCCGGGCAGGGCGCGCGGCCGGGCACGCTCGCCCAGGTCTGCATCTGCGGCGGGTTGCCCGAGCTGCGAAGCATGGCGGTCGGATTGATGGAAGTGCTCGACGTCGAGGTCGAGACGCTCGATTCGCTGTTCGGGATCGACACGGCCCGGCTGCCGGAGTCCGCCCACGAATTCCGCGAGCACGCGGCGGAACTCCGGCTGGCGTTTGCCGCCGCCGCTGACTGGCCGGCTCCCGTCAACTTGCTGCGCGAGCGCAATCGGCGCCGGACGAAGACGATGCTGACCCGGGCTGCAGTGGCCGCCGGCGTCATCACGGGTGTTGGTGTCGCCTGGCAGCTGGAGCGCAGCGACTGGTGGCGATCCGCGCCCTCGAGTCCGCAGCCGGCACGCGTTGTTTCGCCGCCTCCGCCCCGGCAGGTGCGACCGCTGCCCCGGCCTCAGGTCGTGAGACCGCAGCCTTCGCCAGGGGCTCGCATCCGGGAACCCATTCCGACGCCCGCGCCAGCCGTGAATTCGCGCGCGGTGCCGCCGCCGGTCGTTCAGCCTCCCCGGCCTCTGCCGCCGCCACGACCGGTCGCGGCGCAATCGCGAGCGGTGCCACCGCGCGTCGAGCCACCGCCTGTAGAGCCGCCGCGCGTGCTGCCCCCGCCGGAGATTCCGCTGCCGTTCGATGCGGCGCTCGGGACGATTCTGTACGGCCCCGAACGTCAGCTCGCCATCGTCGATGGCCGCATCGTGCAGGTCGGCGACGAGGTCAGCGGCGCGCGGGTGGTCGACATCACGTCGACGGCCGTGCTGCTGCGCGATGGGCAGGGCCGGCTGCGGCAGTTGGGGCTCGGGCTGCCCGGGCGCTGAACCTGGGGGCGGACGCGAGCCTGGAACCTCAGAGCCGCGCCCGCCGTATCTGTCATACTGAAGCCATGGCGCTCATCGAGACCATCGACCTGTGGAAAACCTACGTGATGGGATCCGAAGAGATTCATGCCCTGCGTGGTGTGAACATCTTGATCGAGCGTGGCGAATACGTCGCGATCATGGGGCCGTCGGGGTCCGGTAAGTCGACGCTGATGAACCTGATCGGCTGCCTCGATACGCCGTCCAAGGGGTCGTACCTGCTCAACGGCAAGCAGGTCAGCCAGATGAACGACAACGAGCTGGCCCGCATTCGCAACGAAGAAATCGGATTCGTGTTCCAGACGTTCAACCTGCTGCCGCGCGCCACCGCCCTGCACAACGTCGAGCTGCCGCTCGTGTACGCCGGGGTGCAGGCGAAGGACCGGCTCGAGCGCGCGAAGCAGGCCCTCACGCAGGTGGAGCTCGTCGACCGCATGACCCACCGCCCCAACGAGCTGTCGGGTGGCCAGCGGCAGCGTGTGGCGATTGCGCGCGCGCTGGTGAACAACCCGTCGATCCTGCTGGCCGACGAGCCCACCGGCAACCTCGACTCGAAGACCGGCGTCGAGATCATGGCGCTCTTCGAGCGCCTGCACAAAGCCGGGAACACCATCGTGCTCGTGACGCACGAAGCCGACGTGGCTGCCTACGCCTATCGCACCATCCACATCCGCGACGGGCAAGTCGAGAACGACGTTCGACGCGCCGCATAATCAGTCAGCAGTCAGCAGTCAGCAGTCAGCAGTCACGGCAGTCGGCAGGCTCGCCGAGTCCGCAGAGCCCAGAACTAGTCTGTCATTGAAACTCTGCGTGCTTCGCGTGCACTGCGTTCCATGTCGTTGCGGGAATTGACACGCACTAGATCGCGGCAAAGTGTCCCGCGGCGATTTCCCGCAACACCGCATCCCGATTGACGAGCGACGTGTCGAGCATGATGCGCTGGCGCGGAGCGTCGGGATCGGGCACGGGAATCGCTGAGAGCAGCGCACGCGTGTAGGGGTGCTGCGGCGCGGCGAAGAGCGACGCTGTCGGCCCCATCTCGACGATCTTTCCCAGATACATCACCGCCACCCGTGTGCAGATGTGCTCCACCAGGCGCAGATCGTGGGCGATGAAGAGGTAGGTCAGTGTGAACTGCTGCTGCAGATCGACGAGCAGGTTGACGACCTGCGCCTGCACGGAGACGTCGAGCGCCGACACGGGCTCGTCCAGCACGAGAAACGTCGGGTTCAGCGCGAGCGCTCGTGCGAGGCCGATGCGCTGGCGCTGGCCGCCGCTGAACTCGTGCGGGTACCGCGACAGGTGGGCTTCATCGAGGCCGACGAGCTGAAACAGCTCCGCGACGCGCGCGCGCCGGGCGGCCGCGTCGCCAAGGCCGTGGATGATGAGCGGCTCTTCGACGATCTGCCGCGCCCGCATGCGCGGGTTGAGCGAGGAATACGGATCCTGGAAGACGATCTGCATCTCGCGCCTGGCCGCGCGCATCCGGCGGCGGGAGAAGGCGAGGACGTCTTCGCCGCGAAACCGCACGCTGCCTGACGTCGGCTCGACGAGCCGAAGGACGCACCGTCCGGTTGTCGTTTTCCCGCTCCCGGATTCGCCCACCAGCCCGAACGTCTCGCCCGCGTCGATGGCAAAGCTCACATCGTCCACGGCCTTGACGAGCGTGCCCGCACGCAGGACGCCCGCGTTCCGGACGAAGTGCTTCACGAGGCGCGAGACTTCAACGAGAGGCATCGTGGAGAAAACACTTCGCCGTGTGGCCGGCGCCGACGCCGTAGTCGGGCGGCGGCATTGACGTGCAGCGATCGAAGCGGTCCGGGCATCTCGGGTTGAAGGCGCAGCCCGGCGGAAGGGCGCCCAGCAGCGGGACCGTGCCCTCGATGGCGCGCAGCCGCCGGCCCGGAACCCCTCCCGGCATCGACGCGAGCAGGCCGCGCGTGTAGGGATGCTGCGGCCGGTGAAAGACATCGCGCACGAGGCCGGTCTCGACGATGCGTCCCGCGTACATGACGGCGACGCGGTCGGCCGTGTCGGCGATGACTCCGAGATCGTGGGTGATGAGCAGCAGCGACAGGCCGAGCGCGGCCTTCTGCTCGCGGAGCAGGTCGAGGATCTCGGCCTGAATCGTGACGTCGAGCGCCGTCGTGGGTTCGTCCGCGATCATCAGCGAGGGACGGCAGGCCAATGCCATCGCGATGAGCACGCGCTGGCGCATGCCGCCGGACAACTGGTGGGGATAGTCGCGCACGCGTGACGCGGCGTCCGGAATCCGTACGGCCTCGAGCAGCGCGATGGCCTGGGCGTGCGCATCGTGCCTGGTGGCCCGGCCGTGGACGAGCAGGGTTTCGCGAATCTGGTCTCCGATCGTGAACACCGGGTTCAGCGCCGTCATCGGCTCCTGGAAGATGAGCGCGATCTCCGCGCCGCGCACCCGGCGCATGTCGCGTTCGCTCAGGTCGAGCAGGTCGCGGCCCTTGAAGCGAAGGCGTCCCGACCGGATCCGACCCGGCGGCTGGACCAGGCGCATGATCGAAAACGCGGTCACCGACTTGCCGCTGCCCGATTCGCCCACCAGCCCGAGCGTTTCCCCCGGCCGGATGTCGAAGCTGACGTCGTCCACGGCCGGCACGGCGCCGGACGGCGTGTCGAAGACCGTGGTCAGGCCCTCGACGCTCAGCAGGGGCGCAGCGGTCACAGCGCGGCCGTCTCCTGGTAGACGCCAAACACCGCCCGCATCGTGTCCGAGACTTCGCCCACCGTTGCGTGTGCTTCGACCGCCGCCAGAATCGACGGCACCAGATTGCTGCCGTCCGTCGCGGCCCGCGTCACGCCCGCGAGAGCGGCGCTCCACGCCGATGCGCTTCGGCCGGCCCGGACGGCCCGCAGCCGCTCAATCTGGCTCCGCTCCGCCTCCGCGTCGGCCGTGAACAGCGGCACGCCACCGGGCCTCGCATCCGCGAACCTGTTCACGCCGACGACCACGGTTTCGCCCGAGTCGATGGACTGCTGCGTCCGGTACGCCGATTCCTGAATCTCGCGCTGGATGAACCCGGACTCGATTGCGGCCAGCGTTCCACCCTTCTCCTCGATCCGCGCGAGCAGGGCGGCGGCCTCCCGCTCGATCTCGTTGGTCATCGCCTCGATGGCGTACGAACCGCCGACGGGATCGACCGTGTTGGTCACGCCACTTTCCGCGGCGATGATCTGCTGCGTGCGAAGCGCGATGCCCGCGGCTTCCTCGGTGGGGAGCGCCAGCGCTTCGTCGCGGCTGTTGCAGTGCAGCGACTGCGTGCCGCCGAGCACGGCCGCGAGCGCCTGCAGCGCGACGCGCACGATGTTGTTGTCGGGCTGCTGCGCGGTCAGCGTGCTGCCGGCCGTCTGCGTGTGAAAGCGCAGCTGCTGCGCGCGAGGGTTGGTCGCACCGAACCGATCGCGCATGATGGTCGCCCACAGGCGCCGCGCTGCCCGGAACTTGGCGATTTCCTCCAGGAAATTGTTGTGGGCGTTGAAGAAGAACGAGAGCCGCTGCCCGAACTGGTTGACGTCGAGGCCCGCGTCGACCGCCGACTGCACGTACGCGATCGCGTGCGCGAAGGTGAACGCCACTTCCTGCACGGCCGTCGACCCCGCTTCGCGGATGTGATAGCCGCTGATCGAGATCGAGTTCCACGCCGGCAGCTCGCGATCGCAGTACGCGACGATGTCGGTGACGATGCGAAGCGACGGCCGGGGCGGGTAGATGTAGGTGCCGCGCGCGACGTACTCCTTGAGGATGTCGTTCTGAATCGTGCCGGACAGGCCGGTCAGCGCCGATCCCGTGAGCCCCTGGCGCCGCGCGACCGCGATGTACAGCGCGAGCAGCACGACCGCCGTGGCGTTGATCGTCATGGACGTCGAGACGCGATCGAGCGGGATGCCGTCGAACAGCGCCGCCATGTCTTCCACCGAATCGATCGCGACGCCGACCTTGCCGACTTCGCCGGCGGCGAGCGCGTGGTCGGAGTCGTAGCCCATCTGCGTGGGCAGGTCGAATGCCACGCTGAGCCCGCTCACGCCGTGCTCGAGGAGATACCGGTAGCGCCGGTTGGATTCGGCGGCGCTTCCGAACCCCGCGTACTGGCGCATCGTCCACACGCGGCCGCGATACATCGTCGGATGGATGCCGCGGGTGTACGGATATTGTCCGGGTTCGCCCAGCGCGGTGGCCGCGTCCCAACCGGTGAGGCTGTCCGGCGTGTAGGTGCTCATCGGCCTGACCAGCCCAAATTGTAGCCCGAGAAGGACACCAAAAACCTCGTAAGTGCTTGACAGAATGGCGACTCGCCCCTTAGACTCATGCCACCTCAGAACTTTTCCGAAACATATGTACACGTCTGGCGCCCGGTCCCTGTCCATCGCCCTGGTGTAGGCAGGTTCGGATCGGGAGGCGCCCGGTACCCGGCCCGGCGCGCGTAGGGAGGGCAGTGAGGATGGACGACGTCGTCAACCGGTTCGCGCGAGAGCTGGCCGACGCAATTGCCGCCGCGGTCGCCGAGAATCCTCAGGTCGAGGCCTGCCGCGAGAAGGCCCGTGCTGCAGGCTTCGAGATGCGGCTCACACTCGAAGCCGTCGTCGGCTTCGTCAGCAGATCCCAGAACACGGCGCTGACAAAGGTGACCACGCCCTCGCGGGCGGTGGTGCCGCAGCCGCGCCGGGCTCTCGAAGTGACGGCCAACGATCGCCGCTTCCTCCGCTCGCTGCGGATTGCGGCCGATGAAACGACCGAACCGGTGGAATGAGAAGGCCGTAACCGAGAATGTAGAACGCCGAACGTCGACTGCCGAGAACTCGAAAGGCCGGTCGCCACAGGGCGCGCCGGCCTTTTTCTTTTCTACGCTCGACGTTCCGCGTTCTACGTTTTCGAGGCCGCTTGAGCAGCCACTCTCGCGGCTGCGGCCGCGGCTGCGGCCGGATCGCCCAGATAGTAGTGGCGGATGGGCTTCAGGTGGTCGTCCAGCTCGTACACGAGCGGGATGCCCGTCGGGATGTTCAGCTCGACGATCTCCGACTCCGGTACGTCGTCCAGGTACTTGACGAGCGCGCGAAGGCTGTTGCCGTGCGCCGCGATGATCACGCGCTGGCCGGCCCGAATGGCCGGCGCGATCGTCTCGTGCCAGTACGGGAGGAAGCGCGCGACCGTGTCCTTGAGGGACTCGGTCAGCGGCAACTCGGCCGGCGTGAGCCCGGCGTAGCGCGGGTCGTGCGCCACGTGGCGCGGATCGCCGGGCGTCAGCGCCGGAGGCGGAATGTCGTAGCTGCGCCGCCAGATCTTGACCTGTGCGTCGCCGTATTTTGCTGCCGTCTCGGCCTTGTTCAATCCCTGCAGGGCGCCGTAGTGCCGCTCGTTCAGGCGCCAGCTCTTGACCACCGGAATCCAGAGGAGATCCAGCGCGTCGAGCGAGGCCCACAACGTCCGGATGGCGCGCTTGAGCACCGACGTGTAGGCGATGTCGAACGTGAATCCCGCCTCACGAAGCAGCCGCCCGGCTTCCTCGGCTTCGGCGCGGCCCCTGTCCGAGAGGTCGACGTCGTACCAGCCGGTGAACAGGTTCTCCTTGTTCCAGAGGCTTTCGCCGTGCCGCAGCAGTACGAGTTTGATCATGCGCCCAGATTCTTGATGGCGCTCCGTCCCGCGTACTTCGCGGCGGCGCCGAGTTCTTCTTCGATGCGGAGCAGCTGGTTGTACTTGCAGACGCGATCGGTCCGGCTGGCCGATCCGGTCTTGATCTGCCCGGCCGCGGTGCCAACCGAGAGATCGGCGATGGTCGAATCCTCGGTTTCGCCGGATCGGTGAGAGACGATCGAGACGTAGCCCGCCTTGCTGGCCATGTGCATGGCGTCGAGCGTTTCGGTCACCGTGCCGATCTGATTGAGCTTGACTAGCAGCGCGTTGCCGATGCCTTCGGCGATGCCCCGCTCGAGAATCGACGGGTTCGTGACGAACACATCGTCGCCCACCAGCTGAACGCGCCCGCCAATCGCCGCCGTCAGCGACTTCCAGCCGCTCCAGTCGCCTTCGGCGAGGCCGTCTTCGATCGACACGATCGGATACTGGCGCAGCCAGTCTTCGTAAAGCCGGATCATCTGATCGGACGTGCGGTCCGGCTCGCCGGATTTCTTGAACACGTAGCGGCCGCCGCCGCTTGCCCCGAGCGAAGTCGAGGGGGCCCAGAGCTCGCTCGACGCGACGTCGAGCGCCAGGCACACATCGCGGCCGGCCGTCAGGCCCGTCTTCGCGACGGCCTCGAGCACGACGTCGATCGCCTCGTGGTTCGATTTCAGGTTCGGCGCGAACCCGCCTTCGTCACCGACGCCCGTCGACTGGCCCCGCCCCTTGAGGATGCCGCGAAGCGCGTGAAAGATGCCGGCGCCCATGCGGAGCGCCTCGGCGAACGAGCCGGCGCCGACCGGCACGACCATGAATTCCTGGATGTCCACGCTGCTGTCGGCGTGCGCGCCGCCGTTGAGGATGTTCATCATCGGCACGGGCAGCGTGAACCGATCGCCGCCGTAGAGCGCGCCGAAGTGGCGGTAGAGCGGGATGCCCGCGGCCGCGGCCGATGCGCGTGCGGCCGCCATCGACACGCCGAGGATGGCGTTGGCGCCCAGTTCGCTCTTGGTCGGGGTCCCGTCCAGGGCAATCATCGCCTCGTCCAGGCCGCGCTGATCCAGCTCGCGGTTGACCAGCGCCTTCGCGATGGTCCGGTTGACGTTGCCGACCGCCTTGCGGACGCCCTTGCCGCCGTACCGGGACGCGTCGCCATCGCGCAATTCGAGCGCTTCGCGCTCGCCGGTCGAGGCGCCGGACGGCACGGAGGCCCGTCCGAAGGCGCCGCCCTCGAGCGTGACGTCCACTTCGACGGTCGGATTTCCCCGCGAATCCAGAATTTCCCGCCCGACAACTCGTGTGATCTTCACCCTAGCCTCCACCGCCGCGGCGGTCCGCCTCCGCTTCGAACTTCAGCACGTCCTCGCTGAGCGGTCCGATGAACGGTTCATCATTGATCGTGACGACGACGACGCCGTTGTCGGTGACGGTGTGGCGGCGCCGGTCTTCCTCGAGGTTGTAGCCGATGAGCGCGCCGCGCGGGATGAGCACGTCGCGATCGATGATCGCCCGGCGGATGCGGGCATGCCGTCCGACGCGCACGCCCGGCATCAGGATGCACTGCTCCACGTGGCCGAAGCTGTGGACGCGGACGTTGGGGCAGAGCACGCTTCCGAGGATGGTGCTGCCCGACACGATGCATCCCAGGGAGATCAGCGAGTCGAGCGCCTGGCCGCATCGGACGCCGGCCTCGGCGAACACGAACTTCGCCGGCGGAGCCTGCGGCTGATACGTCCGCAGCGGCCACTCGGGATCGTACAGGTTGAACTCGGGGTTCACCTGGCACAGATCCATGTTGGCGTCGAAGTACGCGTCGAGCGTGCCGATGTCGCGCCAGTACTTCGAGGCCTTCTTGTTCTCGTCGTAGAAGCGGTACGCGTACACCGGCGCGCGGTGGATCAGCGCCGGGATGATGTTCTTGCCGAAGTCGTGCGCCGTGGGCTGCTGCGCGTCCGCTTCCAGTTCGCGCACGAGGATGTCCGTGTCGAAGATGTACACGCCCATCGATGCCAGGGCGATGTCCGGCGCGTGGGGAACCGGCGTCGGTGTTTTCGGCTTCTCCTGGAACCCCGTGATGCGGTCCTGCTCGTCCACCGCCACGACGCCGAAGCGCGACGCCTCGGCCACCGGTACTTCGATGGCCGCCAGCGTGACCGCCGCCCCCGTCTCCTGGTGAAAACGCATCATCTTCGAGTAGTCCATCTTGTACACGTGATCGCCGGCGAGGACGATCAGGCGCCGGGGATTCTCGTCCATGATGGAGTAGAGGTTCTGGTACACCGCGTCGGCCGTTCCCTGATACCAGTGCTCGCTGACGCGCTTCTGCGGCGGCAGGATCTCCACGAACTCGCCGAGCTCCTCCGAGACGATGCTCCACCCCATGCGGATGTGGCGGTTGAGTGAGAGCGACTTGTACTGGGTCGCGATGAACACGCGGCGGAGACCCGAGTTGATGCAGTTGCTCAGCGCGAAGTCGATGATTCGGTAGGGCCCGCCGAAAAACACCGCCGGCTTGGCGCGCTCCTTCGTCAGCGGGTGCAGGCGCTCACCGGCGCCGCCCGCGAGCACGATGGCGACGGTGTCGTCGAGGAGCGCGGCCATAGATGGAGGAGTCGGGCGAGCGTCGCCGCGCGCCAGATTCGGATAATAGCACGGGCCAAAACGGCGCGTCCGGGGGTGCGGCCCGGGTACCAAGTCCCATGCGCAGAACGGTTTGACTTGATTAGGGCTCGCGCCTATGATGAGCTGTTCCTCGGAACTTCCTCGTGGAGATGAGTCTGTATGGTTAATCGGCGTAGCATCACGGCGCTGTCGACGGTGGTGGCCTTGGCGTTTTCTGTCGCGCTCGTCGCACAGAAGAAGGACGACAAGAAGCAGAGCGACGCGCAGAAAAAAGAGATTCAGGACGTCGTCCGGTTCGTGGACGGCGTGGCCGCCGGGCAGCCTGCGCCGAACGACCTCGCGCTGTCGTGGGTGCACGAAGACTTCCTGAAGGCGACCGGCAACAAACAGTACATCCCGTTCACGGTGACGTACGACGCGTCGAAGGCCACCGGCCCGACGGTGTCGCTGTACTGGCGGGTTGTCGCCAAGGACGCGCCCGGCACCGCCGCGCTGGCCGTGCCGACAGGCGGCAAGGACGACAAGAAGGACGACAAGAAAGCCCCGGCGGCCCCGCGCTACGCCTACGAAGACCTGAACACGCTCCCCCTGGTGGCCGGCCAGGCCGGTCCCGCGAAGGTCAGCCGGTCGTTCACCGTCGCCGGCGGGACCTACGACGTCTACGTTGTGGTCAAGGAAGCGACCTCGCAGCAGAAGAACGCCCCGGCCCCGAAAGTGTCGTTGATCAAGCAGACGGTGACGGTGCCGGATTTCTGGAGCGCCGATCTCAGCACCAGTTCCGTGATCGTGGCCCAGAAGATCGAGCCGCTGAACGCACCGCTCTCGCCGAACGAACAGGCCGAGCGCCCGTACGCGCTGGGGATGATGGAAATCACGCCCGCTTTCGAGATGAAGTTCAGCAAGAAGGCCGAGCTGTCGACCTTCATGCTCATCTACAACCCGAAGACGGACGCCATGAACAAGCCGGACGTCACGGTCGAGTACAACTTCTACCAGAAGCCCGCGGGCGCGGCCGAAAAGTTCTTCAACAAGACGAACCCGCAGGCCCTGAACGCGACGACGCTGCCACCGCAGTTCGACATGGCGCAGGGGCACCAGCTGCAGACCGGCCAGGCCGTCCCGCTCGCGTCGTTCCCTGACGGCGACTACCGGCTCGAGATCAAGGTCACCGACAAGCTCGCGAACAAGTCGCTGACACGGGACATCAACTTCACCGTCATCGCAGGGTAACCGCGCGGCTCGTGGCCGCCGGGGGAAACATGAGACACGCATCCGGATTGATCGCGCTCGCGGTCGGCGTGGTGGTGGTCTGTGTTCCGCTCCCTGCCGCGGCGCAGACGCCCCAGACGGCGAGCCGGGCGGCGTCCGCCGCGTCCGGCACCATCGAGAGCTTCGTTCAGGACGAATCCGGCACGCCGGTGGCCGGCGCCGTCGTCTCGGCGACGGGCGCCAGCACCGTGTTCGGCGTCACCGACCGGCTCGGACACGTCACGCTGCGTTCGCTCGCCCCGGGCCCGTACCTGGTCCGGGCGCACGTCTCCGGGTTCACCGCACCCCGCGGACAGACGGTGCAGGTGCTGCCAAGCACCCGCGCGTCCTCCTCGATTGCCATTCGTCGCGTGACTCCGCCGTCGGCCGGGTCGACGCCGCCGATTGTGCCGGCCTCCGTCGGTGGGCTGGGCGAGGCCCTCGAGCCGTCGTCCCGCGAGGCTGAACCGCCCGTCGCGGCATCCGCTGACGCCGGAGAAAAACCGAAGGACGGCGAGATCGAATGGCGCCTTCGTCACGCGCGCCGCAGCATTTTGAACGAGGCCGTGGATCAGGTGATGGTGGCCGACGCGTCCCCTGTGCGAGGTGTGCCGGGGAACGGCGGCTACGTGGATCGCAGCCGGTCCGCGTCCTCCCCGAGCGGCGCCGCCCACGTGGCCTCGAGCTTCTTCTCAGAGACCCCGTTCTTCGGCCAGGTCAACCTGCTGACGACCAGCTCGTTCGAAGCGCCGCTCGATCTCTTCACGACGAAGGCGTTCGTCACCCGGAGCGTCGCCAACATCCTGCTCGGCGCCCCGGTCGGCGATCGCGCCGACTGGACGGTTCGTGGCGCGTTGACGCAGGGTGACATCGCCTCGTGGGTCGTGTTCGGCGACTACGTGACGCGCGCGCAGGCACGGCATCGCTACGACATCGGCCTCTCTTACAGCACGCAGCGGTACGACGGCGGTAACTTCGCCGCCCTGCGCAACGTGACCGACGGCAGCCGCAACGTGGGCACGATGCACGGCTTCGATACCTTCGCGGTGACACCCGCCATCGCGGTGACCTACGGCACCCGCTTCGCCCACTACGACTACCTCGAAGGCAAGAACCTGCTGAGCCCGCGCGTCGGCCTCGTGTTGAAGCCGGTCGGGCATTTGCGCGTCAACGCGCTCGTCTCGCTGCGGGCGCTCGCGCCGGGCGCCCAGGAGTTCATGCCGCCGGGAGATACGGGCGTCTGGCTGCCGCCGCAGCGCACGTTCTCCGCGGCTGTCGACGGCAGCCCGCTCGTGGCCGAGCGCACGCTGCACCTGGAGGCGGGAATCGAGCACGATCTCTCCCCCGCGACCACCGTGTCCGTGCGCGCGTTCAGACAGCAGGTCGACAACCAGATCGTCACGCTCTTCACGCCCGCCACGCTCGGCCACTACTTCGTCGCGAGCAGCGGACGTGTCGCGGCCGACGGGTACGCAGCCAGCGTGAAGACCGTCATTGCCGAACGAGTGCACGGTTCGCTGGAGTACTCGTTTGCGCGTGCCGAACGGAACCCGTTCGACACGCTTATGTACCTCGTGCTGTTCACGCCAAGGGCGGCGGGACCCGTTCACGAGCAGGTGCACGACCTCTCGACGTCCATCGAAACGGAAGTGCCGGAGACGTCCACGCGCGTCGCCGTCCTCTGCCGGCTGAGCGATGGCTTCGCCCGCGAATCAACAGGCCGTTCCGGCCTCGACGCCCGCTTCGACCTCCAGGTGCGTCAGGCGCTCCCGTTCATGGACTTCAGCTCCGCCAAGTGGGAAATGCTCGTGGCGGTCGGCAATTTCTTCCACGATGCGGCGACCGATCAGTCAATCTACGACGAACTGCTCGTGGTCCGGTCCCCCAAGCGTGTGGTGGGCGGGCTGACGCTCAGGTTCTGATACAGCCCTCCGATCCACAATTTTGGACGATGATTCAAATATTTTGGATCAGGCGTGTCTCTGCGGCATGTGTGAGCATGTAAGATACAGTGTTTTCAATCGTTTAGGTTATGTCCATTCTGGTGGATCAAGGAACGGCGTTTGCTTCTCGTTTAAGGGCTTCGTGTCTGACGAATTGTCCGTGCCTGCGCCATGCCTGAGCTGCTGACACCGCACCGCCGGGTGCTGGCCTGGGGCCGATCGCTGTTCGCGCTGGCCGTTGTGGCGGTCCTCCTCGTGCTGGGCCTCGCCAACATTGCCATGCGTGCCCAGTGGCATCAGGTCGAGGACGGCGTGCTCTGGCAGGCGCGTCCCGAGGGCGTCACGGCTGCCGAGGTGGCGGCCAATTCACCCGCGGGCGTGGCCGGCATCGTGCGCGGCGACGTGCTGATTGCGATCAACGGGTCGCCGATCGAAGGCCCTGCGGACGTCGTCGCCCTCGAGTACCGCAGCGTTGCCGGGACGCGGCTGGCCTACACGATCGTCCGCCTCGGGGCGCGCCAGGCCCTCGACATCGCGCTCGCGCCGCTGCCGCGCAGCGGCCCCGTGTATTTCGTGCTGGCTGCGGTCGGCCTGTTCACCCTGCTCGTCGGCGCCTCGGTGCGGCTGCGCCGGCCGGACGATCAGGCGACGCTGCATTTCTTCTGGCTCTGCGTCGCGTTCTTCGGTGTCTTCACCTTCTCGTTCAACGGGCCGTTCGACCGGCTGGACTGGGTCTTCTACTGGGGCGACGCGGTCGCCATGGTGCTGCTGCCGCCGCTGCTGCTCGATTTCACGGCCGAGTTCCCCCAACGTCCGCCGCGATCCCGACCGGGCTGGTTGCGTTTCGTGCCGCTCGTCTACATTCCGGCCCTGGCGCTGGGCGTGGCGCGGGTCATCGTCGTGACGCGCGTGGCCGCCGACGGACAGGCGTTCTCCCGCGCCATCGACGTGCTTGACCGAGCCGACCACATCTACCTCTTCTCGTGCGCGATGGCCGCGCTCGCCGTGCTCATGCGCGCGTTCGGGCAGATCACGTCCGAAACGGGCCAGCGGCAGCTCCGGTGGATCGCCTGGGGCACGGCTCTGGGCGTCGGGCCCTTCGCGCTGTTCTACGCACTGCCCTGGGCGCTCGGCATGGATCCGCCCCTGATGCAGCAGCTGACGGCGATCCCGCTGTGCGTGGTGCCGCTGACCTTCGCCAGCGCCATCGTCCGGTACCGCCTTCGCGATGTCGAAGTGATCATCAAGCGCGGGCTGGCGTACACGGCGTTCCTTTCCGCGAGCGCCATTCTCTATTTCGCCATGCTGCGGCTCGCCGGCTATCTGTTCGCCAACGACGCGGACCAGCACAACTGGATCGTCGCCCTGCTGGCGACCTTCGTCGTCGTGCTCGTCGCGCAGCCGGTGAAGCAGTCGGTCCGCAATGCTCTCGACCGCGTGTTTTATCGCGATCGCTACGATTACCGGAGGGCGTTGCTCGGCTTCGCGCGCGACCTCAACAGCGACCTCGATGTGATGCGGCTCAGCCAGCGGCTGGTGGCGCGCATCGTCGAGACCCTCGGCGTCGACCGGATGGCCCTGATGCTGGCCGACGAGCAGGCGGGCGGCTTCCTGGCCATCGGCGATTTCGGATTCGACGGCCCCGTGCCGCCTCTGGCGCGCGACTCGTCGCTTCTGCCGAGGCTGGACACCGGGTACACCGTCGCGCTCGACGACCCCACCGCTGCTGCGCTGTTTCTCGCCGAGGAAATCGAGTTCTGGCGCGACAACGCGATCGACTACTTCGTCCCGTGCGTGTTCGAAGGCGGCGCCATCGCCGTCCTGGCGCTCGGACGGAAGGACAACGACGAGCCGTTCAACAGCGAGGACCTGGCGCTGCTGACGTCTGTGGCCGGTCAGGTCGCGACCGCCATCGAGAACGGCCGGTTGTACCGGCAGCTGCATCTCAAAGCCGAAGAGCTCGGCCGCATGCGCGAGTTCAACGAGAACATCCTCGAGTCACTCGACGACGGCCTTGTCGTGTGCGACGTGGACGAGCGGATCGTCAGGTGGAACCGGGCGCTCGAAGGCTTCTACGGCGTCCCGCGCTCGGCCGCGATCGGCCGGCGGCTGCCCGACGTGTTCGACCAGCCGTTCGTGGACGCCCTTCGCGCGGCCTGGCAGGAAAATCCCTATGGGGCGACGCTGTTCCGCGTACCGCTGACGCGGCGCTCACGGTCTGGTTCCGAGGTGCCCGACGCCGACGCCTCGTCGAAGCTGCTCGTCAACGCGACGGCGGTTCCGCTCCAGGGCCAGGCCTCGGACACCGACGTCTCCGGAATGATTCTCCTGCTCGAGGACATCACCGATCGCGTCCGCCTCGAGGAGCAGCTGCAGATTTCGGAGAAGATGGCCTCGATCGGGCTCCTGGCGGCGGGCGTTGCGCACGAGGTGAACACGCCGTTGACCGGGATTTCGAGTTTTACGCAGATGTTGCTGGACGGGGCCGACCCCGGCGATCCAAAAACAGTCCTGCTCGAGAAGATCGAGAAACAGACGTTCCGCGCCGCGAAGATCGTGAACGGCCTGCTGACGCTCTCGCGGCCCGGATCCGGTGATGCCGAGCGGACGTCGGTGGATCTCAACGCCGTCGTGACCGACGTGTTCTCGCTGCTCGAGCACCAGTTCGAGGTCGGCAGCATCAAGATCCGGCGCGAACTGTCGGCGGGGCCGGTGGTGGTCCCGGGCATCGAGCACCAGCTCCAGCAGGTGTTTCTCAACTTGTTTCTGAACGCGCGCGATGCGATGCCGAGGGGAGGCTGGCTGTCGGTCTCGACGCGGATTGACGGCGACGCCGCCATTGCGGAGGTCGCCGACACGGGTTCGGGGATTCCGTCCGAGCAGCTGGCGCGCATCTACGATCCGTTTTTCACCACGAAGGCGATCGGCCGCGGCACGGGGCTCGGCCTGTCGATCATCTACGGGATCGTGCACGAGCATCAGGGGTCGATTCGCTGCGACAGCGCGGTCGGCCAGGGCACCCGGTTCACCTTGAGCCTGCCGCTCGAACAGGTCGAGGCGCGGAGCGCGACGAACTAGCATGGCTGCTTCCCACAAAGGTACGATCCTCGTCGTCGACGACGAGGAAATCATGCGCGAGATTCTCGAGACGCTGCTGACTCGGGATGGCTACGATGTACGGCTCGCGAGTTCGGGCGCCGAGGGCCTCGAGCTGGCGCGCGCGCTGCCCTTCGACGCGGCCATCGTGGACATCATGATGCCCGGCGTCGACGGGATTGCCACGCTCGACGAGCTGAGACGGATCGACGAGGACCTGGCCGTCATCATCATCACGGCGTACGCGTCGGTCGAGAGCGCGATTTCGGCGATGAAGAGCGGCGCGTTCGACTACATCACCAAGCCGTTCAAGAACGACGAGGTGCTGGTCGTCGTCCGGAACGCGATGGAGCGGCGCCGGCTCGTCCACGAGAACCGGTCGCTCCGTCAGAACATCCAGGAGCGCTATCACAAATTCGCGAACATCATCGGCCGCAGCCCGCGGATGCGTCAGGTGTTCGATCTGATCATCCAGGCCGCGCCGAGCCGGTCGACGATCCTCATTCAGGGCGAAAGCGGGACCGGCAAGGAGCTGGTAGCCCGCGCCATCCACGCCAATTCGTCGCGTTCGGACCGTTCGTTCGTGACCGTCAATTCGGGTAATCTCCCGCCGGATCTGCTCGAGTCGACGCTCTTCGGCCATGTGAAGGGCGCGTTCACAGGCGCCGTCTACCCGAAGAAGGGGCTCTTCGACCTGGCGGACAAGGGCAGCATCTTCTTCGACGAAATAGGCAACGTCCCGCTCGAGACGCAGGCCAAACTGCTCCGGGTGATTCAGGAGCGCGACTTCATGCGGCTGGGCGGCATGGAGACCATCAAGGTCGACGTGCGCATCATCGCCGCGACGAACGTGGACCTCCGGCAGATGATGGACGAGGGGAAGTTCCGGGAGGATCTCTTCTACCGGCTCCACGTCATTTCCATCCAGCTCCCGCCCCTGCGCGAACGGAAGGACGACATCCCGCTCCTCACGCAGTGTTTCCTGAACAAGTACGGCGAGGAGAACCACAAGACCGGGCTCGAGCTGACGCCCGAGGCGCTGGATTTGATCAGCGACTACGACTGGCCGGGCAACGTGCGCGAGCTCGAAAACGTCATCGAGCGGGCGGTCGTGCTGACGTCAGGGCCGCGGATCGGCGTCGAGCTCATCCCGGATCACGTCAGGAAGACGCCGGGCCTGCAGATGCCCCCGCAGTTCGTCGTCCCGCCGGAAGGCATCTCGTTCAAGGACGTCATCACCGACTTCGAAAAGCGGCTCATCGAGACCACGCTCGAGGCGGCCGGCGGCGTGCAGAAGCGTGCGGCGGAGCTGCTGCACATCAAGCCGACGACGCTGAACGAGATGATCAAGCGGCACGACATCCGGCCGCGGCGCAAGCGCAACGGTCACGAGAACGGAAGCGCCGCCGACGCGTCGGCCGAGCCTGTTGCGCCCGTCGAAGCGGCGCGTCCGGCCGCCTCGCCGGTCGGCCCGCTCACGCCGGCGGGAGCCGTCGCCCTCGACGACAAGTAAGACAGTCCGCAGTCTGCAGTCGGCAGTCTGCAGTCGGCCGTCTGCAGTCCCGCTGCCGGAACTGTTACCTCGCGTTCCGGATTTTCGTGAAGAGCCGCTCGTACTTGCCAAGCACGATGTCCCAGCGGTAGTTGCGCCGGATGTAGTCGCGTCCGTTCCGGCCGAGCGCGGACCTCAGGCGCGCGTCGCGGACCAGCAGGGTGAGGCACTCCGCGAACTCGTCGCCGTCGGCGTAGTACAGGCCGCCGTTGCTCCTGACGCAGTGCTCCACGAGCACGGCGCTTCGGGCGTTGACGAGGACTGGTGTGCCGACGGCCAGCGCCTCGAGCGCCAGGAGCGACAGGCTTTCGTAAGGCGACGGGCAGACGACCACGGTCGCGGCTTCGAGGGCTTCCAGACGTTCACGGTCGGACAGCAGGCCGGCGAACCGGACGTAGGGCTCCTCGGGCAGCGACATGAGCTTCACGCCCATGAGCGCCAGCGTGGCCTCTCCGCCGGCGCCGACATACGCGCCGAAGTAGTCGAGCAGTTCCTCGCAGCCCTTGCCGGGATCGATTCGCCCGCCGTACAACGCCACCGGACCGTACAACCGGTGACGGCGGCGGAAGACCACACCCCGCTCGATCAGGTGTGCCGGAACGTCGCGCGGCGACGCTTCCTCGTCCGCCGAGGGGCCGGCCTCTTCGGCCCCTCCCGCCGGCTCGTCGTCTCCGTCGCCGGCCTCGACGCGTGCCGGCATGCGGGGATACTGGCTGTGCTGCGGGATGTCGATGCCGACGCCGGTCACCTCTTCGAGAAGCGGGCGATCCCTGAACTCTTCCTGAACGAACCGCCGTTCGCTCTCGGTCAGATAGCACAGGGCCGCCGGCTTGCTGAAGACGTCCTTGAAGATGCCGAGACGGATCGCGGGCTCGTCGTGGGCCGTCGACACGAGCACGCTCCGCGAGGGGACGACCTCCAGGCCGAGCACCGTCGTAGCATAGAGGTAGGTGAAGAAGACCAGGACGTCGTACTGGCCCTGGTGCCGCTTCAGGTGGTCGATGAGCGCCGGGCACCAGGGTCCCTGCTGTTTGAGCCACTCGAGCTCGTCGGCGCGGCTGTGCGGGTTGTTGTAGATCCACTCGGACAGCCTGTTGAACGAGTCGATGTCGCGCGTCGCGGCGCTGGCAAAGCGCCGCACCGTCACGCCCCGGACACGGTCCACGCCTTCCGGATAGTCGTTCTGCCAGGTCACGTAGTCGCGGGCGCACGTGGTCAGCACCTCCACGTCGTGCTGGAGGGCGAGCCGCTCGGCGAGCAGCCGGCACAGCTGTTCGGATCCGCCCAGGACTTCGGCGCCGTAGCGTTGGATGATGAAGGCGAGTTTCACGAGGCTTGATGGATGATCGACGTGAGCTCGCGCGAAACGCGCGCATCGCCGAAATCCTCCAGGCGCCGGCGCTGTCCGGCGATGACCGACGCCCGCAAGCCGTCGTTGAATGCCAGCTCGCCGAGAAGCTCCGCGGCGAACTCGAGATCTTTCGGGGCGAACTGCACGCCCGCGCCACCGAGCGTATCCGGCACCGCGGCGGCCGAGTACGCCAGCACGGGGACATCGGCCGCCATGGCTTCGACGAGCGGCACGCAGAACCCTTCGTGTTCGCTGAGCGATGTGTACACGGCGGCGTGCTGGTAGTACACGGCCAGCTCCTCGTCCGGAACCGGACCCGTGAAGATGAAACGATCGTGCAGCAGCTTGAACTCCGCCATCATCGCGCGAATCATCGAATAATACCGTGGCACGACGTCGAACCGTCCGACGAAGATGAAGCGGTAGTAGGCATCGACGTAGCGCTTGTAGTGCTCCGCCAGGCGGATGTGATCCTCGATCTTCTTGTTGGGGGCGATGCGGCCGACGAACAGAAAATTCACGAGCCCGTCGTCCAGGATGCCTTCGAGCGCCGGCCGATTGACGCGCCGGGTCACGCGGCTCGTGTCGACGGCGATCGGGAAGACGCCGGTCGGCCGGAACCCGATCCGCTCGAGCTCCTGCCGGTTGTACTCCGAATCACCGAGCGCCAGATCGACGCGGCCCGCCAGCGTGGCGAGCTCGCTCCGGCCGAGCGCGGCCAGCCGGAACAGGTTCGGATCGTAGGGCGCGAAGAACGCGGCCGGCGTCACGTTGTGATACTGCAGGATGCGTCCCGAGTTCAACGACGCGAACGCCTCGGTCATCGGCGACGGCAGGGCGTAGTGAAAGATCGTCAGGTCGCCTCGTCGCGCATCGGGGTCGCTGAACGGCCGCACGTCGCCGATCAACTCGTCGTCGATCGACAGCGCGTACAGGTCGGACGAGTGGCCGAGCTGCCTGAGCAGATCGCGGACCCGCCGCGCGCTGTCGCCGATCGCGTCGCCGCGGTGGGCGGCGGGCACCCACTGGTTGACGATCACGGCGCCTCCGGCAGCGCTTTGTAGATGGAGGGCCGGTACAACCGGAGCTCCTCGAGCGCCTGCGCGGCGTCGAACTGATGCCAGAAGTCGTAGGCGACGCGGGGCGCCGGCGCCCTCGGCGCGCGCAGGATTTCGTCGACGAACGAGAGCAGCGTCCCCGGGAAATCCCTGGACCGCAGACGATCCACCGCCGCCGCCTGGCCTTCGACGATCGCGTCCTGAAGGCCGACGTTCGAGATGATCGCGTCCATCAGCGCAGCCACGTGCAGGGGGTCCTTCGTGTCGAACAGCACGCCCGCGCCGTCCATCGTCGCGGGTACGGCGGTGGCGGCAAAGGCCAGCACCGGGACCTGCATGTAGAAGGCCTCCACGAGCGGCACGCAGAAGCCCTCGTGCTCGCTGGCGCACAGGAAGAGGTCGGCCACTTCGTAGAACCCGACGAGCTCTTCGTCTGATACGTGGCCCGTGAAGTGGACGTGGGGCAGGCCGAACTCGGCGATCAGCTGGTGCAGCGACGCCAGATACCTCTCGAACCCGCTCTGGGCGCCGACGATGAGGAGCCGGGAGCGGGGGTTGAACATCGACTGGTAGGCGTGAAAGAAGCGGATGACGTCCTCGATCTTCTTGTTCGCGATCACTCGCCCCACGAAGAGGACGTTCGTCCAGTCGTCGTCGAACTGGCCCGAGAGCAGGTGGTTCGCCGGTCGATCGAGATGGGAAAAGTCGGGAACGACGGGCAGGACCGCCGTGCGCGGAAACCCCAGGGCGGCCAGGTCCTGGCGGTTGAACTCCGAGTCGCCCATGGCGAGGTCGCATCGATTCGAATAGGCGCGAAGCTCCCGGCGACCGCGGAAACACTGCCGCGCGAGGGTCCGGTGCACCCCGATGAAGTACTCGGGCGGGGTGATGTTGTGGTAGATGAGCGCCATCCGATCGGGCAGGGCGTACGCCGTGCGCGAGGCCTTGGAGCCGAGCGAGAAATGGTGGAGCAGGAGGTTGTCGGGGTCGCTGAAGTCCACCAGCTCGCGGTAGTCGCGCGTCAGCGCCTCGAGACGCGAGTCGGCCGTCTCGACGAAGATCTCCGACTCGTGGCCGGCCGCGCGCAGCACGCGCTGGATACCGAGCACCTCGTGGCCGATCGCGTCGCCATAGCCGAGCGTCGCCAGCACCTGGTGGATACGCACTACGCGCGCCTCCGGTCCTGATCGGACGCGCCCGGCAGGCGACCGAGCACATCCTGGGCCGCCTCGAGGTCGTCACGCCGCCGTTCGGCCCGTCCGGGCAGGGGATCCATGACGTACCGGGCCGGGTTGGCCTGGAGCTGCGCGAACATGTCGAGGTACTTCCGCTCGATGACACGCCAGTCGTAGTTGTTCTGAAAGTACTGCCGCCCGTTCCGGCCGAGCGATCCGCTCAGCCATCGGTTGTGCTCGATGGCGTGAAGCGTTTCGGCGAACTCCGAGTACCGCTCGTAGTACAGCCCCGCGTTGCTGCGCACGCACTGGCCTTTGAGTACCTCGCACTTCGCGTTGGCGAGGACCGCCTTGCCGAGGGCCCACGCTTCGAGCGCCACCATCGAGAGGCTCTCGAAGTAGGACGGCATGATCAGGAGATCCGCCGCGGCCATGGCGTCGAACTTGTCGACGTCGTCCAGGAAGCCGAGATGGCGGATGCGCGGGTGTTCGGGAATCGGCAGGAGCGAGTGTCCCACGAGCACGAGGGACAGCCGGCTCGTCGGCTCTTTCGCGTACCGTTGAAAGAAGGCGAACAACTCAGGGCAGCCCTTGTTCTGATCGATCCGGCCCACGTAGATGGCGAACGGACCGCGGACGTTGTACTTCTGCCGGAACCGGCCGGCCTGCGGATTCTGCGGCACGTCCGACCCCACGCCGACCACGACGCCCGGCACGTCCTGGTTCGCCGATACGGCCTGGATCATCGCGCGCTCTTCGTGGGAGTTGTACATCAGCGCGCGAACGCCGCGGAACACCGGCTGGAACATGTGGAGGCCGACGGCCGCATCGCGCTCCGCGGTGGGAACGAGAATCGCACGGGACGGCACCGCGCGCGCGCCATGGTACGCGTGGTAGTACCGATAGCTGAAGAACACGCAGTAGTCGTACGAGTCGCCGTGTTTGCTCAGGTAGTCGATCAACGCCGGGCTGGTCGGCCCTTCGGCATCGAGCCAGTCGAGTTCGTCGGCCAGGGAGTGACGCTCAGCGAAAACACGGTCTGAGAGCTTTCCGAATTGCCGCGGATCGCGCTGGTGCTTGACGCGGAAACGCCGCACCCGCACACCGTTCACGGTTTCCACGCCGGGCGCCAGCTCGTTCCGCCACGTGACGTAGTCGGTTGCGCACGTGGTCAACACCTCCACGTCGGCGTGACGAGCCAGATGTTCGGCGATGTACCGGGCATGAAGCTCGGCGCCGCCGTTGATGGCTGGGCCGTAGCGCTGAACGACGATCGCCAGCTTCACTGCGCGTCGTCGGGCTCAGGATCGCCGGGGGCCCCGGGAGTGAAGTCCGACGCATCGGGTGGATCGTCTGAAGACGACGGCTCGGCCCCGTGATCCCCCGTGTGGGCCGTGGCCGATTGGCCGTCTGCCTGTGCAGGAGCCGATCCACCTGGCATCGGCCCCGATGATCCCATGACATTCGCGGCTGACGCGCCGCCGCGCCGGCCCCGGCGTCGGCGCCGGCGCCGGCTGCGCTGGCCGGGGCCTTCCGGTGCGCCAGGTGCCTGGGCGCCCGGTGCGGTCGGGGGCGTAGATGGCGATGGCGCCCGACGTTCCTGCGCGGCCTCCGGACGCAGCCGGTAGTCGGGCTGCGATCGCGGCTCAGGCGGCCGGCTCTCGATGTCGAGCCGGGCCGTCGTCCCGGCCGGCTGCTGGAATCCGCGGTCGGACGGCTGCTCCGGAGCCTTGTAGACCACCGCGCTCTCGAGCACGCGAGCCCGCCGTTCGTTGAACTCGAGACGGCTGGACAGCGACTCGACGCGCATCTTCAGGTTCTTGACCTCGATCCCCATGCGGGTGGCTTCGAGGACGAGGTTGTGCATGACCTCGAACGTCAGCTGATCGCGGGCCGGTCCGCGCGCCAGCTGTTCGGCCTCCGCCTGTGCCTGCATCGTGTTGAGCTGCGACTGGATGTGCAGGGCCTGAATCAGGGGGTTCGGGTTGAAGAACAGCTTCAGGATCGGCTGCAGCAGCCGGCGGATCCAGCGGATCGGCGCGCGGTGCGTGTCGAACAGCGTGGTCTCGTCGAACACGTAGTTCGGCCGCACGGGCGCGTCGACCGGAGGCCGCATCCGGCGGAATTCCTCGAGCAGGTCCGACCGGACGCCCCGCGCGTCGAGGAACTTCTCCATCTTGACCGCGGCCAGCTCGCTGATCTGCTGTTCGGTGTAGTCAACGCCGCGCTTCTCGCGGATCCGCGCGCGGATCTGCTCCATGATCTGCTCGACGTTGACCGAATCGGATCGAATGTTGAAGTCGGCCATAGTGTTGTGGCCGGGACTGCCGTCCCGCCTACCGATAGATGATGAATGCCACCGATGCCGCCCACAGCGCGACGCAGGCCAACAGCGGGCGGTCCGTGAGCAACAGCTCGGCCGGACTCCCGCCGCCTTCGCGGCGGTGCACCAGGTAGAGGTACCGGAAGATTCCGTAGATCGGAAACGGAATCGTCAGCTCGAGGAGCGCCGTCCCGAACTTCCCCTGTGTCTCAGGACTGATCGTGTAAAAGATGTAGGCGACGAGCGTCGATGCCGTGACCACCGCGATCATCTGGTCCAGCAGATACGCGCTGTACTCGCCCAGAATCGGACGGTGCCCTGTGGCTCCGTCGGCCAGCAGCAGCAATTCGTGCCGCCGTTTCGCCAGCGCGATGAACAGCGCCAGCAGGATCGTGCAGACGAGCAGCCACTGGCTGATCTCGACGTCGATCGCGAACGCCCCGCCCGCGGCACGCAGCACGAATCCGATCGCAATCGTGAGCACGTCGAGAATGACGATGTGCTTGAGCGTGGTCGAGTAGAACACCTGCAGGGCGATGTACCCGGCCGCCACCCACCCGAACTTGTTGTTGATGACGAAGGCCCCGGCGAGACCGCCGCCCAGCAGGACCGCGGCCGATGATGCGGCGACCGTGACCGGGAGCGCGCCCGAGGCGATCGGGCGCCGCGCCTTGATCGGGTGACGCCGGTCGATCTCGCGATCGGCGATGTCGTTGACCAGATACACCGCGCCCGACAGCATGCAGAAGATCGCGAACGCCGCCGTGGCGTCGGCGACCGACGCCGCATCGAAGAGGCGTTTGGCGAACAGCAGGCCGGCGAAGACCAGCAGATTTTTCGTCCACTGGTCCGGCCGCAGCGAGATGAGCAGGTTGAACGCAAGGGAGCGCCCCGGTACCACGGCCGCTGGAGGACCGGAGGCTGCCATGGAAGATGAAGCAGTACGCGCCACCAGCGCGGCCGACGGCTAGGCCTGGGCCGATGCCGAAAAACTCCGGACCGCGTCGCTCTCGGTGTCGAACGTTTCGAACACGGTCAGGAGCTTCGTGATCGCCAGCAGATCGGTGATTCGCTTGGTCAGGTTGAGCAGTTTCAGACTGCCACCGTTCTTGCTGACGGTCGTATAGGTGCGGACGATTTCACCGAGGCCGGCGCTGTCCACGTAGGGCACGTCGGCCAGGTTCAGCACGATCTTCCGATGACCCTGGTTGACCAGGCTGTTGACCTTGTCCTTGAGCAGCTCGTCACCCTGGCCCAGCGTGACCTTGCCCTTGAGGTCGAGCACAACCACGTCCCCTACGCTTCGTTCCTCGATCTGCATGGAAAACGCTCCAGATGTATGCGCCGCCGTGAGCTTAACACACCCCGCACGCGAGGAGGCCACGGGCCGCCCGCGCGTACGGGGCTGGTCGTTGTCTGTGAAATAGGCCGGTGAACGCTAGATGCCCCCGGCCCCGGCGAATTTCCGGGACTGGAAGCATTCCTTGCAGAAGACCGGGCGTCCCTGCGTCGGCTTGAAAGGGACCGTCGTCTCCTTTCCGCAGGCCGAACACTGGGTGACGGTTTCTACCCGCTCCCGGGCAACGGCGCCCGCCGGCCGGCTGGCGCGCTTGCCCTTGCATGCCTTGCAGCGCTTCGGTTCGTTCTTGAAGTTCTTGTCGGCGAAGAACTGCTGTTCCCCCGCCGTCCAGACGAACTCCGCACCGCAGTCCACGCACGAAAGGATCCGGTCTTGGAACTCCATCGGTCGCTACCTCGTCGGTCGGTCGCCGTTACTCCGCGCGAACTTACTCGACTTCGCGCCGGAGCTTCTTACGGTTGCGCTTCCGGGCCAGCGCTTGTTTCGCCCGCCGCTTATCGCCGGGCTTCAAATAGAAGGAATGCTTCTTGATATCCTTGATGATGTCTTCCTGCTGCACCTTCCGCTTGAACCGGCGGAGGGCGCTTTCAATCGACTCGCCCTCCTGGATTTTCACTTCAGCCACGTCACTCACACCCCTTTCGGGTGGCTTCACTCAAATGTGCTAGGCTATCACGTAACGGCGGATTCTAGGCGCAAACACCTTCAACGTCAACGAAATAGTCCCGATCCAGCCTTGCCCGCTCGAATTGCGGTCACACGCCATAACTCGTTCAAGCAATGAAGGTTCTAGTCATCGGCGGTGGCGCGCGCGAGCACGCCCTCATTCGCCGACTCGCCGCCGATCCCGGTTTCGAAGGCCTCGTCTGCGCCCCTGGAAATCCCGGCATCGGGCGCCTCGTGCCAATCACTCCGGCCGACTTGAATTCGCCCGACGATCTGTTGGCCGTGGCCGAGCGGGAACGCGCGGACTTGACGGTGATCGGACCTGAGTTACCGCTGAGCCTGGGCGTCGCCGATCGCTTCGCCGAGGCAGGACTGCAGATCTGCGGGCCCACGGCCGCGGCCGCCAGACTGGAATCGAGCAAAGGGTTCGCGAAGGCGTTCATGGCGCGCCACTCGATCCCGACCGCCCGCTTTCACATCGCCGCATCGCTCGACGATGCCCTGCGCGTGGTGCGATCGGGGGAGTTCGGCATGCCGGTCGTCCTGAAGGCGGACGGCCTCGCCGCCGGGAAGGGCGTTGTCATCGCCGCAGATATGGCGGCGGCGGAAGACGCTCTTCTGGCAGCGATGCGCGAACGTCGCTTCGGCGCGGCGGGCGACACGGTCGTGATCGAAGAGTGCCTTGCCGGGCCGGAAGTGTCGTTCTTCGTGCTCAGCGACGGCGTGCGCGCGTTGCCGATTGGCTCGGCCCAGGACCACAAGCGGATCTTCGACGATGATCTGGGGCCCAACACGGGCGGGATGGGCGCATTCGCGCCCAGCCCGTTGTGTGACGCCGCGTTCTCCGCGCGCGTCATGCGCGAGATCGTCAACCCGGTCATCGCCGGGATGGCCGTCGAAGGCCATCCGTTCCGCGGGTTTCTGTACGTCGGCCTCATGCTGACGGCTGCCGGCCCGAAGGTGATCGAGTTCAACGTCAGGCTCGGCGATCCAGAGGCGCAGGTGATCCTGCCGCTCATCGACGAACCCCTGGCGCCGCTGCTGCTGGCCGCCTCGAAGGGACAGCTGAGTGTTTCGGCTTGCCGGCTTGGCAGCGATCGCGTTGTCGGCGTGGTCCTCGCCTCGCGCGGCTACCCCGACTCGTCGGAATCGGGTCAGCCGATCGCCGGCATCGAGGAGGCCGAGGCGATTCCCGGCGTCTCCGTCTATCACGCGGGGACGGCGATTCGTGACGGCCAGCTGGTGACCGCCGGTGGTCGTGTTCTGACGGTCGTCGGCCGCGGCCGCGATTTTGCCGAAGCCATCTCGCGCGCGTACGCCGGCGTGACACCGATTCGCTTCGACGGCCTGCAGTTCCGGCGCGACATCGGTCGCAAGGCGCTGTGAAATACTCCGTCGTCACCTTCGGCTGCCGGGTCAACCAGGCCGATTCGCTCGGCTTCGAAGAGGACCTGCTTGCCCGGGGAGCCATTCCCGTTGCGCCGGATGAGGCCGACCTGGTTCTCGTCAACACGTGCTCGGTGACGGCTACCGCGGATCAGGGCGCGCGGCAGACCATCCGCCGGATCGCGCGCGATAACCCGGCCGCCCGGATTGTGGTGACGGGTTGTTACGCGACGCGGCGGCCGGACGAGGTGGGCGAGCTGCCGAACGTCGTCCGCGTGGTTCGAAACGACGACAAACCACGCCTCGTCCCGCTCATCGCCGACGATCTTGGATTGACGACGGCTGCGAGGTTTGGCGATGGCGACGGTGCGTGCGGCGCCGCGATCGAGCCCGGCGTGGCCGGCCGCACGAGCTTCACGCTGCGGGTGCAGACCGGATGCGCAGAGCACTGCTCGTACTGCATCATCCCGGCGACGCGCGGCGCGCCGCGGAGCGTCGCGGTCCAGGCCGTGTTGGCGGACGTCGATCGAGTCGCGGCAGCCGGGTTCAAAGAGGTCGCGCTGACCGGCGTACACCTCGGGTCGTACGGCCGCGATCTCGCGCCCGCCTCGTCACTCCTCGGATTGCTGCGCGCGCTCGAAGGGCAATTCGGGCGTCGCGTCCGGCTTCAGCCGGACGTTCTCTTCCGCATCAGCTCGCTCGAACCGATGGACTGTTCGCGCGAGGTCGTCGAGCTCATTGCGGCCGGCGGCTGCTTCGCGCCGCACTTCCATCTGCCGCTGCAGCACGCCAGCAACGCGATGTTGATGGCCATGGGCCGTCCCTACACCATTGAGTATTACGCTGCACTCGTCGACGACATCCGCACGAGGATCCCGCACGCGTCAATCGGCTCGGATGTCATCGTGGGATTTCCTGGTGAGACCGAAGAGGACTTCGAACAGCTCGTCACGTATCTCGGCCGCTCGCCGGTCACGCACGTCCATGTGTTTCCGTACTCGGAGCGGCCTGGCACGGCCGCCGCGTCGATGAGCGGCAAGGTGCCGGGTTCGGCGATTCGCGAGCGGGGACGCCGTGTGCGCGATGTCGCGGCACGGCTGGCGGACGGGTTCCGTCGGTCGCAGGTGGGCAGCGTCCGCCCTGCGCTCACGATCGACGACGGCTCGACAGTCGTCACGGACAACTACTTGAAGATCAGGATTCCGCCCGGGCGCGGGCGCAACGAGTCCGTGCGCGTCCGCATCCTGTCAGGCGACGAGGGCGAACTGGCGGAGTGAACGCGCTCAGTTATCCGTCGGTGTCCTGAGTATCTGATCGACGATCAGCAGGTCCACCGGCGCTTTGCGAGACTCGAGCTTCAGTCCCAGCTGGGACAGCGCGTCACCGAGCGGATCGCCTCCGTTGTCGAGCAGGCGAAGCGCCTGCGGCGGCAGAAAAACGCCCGAATTCACCGCCGCGCGAATCAGCAGGGTCTGGTAATCCTCAGGTGTGACCGTGAACGAGAAGTCGTACGTGCCGTTCAGGCCCGTCGCGTCGATGATTGGCCGGTCGGTATAGCGTTCCAGCACGTCGGCCAGCACTCGTCCCGCGATCTTCTTCCCCTCGAACTTGCCGCCGGCGAACGTGTAGGACGATCCGTCGCCGAGGTTGACGGCCACGCCCCCGGCGCTACCCGTCGCGGAGATGTTCACGGCGCCTGTCGGAGCGGGGGCCTCTCGCTCGGCCTGGCTGTCCGTGAGCTTCAGCGGCGGCTTGCCGCGGACCAGCGCGTAAACAGGCATCTCCTTGGGTTCGCGATGGAACTTCAGCGCAAATCGTTCTGCCAACAGCGACTGAATCATCCCCGGAATCTGATCGACCGTGGACCCTTCGGGCAGCTTGGCGTTCACGTCGAACCGCTCGGTCGCGATCCAGTCGGCCCCTACGACCTGGTACGACTTGATGCGGTAAGCCATCGCGATGTAGTCGCGAAGCGTCAAGGCGCCGATTCGCGCCTGCGAACCGTCCATGCGAAGACCAAGGGCCACAGGCGCGGCGTCCCGCAGGTCTTTCGAGGAGGGACGGACGGACGCAACCTCGAACTCGAGCTTCTTCTCAGGGGGCTGGGCCGGCGCCTGCGCGGCGGAGAGCAGGGCGATGGCAACGGCCGACAGGAGTCTCATGCGTCGACGTTACGAGAATTTCCGGCTAAAGGTTCGCCGCGAAGCGCGGCCGCGAGCGTCTGCGCCGGCGAGCGCTCCGGCCCCTCGACGATGAGCTGACCGCATGCGGCGCGGATGTCCCGGCCCCGGCTCTTTCTGACCGACACCAGCAGCCCGCGCTCGGAAAGAATCCGCGCGAACCGATCGATCGCGTCGTCTGTTGGACGCTCGAACGGGATGCCGGGGGCCGCGTTGAGCGGGATGAGGTTGACCTTCGACTTCACGCCCGCTAACAGCCTGGCCAGCCGCCGCGCCGCGTCGGGCGAGTCGTTGACGCCGGCGAGCAGCACGTATTCAAACGTGATTCGGCGGCGCCGGGCCAGCGGAAACCGCTCGCATGCCTCGATGATCTCCTTCACGCCGTACTTCTTGTTGAGGGGCACGAGCTCGCCGCGCACGGCATCGGTCGGCGCGTGCAGCGAGATGGCCAGGTTCGGCATCAGCGGTTCCTGCGCCAGCCGTTCGAGCGCCGGCAGGAGGCCGACCGTCGAGAGCGTGACGCGGCGGGGCGGAAGGGCGAGGCCGTGCTCGTCGTTCAGGATGCGCAGCGCGCGCATCGTCTCGTCGTAGTTGTGCAGGGGCTCCCCCATGCCCATGAGGACGATGTTGAATGGTTTGTCGTGCATGGCCAGGGCGTTGGCGAGGACACGCACCTGTCCGGCAATTTCGCCCGCCGTCAAGTTGCGGACGAGTCCCATTTTTCCCGTCAGGCAGAATGCGCACGCCATGGCGCATCCGACCTGCGTCGAGATGCAGAAGGTCATCGCCGGTGTGTCCGGGATGAACACGGATTCGATCTGGCGGCCATCCGCGAGGCGCAGCAGAAACTTCTCGGTGCCGTCCACCGAGCGTTCGCGGACCACGAGGTCCGGCGTCGTGAGCGCGAAATCCCTCGCGAGCGTATCGCGGAGCGCGTGCGAGAGGTTCGTCATCGCGGCGACGTCGGTGACGCCGCGGCGGTAGATCCAGCCGAAGATCTGGCGGGCGCGGAACCGCGGCATTCCGCGTTCGGCGAGGACGGCTTCGAGCGCCGGCCGGTCCAGATTGGCGAGGTCGGGGCGGCTGGTCGTCACGGTATCTGTCCCGTTTCTAACTACTTGGCGGATCAGGAAATTGTATCCCCGATGCGGCGGCGTCCCGAGTCGCGTTGCAGCTTGATGGATTCATCCCGCCATGCTAGAATGTGCGCTGGTCGGTAAATCACTCTCTCTAAAGGCTTTGCGGCGTATTTCCGACCTTGTCGATCCGGTCAACGCGCGTTCCTGCTGCGAGTCCAACACCTTGTCGAACCCGGCGATCGTCAGAGACGTTCTCGGTAACGGTCTTCGTCTTCTCACCGAGAGGATGACGGCGGTCCGTTCCATCAGCATCGGCGTCTGGCTGACGCGCGGGTCGCGCCATGAAGCCGCCGAGCGCGGCGGCATCGCGCACTTCGTCGAGCACATGCTGTTCAAGGGCACCACGAGCCGATCGGCGGAGGACATCGCACAGGCGATCGATTCGATCGGCGGGCAGCTCGATGCGTTCACGGCGAAGGAATACGCGAGCTACTACATCAAGGTGCTCGACGAGCATCTGCCGCTCGCCATCGACATCCTGTCGGATATCGTCCGGAACCCGGCGTTCAGCGTCGAGGATCTCGAGCGGGAAAAGAAGGTCGTCGTCGAAGAGATCAAGATGGTCGAGGACACGCCGGATGACCTCGTCCACGAGCTCTTTACGCAGGGGTTCTGGGAGAATCACGCGCTCGGCCGACCGATTCTGGGCACGCGCGAGACGGTCGAGTCGTTCAACGCCGATCTGCTCCGGACCTACTTCACGAACGCGTACACGGCTCCCAACCTCATCGTGTCGGCAGCGGGCAACCTGGAGCACGCGCATGTCCGCGATCTCATCGAGGACAAGTTCGGGTCGCTCGTGCAGGTCGGCCAGCCCCACGCCGAGGATGCGCCGAAGGTGGTGCCGAAAACGCTCATCAGGAACAAGGAGCTCGAGCAGAGCCACGTCTGCCTCGGCGTCAGCAGCTACCCGCAGAAGCATGACGACCGGTATTCGAGCTACGTCCTGAACACGCTGCTCGGCGGCTCCATGAGCTCGCGTCTGTTCCAGAACGTCCGGGAAAAACGCGGCCTGGCCTATGCGGTGTTCAGCGGCCTGAGCGCCTATCGCGACGCGGGCTCGTTCACGATTTACGCCGGCTGTTCCAACGAAGCCGTGGGCGAGGTGATCGACCTCGTGGTCGAGGAGCTGCGCACCATCAAGCAGACGCCCGTGCCGGACGCTGAGCTGCAGCGCTCCAAGGATCACCTCAAAGGCAGCCTGATGCTGAGCCTGGAGAACACGGCCAGCCGCATGTCGCATCTGGCGCGGCAGGAAATCTACTTCGACCGGCACTTCGGTCTCGACGAGACGCTGCAGGGCATCGAGCGGGTGACGTCCGCCGACGTCCAGCGCGTGGCGGTCGATCTGTTCGGGAACGGTTCGCTGGCGGCGACCGTCCTGGGCAACGTCAATGGGTTACAGCTGCCGCGGGAACGGCTCGATCTCAACTAGGAATGATTGCACGCTACACGCACCCTGAAATGGGGCGCATCTGGAGCGACCAGCGCCGGTACGAAACCTGGCTGCTCGTCGAAGTCGCCGCCGCCGAGGCCATGGCGACGGCGGGCATCGTACCGCCCGAGGCCGCGCGCGACATTCGAGAACGGGGCGCCTTCGACGTCGCGCGCATCGAAGAAATCGAGCAGCGCACCCAGCACGACGTGATCGCGTTCACCGAGGCCGTTGCCGAGAACGTCGGGCCTTCGGCTCGCTGGCTGCACTTCGGGATGACGTCGTCCGATGTCATCGACACGGCTCAGGCGCTGCAAATGCGGGAGGCCTGCGACCTCATCCTGACAGGCCTTCAGGGGCTGAACACGGCCGTCCGCCACCGGGCGTTTGAACACCGCCGGACGCCCATGATTGGGCGCACGCACGGCGTGCACGCCGAGCCGACGACCTTCGGGCTCAAGCTGGCGTTGTGGCACGCCGAGATCGATCGCAATATCGAGCGGGTGCGCCGTGCGCGGACCACGATCAGCGTCGGCAAGATCTCCGGCGCGGTCGGCACCTTCGCGCACCTGCCGCCGTCGGTCGAAGCCGACGTCTGCAAGCGGCTCGGACTCGAGCCGGCTCCTGTCGCGTCGCAGGTGATTCAGCGCGATCGGCACGCGGAGCTGATGTCCGCGCTGGCCATAACCGCGGCCTCGCTCGAGAAGTTCGCCCTGGAGATTCGCGGCCTACAGAAGACCGAGATTGGCGAGGTCGAAGAGCCGTTCGCCAAGGGCCAGAAAGGCTCGTCGGCGATGCCTCACAAACGCAATCCGATCGGCTGCGAGCAGATCGTCGGCTTGGCGAGGCTCATTCGCGGCAATTGCCACGCGGCCTTCGAGAACATCGCGCTCTGGCATGAGCGTGACATCTCGCACTCTTCGGTCGAGCGGGTCATTCTGCCCGACAGCTTCATCGCCCTCGATCACATGCTGCGCCGTTTCACGCGCATCGTCAGCGGGATGGTCGTGCACCTCGATCGGATGCGAGAGAACCTGAACCGGTCGCGCGGTGTCGTCTTCTCCGGGACCGTCCTGCTGGTGCTGGCGCAGAAGGGCATTTCCCGCGAGCAAGCGTACGAGTGGGTGCAGCGGAACGCGATGCTGTCGTACGCCGAGCAGCGCGACTTCAAGTTGCTGCTCGAATCCGATGCTGACGTGGGCCGTGTGCTGACGAAGGCAGAGATCGCGCGCGCGTTCGACCTCGACGAACAGTACCGCCACGTGGACGAGGTTCTCGAACGCGTCTTTCCGTCCGTTCCGGCAGGGGTGTAGGTCATGCGCGCACGTGTGTTCGTCACGCTCAAACCGTCCGTGTTCGATCCGCAGGGCAAGACGATTGCCGACGCGCTGCATTCGCTCGGCTACGGCGGCGTCGAGGACGTCCGCCAGGGGAAGTACTTCGAGCTCGATCTCGCGACGTCGGAGGCCGCGCAGGCGCGGGCCATGGCGGCCGAAGTGGCCGACAAGCTGCTCGCCAACCCGGTGATTGAGAGCTACCGCATCGAGGTGGACTGACATGACATTCGGCATCGTCGTGTTTCCGGGAAGCAACTGCGATCACGACGCCTACCACGCGGCGAAGCACGTCCTCGGCCAGGACGCCGAGTTCATCTGGCACAAGGACGAGGATCTCAAGGGCGCCGACGTCCTGATTCTTCCGGGCGGGTTTTCCTACGGCGATTACCTGAGGACCGGGGCCATCGCCCGTTTCTCGCCGATCATGCGCGCCGTGCGCGGCTTCGCCGAACGCGGGGGGCCGGTGCTCGGCATCTGCAACGGTTTCCAGATCCTGCTCGAGGCTGGACTGATTCCGGGCGCGATGCTGCGCAACCGCAGCGTCAAATTCCAGTGTGAGCACGTCCACGTCCGCGTCGAGCAGATCGACACCCCGTTCACGTGCGCGTGCCGGCAGGGCCAGATCCTGCGGCTGCCGATCGCTCACGGCGAAGGCAACTACTTCGCGCCCCCCGATGTCATCGCCCGGCTCGAGGCGAACCGGCAGATCATCTTCCGATACACGAACGCCGCAGGCCAGGTGACGGACGAGGCGAACCCGAACGGATCGGCCGCCGCGATCGCGGGGCTGTGCAACGAGGCGCGCAACGTCGTGGGTCTCATGCCGCACCCCGAACGGGCGTGCGAGTCGGCGCTCGGCAGTGCCGACGGCCTGCGCGTGTTCGAGTCGGCGGTCGAGTCCATCAAGACCGGAGCCCTGGTGGCGCGGGCATGATCGATTCGAAGGTGCTCGAGCGGCACGGCCTCAAACCGGACGAGTACGACCGCATCGTCGTATTCATGGGCCGGGAACCGAATCTGACCGAACTCGGCATCTTCTCGGTCATGTGGTCGGAGCACTGCAGCTACAAGAGTTCGCGCGTGCATCTGAAAACGCTGCCCACCAGCGGACCCCAGGTGCTGCAGGGCCCCGGCGAGAATGCCGGGGCGGTCGACATCGGTGACGGCCTGGCCGCCGTCTTCAAGATCGAATCGCACAACCACCCGTCGTTCATCGAGCCTTACCAGGGCGCGGCCACCGGCGTCGGCGGGATCATTCGCGACATCTTCACCATGGGGGCGCGCCCGATTGCGCTGCTGAACTCGCTGCGTTTCGGTTCGCTGGACGATGCGGCGACGCGCCGTATTCTCGAGGGTGTCGTCGCGGGGATTGCCGGATACGGCAACAGCATCGGGATTCCGACCGTCGGCGGCGAGATCGCGTTCGAGCCGTCGTATGCCGGCAACCCGCTGGTCAATGTGTTCTGCCTCGGCATCGCGAAGGCGACGGACATCATCAAGGGCGTCGCCTCCGGCGTCGGGAACGCGGTGTATTACGTCGGTGCGAAAACAGGGCGCGACGGCATCCACGGCGCGACCATGGCCTCCGCGGAATTCGACGACAAGTCGGCGGAAAAGCGGCCGGCCGTGCAGGTCGGCGATCCGTTCATGGAGAAGCTGCTGCTCGAGGCGTGCCTCGAGGTCATGAAGACCGACGCGCTGATCGGCATCCAGGACATGGGCGCGGCTGGTCTGACGTGTTCGACGACCGAGATGGGATCGCGCGGCGGTGCGGGCGTCGAGATCGATGTGTCCCGCGTGCCTCAGCGCGAAACGGGCATGACCCCGTACGAGATCATGCTCTCGGAGTCGCAGGAACGCATGCTGCTCGTCGTGAAGCGCGGGCGGGAGGCGGAAATCGAGCGCATCTTCGACAAGTGGGACCTGCACGCGTCGCACATCGGCGAGGTGACCGGCGACGGCATGCTGCGGGTGAAGGAACGCGGAATCGTCGTCGCCGAGATTCCCAACCGTGCGTTGACGGACGAGGCGCCGCTCTATCACCGTCCGATGGCGACGCCGGAGTATCTGGCCGAGGTGCGGACGCTTGATCTCGACGGGCTGACGGCTGCGGCTCCCGAAGCCGGCACGTCGGCGGGAGCCACGCTCCTGGCGCTTCTCGGATCGCCGGCGATCGGCAGCAAGCGGTGGGTGTACCGTCAGTACGACCACATGGTGCGCACCAATACGGTCAACCTGCCCGGTATGGGCGCCGGCGTCGTGCGCATCAAGGAGACCGGCCGCGCGCTGGCGATGTCCGTCGACGGCAACGGCCGGTACTGCTACCTCGATCCCCGGCATGGTGCGATGCTGGCGGTCGCTGAAGCGGCCCGAAACGTGGCGTGTGCCGGCGGCAGGCCGCTGGCGGCGACCAACTGCCTCAACTTCGGCAACCCGGAGCGGCCCGCGATCATGTGGCAGCTGGCTCAGGCCATCGAGGGCATCGGCGAAGCCTGCCGCGCGCTGGATACGCCCATCACCGGCGGGAACGTCAGCCTGTACAACGAGACGGATGGGCGCGCGATCTACCCGACGCCCGTCATCGGCATCGTCGGTGTGCTCGAGCATGCCGATCGCGTTGTCACGCGCCGGTTTCAGGCGGCCGGCGACGTCATCGTGCTCCTCGGCGAGGGCCGCGGTGAACTCGGCGGCAGCGAGTATTTGAAGACCGTGCACGGCCTGGTGCGCGGCGTGCCGCCGGCGCTGGACCTTGGCGCCGAGCGCGCGTTGCAGGCGCTGCTCGTCGAGCTGGCCGCCGACCGGCTCATGCGGTCGGCCCACGACTGTTCCGATGGCGGCCTGGCCGTCACGCTGGCGGAATGCTGTTTCGACACGGACGGCATCGGCGCGGATGTGTCGATTGACCGCCTCGCGGTGGCGCGTACGGAATCGGTCAACCGGGCGGCCGCGCTCTTCGGCGAGTCTGCGTCGCGGGTGGTCGTCTCAGCGTCGCCGGAGGCCGTCTCCGAGGTGGTTCGCAGGGCGTCAGCGGCCGGGGTTCCGTCGCGGATCATCGGACGGACCGGCGGCCGCTCGCTGCGGATCGCCGTCGGCGGCGACGTCGCCGTCGACATCACGCTGGCGGACGCCGAGCGCGCCTGGTCGGACGCGGTTCAGCGATACTTCGCGAAGCGAGTCGCGTGAGCGGTGAACATCGGGGACGTAGCGGCGGGTTGTGACCGCCGGGAGAATTATGTTCGACAAATTCCGCGAGGAGTGCGGCGTCTTCGGCATCTTCGGGCACACCGAAGCGGCCAACATGACGTATCTGGGCCTCTACGCACTGCAGCATCGCGGCCAGGAGAGCGCCGGCATCGCTGCGTCCGACGGCCAGTTGATCCGTCTGTCACGGGCCATGGGTTACGTGGCCGATGTGTTCGACAGCCGGACGCTATCGGAGTTGTCCGGGCCGATGGCGATCGGCCACGTGCGGTACTCGACGGCGGGTGAGAGCCGGGTCGCCAACGCGCAGCCGTTTCTCATCGACTGCGCGCACGGCCAGATGGCCATCTGCCACAACGGGAACCTCGTGAACGCCACCGAGCTCAAGGACGCGCTTGTGCGCGAGGGGTCGATCTTCCAGTCGACCACCGATACCGAAGTCCTGCTGCACTTGTATGCGCGGTCCCGGAAAGCGACCGTCGAAGACGCGGTCATCGACGCGGTGTCGCAGGTGCAGGGAGCGTTTTCGTTCGCGATGATGACGCGCGACCGGCTGATTGCCGTGCGCGACCCCCACGGCTTCCGCCCCCTGGCGCTGGGGCGCCTGGGGGACGCGTACGTCGTCTGTTCCGAGACGTGCGCGATGGATCTGATCGGTGCGACCTTCGTGCGCGACATCGACCCGGGAGAGATCCTGGTCATCAGCGCCGACGGGATGCGGTCGATCAAGCCGTTTGCCCCGGCTCATCTCGCGCAGTGCGTCTTCGAGCACGTCTACTTCTCCCGACCGGACAGCTATGTCTTCGGTAAGAGCGTCAACGAAGTGCGGACCACGTTTGGCCGCGTGCTCGCCCGCGAGCAGGGTGTCGCGGCCGACGTCGTCGTTCCCGTGCCGGATTCGGGTGTGTGTGCGGCGATGGGTTACGCGGACGAATCGAAGATCCCGCTTCGGATGGGCCTGATCCGCAATCACTACGTCGGCCGGACGTTCATTCAGCCGCAGTCGTCCATTCGCCATTTTGGCGTCAAAGTGAAGCTCAACCCGGTGCGGAGTATCCTCGAGGGCAGGCGAGTCGTTCTCGTGGACGATTCGATCGTGCGGGGCACGACCAGCCGGAAGATTGTCAAGATGGTCAGGGCGGCGGGCGCGACCGAGGTGCACGTGCGCATCAGCTGCCCGCCGACGATCTCGCCGTGTTTCTACGGGGTGGACACGCCGCGCCGCTCCGAGCTCATCGCCGCGACGCACACGCTCGAAGAGATCACGACGTACCTGAACGCCGACAGCGTGGGCTACCTGAGCCACGAAGGGATGCTGTCGGTCCTCGGATCCGACCGTGGTCAATACTGCAGTTCGTGCTACACGGGACACTACCCGGTGAGCTTCCCGCGCGACGAAGCCACGTACCTCCAGCTCGCCCTGAAGCTCGACAAGACCGAACGGTCCGAGACAGCCGAGCACGTCGAGACCGTCGCCAAGTGAACATGCGCTGGGTGCCTGCGTTCGTGCTGTGCGGGTTGGCGCTGGCTCCAGGGGTGCTGGTGCGGGCACAACAGGAGCCGACCCGGCCGCAGGAAGTCTCCGCGACCGAACTTCGCTCGGCCATCGAGTCGCTCGGCAAGCTCGACTACGACACGCGGACCAAGGCCTCGCGGACGATTCGCCGCTCGCCGGCGGCCCAGGCCGTGCCGGCGCTCATGCAGGCGGTGTCGGACCACGCCGACGGGTACGTCCGGTACCGCGCGCTCGTGCTGCTCACAGGGTTCAACGATCCGCGCGCGCGCGACGTCATGCGTGACGTGTTGACGAGCCCGAACGACCGGCTTCGCAGCGTCGGGTACAGCTTCCTCGAGCACAATCCCGACCGCGCGCTCGTGCCGAATCTCCTGGCGGCGATCGACAAGGAAAGCGGTGAGTTCGTTCGTCCATCGCTGGTCCGTGCGCTGGCGGCCCAGGGCGCGAGTCCCGGAGACGAAGGTGCCCGGGTCCGGGCGGTGCTGGTGCGCGAGGCGGGCCGGGGCCAGGACTATTTCCGGACCGCCGTCATCGAGGCGCTGGGAGACTTCAAGGCGCGATACGCCTACGATTCCCTGGCCGCGATGGCCGCACTCGACGGTCCGCTGCGCAACGACACGGCGATTGCCCTCGGAAAGATCGGCGATCCGCGCGCCCTGACGGTGCTGGCCACCCTTCAGCGCACGGCGCCCGAGGCGTCGCAGCCCTATGTGGCGGCGGCCATCTGTCTGCTGGGCGTAAACTGCGAGACCCACGAGAAGTTTCTCGTCGACACCTTGAACTTCGCGAGCACCACGACCGGGTTCCAGCCGAATCTCCGCGCGGCCGCGGCAGGCCTGGCCGCCATCGCGGTGGCCGGCCGGACGCAGGCGGCCGAGGCCCTGTTTACCGTCGGGATTCCATCCAAGGATCCGACCCGCGCGCCGGTGTCCCTGGCGATCGCCACGATCGCGCTGCGCCGGACGCCGTTGATGATGACGATCCTTCAGGCACACCCGAAGCGGGATGCGGCGATCGAGCTCATGGCCGAGGGGTTCGACATCCTCGAGGAGGATTACGAGAAGGAACGGTTCTTTGCGTACGTTCGCCACGCCTACTGGGATTCGCCGGAGAATTCGCCCGTGCGCGAGCTGACGCGCACGTTGATCGGGAAACTCGACTTCTGATGGACTACCGCGACTCCGGCGTCGATATCGCCGCCGGCAACGAGACCGTCCGCCGGATCAAGTCGCTCGCGAAGGCCACCTTCACGCCTGGCGTGCTGTCCGACATCGGATCGTTCGGCGGCCTGTTTCAACTCGACCGCGAGCGGTACCGCGAGCCCGTGCTCGTGTCGAGCGCCGACGGGGTCGGCACCAAGCTCAAAGTGGCGTTCATGACGGGCCGGCACGATACCGTCGGCGCCGACCTCGTGAACCACTGCGTGAACGACATCCTCGTCCAGGGCGCCGAGCCGCTGTTCTTCCTCGACTATGTCGCGACGGGGCGGCTGTCGCCGGATGTCACGGAGCAGGTCGTCGCCGGCGTTGCGCGTGGGTGCCGCGAGAACGGGTGCGCGCTGCTCGGCGGCGAAACCGCGGAAATGCCGGGTTTCTACGCCGACGGTGAGTACGACATCGCCGGTTTCATCGTCGGCATCGTCGAGAAGTCGCGCGTGATCGATGGTCGTTCGATTGTCCCTGGCGACTTCCTGATTGGCCTGCCGTCCGCCGGCCTGCACACCAACGGCTACTCGCTCGCCCGGCGGGTGTTGTTCGATGCCGCCGGCCTGAGTGCCGACGCGTTCGTCCCGGAGATCGGCGAGACCGTCGGGGACGCGCTGCTGGCTCCTCACCGGTCCTATCTGAACCCGATCAGGCCACTGCTCGAGCGGGGACTGGTGAAGGGCATGGCTCACATCACCGGCGGGGGCATTACGGACAATCTTCCACGTGTGCTGCCGGAAGGCACGGCGGCGGCCGTCAACCCGAAGGCCTGGGACACGCCGCCGATCTTCTCGTTCCTTCAGCAGCGCGGCGGGATTGCGCCCGACGAGATGCTGCGGGCGTTCAACATGGGCATCGGACTGATTGTCGTGTGCGCCGCATCGGACACCGAGCCGGCGGTCGACGCGCTGCGGCAATCAGGGTCCTCGCCCGTTCTCATCGGCCGCGTGACGAACGGTCAGCGCGAAGTCCGCTACACAGACGCGCCGTGAATCGGCGGCTCGCCGTCCTCATCTCCGGCCGGGGCAGCAACCTCCAGGCGATCCTCGACGCGATCGCCCGTGGACATCTCGACGCCACCGTGGCGGTTGTCATCTCGAATCGGGCCGGAGCCCCCGGCCTGGTACGGGCCGGCGAGGCCGGCATCGATGCGGTCCATCTGGCTCCGGGAGACTACGCCGACCGCGATTCGTACGAACGCGCGATCGTCGAGGAGCTCCGCAGACGCGACGTTGGCCTGGTGTGTCTTGCCGGGTACATGCGGCTCGTCGGGCCCGTGCTCCTCGAGGCCTACCCGAACCGGATCGTGAACATCCATCCGTCGCTGCTTCCGTCGTTCCCCGGATTGCACGCGCAGCGGCAGGCACTCGAGCACGGTGCCAGGGTCTCCGGAGCCACCGTGCATCTCGTCGATGCTGCCCTCGATGCCGGACCGATCGTTGTTCAGGCGGCTGTTCCCGTTCGGGACACCGACACGGTCGACACCCTGTCTGAGCGAATTCTGGTCGAAGAGCACCGGATCTACCCGGAGGCCCTCCGGATCTTGCTCGATGGGCGCTGGAGAGTCAGCGGTCGGCGGGTCACTACGCAGCGGCCGGACGAAGACTGAGCACCGCCACTTCCGGCGGACAGTTGATCCGCAACGGAACGTACACCGTCCCCAGGCCGCGGCTCACGAACATCGTCGTCTGGTCCCGCCGGCCGATTCCTTGGATGACCGGAAACTTCTGGGCGGCGACCGCACCGGCGATCGGCAGCACCACTTGTCCGCCGTGCGTGTGGCCCGAGAGGACGAGCGGTATCTTCAAGGCGGCCGCTTCGGTGAGCCGTCGCGGATCGTGCGCCAGCAGGACGACGAAGCCTGTCGCGCCGCGCGCGACGGCGGCGATGTCGTTGCCCCGCTTCGTCCAGAAGCGGATTCCCACCAGATCGATGGCTTCGCCCTTGACCGTGACGCGGGTTCGGGCGTCCTTCAACACCTGGATGCCGCGGCTCATCAATGCAGCCGGCATGTCGTGATCGTCATCGTGGTTGCCGAGGATGCCGTACACGCCGTACGGCGCCGAGAGCGAGCCCAGCGCCTCGGCCGACTGTTGGACGTACTCGCGATCTCCCCAGGTCACGTAGTCGCCGCCGAGGACGATGAGATCCGGTTGCTCGGCCATCAGGCGGGCCGTGGCCTGCGCGACGTCCTCGTGAGACACCCAGAGGCTGCGATGAACGTCGGTGAGCACGCCGATGCGCAGGCCGGTCAGCGCGGGCGGCAGGCCGACGACGGCCACGTCGGCCCGCGTCACCGACAGCCGGTGTCGCTCGTAGAGATAGCCGTACGCGCCGAGTCCTGTCACGGCTCCAGCCGCGGTGGTCGCGAAGGTCTTGAGGACCGCGCGCCGTGTCATCGCCATCGGCTGATATAGTAGCGTCCGGCTTCGACGTGACCAACCTTTACCACGAACTATTCTGGCGCGGCATGGTGTCCGAGGCCACGGAAGGGCTGGCCGACCTGCTGGAACGGGAGGCGGTCACGGCCTACATCGGTTTCGATCCGACGGCTTCGAGCCTCCATGTCGGCTCGCTGCTGACGGTGATGGGGCTGGCGCGCCTGCAGCGATTCGGGCACCATCCGATCGCCATCGTCGGCGGGGGCACTGGCATGATTGGCGATCCCAGCGGCAAGTCGCAGGAGCGGAAGCTGCTCGCGCGCGAGCAGCTGGACGAGAACGTCGCCGGGATCAAGAGGCAGCTGGAGCGATTTCTCGACTTCGACGCCGGACCCAACCCCGCGCGCATCGTCAACAACGCGGACTGGCTGGCATCGTTCGATCTGCTCGGGTTTCTTCGCGACACCGGCAAGTACTTCACCGTGAACTACATGCTGCAGAAGGAATCGGTGAGCCGGCGTCTCGAGAGCGAGGACGGCATCTCGTACACCGAGTTCAGCTACCTGCTCCTGCAGGCGCGCGACTTCCTCGAGCTCTTCGATCGGTTCGGCTGCACGCTGCAGATGGGCGGCAGCGATCAATGGGGCAACATCACCGCGGGCATCGACCTGATCCGGCGGCTCCGTTCGAAGAAGGCGCACGGGCTCGTCTGGCCGCTCATGACGACGGCGTCGGGCGGGAAGTTCGGCAAGACGGAATCGGGCACGATCTGGCTCGATCCGGAGCGGACGTCGCCGTTCGAGCTGTATCAATTCTGGTTGAACACGGAAGACCGTGATGTCGTGAGCTACCTGAAGCTCTTCACGTTCCTCGACCAGGCCGCGATCGCGGAGCTCGAGGCCGTCACCAGGAGCGCGCCTG
>CAWGDD010000001.1:82500-390864 GCA_963821285.1 uncultured Acidobacteriota bacterium
GCGTTAGTGGCCTCGCGCCACGAAGCGTGAGGGAGTTGCAATAAAGAGTCCCAAGCAACTGTTTACTAAAAACACAGGGCTATGCGAAGTCGAATACGACGTATATGGCCTGACGCCTGCCCGGTGCCGGAAGGTTAAAGGGAGAGGTTAGCCGCAAGGCGAAGCTTTGAGCTGAAGCCCCGGTAAACGGCGGCCGTAACTATAACGGTCCTAAGGTAGCGAAATTCCTTGTCGGGTAAGTTCCGACCTGCACGAATGGCGTAATGATTTGGGAGCTGTCTCAACGAGGGGCACTGCGAATTTGTGGTACCGGTGAAGACGCCGGTTGCCCGTGGCTAGACGAAAAGACCCCGTGCACCTTTACTACATCCTAGTAGTGAATGTTGACGCGTTATGCGCAGGATAGGTGGGAGACTTTGATCTCGGCTTCTCGGAGTCGGGGGAGTCAACGGTGAGATACCACCCTTAACGCTTCGACGTTCTAACCTCGTTCTGTCATCCAGAACAGGGACACTGCTAGGTGGGTAGTTTGACTGGGGCGGTCGCCTCCTAAAGTGTAACGGAGGCGCGCGAAGGTTCGCTCAGGCTGTTTGGAAATCAGCCTTAGAGTGCAAAAGCAGAAGCGAGCTTGACTGCGAGTCCTACAAGACGAGCAGGTGGGAAACCAGGCTTTAGTGATCCGGTGGTTCCGCGTGGAAGGGCCATCGCTCAACGGATAAAAGGTACGCCGGGGATAACAGGCTGATCCTTGCCAAGAGTTCATATCGACGCAAGGGTTTGGCACCTCGATGTCGGCTCATCACATCCTGGAGCTGTAGCAGGTTCCAAGGGTCCGGCTGTTCGCCGGTTAAAGTGGTACGTGAGCTGGGTTTAGAACGTCGCGAGACAGTTCGGTCTCTATCTGCCATGGGCGCAGGAGATTTGCGTGGGGCTGTCCTTAGTACGAGAGGACCGGGATGGACGGACCTCTAGTGTACCGGTTATCGCGCCAGCGGTAGCGCCGGGTAGCTACGTCCGGAAGGGAGAAACGCTGAAAGCATATAAGCGTGAAACCCTCCACAAGATGAGATCTCCCTGGATCGCAAGATCCCTAAAGGCTCCTGGAAGATGACCAGGTCGATAGGTCGGGTGTGTAAGCGCCGCGAGGCGTTGAGCTTACCGATACTAATCAGCCGTGAGGCTTGACCATATTTTTCGTTTGATGCACGAAGAAACGCTGCGTGCACGTGTGACTCGGTTAAAACTACCGTTTGCAGGATATTCAGATGTCAGTTGCAGCTTGCTCGTTATAAGCTGCAACCTCGTTCTTTGAAATCGATCCGGCCAGCCCGGATCACAAGATTGTCTGGGACGACTCCGACTTCGCTCGCTCCGCGAGCTACGTCGAGACAAGCCGGAAAGGCCTGCCTCGCCGAAGCGCCGCCGGCGCGAAGGCGGAGACCCCAGGCAGCAAGCATGCCGGTGGTCATAGGATCAGGGTCACACCCGTTCCCATTCCGAACACGGAAGTTAAGCCTGATACCGCCGATGGTACTGCACGGGAAACTGTGTGGGAGAGTAGGTCGCTGCCGGCAGTAATACCCAGGGCCCGATGTCCATGAGACGTCGGGCCTTTTTCTTTAGGGCAGAGAGCAACGGGCAGAGGGCAAAGGGATAACACACGCGTGACTCTCGCAGACCTCCAGCGGCGCGCGCTCGAGCTGGTCAAACAGGGCGACTTCGGCGAGGAAGCCAGCCGCGTCAATGCGGCCATCGCCGAATTGTCCCCCGGCGACATCTCAGCCTGGACGCGCCTGGGCCGCTGTCACCTCGAGCAGCGCAACTGGGACGATGCGGTCGTCGCCCTTCGCGCGGCGCTCGGTCTGAATCCGTCGCACACGATCGCGACCAGTCTGCTCAACGAAGTCCGCAGACAACGCGCGCGCACGCCGACGGCGACGGAGCGTTCGACGACGGGATTTGGCGAACGCGAGTTCGCAGTGATCGCCTCGTTGTCCGGCGAGGACGCATGCGCCGCGCTTCGGCCGAGAATCGACGCGCTGCTCGACACCCTGAACGCCACCGACACCGCAGCGCTCATCGTCTCCACCAGGCGGAGTCGCGGTGAGGGCAGTTCGAAACTGTTCCACGCGGGCAGCCACAGCGCCTCGTCGACCGGTCTGGTCTCCGTGTCCCACCACGGCAGCCGCTTCGAGCCGCAGTTCAACCTCGGCTGGCTGAGTCATCCTCCGTTTCCCGCAAACTGCGTGAGGATCGGCCTTGGCTTCAACCTCTCGACCGCCGGGGCGGAAGACGGGCAGGAACGTGCCCTCGAATTCTTCGAGCGGTTTCAGCAGACGCTGGAGAAGTCCTGGACGCGCGAGCTTGCCCGATGGATGGCGGCGAACGGCGGGTTCATTCAGTATTCCGGTCGCCCGCCGGCGGTCGACCTCCTGCCCGACCAGGCGGTCGAGTGGCTCGTGCGTTGCCGGAACGCTGAGGCGCTCGAGTGGGTCTTTGTCGGACGCTGGCTGATGCCGGACAGACCCGACGATGCGAGAGCGCTGAGCGACCGTTCGAGACTCGCGAAGGTCGCCGACGACACGTTCCGGACGCTGTTTCCTCTGTGGCTCGGCGCCTACGGCGTCACGTAAACGACACGCTCCACCTCGTGACGGGTGGCCCGGTAGGCGCCGTATCCGCCCGCCACGGGAAACCCAATCAACCCTGTCCACATCAGCGCCAATTCATCATTGCAGGAGCCGCCGCAGGGTTGGTACGCAAGCGCAACACCTGTGAGCAGGCCGGCAAACACGCCTCCGGCAGTGCCGGCCCCGACCCAGCCGGGTGACGAGCGGTATTCTGTGATCGCGATCTTTCTGATATCGGCGCGTGCGATCGTGGTGACGATCGCCCCCAGCTCTGCGACCTTCTGATCACCGACGAAAATGCCCGCAGCCTCGATCCGGGTGCCGTCCCCGAGGATGTAGGCGGCCCGCCTGGCGTCGGCGAAGTACTCGGTGTGCTGCGCCGCAAGGGTCTTCAGCGCGCGCAGCGCGCCAGCCGGTATCGGCGCGCCGTCCGGACGCACGACGAGCAGCGACGCGTCGCCTCCGATCGTCACGTACCCGGTCAGAACTCGCCCTTCGCGATCGGTGACGTTCATCTGCTTCCCCGCCGCGAGCGCGACGACGCGCTGCCAGGCAGAATCCGGATGGTTCTGGCTCTGTTCGAGCGCCAGCCGCGATGTCTCAGAGGCGAGAGTCCGATGCATTGGACCAAGGTCGATCTGCGTCTGGGCGGCCAGCGGGGACGCCGCCAGGCACAGGATCAAGGCGGCGGATAGCTCAGGCTGCATACCGTGTCCTCCTCGCAGGGGAATGCGAAAAGGACCACGAAAGGAGCTCAGGGGGTACTATCAGCAGGTTCACATGAGCGAGCCCGCGGGAACACATGGCGCAGAAGTCTGGCTGCGCGGTCCACTGCCGGACGTCATTCCCGAACTCCAGCCAGTCGTTCATTCGCTGATGCAGGTGCGCGAGGAGGTCGCCGGCGTCCTGCCGCTGCCGGCCGAGCACCTATGGACGCGGCCAGGCGGAGCGGCCTCTATCGGGTTTCATCTCCTGCATCTGGCCGGGAGCCTCGACCGGCTGCTGACCTACGCTCGAGGCAAGACCCTGAACACGGCGCAGCGTGCGGCGCTCGAGGCGGAAGGCCGCGAAGAGGCCTCCCAGCGTCCGGAGGATCTCGTGGGGCTCGCGATTGAGGCCATCGATGCCGCGATCGTGCAGGTCCGGACCACGCCGCTCTGCACGCTGGACGAGGCGCGCGAGGTCGGCCGGGGACGTCTGCCCTCAACTGTTCTCGGCCTGCTCTTCCACGCGGCCGAGCACGCACAGCGCCATTCCGCCCAGATCATCACGACGCGCAAGGTGATCGGGTAGGCTACCGGCATGGCGAACCAGTGGCTGCGCGACCTCTGTGCCCATCAGGCCTGGGCCGATGCCGAGCACTGGAACGCGATCGGTGCGCACCCTGTCGCACGAGAGGATGCGGCGATCCGCCAGCGGTTGCACCACGTGCATTTCGTGCAGCATGCCTTTCTGTGGACGGTCGGCGCTCGGGATCGTCCGTTCACCGTGACAACGCCCGATGATTTCAACTCGTTTGATCGGCTGCGGGAGTACGCACGCGAGTACCACGTGCAGCTGCCCGTCCTGCTGGCTCTGAGCGATGCGCGGCTGGCCGAACCGGTGTCGATCGTGTGGTTCAAGGATCCGCCGCTGACGATCACCGTGGCTGAAGCGCTCACCCAGTGCGTGATGCACAGCCAACATCACCGCGGCCAGAACGCGGCGCGCCTGCGCGAGCTGGGAGGGGAGCCTCCGCCGACGGACCTGATCTACTGGCAGTGGAAAGGCCGTCCGCCCGGGGCGTGGTGACGTGGACGACAGGCGAACCGCGGAGAGCCGATCGCCGACCACGGCGCTGCTGCTGGGGCTGATCCTCACGCTCGCGGCCGTGGTGGCCGATTCCTGGTACGTCACGAGGCAGATTGCCGGCCTGCGGGTGCTGCAGACGGAGCTGGTCGACCGCAGCCGCAAGAACTCACTCCAGCTGCTCCGTGTGCAGAACGATTTGAATCAGCTCGGCCTGGCGATGCGCGACATGCTCGACAGCGACGAGCCGTACCCGCTCACGGCCTGGACGGCGCAGTTTCAGCGGATCCGCACCGACCTCGATGCGGCGCTGCGCAGCGAGCAGGAGGTCGCCGTTTCGCGCCGGACGCCCGAGCAGCGGGCGTACCTCGAAAGCTCGCTGGCGCAGTTCTGGGATGCCACGGATCGGATCTTTGCTCTAGCCGCAGGCGGGCAGGACGCCGAAGCGCGCGCGCAGATCAGGCTCTCGCTGCAGGCACGACAGGCCGCGCTCAGCACGAGCGTGGCGCGCCTGCTCAGAGAGAACAACGAAGCCGAGGAGGCGGCGGCCGCCCGTGTCCAGGAAATTTACGGCCAGGTTCAGCGCCAGGTATACCTGTTCCTTGCCGCCACCTTCATCGCGATCGCGCTGACCAGCCTGTATCTGATTCGCTCGAACCGGACGCTCTTCGCGCGGCTGGCGCTGCTGTCGAACCAGCGGCGCGAGGTCGCGCGGCAGATGATCGCCACGCGTGAAGCCACGCTGCGCGAGATCTCCCGCGAGCTCCACGACGAATTCGGCCAGATTCTGACGGCGATGGGATCGATGCTGAGCCGCGCCGGCCGTCACACGCCCGAGGGATCGCCGTTGCGGGCCGAGCTTCGCGAGATCGGCGAGATCGCCCAGACGACGCTCGACAATGTCAGGGGACTGTCGCAATCGCTGCATCCCTCGATTCTCGAGGAGGCCGGGCTTGAACATACCATCGAGTGGTATCTCTCCACGCTGGAACGCCAGCTGGGTGTTACCGTATCGTATGAGCGGTCGGGTACGCCGGCGCCTGTGGACAGCGCCGTCGCCATCCATGTCTACCGCGTGCTGCAGGAAGCCTTGAACAATATCGCGCGCCATTCCGGATCGCCGCAGGCGTGGGTGCGCCTGCGCTTCGAACCCGATGTGCTCCAACTCGAAGTGGAGGACCATGGAAAAGGGTTCGTCGGTGCCTCGCCGCGCCGGGGGCTCGGCCTGGTCGCGATGCGCGAGCGCGCCGAACTGGTCGGAGGCACGCTCGAGTTCGGCCGTCCCAACGAAGGTGGGACGATCGTCCGGCTTCGCGTGCCGATGACGACGTCGGCATCGGCCAGCGTGTCGTCTGCCGCGGCTCCCTATGGCGGATAAGATCACCGTTCTGCTCGCGGACGACCACAGCCTCGTGCGCCGGGGATTTCGCCGGATGCTCGAAGACGATCCCATGATCGAAGTCGTCGGCGAAGCCAGCAACGGCGACGAAGCGATTGCCCTCGCGGCGTCGCTCAGGCCGGCCGTGATCGTCATGGACTGTGCGATGCCCGGCACCAGCGGCCTCGTGGCGACGCGGCAGATCCTCGATCGCGACTCGACGGCCGCCGTCCTGATGCTCAGCATGCACGCCGAGGAGACGCTGGTCCGCCAGGCGCTCGATGCCGGTGCGCGCGGGTACATCCTCAAGAACGCGCTCGACCTCGACCTCGCGACCGCGGTCAGACAGGTGGCAGCCGGTGAAACGGTGCTCGACCCCTCCGTCTCCCGGCCCCGCCCGGTGTCGCTCAAGGGCGAGCGGAACCACGGCCTGACCCCGCGAGAGCTCGAAGTGCTGCAGCTCATCTGCTCCGGGCTGTCCAACCGGGATATCGCGGCGAAGCTCGACCTCAGCGCGAACACCGTGGCCGTGCACCGCGCGAACATCATGAACGCGCTCGGCGTGCACAAGACAGCGGAACTCGTGGTGTACGCCATCCACAACGGACTGGTGACGCTGCCGTGAACCGACGCCAGTTCCTGCGCGCCTGCGGCACGGGCGCCGTGGCGTCCGCCTGCTCGCCCGGCCTTTCGGCGCAATCGGGTCAGACGCCCGGCTCGTCCTTCCGGCTGACGGACGTCACGGCCAGCTCCGGCGTGCAGTTCCGGCACAACGCCGGCGGGTACGGAGGAAAACTGCTCCCTGAAACGCTGGGCGCGGGCTGCGCGTTCATCGATTACGACGCCGACGGGTGGCCGGACATCCTGCTGGTGAACGGGATGGACTGGCCGGGACACAAGCGCCGGCCATCGACGCTCGCGCTGTACAGGAACAACCGCAACGGCACCTTTACCGATGTGACCCGGAGTGCCGGCCTGGATCTCGAGATGTACGGCATGGGCGTCGCCGTGGGCGATTTCAACAACGACGGCTTTCCGGACGTCCTCGTCACGTGCGTGGGCCAGAACCGGCTGTTCCGCAATACGGGCAAGGGGACGTTCGTCGATGTCACGCGCGCCAGCGGCCTTGGCGGTCGAACGGGCTTCAGCACCTCCGCGCTCTGGTTCGACTACGATCGCGACGGTCTGCTCGATCTGTTCGTCTGCAACTACGTCAAGTGGACCGCGGATCACGATGTGTTCTGCAGCCTCGACGGCAAACAGAAGTCCTATTGCACGCCCGAGGCCTATCGTGGCGAAACGTGCTGGCTGTTCCACAATCGCGGCAACGGCACCTTCGAGGACGTGACGGCGACGAGCGGTGTGTTCGACAGCAGCTCGAAATCACTCGGCGTGGCCATGATCGATCAGGACGGGTGGCCGGACCTGTTCGTGGCGAACGACACGCAGCCGAACAAGCTCTATCGGAACCTCCGGAACGGCAAGTTCAGGGACGTCGCTGTCGAGGCCGGGCTGGCGTTCAGCACGGATGGCAAGGCGCGCGCGGGGATGGGAGCCGACGCGGCAGACTTCGACAACTCCGGCGTCGCGGGTCTGGTCGTCACCAACTTCGACAACGAGATGGTCGGCCTGTATCGCTCGTCCGGCCGAGGCCTCTACGAGGACGTCGCGCTCAAGGCCGGCATCGGAGCGGCTTCGCGCAGCACGCTCGGCTTCGGCTGCGGTTTCCTCGACGTCGATCTCGACGGCCGTCTCGATCTCCTCGTCGTCAACGGGCACATCGACGAGACGGTGCGGAATATCCGCGGCAACGTGGGGTACGCGCAGCCGCCGCATCTGTTCCTGAACCGCGGCAACGGGACGTTCCGGGACGCCGCGGCGGACGCGGGGCCGGAGTTCGCCCGGCCGCGGGTGGGGCGAGGCCTGGCGTTCGGCGATTTTGACCGCGACGGGGACGTCGACGTGCTCATGACGGCAAACAACGCGCCGGCCGCGCTGTTTCGCAACGACCAGCTCGCCGGCAATCGCAGCCTGCGGTTTCACCTGGTGGGCACCAAATCCAACCGGGACGCGATTGGCGCGATTGTCCGTATCTTCCACGAGGGCACCTCGCAGTCACGCCTCGTCAAGACAGGATCGAGCTACCTGTCGCAGTCCGAGCTGCCGGTCACGTTCGGAGTCGGAAAGCGCGACCGCGTCGCGCGGGTCGTCATCGCCTGGCCGAGCGGGCGGACCGAGGAATTCAAGGACGTCGCTTCAGGCCGATCGTACGAATGCGTAGAGGGGAAGGGAATCACCCCGTCGTCTCCTTCATGAAAGCGCTTGCCGTGGTGGCGGCGAGCACCGTGCTCGCCTCCATTGTCGCCGGCGGCCTGTACCTGGCCGGGGTGAAGCACTTTCACTGGGCCGTCGTGCGCCCACTCCTCGGGCCTCGTTTCGTTCGCGCGTATCTCACCGATCCCAGGCTCAGGCGGCTCATCGACGTGATGAACGACGAGGAGGTCGAGCGGGCTGACGCGTTTACCGTGTTCTGGGCTGCCGGCAAGACGGAGCTCATCTCGAAGCGGATCTTCCGGCCGGTCGAAGATGTACGGGGTCACGCGCTACATGTACAAGCCACACGTCAGGACGCTCCAGTTCGTCACCGGTGCGTCTGGTCTTTACAGAACGATGGAAATGGAAGACACCCCGGCGCTGCGTCGGGCGCTCTCCGGGCTCGACACGAAACGCCTGGCCGAGGCGTCGTTCGATCGATTCGGATTCAGGCGTGTCGACGCGGAGCTGACGCGCGACTGCTCGACGCGCGTGCTCTTTCTCGGCGACTCGTTTACCGACGGTGTCGGGGTGAACGACCGCGAGACGTTCGTCAACCGCTACGGCCACCTCGTCCGCGAACGTCTGCGCGTGCCCGTATGTCCGATCAATGCGGGCGTCGAAGGCTACGGGTCTCTCGAGGAATCGTACGTGCTCGACACGTATTTCGACGCGTTCGGCCGGCCGCCCGTCATCGTCGTCATGCACTACGCCAATGATGTGGACGATGACGAGGACGCCGTGATTCGCGGAGCCGTGGCGGAAGCCGATCCACGCTGGAGCACGAGCCTGTCGTACCTGGATCGCATCGCCGCCGCCGCTCGCGTGGGTGGTGCAACGCTGCTCATAGCCGCGGTCCCTCCGGTGCGGCAGTTTTCGGCGCCAGATACCAGGCGGAACTACCAGGATGTGCTTCGGCGCTTCTGCGAGCGGCGGGGCGTCCGGTTCGTGGACCTGTTCGACCCGATCAATCGGTCCGGGCCGAAGTCCGCGTACTTCGAGGACGATCCGCACTGGACGCCGGCAGGCCATCGCGTTGTGGCGGAGGCCCTATTCGAGGCGACCCGCGAGCTGATCGGACGATGAGGAGACTGCAGCGAGCGGCGTTCATCGCGTCGGCCTGTGCGTTGGGCGCGATGATCGCGGGCGTGCTGGCGGGCGGGGCCTACCTGTTTGGCGTCAAGCACTATCACTACACCGCCGTCCGGCCCATCTTTCACATCGGCTTCATCCGCTCGTATCTGTTCGACTGGAGATTCCGCAGGCTCGTGGAGCTGATGGACCGGGAAGACGGCCAGTACGACGACGTGTTCGCGAGCATCTGGGACACGAGCGAGGGCACGCTCCTGTCGAAGAAGATGTTCCATCCGGTCGAAATGTACGGGCTGCAGAAATACATGTACAACCCCGGGCTGGTGAGGGTGTCGTTCCGGCTCGACGTTGACGGTTTTGGACGTTCCTTTTCGCTGGTCGATTCGCCAGGACTCCGCCGGGCCATCGACGAGATCGGTGCGACCCGCGTGCACCGAGCGTCGTATGACCGGTTCGGGTTCCGCAACGTGGACAGCCTGCTCACCGATCGATGTGCGGTGCGCGTCGTGTTCCTCGGCGATTCGTTCACAGACGGCGTGTCGATCGACGATCGCGAAACCGCGGTGAACCGGTACGGGCATGTCGTCCGCGAGCGCGGCCAGGTCGAGGCGTGCCCCGTCAATACCGGCGTCGACGGCTACGGCACGCTCGAAGAATCGTTCGTGCTCGAACACTATTTCGACGCGCTTGGCCGTCCGCAGGTCGCGATCGTCATGCACTATCCGAACGATGTCGATGTGGACCCCGACAAGGTCATCGATGGCACGATGACGGACCCGTCGCGGGCGTGGACGGCCGACCTGACGTATCTGCACCGGATTGCAGAGTTCGGGCGGCAGCGCGCCGTCGCGGTCGTCGTGGCGGCGATTCCTGTCGCCCGCCAGGCGGCGAATCCGTCAACGAGATCGAACTATCAGGACATCATCCGGCGGTTCTGTGAGCGTGAAGGCGTCCGGTTCGTCGACCTGCTGGGTTCGCTCAGCGCGCACGACGTCCGCGAGATCTACCTCGAGGGGGACCCTCACTGGACGGCGAAGGGCCACGAGGTCGTGGCGGAGATCCTTTACGAGCAGACGAAGGATCTGCTGGCCGCTTCGATTTCGGCAAGCCGGCCACGACCAGATCGTACGAAGCCCTGATGAGTGCCTGAAGCTCTCGGCGCTCGATGACGTCGGCGGACCGTTCCTGCACCCACATCGCGCGGGCCAGATAGGGCGCCGGAATGACGCCGTCGCGTTCGATGAGTTCCGCGAACGCATCGGGCGTGCACTTGAACGCCACCGTGTGCGGCGGGTCAAGGCACACCACGGTGAACATCTTGCCTCCGACGCTGAACACGAGGTCGCTGCCCCATTTCACGTCCTCGGTGGTTCCGGGCAGGGCACAGCAGATCTTCCGGACGCCCTCAACCATGCCGCCCTCCGTCCTGGCTTGCTCGATCTCCGCCATGGCCAGATGCTACAGTACCGGCATGGCCGAGAAGACGGATTCCGAGTGGCGCGAGACGCTCACGCCGCAGCAGTACAAGGTGCTGCGCGAGCATGGCACCGAGCCTCCCGGCTCGAGCCCGCTCAACCACGAAAAGCGCGACGGGACGTTCGTCTGCGCCGGCTGCGGACAGCCGTTGTTTTCCGCCGGCACCAAGTACGAGAGCGGCAGTGGGTGGCCCAGTTTCTTCAGGCCGCTCGACAGCAGCGTCGAAACGACGACCGACCGGTCGCACGGGATGACCAGAGTCGAAGTCCACTGCAAGAACTGCGGCGGCCATCTCGGCCACGTGTTTCCCGATGGACCGCAGCCGACCGGCATGCGGTACTGCATGAACGGCGCCGCGCTGACCTTTGATCCGGAGAAGAAGACGCCATGAAATCGCTTCGTATTCCAACGCCCGCTGAAGCGCTGCCCGGCCGTTCCGAACGGATGCGCGTGCCGGACATGCACTTCGTCAATCGCCATCGCCTCGAACCGCCGTTTCCGGACGGCTTCCGGACGGCCATGTTCGGCATGGGCTGCTTCTGGGGCGCCGAGAAGAAATTCTGGCAGGTGCCCGGCGTGTACTCGACGGCTGTCGGTTACGCGTCCGGCCACACGCCGAACCCGACGTACCGTGAAGTGTGCACGGGCCTTACCGGCCATAACGAGGTCGTGCTCGTCGTGTACGACCCGGCGAAGATTCGATACGAGGAGCTTCTGCGCGTGTTCTGGGAGAACCACGATCCCACGCAGGGGATGCGTCAGGGAAACGACGTCGGCACGCAGTACCGCTCGGGCATCTACTACTTCGACGACGAGCAATGGCGGGCCGCTGAAGCGTCGCGGAGCGCGTTCCAGCAACAGCTGATGAAGGCCGGCTACGGCCCCATCACGACCGAAATGCTGCCGGCGCCGGCGTTCTACTACGCCGAGGACTACCATCAGCAGTACCTGGCGAAGAACCCGGACGGCTACTGCGGCCTCGGCGGCACCGGCGTCAGCTGTCCCGTCGGCGTTGGCGCGACGAGCGCGTAGCGCGTCGCGTCCGGCATCAGCCGCACGAATGTCTGCGTGCTCGACCCGCTTCCGATCGATCCGTTCATCGACGCGATTGCCCGGCACCTGAGGCAATCGCGCGCCGTCGTCGTCACAGCCCAGCCCGGGGCAGGCAAGACGACGCGCGTCCCGCCGGCCCTCTGCGCCGATGGTCCGGTGATCCTGCTTCAGCCCCGGCGCGTCGCCGCGCGCGCCATCGCGCAGCGCATCGCGGATGAACGCGGCTGGACGATCGGCGGGGAAGTCGGATGGCAGGTTCGCCTGGAACGCCGGTTCGGTCCGCGAACCCGGCTGCTGGTGGCGACCGAGGGCGTGCTGACGGCGCGTCTTCAGCAGGATCCGCTCCTCTCCCAGTTCCACACCATCGTGCTCGACGAGTTCCACGAGCGGAGCGTGCACGCGGACCTCGCGATCGCGCTGGCCAGGCAGGCCTGGCGCGCCCGTGACGACCTGCGGATCGTCGTGATGTCGGCCACGCTCGACAGCGCGGTGGTGTCCGCGTTCCTCGACGATTGCCCGGTCGTCGACGTTCCCGGGCGCTCGTATCCGCTCGACGTCGGCTACGCAGCCGGACAATCCGTTGCCGACGCCGTCGCGGGGCTCTGGGCGGCGACCACCGGCAACATCCTCTGCTTCCTGCCAGGGGCGTTCGAGATCAGGCGCGCGATTGACGAGATCGGGGCTCGCGTGGGGAACCATGCGGCTGACGTCGTGGCCCTCCATGGATCGCTCGACGCGGCGGCGCAGGACTCGATTCTCCGCCCGTCTTCGTCTCCACGCCGCCGGATCGTGGTGGCGACCAACATCGCCGAGACATCCGTGACCGTGCCCGGTGTCGCGGCAGTCGTCGATTCCGGCCTGCACAAGGTCGCCCGTTATGACGCCGAGCGCGCGATCGACAGCCTCGAGGTCGAGCGCATCACGGCCGACTCAGCTGATCAGCGCGCGGGCCGCGCCGCTCGACTCGGTCCCGGTTCGGTGCGCCGCCTCTGGGACGCCCGCGATCGGCTGAGGCCGCACCGCGAGCCGGAGATCCGCCGCGTCGATCTCTCGGCCACTTGCCTCGACATCATGGCCTGGGGCGGCGATCCGCGAACGTTCGAGTGGTTTGAGCGTCCCCAGGAAGAGGCCATTGAGGCTGCGCTGACCCTTCTGGATAGGCTCGGCGCCATCGAGGGCGGACGGCTGACCAATGTCGGACGGCGGCTTCAACCCTTGCCGTTGCCGCCGCGTCTGGGCCGTATGCTCGTCGCGGCCGATGGCGCGACCACGATGGCGCGCGCCTGCGCGCTCCTGTCAGAGCGCCACGTCCTGATGCCCCGGGGGAGCCAGGCGCAGGCGACCACCTCCGACCTTCTGTCGGCCGTCGATCGATGGTCGAGCGTGCCGCCTCACGTTCAACGTGTCGCCCGCGAGATCGAGCAACTCGCCGCGAATGCGTCCGCCGCCACCCGCTCGCTGTCCGAGGCGGACTTTCGCCGGGCTGTTCTCGCCGGCTACCCCGATCGCGTCGCGCAGCGGCGGGAGCCACGGTCGCCGCGCGTGCGTCTCGCCTCGGGTGCAGGCGCCGTCATCGCGCCCGAAAGCGGCGTCACGGAGGGTGAATTTCTCGTGGCGCTCGACGTTCATTCATCGTCGGCATCGACGTCCGGAGGCCGCGCGCCTCGGAGTCAGGATGGTTCGAACGCCAGCATTCGCCTGGCGAGCCTCGTCGAGCGTGAGTGGCTCGCGCCCAACGTCACCGAAGTGGTTCACCGATTTGACTCCGGCAGCGGCTCCGTCAAGGCAACGATTCTGAAGCGATACGACGCCCTCGTCCTTGGTGAGCAGCCGACGACACCGGATCCGGCAGTCGCCATCGCGCTGATGACCGAGGCGTGGCTCGCGCGTGGGCCCGAGGAGGCCGACCGGCAGTTGCTTCGTCGCCTGAGCTTCGCCGGACGTCCGGCGGATCCGGGCGAACTCGTCCGGGCCGCCGCGGCCGGGGCGCGCACGCTCGCCGACGTGTCGCTGTCGCGTGGATTGTCTCCAGAGAATCGGCGTGCGCTCGACCGCGACGCGCCGGAAACGATTCTGGTGCCGAGCGGCCGCACCGTGCGCCTCGAGTACCGAGGAAGACGGCGGCGTTTCAGCCTCGGTCAAGCTCCAGGAATTGTTCGGGCTTGCCGACACGCCCAGGGTAGGCGTGCGCAAGGAGCCCGTCAGGCTCGCCCTGCTCGCGCCGAACGGCCGGCCGGTTCAGATGACCCGCGACCTCCGGAGCTTCTGGGATCGAACCTATCCCGAGGTCAGGAAGGAACTGCGCGGGCGGTATCCGAAACATCCGTGGCCGGACGACCCGTGGCACGCGGCGCCAACCGCGCGGACGAAGAACCGCCGTTAGGCTCGCGTGGAGCATAGAATCCTCGGGACTGATGGCTGAGTGGCGACGATTTCTCCTCGCGTCGGCGGGCTATCTCGTGCTGGCCTTGTTGCTCGTGCGCAGCCTCTTTGGCCAGTTCAGCACCGCCGTTCCGCACGATGCCGGCGATCCGCTGCTCAGCACGTGGATTCTCTGGTGGAACGTCCAGCATGTCCCTTTCGTCGGGCAGTGGTGGGACGGGCTGGCGTTTTTTCCGATTCAGGGCAGCCTCGCGTTCTCGGATCATCGCGTTGGACTCGAGCTGATCGCTGCGCCCGTCCAGTGGATGGGCGGGACGCCGATTCTGGCCTACAACATCACGTTCGTTGCGTGTTTCGTGTTGTCTGCGCTCGCTGCACACGCGCTCACCTTCGCGCTCACCGGAAGCCACGCCGCCGGAGCCATCAGCGGCGTGGCCTTCGGGTTCAATCCCTATCGCATGGCGCACCTGGCGCATTTGGAATTGCAGGCGGCGTTTTGTCTCCCGCTTGCGCTACTCGCCCTTCATCGCTATGTGGCGACCTGGCGCCGACGCTGGCTCGCCGCATTCGCGTCGTTGCTGGCGCTCCAGGGTTTGTGCAGCGGGTACTACCTGTTCTTTTCGATCCCTCTCATCGGAATGTGGATCCTCTGGTTTCCCCGAGACGCGCCGCTCTCGCGCCGGGCAAGCCTTACCGGCGCCTGGGCCCTGGCGTTTGTCGTACTGCTCCCCATCCTGCTGCAGTACCGAGCGATTCATGCCCAGGCCGGCTTCGGACGCTCCTTTGGAGAGATGCGTGATTTCAGCGCCGATGTCACTGGCGTGCTCAGCGCCCAGCCCATGAAACTGTGGCGTTTTCCGTCAATGGCCAGCAATCCCGAAGGAGAGGTCTACATCGGTGTGATTGCGCCGTTGCTGATCCTTGGCGCTGTGGGATGGCGCCGATCTTCAGGTGCCGTCGTGAAACCCCGCGATTGGACCTGGCTCCGCCGGTCCCTGACGATGGTGGCCGTCGTGTTCGCGGTTGTGGCGTTGAGTACGTGGTGGGGTCCCTGGTCGTTCCGATGGGGTCCGCTCGCGCTCGTGGCCGACGGACCAGACAAACCGCTGACGGTCGTGTGTGCTGCGTGCATCTTGCTCGGCCTGACGTCCGCAGCGTGGGCGAAGGTCTGGCGCCGCCGGTCCGCCTTCGCCTTCTACCTGGCATCGGCAATCGTCGCGTGGCTCTTCGCCCTCGGTCCGGTGCCGCACTTTCTCGGCCGTCAGCTGCTGTACCGAGGCCCGTTCGCCTTGCTTACGCTGCTGCCGGGATTCAGCGAGGGATTTCGCGCCCCGGCGCGTTTCATGATGATTTCGGCACTAGGGGTCGCCGTCGCGGCGGGGATTGCCTTCGTCCGACTCACGGCGTCCGGATCGCGCATCGCGCGGCTTGTCGGTGCGGTCGGCGCCGTCCTGCTGCTCACCGCCGACAGCTGGCCGGCCGCACTTCCTTCCGTGGCCGCTCCCCCCGCAATGACGATGCCGGATGGTCGCGCTGCCGTGCTCGAGCTGCCGCTCGGCGGCGTGTTCGACGACATCGCGGCCGTGTACCGGTCGATCTTTCACGGCCGACCGGTTGTCAACGGGTACAGCGGCTACGACCCGGTCGGCTACCAAATCCTCAGGCTGTCGCTCGAACGCCGTGACGAGTCTGTGCTGCCGGTACTGGCATCGTACGCGCCCATCCTCGTGCGAGTCGATCGGACCTTGAGAGATAGCGCGATTTGGGAGACCTTCGTCCGCGGCGCCGGCGCCACTGAAGTCCGCGCCAGCGCCCGCGAGCTGCTCTTGCTGCTGGCACAGCGGAAACGAGATCGGTCTGACGCCGGCCCTGCTCTGGCGATTCGATCGGTTCGGGTGACGCCGGCCGGAACGGCGGTTCCGTTCCGTGCCGAAGCCGGCGGTGGGGTTGAAATCAGCTGGCGCACCTCGGCGCCGCAACAAGATGGGGACGAACTGACCATCGAACTCGACGCCGTGCATGTGGCTGGCGAGGTCGATCTTGCAGCTGTGGATCCGCTCGAATTCCCCGGCGCGCTGGTCATCGAAACGTCGGTCGACGGTCGTCTGTGGGTGCAGCAGTGGAGAAGCGGCTCAGGGGGCGTGGCCTTTCTCGCGGCGCTCGAGGCCCCTCGCCATCCAATCCTTCGTTTTCCGATCGGCCAGGCGGAAGCGAAGTTTCTCCGGATTCGTCAGTTGTGGAAGGACGCCTCGCACCGCTGGAGCGTGTCGTACCTTGCCGTGCGCGACAGGACGAGCGGACCAGCCATTCAGCGCTAGCGCCGGGCGCGCGATTCGCGCCGCTGTGTCGTATCGAACGCCTTCTCGAACAGCTGCTCCGAGCCGCGGGACGCCCAGAAGCTTGACACTGCCAAGCCGTCGACGAGCAGCAGCCAGACGCTGGTCGTGGCGTACAGCTTGGAAAGATCTGCCGTCAGACGGGCGAACTCGCCCGGGCGGCCTTGAGTACGAGCAAGACGGCGGCGTTTCAGCCTCGGTGAAGCTCCAGGAATTGTTCGGGCTTGCCGACACGCCCAAGGCGTGCGCAAGGAGCCCGGAGCCCGTCAGGTTCACCCTGCTATCCCGAGGTCAGGAAGGACCTGCGTGGGCGCTACCCGAAACATCCGTGGCGGGATGATCCGTGGAGTGCCACGCCAAGAACCGCTCTTCGTTCTACGTTCTCCGTTCTACGTCTTCAGCGAAGGCGCCAAAGAGCGGCTGCCGATCGCGCGACGCCAGGAACCCCCAGAGCGCGAAGCCGCCTATCAGCAGGAGCAGCCACACGCTGGTGGATGCGTACACCTTCGAGAGGTCCGCTGTCAGCACTCCCTGGGTCAGCACCGCGTTCGTGAGGAAGGCGATGACCATGGCCAGTACCCCGAAGCGCACCAGCACCGCCATGTAAAGAGCTGAAACCTCGAGCGTGAACGCCGTGTTCAGGGCCAGCTGGTCTGCGCCTGTTTCGCCAGGCACCAGAAAACTGTAGATGGCGCCCGCGATGATGGCAGCGAGCCATGTGCGCTTGACGACAATGCGCATCACGACGAACGTCAGTGTGATGAGCATTGTCCGGTTGAGCGCGACCGACGGCATGCTCAGAAGCGCCGACAGGGCATCGCGCGCGTGGAACAGAAATGCGAAGTCGATGGAGGCGCGGGGCGCCGGCGCGGGGATGCCGACCAGCGGCGGCAGCAGATAGTACGCCAAGCGGGTAAACGCGACAGCGATGGCGGCGACGATGCCGACGAGCACGTCACGTCCCACCAGAGGATCCCGAAACCGGCCGCCAATCATCCTCGTCCACGAGATCAGGATTTCCGGGTAGTAGCGCCGAACGTATGGTTCGAGGGCCACATAGGCGATCCACAGCGTGCCGGCGGTACGCAGCTGGAACGGCAGGAAGTCATACAGAAAGTGGTTGACCTCGGTCGCGAGCTCCGTGGAGTGACGGGCGCCGAATACCCAGGCGGCCGTCATGACGATGAGCACGAAGAACGAGATGCGAGTGGCGCCACGGCGATCGCCGCGGCCGTTGCGCACGTTGTAGCGCGCGAGCACGAGCGCCCCGGCAAACGTGAGCAGGAGAACCAGGCCCACGCCGAACCGGACGACGCGGGCTGCGGCCGTGGGGGAGGCCAGATCCATTCGGGGCCGGCGTGTCCACGGTCCGACGACCTGGAAGAACGACGGTCGGCCGCGGTACGAAGCGGCCTCGACGCGCAGGGGGATGTCGGGATGTCCCGGCAGCCGACCTTCCCATGCCGCACGCCTGTCTCCATAGACATTGGGGATCCAGATCGATGTCACCGGGCGAAAGTGTTCGAACTCCAGCTCCGCCGCTTCAAACAGTGGCGTCCAGTTCATCGCCGCGGTTTCGGGAGTATCGTCAACCTGTGGTGGCACCGCGGTGAATTGCGTCAACCGTCCCTGCGTGTCGAGCATGAGCGACACCATGTTCGACACGGTCATCGGCGGATCGCCGAAGCCCGGACGCCATTCGGTGCCGATGGGGTTCAGCTCCCGGGGGCTGGTCCGATACCAGAAACGAAGGGACGGGAAGGCGCCTGTCTTGAGCGAGTCCCAGCGAGAGGGCGACCTGTCGGTCCGCATGACGTAGGCGATGTAGTCCTGCAGAAGAAAGAATCCGCGGGCCGTATCGGCCGGTTGATCGGTGTATCCGAGTTTCTCCACAATCTCGCGGGCCCGATCTTCCAGGCCGTCTGCGGTCTTGTCGAACGGAATGCGTGCGACAAGCAGTACGTGATCCGAGAGCGCCGCGGCAGCGAACAGCCCGCCGAAGACCAGTACCAGCAGCGAGAGACCAATGGCTGGTTTGAGGGCGCCGGTCTCGCCGGCCGCCGCCACCATTTCCGGCGAAGGTGTTTCGCCAGCCGCCAGGGCGGCCGCGAGCGGATCGCCGCCAGGCAGCGCGGCTGCCACGGCGAGTGCGGATCCGGGCCGCAACGCCGGATCGCGCTCGAGGCACCGGAGAATCACGCGCTCGACCGCCGGATCCAGCTCGCGCACGACGGACGAGGGCATCATCACTGTGCGGCTCTGTTGCAGATCGATCAGTTCGGTCAGTGTCTTGGCTTCATACGCCCGCTTCCCCGTGAACAGTTCGAAGAGCACGAGGCCCAACGCGTAGATGTCGGTCCTGACGGAGGCCTGGCCGCCGGCAAACTGCTCGGGCGCCATGTATTGCGGCGTTCCTGCGCGAGATGGCGTCACGTCACCAGCTGCAGCGGCCAACCCGAAGTCGGCGATGCGGACGTTGCCGTCGCCGTCGATCATGATGTTGGCCGGCTTGAGATCGCGGTGCAGCACGCCGCGTTCGTGTGCGGCGGCAAGCCCGGCGCAGAGCTGACGGGCAATCTCGATGGCCTTGTCCTGCGGGATGCGTCCGATCCGGCGGAGCAGCGAGGCCAGATCTTCGCCGTCGACGTACTCCATGGTCAGGAACCGGCGGCCGTCGGCCTCGCCGAGATCGTAGAGACGGCAGACGTTCTTGTGCGACACTTGGCGGGCGGTGCGGAGCTCGGCGTGAAACTGGGCGAGTCGACCGGGATCGGAACCGACGTCGGCGGGCAGGAACTTCAAGGCGACCTGCTGGTCGAGCGTCAGATCGTCCGCGCGGTACACCTCGCCCATTCCGCCGCGGCCGAGCAGCGCAACGAGTCGATATCGCCCGGCGATCACGGAACCAGGCGCGAGGCGGTCCGACGGAGTCGGCGTGCGGTCACCGGATCCCACGTTCGGCGCACGTGTCGGCGCTTCCGCGGGGTCCATCGTCAGATCGTCGTCATCGGGGCGCGACACGAGGGGATTCTACTGGAGGACCCAATGACGCGGAAATTGTTTGCCACGATTGCGGCAGTGCTGGCGGCGGGCGGCCTGATGCTTGCCCAGGGCTTCCGTTCTCCAAGCCCGACCGGGACTGCGGCAACGCAGGTCGGCGGCAAGTACGTGCCGGGCGGAGAGGCGCCGCAGTACCAGAACGGAAAGTGGATCGAGATCACGTACGGTCGGCCGATCAAGCGGGGGCGGGATTTGTGGGGCGCTGGCGCCAACTACGGGCGGACGCTCAACGACGGCGCGCCTGTCTGGCGCGCGGGGGCGAACGTCTCGACGCGACTGAAGACGGAAGTCCCGCTCGTCATCAACGGCAAGACAGTGCCGGCCGGCGAGTACAGCCTGTTCATCGATCTCAAGCCGAACAGCTGGACGCTGATCGTGTCGAGATGGCCGGCCTCGCCGACGTTCCCCGGGACCAAGGACGCGTTGTTCGGGGCGTTCGACTACACGCCAGACAAGGACGTCGTTCGATCGCCGATGAAGCTCGACGCGCTCCCGTTCGCTGTCGACCAGCTCACGTGGAGCTTCGTCGACGTGACGGAGAACGCCGGGAAAGTGGCCATCATGTGGGACAAGGTGATGGCGTCGGTGGGATTCACGGTAGGACGGTAGGGAAGTAGCGCGGCCCTTCAGGGCCGCGCCCGCACGGCGGGGCTGAAAGCCCCGCCCTACTTCTTCAGCTCTTTGTATGCGATCTCCATGTTCGCCTTCGCGTTGCCGAACTGCTCGTTCGCGCTGACGACGTAGCCTTTGAATTTCGCCGGGACCGTGTACTGGGCCGCTGCTTGGTCCGCTGTCTTGCCAGCCTTGACCGCGTTTTCCGCGAACGTCACGAAATCCTGCGTGAACTCGGCATACTCCTTCAGATCGTTGAAGGTGCCCACGGGAATGTGACCGTTGATGATGGTGTCCACGTTCTTGACGCCAGCGACCACTTTCGCAAGCGTCTTCGGCTGCTCGACGATGCTGCCCCCGTTGGCCGGGTCGATGTAGGGCAGCGCCTTCCACGCGAACATGTCGCCGACGTGCATCGTCCTGAGCCCGGTGAACACGACGAAGGTGTCACCGTTGGTGTGGCCCGGGCCGAAGTAGTACAGGTCGATCTGATCCTTGCCGGCTCCCAGGGTCAGCTTGTTCTTGTACGTTCGCTTCGGGAGGAACTGCGCCTTGGCGCCTTTGAACTCGTCCATCCTGGCCATGTTGGCCTTGGTGTTCTCCTGGACGATGCTCTCCACGCTGGCGCCAAAGAATTCGTTGCCCCCCGTATGATCGCCGTGCGTGTGCGTGTTGATGATGCGCGTGATCGGCTTGCTCGTGACCGTCTTGACTCGATCGAGGATGGTTTGGCCGTACCCGGGGAGCTTCGTGTCCACGAGGGTGACGCCGGCATCGGTGATGAACACCGCCGTGTTGCCGCCGCTGAACGCGTTGGTGTCCTCTATCCCCGAGCCCGTGACGATGTAGAGGTTGTCTTTGATCTTCTCGATCTTTGTCGCGGCGATCGCCTTCGCCGTCGGCCCGGCCGGCGGCGTCTGGCCGGACACCGCCAGCGACAAAGCGCCAAGCGCAACCAACGTGCCGAGTACAACCCCTCGCGTCATCGTCTGCTCCTACTTCTTGTTCAACTCGTTGTACGCCACCTGGATGTTGTTCTTGATGCCGCCCAGGAACGTGCTCACAGCGTATCCCTTGTACTGTTCCGGGAGCTTGTATTCGGCGGCGGCGGCGTCCACGGTCTTGCCCGCTTTGATCTCGCCCTGCACCCACTTCACGAAGTCGGTGTTGAACGCCCCGTATTCCTTCAGGTCCGCCATCGTCATCCTCGGGCTGTGACCGGTGATGATGGTATCCACGTTCTTGACGCTCGATGCCGCCTTGGTGATCGTCTTGCCGTACTCGACCGCGCTGCCGCCGTTGTTCGCGTCGATGATCGGCGTGGTTTTGCCGGCGAACGCGTCGCCCGAGTGCATCGCGCGCAACGCGGGGAAGACGACCCACGCATCGCCGTTGGTGTGGGCCCGGCCGAAATAATACAGGTCGATCCGATCGGCGCCTTTCCCGAGCGACAGCTTGTCCTTGAACGTCTTCTTCGGAATGAACACGGACTTGTCGCCTTTGAAGGCGTCCATTTTTTCCATGTTTGCCTTGGTGTTCTCTTGAGCCACGAATTCAACCGAGGCCCCGAAGAACTCGTTGCTGCCGTTGTGATCGCCGTGGGTGTGCGTGTTGATGATCGTCGTGATCGGCATGTTGGTGACCGTCTTCACCTTGTCCAGGATGGCCTGTCCCCAGTTGGCCAGCTTGGTGTCGACCAGCACGACGCCGCCCTCGACCAGGAACGCGGCCGTGTTGCCGCCGCCGCCGGTGATCATGTACAGCCGGTCGTTGACCTTTTCGATCTCGGCGACGTTCGGTCCCTGCGGGCCGCGCCCTTCGCGGCCCTGAAAGCCAGTGGCGGCGAGCGAGATTCCGCCCGCCGCGAGCAGGACGCCCAGTACGATTCCACGCTTCATGAGATGCCTCCAGGAAAGAACACCCGTTGCACGAACCAGAACGCGCCGGCCAGGATGACGACAACGGACCCGGCGAACGCCACGTGGCGGCCGGCCCACTCGCTGCGGGATCGCAGGCCCTGAAGCGCCGAAGCCACGAGCACCACGACCAGCAGCTGGCCGATCTCGACGCCGACATTGAACGCGAATAACGACCAGCCCAGCGCGCGCGTCGGCAGATCCATTTCGCGCAGCACGTTCGCGAACCCGAACCCGTGAATGAAGCCGAACGTGAACGCGATCCACACCCGGACATCGCGGCCGCCCTTGGCGAGGATGTTATCGGCGCCGACGTAGACGATGCTGAGAGCGATGGCCGGCTCGATGAGGCGCGCGGGCGGCGTCACGAGATTGAGCGCCGCCAGCGACAGCGTGATGCTGTGCGCCACGGTGAAGCCGGTGACGACAAACAGCAGCTGGCGCATCGTGCCGCCGAGCAGCAGCAGGCCGACGAGGAAGAGGATGTGATCCGGGCCGATCAGAATGTGATGGATGCCGGCCGGGATGAACTTCTTCACGACGGCCAGCACGCCCTGCCGAGTGCCGGCGAAATACTCGAGGTGCGGATGCTTGTCGTCGAGGATCATCTGCGACGTCAGCGTCTCGCCTTCGTACAGGTTCACGAACGTCTGGTGCTGGGGATCGTACGGAAACATCACCGTGTTGAGCGCCACGGTGCCTGGTGCCGCGGGCGCCGGGTAGTGCACGCGCAGGCGCAGAGACTGGCGTTCGCGCAGAATCTCCGGCTCCGACCATTCAGGCGTCAGCCGCCGTCCGTCGGCGTCGAGCTCCACGCGCGGGGCGAGGAGCGCGCGGATGGCGGACGACCGTTCGGCCACCACCGCCGGTTCGAGCAGCCGCTCGGGCGGCGCGATCTGGAGATCGTGGGCGACATCGAAAATGTGCACGACCAGGGACACGTCGAGCCCGTTCTTCTGCACTTGAACGTCGAGGTAGCTGAAGGGCACGGGGTGCGCGTCAACGGGGCCCGCGAGCGCGAGGAACGCGACCACAAGGCACACCCGGGTGAGCCGCTGCATGGGGTGCAATGGTAACGTAAACCCGTGGAAATCGCGCCGGGGGCGTTTCACCTTTCGGGCTGTCTTTCCCTCGAACACCAGCGAGTGCTGCTCGACCAGTGCCGGGCGCTCATGGACGGTGCGGTGCCGGGCTACGTGCCGAGGGTGCGGGGTGGGGGCGTGATGCACGTCAGGATGCTGTGCCTGGGGAGACACTGGAACGGCCTGCAGTACAAGTACGAATCCAACCGGTCCGATTTCGACGGCCTGGCTGTGCCGCCGCTGCCCGACGACATCAGGCAGCTGGCCAACGAGATCGCCGAATCGGTCGGCATGCGGCTCGACGCTGACCTGTGCATCATGAACTACTACGATGCGGCGGGACACATGGGTGTGCATCAGGACAAGGATGAGAGCGAAGCCTCGCTCTCGGCCGGCTATCCCGTCGTTTCCGTGTCGCTCGGCGACGCGGCGCGCTTTCTGTTCGGCGGCCTGCGCCGCCGGGATCCCGTGCACGCGATCCGGCTCGAGTCGGGCGACGCGTTCGTGTTCGGAGGCCCCGCGCGGCTGCGCTACCACGGTGTCTCGCGAATCGATCCCGGCACCGCTCCCCCGGCTCTCGAAATCGCGGGCCGCTTCAACCTGACATTTCGGCAATACTGAGCGCACCCGGAGGCCATCCACATGCTGTCACGACGAACGATGCTTCTCGCTCCTCTTGCGCTTTCGGCCGCACCGGCAGGCGCCGCTGGGGACAGCCCGGCCGCACCGGCAGGCGCCGCTGGGGACAGCCCGGCTGCGCCGACAGGCGCAGCCGTGGGGAAGATGTCACTCGCCATTCACCAGAACACCTCGGCCGCCGCCGGCTACCGCCGGTCGCTCGAGGGCTGGGCGCGCGCCGGAATCAAGAACGTCGAGCTGACCGTGCAGCTGCTGGACGAGTTCCTGAAGACGGACTCGCTTGTAGCGGCCAAACGGGTACTCACCGACCTGGGGCTGACGCCGGTTTCCTGCGCCTGCGGCGTCCAGGGCATCTGGGAGCCGAATTCCGGTCACGCGGCAGGGCTCGAGGACCTGAAGCGTCGCTGCGCGATGCTGAGCGAGCTGGGACTGAAGCGGCTCTACGCGCCGACCCCGACGACCGCGAAATTCACGCAGGACGACTACAAGACCGGCGTGGACAACATGCGGCAGGTCGGCGATATCGCGCAGCAGGCCGACATGATCGCGATGGCCGAGTTCGTGCGCGCGTCTTCTTTCATTTCCACGTTGGGTACCGCGCTCAAGATGACGCGCGAGGCGGCGCATCCGAACATGAAGATTCTGTTCGACTGCTACCACTTCTGGTCGGGCCAGAGCAAGTTCGAGGACCTCGATCTGCTGCGTCCGGGCGACATCGGTCACGTGCACTTCCAGGATGTGCCGGACATGCCGCGCGAGCTGCTCGATCAGGTCACGCGGGTCATTCCCGGCGACGGCGTGACGCCCCTCGTGAAGATCCTGCGCAAGCTGGCGGAGAAGGGCTACGCGGGTCCGCTGTCGGTCGAACTGTTCCTGCCGAAGTTTCAGCAGGGAGATCCGTTCGAGGTCGCGCGCGAAATCCGGCAGAAGTCCGAAGCGGTCATGCGCCAGGCGCGGGTGATCTGATCGGCGGGCTGTCAGTGAAAGAGGCTGGACACGGCGGCTTGAAATTCCGGCAGGACGCGCGAACGAATCGTGGCCAGCCGGTCGAAGACGTGGGTGTCAATCGCTCCGGCGGAAAAGTCGATGACCGTGACGCGTTCGCCGGCCAGATCGACAATCCAGTACTCACGGATGCCATACTGCCGGTACCACCCGAGCTTCTCGACGCGGTCACGCGATTCAGTGCCCGGCGACAGCACTTCAACGACGAGATCGGGTGCGCCCCACACCTGATTGCGAATAATCGACAGCCGCGCGGCGGCCACAAACAGAACGTCGGGCTGCACGACGAGCGCCCGCTCGGCGTCAAGCACGACGTCGATGGGCGCCAGTCCGACACGACCGAGGCCGCGCGGTTCGGCGTGATCCTCCAGCAGGCGCGCCACACGAAACACGAGCTGCTGGTGCGAGAAGAACGGTGCCGGCGGTTCCCGCAACACACCGTAGGCCAGCTCACGCGCCCGGTTGGTCTCCTCGCCGCCCAGATAGTCGGACGTCGTCATGGGGACGACGATGCCATCGTCTTGATGCAGAGTCAACAGGCGTCATGTCCGTAGTGCGCATCGGCGGATCCGACGATCCGCGCGTCGGCGGGTATCAGACGGTTCGAGACGCCGATCTCGTCCGCGAACGCGGTCTGTTTGTGGCGGAAGGACGGCTGGTCGTCGAGCGGCTGATCGGAGAAGGCCGGTACCTCATACAGTCCCTGCTGCTCAGCGAAGCGGCGTACCGCGCGCTCGAGCCGGTCCTCCCGGCCCTCCGGCCTGAGACCCCGGTCTACGTCTGCGACGCCGGGGCCCTTCGCGGCATCACCGGATACGACGTCCACCGCGGCTGTCTTGCGCTGGCCGAGCGGCCCCTGCCGCTGGCGATTGACGCCGTCCTTTCGGACGCGCGGCTCGTCGTCGTTCTGGACGGCGTGACGAACGCGGACAACGTGGGCGGCGTGTTCAGGAACGCCGCCGCCTTCGACGCCGATGCCGTGCTGCTCGATGCCGCCTCGTGCGATCCGCTGTACCGCAAGGCGATCCGCACGTCGATGGCGGCCACTCTGCACGTGCCGTTCGTGCGGCTGACGAACCAGACGAACGAATGGCCGGCGGCGCTGGTCGATTTGAAAGCGCGCGGCTTTACGATCGTCGCCTTCACGCCCGGCGCCGCCGCCTGCGACTTGGACGAGTTTGCCGCGTCGCCCCGCCCCGCGCGTCTGGCGCTCCTCTTCGGCAGCGAGGGCCCCGGCCTCAGCGCCGCGTCGGACGCCGCCGCGGACCACCGTGTCCGCATTCCCATCAGCCCCCGGGTGGACTCGCTGAATCTGGCCGTCGCGGCCGGCATCGCGTTGCACGCGATCGCGAGGGCGGGCAGGGCAGGCCGGTCGGGCGGGTCGGGCAGGTAGTAGGGCAGGCAGGGCAGGCCGGGCGGGCAAGGCGTGCTGGCTGGATCAATCTGGCTTGTCGATTGCACCTGCACTTCCACGATCGCGGTAAGTCCACGCGAAAGGAGATGCCATGCAGATTTTGCCAATCGCAACGGCGGTGATCCTGGCAGTGGCTGCACTGCCGGGGCCGGCTCACTCGGATCCCGTGCTGGTTCGATCCGTTCTCGATGGCGACACGATCGACGTCGTGGGCATCGGGCGCGTGCGTCTGCTTGGCATCGACGCCCCGGAGATCGCCCATGGCCACGGCACAGCGGCGCCGTTTGCCGACGAAGCCCGCGAGAAGCTCGTCGAGCTGGTGCTGCACCGCTGGGTGCGGCTCGAAGCCGACGTGGAGAGAGTCGACGGATACAACCGCCATCTCGCCTATGTCGTGCGCGAAGACGGGTTGTTCGTCAACGCGGTGCTTCTCCGCGAGGGTCTGGCGCGCGTCAACGCGCGCATGTCCCTCGCACGGCTCCCCGAGCTCAGGCGCGCCGAGGCGGAAGCCCGGTCGTCCAGGCGCGGCATGTGGGGCCACGCGCCCCCGGTGCACGCTCCGAGTTATACTCGGCGGCGCAAGCTCACACTCTGAGAGCCAAGGAGTTCGTGCCCGAGATTCCCGTCGAATACGCGTCGCAACGCAAGATCCGTGAACGCAACAAGCTCTACTACCGATTCAATCACTGGCCGATCTGGATCTTCGTCTTCTTCATCGCGCCAGGTCCGCTGACCTTCGATCTGTTCGAGCACGGGTTCGACGCGCGCATGGCGCTCTGGCTCGGCCTCGTGATCGTCGTCACAGGCATCGCCGGCCTTCGCGGCGGCCTGCCGGGCGTCGAGCCGAGGCCGTACATCATCCGTTTCACCGAGGACCGGCCAAATCCGCTCTATCGCCGTGTGTGCTACACGTTCGCGTGGAGCGAGGTCATCACCTTTGCGGTCCTCAACATCACCGGTCTCGTCGTGGCCATCGTCACGGGCCAGTGGTATCTGAAGCAGATCTACCGGAGCGCGTATTTTCCCATCGCCGCATCCATCTGGCTGCTCGGGGCCTTCGGGAGACTTCCGCGTGTCAAAGCGTCGACCAAGGGCGAAGGGCACGAGCGGCGCTACTTCTACGGATCAGTGTGGGCGGTCTGCTTCGCGCAGCCCGCGCTCTGGCTCATGTGGAAGGTGATCCCGCGCACGACAGCCGGCGACGTGCTCAAGCTCCTGATCTTCATCGCCATCCTGGCGTTCGTTGGCAATCTCGCGCGCCTCGGTCGCCTGCCGCGCACGCGTCCCATCGTACCGGGCGAGCTCGCAGTGTCGGACTGAACATCTGGTCATCTGGTCATTTGGTCATCTGGTCGTTGCTGATCAACGGTCCATCGAACGATTGCCCAACGATGACCAGATGACCAAGTGACCAGATGACTAGATTCATGTCACGCCGGGAGGGTTGGGAAGGGTGGGACGAGTACGCGCCGTTCTACGACTGGGAGAACGCGCGGACGCTGGGGCGGCGCGACGTCCCGTTCTGGCGCCGCGTGGCCGCCGGGGCGAAAGGGACCGTGCTCGAGCTCGGCTGCGGCACCGGACGCATCTCCCTGCCGCTGGCGCGTGCCGGCGTCAGCCTGGTCGGCGTCGACCGATCGGCCCCGATGCTCTCCCGCGCCGCGGCGCGGGCGTCTCGAATCGCCCGCACCGTTCCGTTCGTGCGCGCCGACATCCGCTCGCTGCCGTTCAAGCGCGGGCGCTTCGCGATGGTGCTCGCGCCGTACGGTGTGCTTCAGTCGCTCATCCGCGAGCGCGACCTGCGCGCGACCCTCGAATCCGTGGCGCGGGTGCTGCGCCGGGGCGGGACGTTCGGCATCGATCTGGTGCCCGACGTTCCCAACTGGCGTGAGTACGAGAGCCGAGTCCAGCTCGTGGGCCGGATGCGGGGAGGCGGCCGCCTGACGCTCGTCGAGTCGGTCCGGCAGGACCCGGCGCGCCGGCTCACCACGTTCGACCAGCGCTACGTCGAGCGCCGCGGGGGTCGTACGACCGAGCACGCCTTCGAGCTGACATTCCGCACGCTGTCAATCCCGCAGATGCGGCGCCGGCTCGAACGGGCCGGATTCCGCGTCAAAACCGTACTCGGCGACTACCGCGGTCAGCCCTGGGACGCACGCGCCGACGTCTGGATCCTCCTGGCGGAAAAGGTGTAAGATTTTCTGTTCCATCTCGTTGATTTGTCTGGGGTTTCTCGGCGGTTTGCCATCTGGAGTTTCAATCATGTCCGGCCATTCAAAATGGGCCTCGATCAAGCACAAGAAGGGCGCCCTTGACGCCAAGCGCGGCAAGATCTTCACGCGCATCATCAAGGAACTGACCGTCGCGGCCCGCGCGGGCGGGGGCGACCCCGATATGAACCCCCGGCTTCGGACGATCATCGCGGACGCGAAAGCCGCCAACATGCCGGCCGAAAACATCAAGCGTGCGATTCGTCGCGGCACCGGTGAAGAGCCGGGCGTGTCGTACGAGGAGGCGCAGTACGAAGCGTACGGTCCTGGCGGTGCGGCGGTGATCATTGACGTGCTCACCGACAACAAGAACCGCACGGTCGGCGAGCTGAGGCACCTCATTGAAAAGCACGGCGGCAACCTCGCGGCCGCCAACGCCGTCGCCTGGATGTTCTCCAAGAAAGGCTACATCGTCGTCGAGAAGGCGAAGGCGGACGAAGAGAAGCTGCTGGCCGCCGTGCTCGAGGCGGGCGCCGACGACCTGCAGGACGACGACCCCAACTGGGAGGTGCTGAGCGCGCCGGAAGCGTTTAGCGCCGTGAACGAGGCGGTGAAGAGCCTCGGCATCGAGCCGGCGAGCGCCCAGGTGTCGATGATTCCGCAGAACTACGTCAAGCTCGAAGGCAAGGTCGCCCAGCAGATGTTGAAGCTCATGGAAGCCCTCGACGACTACGACGATGTGCAGCACGTCTGGTCGAACTTCGACATCTCGGAGAAGGAGATCGAGGCCTCGCTCGCGTGAAGATTTTCGGGATCGACCCAGGTTCCGAGCGCACCGGTTACGGCTGCGTCGAGACCGACGGGTCGCGGCACCGCATGATGATCTGCGGGGCCATCAGCGCCCCGCCGCACGCGACGTTTCCGGAGAAGCTCCTGGTCATCCACACGCGCCTGACTGCGCTGCTGGCGGACTGCCGTCCCGATTCGGTCGCGATCGAGAACCTGTTCTATTCGAACAACGTGCGCAGCGCGCTGAAGCTCGGGCACGCGCGCGGCGTCGCCATGCTGGCGGCGGTCGAAGCGGGCGTGCCCGTGGTGGAGTACACGCCGGCGGAGATCAAGCGCGCGGTGGTCGGCTACGGCCGCGCCGAAAAGACGCAGGTCCAGCAGATGATCAAGCTGCTGCTCGGGTTGACGGCGGTGCCGTCGCCGCATGATGCCGCCGATGCGCTCGCCGTCGCCCTCTGTCACCTCCATGCGCAGGCCCCGGCGCGCTTAGCGAACATTTTGGCGGCACCTCGCACCTCGAAATCGGCGACCAGCTGGCGCCACTACCGGCCGTGATCGCACATCTCCGGGGCCGCATCCTCGAGAAGCAGCCGACCCGAGTCATTGTCGAAGCCGGCGGTGTCGGATACGACGTCGCCGTCCCGCTGTCGACGTTCTATGGGTTGGGCGAAGCAGGCGCCGAGGTGGCGCTGCGCGTGCACACTCACGTCCGCGAGGATGCGCTGGCGCTGTACGGGTTCGCGACGGCGCTCGAGCTCGATTTGTTCGATCGGCTCATCAGCATCAGCGGCATCGGCCCGAAGCTCGCGCTGGCGGTGTTGTCCGGCATCGAGCCGCCCGATCTCGTCGCGGCGATCGAACGGGGAGACCTCGCGCGGCTTACGGCCATTCCCGGCGTCGGCAAGAAGACGTCCGAACGCATCGTGCTCGAACTGAAGGATCGGCTGCCGCGCGCACACGCCGTGGAGGCGACCGGCGGCGCGGCGCCCGCGGGGGCCGGCCTGCGCGACGATCTGCTCTCCGCGCTCATGAACCTGGGGTATCATCGGCCGCTTGCCGAGAAGGCCGTCGATGCGTCCCTGAAGACGATTGGCCGCGACGCGGGCTTCGAGCGTACGCTGAAGCAGGCCCTGAGAGAAGTCGCGAAGTGACGTCCCTGCCGTGACGAACGACCGCATCGTGACCGCCGCACGCGTCGAGGAAGAGACGCAGGACGAAGCCGGGCTGCGTCCGCGCGCGATCGACGACTACATCGGACAGGACCGCGTCCGCGAGAACCTGCAGGTGTCGATCACGGCGGCGACCCGGCGCGGCGAGGCGCTCGATCACGTGCTGCTCTACGGCCCTCCCGGCCTCGGCAAGACGACGCTCGCCTACGTGATCGCCAACGAGCTGGGTGTCCCGATCCGTGCGACGTCGGGCCCCGTGCTCGAGAAGCCGGGCGATCTGGCCGGCATCCTCACGGATCTGGCCGAACACGACGTGCTGTTCATCGACGAGATTCACCGCATGTCAGCGACGATCGAAGAGATTCTGTATCCGGCGCTCGAGGACTACGAGCTCGACATCATGATCGGTCAGGGGCCGGGCGCGCGGTCCGTGAAGGTGCCGCTCAAGAAATTCACCCTCGTCGGCGCGACGACGCGCGCGGGGCTGCTGACGTCGCCTCTGCGGGCGCGGTTCGGCATCGTGCATCGGCTGGAGTTCTACGCGGAGCACGACCTGGAGGAGATCGTCCGCCGGTCGGCGCGGATTCTGGCCGTGCCGCTCGAGGACGGCGCCGCGGCGGAGCTGGCCCGGCGGTCGCGCGGGACGCCGCGAATCGCCAATCGCCTTCTCCGGCGTGTGCGCGACTACGCGCAGGTGCGCGCGGCTGGCACGATCACGCTCGACGTGACCCACGCCGCCCTGAAGCTGCTCGAAGTGGACGAGCACGGGTTCGACGAGGTGGATCGCAAGCTGCTGCGGACCATCATCGACAAGTTCGGAGGTGGACCCGTCGGCGTCGGGACCATCGCCGCCGCCATCAGCGAAGAGAAGGACGCCATCGAAGACATCTACGAGCCGTTCCTGATTCAGGCCGGCTTTCTCGATCGCACCCCGCGCGGCCGCGTCGCGACGCTGCGGGCGTATCAGTACTTCGGGCTCGAGGCCCCTGACGATCGAAGAAGGGATTCGCGATTGTGGTGAGCGCACGGAAGAACACCCGTGTCGGCGGCAGGCCGACGATGATTCGATCGCTGGCGACGTACGTGCCGCCGAACGTCCTGACCAACGCCGACCTCGAAAAACTCGTCGACACGACCGACGACTGGATCATGCAGCGCGTCGGCATCCGCGAGCGGCACATCGCGGCACCCGGCGTGGCCACATCGGACCTGGGCAAGGAGGCCGCGATCAAGGCGATCGCCAGGGCGGGCCTCACGCCCGACGACATCGGCCTCATCGTGACGGGCACCGTCACGCCGGACATGCTGTTCCCGAGCACGACGTGCCTGATTCAGCACAAGATCGGCGCGCATCATGCGTGGGGCTTCGATCTCAGCGCCGCGTGTTCGGCGTTCACCTACGCCGTGACCACCGCCAGCCAGCTGGTCGCCACCGGCGCGCACGAACATGCGCTGGTGGTCGGCGCCGACGTGATGTCGAGCATCATCGACTACAAGGATCGCGCCACGTGTGTGCTCTTTGGCGACGGCGCGGGCGCGGTCGTGATCTCGGCCGCCGAGGACGAGCACTGCGCGATTCTGGATTTCGAGCACGAGATCGACGGGAGCGGCGCGGATTCGCTCTACATGCCGGGCGGCGGCAGCCTGCACCCGCCGTCGCACGAGACCGTGGACAAGCGGATGCACTACGTCAAGCAGGACGGACGGGCGGTGTTCAAGTTCGCCGTCCGCAAGACCGAGGAAATCGCACACCGCATCCTCGAGCGCAACGGTCTCACGACGTCCGATCTCGATCTCTTCGTATCGCACCAGGCCAACCGCCGCATCATCGAGTCGGCCGCCGAGAAGCTCGGCCTCTCGCCCGACAAGATGATCATCAACATCGACAAGTTCGGGAACACGACCGCGGCCACCATCCCGCTCGCTCTGAACGACGCGGTGTGCTCCGGACGTCTCAAGAAAGGCGACCTCGTGCTGCTGGCGTCGGTCGGGGCCGGCTTCACCGTCGGCGCCGTCCTCCTTCGCTGGGGATTTTGAATCGGGTCTTCATCCTCTCTCCGGCGAGCTGCCGCGGCAGACGGGCGGCGCAGCTGTTGTCGCCCCGTTCGACCGCGCCGCTGGCATCGCAGCTCCGGTCGGCCGGGGGCGCGCCGCTCGGCGACGTCTTCGCGTTCTTCAGCAGCCTCTACTTTCGCGGCAAGCTGACGTACGCGCGGCATTTCGCCGCGCCCAGCGACATCTACGTCATCACGCCGACCACGGGATTGCAGAGTCCCGACGTACGCGTGACCCACGCGTCCATCCTCGAGTTCGCGGACGGCGACATCGATCTCGCGAACGCCCGCTACCGGGAGGCACTCGAGCGCAGCGCGGCGGTGCTGCTCGGCGAGATCGGAGACGCCCGCGACGTGGTGCTGCTCGGAAGCATCGCGTCGCCGAAGTACGTCGGCGTCCTCGGCGGGATCTTCGGCGAGCGCCTCCGGTTTCCCGTCGATTTCGTCGGCCGCGGCGACATGTCCCGCGGAGGCCTGCTGCTGCGCAAAGCCAGCGAGGGCGTCGAGCTGGAGTACGTCCCGGTGGCCGGCGCCGTCAGACACGGCCCGCGCCCGCCCCGGCTCCCGCGCAGGCCGCGAGGCTGATGGCCAGGGCGATCCCGACCGGGCAAGACACCGTCGTCCTGAGCGTGGAAGGGAAAGACGTCCGCCTGACCAACCTCCGCAAACTCTTCTGGCCGGAGCTCGGGCTGACCAAGGGCGATCTGCTCCGGTACTACGCGTCCGTCGCGGGCGTCCTGCTCCCGCACATCCGGGATCGCGCGATGGTGATGAAGCGCTACCCGCACGGGGCGGCTGGGCCCTTCTTCTTCATGAAGCGCGCGCCCTCGCCACGTCCCGCGTGGATCGAGACCTGCGCGATCGATCACGGCTCCGCGAAGGTCATCGACTTCCCGGTCATCCAGGACCTGGCGTCGCTGTTGTGGGTGGTCAACCTCGGATGCATCGACCTGAACCAGTGGTACGCACGGACCGACGATGTCGATTGTCCGGACTACCTGCACTTCGACCTGGATCCCGGCACCGGTGCGTCGTTCGAGCGTGTGCTCGAGGCGGGGCTCGTCGTGCGGGAGGCGCTCGACACGTTGAAGATGCCGTCCGTCGTGAAAACGACCGGCTCGAAGGGACTGCACATCTACACCCCGATCGTGCGGGGTCCTGGGCAGAAACAGGTGTGGACGTTTGCAAAAGCCCTGGGCCAGGAGCTGGCATCCCGTCACCCGGCGTTGATGACGGCGGAATACCGTGTGGCGAAGCGGCCCGCGGGCCGCGTGCTCGTCGACTACAACCAGAACGCCTGGGGCCGGACGCTGGCATCGGTGTACTCGGTGCGGCCGCACCCGGCGGCCGCTGTGTCCACCCCGGTCACGTGGAAGGAAGTCGAGCGCGGCATCCGCATCGAGGACTTCACCGTAGAGAACGTGCCGGCACGGGTCCGCAAGGTCGGGGACCTCTGGACACCGCTGCTCAGGACCCGTGGGCGCTTCGACCTGGGTCGATTCGTCTAATCAGGTCCACGGAGTGTCTCAATTTGGGACGAGATGTGCTGAATTAGTCCACAATGTCATATACAGGCATAAGTACAAGCGAATGGACGAGTACCTGGCTTGGCCTGTTTGACCCTGTCCCGATCCTGAACAAAACCATTGTGTCATCTAGAGAACCATCAGATATCAAACACGCCCATATACCCTTACTGTTCAGGCACTTCCCGTTGGTTTCTGTGTCAACCCGGGCGATGGCGGGCAACTTGCTACGTTTACCCCCGTGATTCATACCCGCCGTGTGTCTTCCTTCATCCTTGCCGCGCTTCTGGCCTTCGTCGGCGTTACGTCAGTTCGAGCGCAGGATTCCTCCCCGGCTTCAAAAGTAGACCGCTCGCTTCGTGCCGCTCTCCGCAAGGGTGCGGCCGCCCAGCGCGTCATCGTGATGACCGCGCCCGGCCACCGGGGCGAGATTCGGAAAGCCCTGTCCGACCACGGTGACATCGTCAGCGACGAGACCGACGGCGACGCGCTGACCGCCGTTGTCCACAGCGAAGACGTCAACGAGCTCGCCAAGCATCCGTGGGTGCAGTCCGTGTCCGCCGACGCCATCGTGCGGGCGGTCGGAGCGCGGCGTTTCTCGCAGCGCACCGTCGAGGCGCCCGTGACGGACGCGCCGCCGGCGCCCGAGACTCCCGCGTTGGCAGCGGTACCCGTTGCGTCGACCAACGTCCTCCGGCAGACGCTCGGCTTGAGCAATGTCGCGGCCCCGGGCAGCGTCAACGGTGACGGCGTCGTCGTCGCGCTGATCGATTCGGGACTGACGCCGAGCGCTGACCTCCCGCTGTCGCGGATCGCGGGCTTTTACGACTTCACGAATGTCTCGAACGGCCAGCCGAGCCAGCCCGCGCCGTACGACGACTTCGGGCACGGCACGCATGTGGCCGGCCTGCTGGGCAGCACCGGCGTGCTGTCGAACTACGAGCACCAGGGTGTGGCGCCGGCCGTCACGTTCGTCGCGTTGAAGGTGCTGGACGCGCAGGGCCAGGGCACGACGAGCACGGTGATCAAGGCGATCGAGTATGTGATCGCGCACAACCGCACGCTCCGGGTCAGGGTCATCAACCTGTCGCTCGGCCACCCCATTTACTCGCCGGCGAAGTACGACCCACTGGTGCAGGCCGTCGAGCGCGCGGTCAGGGCCGGCATCGTCGTCGTCGTCGCGGCCGGCAACAACGGACTGGACCAGAACGGCGACGGCGAATCCGGCTACACCGGGATCAACTCGCCCGCCAACGCCCCCTCGTCGATCGCCGTGGGCGCCGTCGATACGAAGAACTCGATCACGCGCGCCGGGGACGCCGTCGCGGCGTTCAGCTCGCGCGGTCCGACCTGGTTCGACGCCCTGGCCAAGCCCGATGTCGTGGCGCCGGGCGTGCACCTCGCGTCCGACACGGATCCATCGTCCTATCTCTACACGAACCTGCCGAACAACAGGCGGACGGTGAACGGCCACCCGATGCTCGACCTGACGGGCACGAGCATGGCCGCTCCGATTGCCGCCGGCGTGGCCGCGCTGGTCCTCGACGCGAACGGCGGACTGACGCCGAACGCGGTGAAGGCCATCGTTGAGTACACGGCGATCAGATTGTCCGGCGCCGACTACCTGACTCAGGGCGCCGGCGAGGTGAATGCGGGCGGCGCGGTTGCGCTGGCCAGCGCGATTGACACCCGCGCGCGGATGAACTCGTGGTGGCTGGCGACGGGTGTACCCGGCTATACGACGATCGGCGGCGTGCAGAATCCGTGGTCCGAGATCATCATCTGGGACAACGCGGTTCTCGGCGGCCAGCTGCTGTACGTCAAGAACATCATCTGGGGCACCAACATCATCTGGGGCACCCACGCAAAGCTCCGGGCCGGGAACATCATCTGGGGCACTCGGGTGATCGTGAAGGACAGGGACATCGTCTGGGGCACCTCCGACGACGACAACATCATCTGGGGCACGCATCTCGTCTGGGAACACCGCGTCATCGGCCAGCGCACCAAGGGCAAGAACATCATCTGGGGCACGTCCGACGACGACAACATCATCTGGGGCACCATGGACGAGGACAACATCGTCTGGGGCACCTACGATGATGCGGACAACATCATCTGGGGCACGTGGGACGGCGAGGACAACATCATCTGGGGCACGACCCGGAGCGGCAGCGTTGTGGGAGGCACGTCCTACGACGACGACAACATCATCTGGGGCACCTCCGATGACGACAACATCGTCTGGGGCACCGAAGCGGACTTGGACAACATCGTCTGGGGTACGTCGACCGGACTGCTGGGGGCACGGTAATGGCCATCGCATCACGGTTCGATTTGTTTCCCTCCACGATTGCGCCGTCCAAAAAGCCAGCAGCGGTGGCGTCGGTTCGCGACTGGCGCACGGGTCTCCCGGTTCTCCTGAGCGAGGCCGTCGCTCTCCGCGAACTGCGCGCGTCTGACGCGCCGGCGCTGCTGGCGGCGTTCGGCTCGCCGGAAGTCACGCGGCTGATCTCGCCGCCTCCGCCGACGCTCGACGGGTTCGAGAAGTTCGTCGCGTGGACGCAGCGGCAGCGTGAAGCCGGACAGTCGTTCGCGTTCGGGATCACCCTGAAGGACTCCGATACGGTCGTCGGCCTGTTCCAGGTCAGGGCGCTTCAGCCGGGGTTCGACATCGCCGAGTGGGGCTTCGCGCTCAGCGCGGAGCACTGGGGCAGCGGCCTGTTCATGGATGCTGCCGAGCTCATCCTCGACTTCGTGTTCGACGTGGTGGGCGTGCACCGGCTCGAAGCCCGCGCGGCGCTCCAGAACGGCCGCGGCAACGGCGCCCTGCACAAACTCGGCGCGACGCAGGAAGGCGTCCTGCAGCGTTCGTTCCTGCGAAACGGCGTCTACCTCGATCAGGCGCTCTGGACAATCCTCGCGGACGACCGGGGCAACGCGAGGGCGTTCCCGCCCGACCATCTGGTGCACTGAGCCGCTGACGTACACTCGCGGGTGTGGACATCCGCGAGTTCGATTTCGACCTCCCGCCCGAACTCATCGCGCAGGAACCCGCCGCGCAGCGCGGCGAGTCGCGGATGCTTCAACTCGATCGACGTACGGGCCGGATCGCCCACGGCGCCATCTCCGACCTCCCACACGTCTTGCGCGAGGGCGACCTTGTCGTCGTCAACAACACGCGCGTATTTCCGGCGCGGCTGCTGGGCCGGCGCGTGCCGAGCGGAGGCGCGGTGGAGTGCCTTCTCATAGGGCGGACGGGGCAGGCGCGGGCGGGCAGGGCGGGCAGGGCAGGCGAGTGAAGACTGGCAGGCGCTCATGCACCCGGGACAGAAGCTTCGCCCCGGCGCGCGTGTCGTTTTCGATGGCTCAGCGACACTCCACGGCGAGGTGCTCGAGCAGCACTTCTACGGCCGCCGTACCATCCGCCTCTGGCGTGAGGACGGTGGATCGGTTGATGACGCGATCGAGTCGATCGGGCACATGCCGCTTCCGCCGTACATCAAGCGCGACGATCGTCCCGCTGACCGCGAGCGCTACCAGACGGTGTTCGCGCGCGAACGCGGTTCGGTGGCCGCGCCGACTGCGGGGCTGCACTTCACGCCCGCGCTCAACGCGTTGCTCGCCGCGCGCGGCATCGACATCGTGGAAATCACGCTGCACGTCGGCTATGGGACGTTTCAGCCGGTCCGCGTCGACCTCATCGAGGAACATCGGATGGAGGCCGAGGAGTACACGATTTCGGAGTCTGCGGCTCAAGCCATCAACCGCGCGAGAGACGAGCGCCGCCGCATCATTGCCGTCGGCACGACGACGACGCGGACGCTCGAGGCGGCCGCCGCGGCGGGCAACGGACGTGTCGCCGCCGGAACCGCGGCGACGGACCTGTTTATCTACCCCGGGTTTGCCTTTCGCCTCGTCGACGGCCTGCTGACAAACTTCCACCTCCCGCGATCGTCGCTGCTGCTGCTGGTCTCGGCGTTTGCCGGGGTCGAGCCGGTGAGGGCGGCGTATGCCGCGGCGATCGCGGGCGGCTACCGGTTCTACAGCTACGGCGACGCGATGGTGGTCACCTGACGCCGTGGTAAGATGGCCGTTTCCACACTGCCGGGGTAGCTCAGTTGGTGAGAGCACGCGTCTCATAAGCGCGGGGTCGACGGTTCGAATCCGTCCCCCGGCACCATCAAGTCGGTGGGATTTGACGGTGGGGTCAGGCGGGTCGGGCAAGGCGGGCAGGTCGGGCGCCAGAACGTTCCTCGAACCATCCCGATCCCGTTCCCGCAGTTTCCAGCCCGGCTTGCCTGACCAGCCAGACCAGCCTGACCAGCCAGACCTGCCAGTCCGATGTTGATCACAACAGTTCGTCGCACGCTTCGCCGCCACGACCTGGCCCGCGCCGGGACGCGCGTGGTGGTCGCGTTGTCGGGGGGCGCTGACTCGGTGGCCCTCGCGCACCTGCTGCGCGAACTCGAAGCGGCCGGCGAGCTGACTGTGGCCGGGCTGGCGCACCTCAACCACCAGCTTCGTGTCGAACCCGATGCGACCGGCGTGTCCGGGGCTGAGCGCGACGAACGATTCTGCGTGTCCTTCGCCGGCGCGCTTGGCGTGCCCATCCTGGTCGAGCGCGAGGACGTACGTGAGCGTGCCGAACGCGAGCGCCGCTCACTCGAGGACGCGGCGCACGCCGCACGCTACGCCTTCTTCGATCGGGCACGTGCGCATTTCGACGCGGACGTCGTGGCCGTTGGCCATACGCGCGACGACCAGGCCGAGACGTTTCTCCTGCGCATGCTGCGCGGCGCCGGGGCCCGCGGCCTGGCGGCCATGCACCCGCGCCGGGGCGCGGTCATCCGCCCGCTTATCGACTGCCGGCGCGACGATCTGCGCGCGTATCTCGACGAGCGGCAGATCCCGCACGTCGAAGACGAATCCAACCGCGATGTCAGTATCCCGCGCAACCGTGTGCGGGCGGAGCTGCTGCCGCTGCTCAAAGCGCGTTTCAACCCGGCCGCCGTCGATCTGCTCGCCGACCAGGCCGAGCTTGCGCGCGCAGAGTGGGTGTGGATGGAAGACCAGATCGCGGCGAGCGGACTCGCGGCGAGGCCCGACGACGACGAGCCCGGTGCGCTGATTCTGCAGGTGCCCGAGCTCGAGCGCGCTCCGGTTGCCCTGGCGCGGCTGGCGATCTGGAGAGCCATGACGGCTGCGGCGGGCGGCCGTCCCGTGTCGTTCCGGCACGTCGAGGACGCCCTCCAGCTCATCCGGACACCACGCAACGGTGCGCCAGGGAACAGACCCGCCGATAGAGTGTCTGATAGATCAGTCGACGCGCCCGGCCACTTCGTGGAACGCGTTGGCGCGCGGCTCGTCTTAAGAGCAGGGGCATCCGGAGGGGCGGGCACAGTGAGTGCCTTCCGCTACCGGCTTCCGGTTCCCGGGGAAGTCGAGCTGCCCGAGGCAGGATGCGTGGTTTCGGCCGAGCTGGTGGCGGCCGGGCACGGCCCCGAGGCGCTGAGTGCAACCGCGGGCAATCGCGCCTCGGCGGTCGTCGCGGCGGCCGGGCCGCTTGCGGTCCGGAACAGACGCCCGGGCGACCGATTCCGGCCCCTGGGGCTCGACGGCGAGAAGAAGCTGCAGGACTTCTTCGTGGACCGAAAAGTCGCCCGCCGCCTCCGTGACGGCGTGCCGCTGATTGTCGACGATTCGGACAGGATCGTGTGGGTAGCCGGGCACGGTATCGACGAGGCGTTTCGGGTAACTGATGCCTCGCAAGCCGTGGTAATCTTGAAACTTAGGCCGGTCTGACGGCGGCTTGACGTCGCTCAAGTCTGGAGGCGTTGCGTGAGCAGTACGTTGAAGAGTCTGGTGTTCTGGGTCGCGCTCTTCATTGTGGGCGTGTTGATTTGGAACGTGTCGACCAAGTTCCAGCAGCACGAACGCCGCGTGAGCTTCAGCGAGTTCATGTCCTGGGTGGATGCCGGCAGCGTGGCCCGTGTCGAGGTGGTCGGCCAGGACGTCAACGGGGTGACCAAGGGCAACGAGACATTTCACACCTACGCCCCCTCCCAGTACGAAGGCCTCGTCAATCGGCTGATGGACCGCGGTGTCCAGGTGAGCTCCAAGGAGCAGACGGCCAGCCCCTGGGCCTCGCTGCTGCTCGGCTGGGCCCCGATGCTGCTCGCCATCGGCTTCTGGCTGTTCTTCATGCGCCAGATGCAGAGCGGCGGCAACAAGGCCCTGTCCTTCGGCAAGAGCAAGGCGAAGCTCTCGTCGAGCTCGCAGAAGAAGGTCACGTTCAAGGACGTGGCGGGCGTCGACGAGGCCAAGGAGGAGCTCCAGGAAATCATCGAGTTCCTCAAGGAACCGCAGAAGTTTCAGAAACTGGGCGGCCGTATCCCCAAGGGCGTGCTGCTGATGGGTGCCCCGGGCACGGGCAAGACGCTGCTCGCGCGCGCCGTCGCCGGCGAAGCGAACGTCCCGTTCTTCTCGATCAGCGGGTCGGACTTCGTCGAGATGTTCGTCGGCGTCGGTGCGAGCCGCGTGCGTGACCTGTTCGAGCAGGGCAAGAAGAACGCGCCCTGCATCGTGTTCATCGACGAGATCGACGCGGTCGGCCGTCACCGCGGCGCCGGCCTGGGCGGCGGCCACGACGAGCGCGAACAGACCCTCAACCAGCTGCTCGTCGAGATGGACGGCTTCGAATCGAACGAGGGCGTGATCCTCGTCGCCGCGACCAACCGGCCCGACGTGCTCGACCCGGCCCTGCTGCGTCCCGGCCGCTTCGACCGCCGCATCGTGGTGAATCGTCCGGACGTGAAGGGCCGCGAGGGCATCCTGTCCGTGCACACGCGCCGCATCCCGATGTCCGACGACGTCGAGCTGCCGACGCTGGCGCGCGGCACCGCGGGATTTTCGGGCGCCGATCTGGCGAACCTGGTCAACGAGGCCGCGCTCAACGCCGCGCGCTACAACCAGAAGGTCGTGCGCATGCACGACTTCGAGTTCGCAAAAGACAAGGTGCTGATGGGCTCGGAGCGCCGCTCCATGATCATCAGCGACGACGAGAAACGGGTCACGGCGATTCACGAAGCCGGCCATGCGCTGCTCACCGTGCTGCTGCCGCACGCCGATCCGATCCACAAGGTGACGATCATCCCGCGCGGCATGGCGCTCGGCCTCACGCAGCAGCTGCCGACCGACGAGAAGCACAACTACTCGCGCGACTACCTGAACGATCAGATCGCCATCCTGCTCGGCGGCCGCATCGCCGAGGAGCTGACGCTGAACAGCCTGACGACCGGCGCCGGCAACGACCTCGAACGCGCGACCGAACTCGCGCGCCGCATGGTCTGCGAATGGGGCATGAGCGACGCGATGGGCCCGCTGACCTTCGGCAAGAAGGAAGAGCAGATCTTCCTCGGCCGCGAGATCGCCCAGCACCAGGACTACAGCGAGGACACGGCGCTCAAGATCGACCACGAGGTGAAGCGCTTCGTGACCCAGAACTACGAGCGCTCGCACGAGCTGCTGGGCGCCAACAAGGACACGTTGGTCAAGATGGCCGACGCCCTTCTCGCCCGCGAGGTGCTCGACGCCGACCAGGTCAGGCGGCTCGCGGCGGGCCTGCCGCTGGACGATGTGCAGCCGGCGGCGCGGGCGGCCGCGTCCTCGACGAGCGACGAAGACGAGGCCCGGCCGAGGCAGAAGGAGCGCACGCCGATCGTCCCCGCGCTCAACAAACCGCTGCCGCAGGAATGAACCAGTCAGCAGTCGGCAGTCAGCAGTCTGCAGTCCATCCGCGGCGTGCTGACTGTCGGCCGTCGACTGTCGCGTGTCGGCCGACGACTGCCGACTGCCGAACGTCGACTGCCGACTGACGTGTTCGCGCCCCGCCGCCTTTACGCCGTCCCCCTCGCGCACGGCGGCCTGCTTCAGCTGGGACCCCGTCCGCTCGTGATGGGAATCCTCAACGTCACGCCGGATTCGTTTGCGGACGCCGAGCCCCTCACCGACTCGCATCGGGCGGTTGAGCTCGCGCTTCAGATGGAGGCGGACGGTGCCGACCTCATTGACATTGGCGGTGAATCGACGCGGCCTGGCGCCGAGCCGGTCAGTGCCGCCGATGAGGTCGCCCGGGTACTGCCGGTCATAGAGGCCTTACGCGGACGCCTGCGGGTTCCCGTGTCAATCGACACGTACAAGGCCGTCGTGGCGGATGCCGCCCTCCGCGCCGGGGCGGCGATCGTCAACGATGTGAGCGGCCTGCTGTACGATCCGGCGTTGGCAGGCGTCGCCGCCTCGCACGGCGCCGCCCTCGTGTTGATGCACACCAGAGGGCGCCCGAAGGACATGTACGCGGACGCCCGGTACGAGGACGTCGTCGCGGAAGTGACGCTGGAACTGCAGGATCGGGTGGCCCGGGCGACAGCCGCCGGCGTGCCGATTGAGCGGATTCTGGTGGACCCGGGTTTAGGGTTTGCCAAACAGCCGGGGCACAGTTATGGTGTCCTGGCGCGGCTCCCTGAGATAGCTGCGGCGCTCGACCGCCCGGTGCTGATCGGTCCATCGCGCAAGTCGTTCCTGCGGGAGGCTGCGGGCGGTCGTGGGGCCTCCGGACGCGACTGGACGACGGCCGCGGCGGTGACAGCGGCCGTGCTGAACGGGGCGCACATCGTCCGTGTGCACGCGGTCGCCGAGATGGTGCAGGTCGTGCGGACGGCGGAAGAAATACGCAGGGCTTCATGAACCCCATCACGACCCTCCTTCGCCGTCCTCCCATCGGCCTGTGGGACGTTGCCGACATCCTCGTGGTGTCGGTGCTCATCTACATGGTCCTCAAGCTCATTAAGGGGACGCGCGCCGTGCAGATGGCGACGGGTTCGCTCCTGCTCATGGCCGTTTTCTACGGGTCGCGGTGGAGCCGGCTCGACACCCTCAACTGGCTGGTGAGGAACGTCCTCGGCTACCTCGTCTTTGCCATCATCGTCCTGTTTCAATCCGACATCAGGCGCGCGCTCGCGCACCTGGGCCGCGCCCCGTTCTTCAGGTACTTCGCCAGCGAGGAATCGGCGGAGGACGCCATCGAGGAGCTGGTGATTGCCGCAGGTATGCTGGCGGCCCATCGCACCGGCGCGATCATCGCCATCGAACGGCTCATCGGCCTGCGCAGCTACATCGAGGGCGGGATTTCCCTCGACGCGGTGCTGACGTACGACCTGATCATGAGTATCTTCCAGCCCTCCTCGCCGCTGCACGACGGCGCCGTGATCGTTCAGAACGATCGGGTCGCCGCCGCGGCGTGCTTCCTGCCCCTGACCGTCAACCCGAAGCTCGCGAAGGAGCTGGGATCGCGGCACCGTGCTGCCATCGGCCTCACCGAGGAAAACGACTCCGTGGCGATCGTGGTGTCCGAGGAGAGCGGGATCGTGTCGCTCGTCGTGGACGGACAGATTGAACGCGGCCTCGAAGCCGGCGAACTGCGTGCCCGCCTGAGGACGCTCCTGCTGGGCAAGCAGGCCGCGCCCGCGCGGCGCGAAGCCCGGGTGCAGTACACCTGATGGGTCGTCTGTGGCCGTTCAGGCACTTCGGTCTGAAGCTGATGTCGGTGGGCCTCGCCGTCCTGCTGTGGCTGACCGTGTCTGGCGAGGAGATGGTCGAGCGCGGATTGCGGGTGCCCCTCGAACTGCAGCAGTTCCCGGCCGGCCTCGAGATCCAGGGCGAGGCGCCGTCGACGGTGGATGTGCGCGTGCGCGGCACGTCCGGCGCGCTCAGCCGCGTCGCCGCCGGTGACGTGGTTGCGGTTCTCGACCTGCGCGCGGCCCGCGCCGGCAACCGGCTGTTCCCGCTGACCCCTGAGCTCGTGCACGTGCCGTTCGGCGTGGAAATCGTCCAGATCATCCCGTCCACCATCGCGCTGTCGTTCGAGCCGTCGGTGACCAGGGAAGTGCCGGTTGTCGCGTCGACGGAAGGCGAACCGGCCCCCGGCTACGTGCTCGGCAAGGTGACCGTCACGCCCGATCGTGTGGAAATCGTCGGGCCGGAAAGCGCCGTCAAGCGCGCGCGCGAGGCGCTGACCGAGACGATTTCGGTGGCCGACCTTCGTGAGTCGGAGACGGTGGCCGTGACGATCGGCCTCACTGACCCGGCGCTGCGCCTCAAGACGCAGCGCAGCGCGTCGGTACAGGTGCAGATCCTGCCTGGGCCCGGGGAGCGGACGGTCCGAAACCGTCCGATTCACCTGCAGAACCTCGGCCCGCACCTCTCGGCGCAGGCGATGCCCGTCGTGGTCGACGTGGGCCTTCGAGGCAGCCGCGAGTCGCTGTCTCGGCTTGATGCCGATGCGGTGACCGCCTTCGTCGACGTCGCGCGCCTCGGGGCCGGCGACTACGTGCTCGCCGTGCACGCCACCGCCTCGGATCAGGCCGGCGTGACCCATATCGATCCGGCAACGGTCAAGGTCCGCATCTCCAGTGCCAAAGACTGAACGTTCTCCCGTACCGCGATTGTTCGGCACCGACGGCGTGCGCGGCGCCGCCGGGCACTATCCGCTCGATCCGCCGACCGTCCGACGGCTTGGTGCCGCGCTGGTGCGCGCGCTGCCGCACACCAACGGGGAGAGTGCGGCCGATGCGGCGCCCCGGCTGCTCGTCGGCCGCGACACGCGTGAATCCGGCGGATGGATTGAAGCCGAGCTGGCGCACGGAGCTTCGGGTGAAGGAGCGATCGTGACGAGCGCGGGCGTCGTGCCAACGCCGGCGATCGCCTATCTCACGCGGTCCGGCTACGACGCCGGCATCGTGATTTCCGCGTCGCACAATCCGTTCGAGGACAACGGCATCAAGGTGTTCTCGGGCCGCGGCGAGAAGTTCACTGAAACCGTGGAACGCGCGGTCGAGGCCATCGTCGCCGACGCGTCGTGGAGCGCCGCCTCCGGGCAGGCGGGCGCCGTCCCGCCCGGGCAGAGCGCCGACGCGTATCTGGAGCATCTGCGTGCGGTGTTCCCGGAGTCGTCGTCGCTCCGCGAGTTCAAGCTCGCCATCGATTGCGCCAACGGCGCCACGAGCCTCGTCGCGCCGGAGCTCTTCGCGAGCCTCGGCCTCGCGACCGTCGTCATCGCGAACCAGCCCGACGGACGCAACATCAACAGCGACTGCGGATCGACGCACCCCGGCTGGCTCGCGCGAACGGTTGTCGAACGCGGCTGCCACATGGGCGTGGCCTTCGACGGGGACGGCGACCGCGCGATCTTCGTCGACCACCGCGGCGAGGTCGTCAACGGCGACGCCGTCCTGCTGATGTGCGGGCGCCAGCTGCAGCGCGAAGGACGGCTGCGCGGCGACGCGATCGTGGCGACCGTGATGAGCAACGTCGGCCTCGAGATCGCGTGCCGCGAGTCGGGCATCAGCCTGGTGCGGTGCCCCGTGGGCGACAAGTACGTGATGGAGGAGATGATCAAGGGCGGCGTCTCGCTGGGCGGCGAGCAGTCGGGCCACGTGATCTTCTCCGACTACCTGTACACGGGCGACGGCTTGTGCACGGCCCTGAACGTGCTGCGAACCGTCGCCCGCACCGGCCGTACCCTCGCCAGCCTGGCGTCCGATCTGACCAACTACCCGCAGGTGCTCCTGAACGTGCGCGTCCGCGAGAAAGTGGATCTCCACTCCGTGCCCGCCGTGGCGGCGGCGATTTCGGCCGTCGAAACGCGCGTCACCGCGGACGGCGGCCAGGGTCGCCTGCTGATCCGCTACTCGGGCACCGAACCGCTGCTGCGCGTGATGCTGGAGGGCCGACACGAGCCCGAGATCCGCGCCTGGGCCCAGGAAATCGTGGATGTGGTGAAGCAACACCTGGGGTGACGAATCTGGTCATTTGGTCATCTAGTCATCTGGTCATCGTTGATCCATTGCCCAATGGATCCATTGATCAACGATGACCAGATGACCAGATGACTAAATGACTCAATTCATGATTCGCCTGTCCGTCAACGTCAACAAAGTGGCCACGCTGCGAAACTCGCGCGGCGGTCATGCGCCGGACGTCATCGAGGCGGTGGAGGTGTGCCTGGCTGCCGGCGCGCCCGGCATCACGGTGCATCCGCGCGCCGATCGCCGTCACATCACGCCCGCCGATGTGCGCGGCATCGCGCGCGTGCTGGCCGGCCGTGATGTCGAATTCAACATCGAAGGCGATCCGCGGCCGGAACTGATCGGCCTGGTCGAGGAGGTGCGCCCGGACCAATGCACGCTCGTCCCGGTGGCCGCCGGCGAGATCACGAGCCAGGCCGGGTGGCAGCCAGGCCCGCAGACCGATGGGCTGAAGGACGTTATCGCCGGGTTCAAGTCCCGCGGTGTTCGTGTCAGCCTCTTCGTCGATCCCGTGCAGGGACCGATCGAGTGGGCGGCCGAGGCTGGCGCCGACCGCGTCGAGCTCTATACCGAGCCCTTTGCCCGTGCATTCGAGGCGGGCGCGGCCGCCGGCCGGGCGTCGTTCGAGTCGTACGCCGCCGCGGCCCGGCTGGCCTCGTCGCTCGGGCTCGGGGTCAACGCCGGCCACGATCTCGACCTGGCCAACCTCGCGTTGTTCCGGCGCTTGCCGCTCCTCGACGAGGTGTCGATCGGCCACGCCATCATCTCGCGCGCGCTCTTTGTCGGCCTCGATACGGTGGTGCGCGAGTACCTCGAAGTTCTGTCGGCCGCCTGATATGATCGGCGTTTACGCATGAAGAGCGAATCGATCGCGTACGGGATTGCCGGCGTGGCGTTCGGCCTGATCGCCGGGTGGATCATCGGGACGCAGCAGGCCGCTCCGCGCACCGCGCCGGCGCCCGTGCAGGCTGCCGCCGCGCCTGCGCAGAACGCCCCCAGCCCGCGCGCGGCGATCCTCGACGAAACCCGGGTGACGGCTCTGAAATCGGTCGCCGAACAGCAGCCCTCGAACGCACAGCCGCGCGCCGAGCTCGCCAACCTCTACTTCGACGCCGAGCGGTACGACGATGCGATCACGTGGTACCAGGCGGCGCTGAAGATCACGCCGAACGACGTGAACCTCAGCACCGACCTGGGCGTCTGCTACTACTACACGAACCAGGCGGACAAGGCCCTGCTGCAGCTCTCGCACTCGCTCAGCATCGATCCGAAGCACTCGAAGACGCTGCTGAACATGGGCATCGTCAAGGCGTTCGGCAAGCAGGATCTCGAAGGCGCCACGAAAGCGTGGCAGCAGGTCGTCGATCTCGGCCCCGACACTCCCGAAGGACAGGCCGCCAAGCGTGCGCTCGACACGCTGAAATCGGCTCACCCGGCGGCGGGCGCACCCAAGCCAGGAGGCTAGCCGTGTTCCGGCTCGCGCTGTTCCTGATCCTCTCGATTTTCGTCGCCAGGGCGTTCTGGCGGCTGGTGGACGGCGTCATCGAGGGGCTGTCGGGCCGGCCCGCCGGAGCGGGCCGGGAGATTCGCGGCGTCCCGATGGCCCGCGACCCGGTGTGCGGCACCTTCGTCGTGCCTGATCGCGCCGTGGCCGTCGTCGACGGACGGCAGCAGATCTTCTTCTGCTCGACCGCGTGCCGCGATAAGTACCGGATGCAGGCCGGATGACCATCGAATCCCTTCGCGCCGACATCGTCGAAGTCGGCCGGCGCATGTACGCGCGCGGGTACACCGCGAGCAACGACGGCAACATCAGCGTGCGCGTCGGCGACAACCGACTCCTGATGACGCCCAAGAGCGTCTGCAAGGGGTTCATGACGCCCGACATGATGTGCGTCACGGATCTCGCCGGCAAGAAGATCCAGGGCGACCGGGATCCCTCGTCCGAGATGCTGATGCACCTCGAGGTGTATCGCCAGCGGCCGGACGTCAACGCCGTCGTGCACGCGCACCCGCCGACCGCGACCGGCTTTGCCGTCGCCGGTATCCCGCTCGATCGCGCGGTTCTGGCTGAAGTGCTCACCACGCTCGGCAGCATTCCCCTGGCCGAGTACGCGACGCCGTCAACCGCCGAGCTGCCCGACGCGGTCCGGAAATACATCAAGGCGCACGACGGCATGCTGCTCGCCAACCACGGCGCGCTGACCGTCGGCGGCGATCTCTTTTCCGCGTACTACAAGATGGAAACGATCGAGCACTTCGCGAAGATCAGCCTCGTGGCGCGCATGCTCGGCGGCGAGAACCTGATTTCGCGCGAAGAGGTCATGCGCCTGCAGGAACTGCGGGGGACCTACGGCATCAAGGCGCCGGCGCCGATCTGCCTGGACCCGACGTGCCCGTCGGGCCCGGACAGTCCGCTCAGGTTGTCGTGGCGCCCCGGGAGACGACGACGCCACCTGTCAGACCGTTCAGGCGCCGGCCGGGACCGGGTCGCGCCTCGTTCCGGACCTCATCGACGCGCACCGCCGTGCGTCGGGAGAGGGGAGACAAGTCGCGGGTGACGAAACAGAAATTCGGTTAACATACCGCGAACTCTCCGCACTGATCGAAGACGCGATCAGGAACCTGCGGTAACACGCTGAGGCTCGACCCCTCGCACCTCTGGAACCGCTGGAACCTCTGGAACGACGAAGGAGACCGTAATGGGTGAGGCGCTCGGGATGGTCGAAACGAAAGGCCTCGTCGCGATGATCGAGGCGGCCGATGCCATGGTCAAGGCGGCGAAGGTCACGCTGGTCGGCTGGGAAAAGATTGGCGCCGGCTACGTGACGGCCATCGTGCGCGGCGACGTCGCGGCCGTCAAGGCTGCCACGGACGCTGGCGCGGCCGCCGCCAGACGTGTCGGCGAGCTCGTGTCGGTTCACGTGATTCCCCGGCCGCACGCAAACCTCGAGGACGTGCTGCCGATTGGCAAAGCGTCCGCCGTCAAGGCCTGAGGTCGGTAGCGGCGTGCGTCTGGTGAAGGAGCGCTGAGTGCTCCTGGCGAAAATCGTGGGAACCGTGGTGGCGACCCGGAAGGATCCCCGGCTGGTCAGCAGCAAGCTGCTCATCGCCCGGCCGATGGATCCGCGCGGCAAACCCGAAGGCGGCTATCTCGTGGCCGTCGACACCGTCGACGCCGGCGTCGGTGAAACCGTGCTGATCGTCAGCGGCAGCTCCGCGCGGATGGCGTCCGGCCTCAAGGACTGCCCCGTGGATGCCGCCGTGGTCGGCATCATCGACACGATCGAGTTCAGCGAACCCTGAACCCTGAACCCTGAACCTTGAACCCTGAACCGCGAAGCTGATGCAAATCGCAAAGGTCATTGGCGACGTGGTGGCCACGCGCAAGGACGAGAACCTGACGGGCCTCAAGCTGCTCATTCTTCAGCCCTTGACTCCCGAGGGTGAGCCGCCGGGCGCACGCTCATCGCCGTCGACGCGGCCGGCGCCGGCGTGGGCGAGCGGGTGTTCTTCGTTCGCGGCAAGGAAGCGAGCTTTCCGTTCTACCCCATGGAAGCGCCGGTCGACGCCGGCATCGTCGGCATCGTCGATCATTGGGATCTCGGGTAGTCGATCGATGCAGATCGCCCGCGTGATCGGCACCGTCGTGGCCACGCAGAAGCACGCCAAGTTCGAGGGCGCCAAGCTGCTGCTCGTCCAGCCGCTCGGCATCGACGATGCGCCGAGGGGTGCGGCCCTGCTGGCGATCGACGGCGTCGGCGCGGGCGTGCACGAGAAGGTGCTGGTCGTTCTCGAAGGCCGCGCCGCTGGCGAAGCCCTCGGCCGGAAGGCCGCGCCCGTCGATGCCGCGATTGTCGGCATCATCGATCAGGTCGACATCCATGGAGATCTCTGATCAGGAACTGCGCGCCCTCGTGCGCGACGCCATCGCGCGGCATGGCCGATCCGCCGGAACCTCCGCGGAGCCGGTTCCCGGATTGTCCCCGGTCGCTCGCGCCGACGCCAGCCACGGACGATTTCTCGTCGCCAGCGGCAGCGCCGACGAGGGGCACTGTCTGATCGAGCCGGGAGTCCGCTGCAACCACTGCGGCTACTGCCAGTCGCTCGGCCATTGAACCCGCGCCGCCGTTCCGCCGGAACCGCCAGAGCCGGAAAGTCGTCCAGCCACGCCAGGAATGTCGGTCCGGTCATGCGCACGCTGGCGCGCGAGATCGACGGCCTCGAGCTTCCCGCCGTCGAGAAGATCTCGGAAGCGAGCCAGGAAGATCCGTTTCAGGTGCTGATCGGCACGTTGCTGTCGGCGCGGACGCAGGACGCGACGACCGCCGCGGCCTCGGAGCGGCTGTTCAAGGCGGCGGACACGCCGCACGCGATGGCGACGTTGACGGTGAAGCGGATCGAGCGGCTGATCTATCCCGTCAGCTTCTATCGTCACAAGGCCAGGCACGTGAAGGCGACCTGCCGCATCCTGGTCGAGCAATTCGACAGCCGTGTGCCGGGCACGATGGAGGAACTGCTGACGCTGCCGGGTGTGGGGCGCAAGACGGCAAACCTCGTGCTCATCCTCGCGTTCAAGAGCGCCCGGAACATCTGTGTCGACACGCACGTCCACCGGATTTCGAACCGGCTCGGATGGGTGAAGACGAGAACGCCCGACGAAACGGAGCAGGCCCTGTACGCGGCCACCGCGCCGGAGTGGTGGCCGTCGATCAACCTCTACCTGGTCACGTGGGGGCAGAACGTCTGCCGTCCGGTCTATCCGAGGTGCGGCGCCTGCGTCATCCACCAGTGGTGTCCGCGGGTTGGTGTGCACGACGGTGGGGCGATCATGAAGAGGTTTCGCGCGGCCGTGCTGGCGGCCCTGCTCGTTCCGTCGATGCTGGCACGCGCGATACCGGCGGCCGGTCAGGATGCCGGTCCGGTCATCGTCGTCGAAACGAGCGCCGGCGCGTTCGCGTTCGAAACGTTTCCCGACGAGGCGCCGAAGACCGTCGCGCACGTCCTTCAGCTGGTCAGGAGCGGCTTCTACGACGGCCAGCGATTTCATCGCGCGATTCCCGGGTTCGTCGTGCAGTGGGGCGATCCGCAGACCAAGAGCCTCGAGAAGCCGGCCGACTGGGGGAAAGGCGACGCCGCGTCGAGCGGGAAGCCCGTCGGCGTTTCGGAGATGAGCAAGAAGCGGTTGCACGTGAAGGGCGCCGTCGGCGTGGCTCACATGGGCGATCCCGCGAAGGCCGACAGCCAGATCTACGTCACCCTGGCCGCCCGCCCGGACTTGAACGGGCGGTACACCGTTTTCGGCCGATTGATTGCCGGTACTGAGGTGCCTGAGCGAATCCAGAGAGGCGATCAGATTACGCGGATGTACGTGAGGGAGTAGCATCGCGAGGCGGTATGTTTGAACGCTTCACGGAGGGGGCCAGGCGCGCGTTGTTCTTCGCACGGTTGGAGGTGTCGGAACTCGGCGGTCCGGCGATCGAGGCCGAACACTTCCTGCTCGGAATCCTTCGCGCAGACAAGGGGCCTACGCCCAGGCTGTTCGCGGGCGCCGGCTTTTCGTACTCAAAGGCGCGCGCGGCGATACAAGCGCACCACGGCGCGCGCGAGCGATTATCGACCTCCATCGAGATCCCGTTCGCCGATGAGGCGAAGCACGTTTTCGAACGCGCAAGAGAGGAAGCGGATCAACTCGATCACCCGCACATTGGCAACGAGCACCTGTTGCTCGGGATCCTGCGCCAGGAGGGCTCGTTCGCGGCGGGCCTGCTTGGCAGCCATGGGTTGAACCTCGAGGGCCTCCGCGAGTACATCCGCAAGCTGCCAGCCGGGACACCACCGGGTTCGGCGAGTCTTCCGGCGAGTGGAGTCCTCGATCCGATCGAATCGGTCGAGCGGATACGTTTTCTGGTGGAGCAGCTCAGAGGGCCGGAGGCCGATCGTGAGGATGCGCCATCGCTGCTCGAGGAGATTCATCATCGCCTCGACGAGCTGAAACGGCGGTTCGCCTCAGAGCAGTAGATCCCGTGTCACCGGGCTGGCCGCCCCGGCCAGCGCCGGGTACTCGGCGAGGAACTCTTCCCGATACTCGCCGCTGAGCGGCTCGCCGAGCTGCTTCTTGATCATGGCGGCGTTGGCGACGGACTTCGCCGAGAAATGGTTGTTGGTGTAGAGGTACAGCTTCGAGACGAGCTGCCGGGCGGCATCCACCGTTTCGGCAAACTCGCTTGTCTCGGCCGCCGTGTAGAGATAGTTGTAGCGGTCTTCGGCGTTCTGGTGTTTCCACCATTCCTTCGCGTTCCGGCCGTGGAGCCGCATGTAATACAGACCCTGCACGTTCGGCAGGAAGTTCTGTTTAATCGAGAACCGGAACTTGGGCTCGTCGATCTGGACCCACGCGGCGCCGAACGGGTTGAGCAGCGACAGCGTGTCGCCCATGGCGTCGCTCCAGCTGCTGTGCCGCAGCTCGACGGCCACACGATGGTCCTTGAATGCCTCGAGCAGCCACACCAGGTAGTCGCGCGACGCCGGGCTGTCCTTGAAGCTCGGTGGAAACTGCGCGAGGAGCGCGCCGAGCTTGCCGCTCGACGCCAGCGGATCGATGCCCGCCCGAAAGTCGTCGAGGTCGGACTGGTTCGGACGCGCCAGCGCGTCGAGCAGGGCGTCAGCGTCAGGGCCGCCGGCCGGCACGCCTTTCGTGAACGCCTCCTTGAACATCTTCGGATGCGTGAACTTCTGGTACAGCTTGATGGAGAATTCGAAGCCGGACGGCGTCCGATCCGCCCATGTGCGGCAGACCGCGGCCCTGGGCTGCCCGTAAAACGTCGAGTTCACTTCGACCGTGTTGAAGTGCTCCGCGTAGAACGACAGCTCGTCGAAGCCTTTCGCGCGCCCGCGGGACGGCGGGTAGAAGATCCCGTTCCACGTGCCTCGACCGGACGGATAGCTCCAGCCGCTGGTGCCGATGCGCAGGTCGGACGGGCCCATCATCATAGAATAGTAAGAGACCGATGCTGACGATCAACGAAATCTTTCATTCGATTCAGGGAGAATCGACGCGGGCCGGCGACCGCTGCGTCTTCGTGCGGCTGACCGCGTGCGACCTGCGCTGCTCCTGGTGCGACACGCCGTACGCGTTTCACGAAGGCCGCAAGATGTCGGTGGACGATGTGGTGTCGGCGGTCGAGGCGTACGGGTGCCCGCTGGTGGAGATTACGGGGGGCGAGCCGCTGCTGCAGGAAGGCGTGTACGACCTGATGGAGCGGCTGCTCGCGGCTGGCCATACGGTGCTGCTCGAAACGGGCGGGCACCGCCCCATCGACCGTGTTCCAGCCGAGGTCGTCAAGATCGTCGATGTGAAATGCCCGGGGAGCGGGGAAGCCGACAAGAACCATTGGGCCAACCTCGATCGTCTGGCGCCGCACGACGAGGTGAAGTTCGTCGTGCTCGACCGCGCGGACTACGAGTTCGCGCGCGAGGTCGTGATGCGCACGCAGCTGCCGTCGCGTGCCGCGGCGATCCTGTTTTCGCCTGTCCACGACGTGCTGGATCCGAAGACGCTGTCGGAGTGGGTGATTGCGGATCGGCTGCCCGTCCGCGTGCAGTTGCAGCTGCACAAGCTCATCTGGTCGCCCACGACCCGAGGCGTGTGATGGAGGCCGTCGTCCTTCTGAGCGGCGGCCTGGATTCGTATACGGCCGCGGCCATCTCGAAGTCCGACGGATTCACCCTGAACGCGCTGACGATTCACTACGGCCAGCGCCATGCTCGGGAGGTGGACGCCGCCCGGGCGGTGGCCAGGGCGCTCGGCGTCGCGCGCCATCAGGAGTTGAGCGTCGACCTGCGCGGCATCGGCGGGTCGTCGCTGACATCGGACGTCGCCGTGCCGCGCGACCGCGACGTCTCGGAGCCAGGCATCCCGTCCACGTACGTGCCGGCGAGGAACACGATCTTCCTCTCGCTGGCGCTGGGTTGGGCCGAAGCCATCGGCGCGCGCGACCTCGTCATCGGTGTCAACGCGCTCGACTACTCGGGCTATCCCGATTGCCGTCCGGAGTTCATCCGCGCGTTCGAGGCGCTCGCCGCCGTGGCGACCCGCGCCGGCGTCGAGGGCGCACGCCTCCGCGTTCACACACCGCTCATCCGTTTGACGAAGGCGGAGATCATCCGCCGAGGCCTCGAGCTCGGGCTCGATTATGGTCTGACGCACAGCTGCTACGACCCGCTCACCGCGGGGACCCCGTGCGGACACTGCGACAGCTGTCTGTTGCGTGCGAAGGGATTTCTCGAAGCGGGCGTCGTCGATCCGTTGCTTCTGCGCTAGAATTTATTCGAGAGTCGTTGAAATTTCTCCGAACTCAACCCATCCTCCGGCAAGTCGCTGTGGCAGCGATCGTCCTCCTGCTGCCCGTGATCGCCGCCGCCTTCTGGTCCGGCAACCGCCTGCGTCTGGAGAAATCGCAGGAGGTTGAAGCCGAGGCCGGGCGGCTCGCGACGACCGCCACCGCCCTGCTGGACGAATATTTCGGCAGCCTGGATGCCATGGCGTCTCTGCTGGTTCGCCATCCGGCGGTCACCGCCATGAACCCCGGGTCCACCAGGCCTGTCCTCGAACGACTGCTCAACGAGCAGCCGTTGTTGAACAACATCGTGTTGCGCGACGCCAAAGCGCAGCTCGTGCTGACGACCGTCGATACCGGAACCGTGCAATCGCCGCCGGCGCCGATCGTCCTGCAGGTGCTCGCGACTGGGCGACCCGCCGTGAGCCAGGTGGAGGTGGGCCCCTTCACGCGCAGGCCGATTGTCCTGCTGGCCTATCCGGTGCCGGGGCCGTCGGGTTCGACCGCCGGCGTCCTGGGCATCAGCCTCAACCTGCAGCGCCTCGAACGCCTGTTCGCGAACTTGTCGCTGCCCAACGGTTCGATTGTCACGGTCGTCGACCGGAACGGCCGCGTCATCGCGCGAAGCGCCGACAGCGCTCAGTTCATCGGCGCCGTGTTCGGACCGCCGCGAGAGCCGAAGGACGTCCCGCGCACCTTCCTGCAGAAGGAGGTGGACGGCGTCGAACGGTTTCACGGAAACGCCGTCATCGAGCGCGGGCCGTGGCTGCTGAGCGTCGCGATCCCGCGCGCAGAGGTGTTCGAGCGCGTGGCGCCGACGTATCGCCGGAACCTCGCCATTGTGTCGATCTCGACGTTCGTCCTCGTGCTGCTTGGCGTGTGGCTGGCACGGCGGTTCGCCCGCGACCTGACGCAGCTCAGGGACGCCGCGAGGCGAATCGCCGACGGTGATCTGTCGCCGCCCGCGGTGAGCCTGTCGCCGAACCTCGAGCTCGGCGAGGTCCAGGACGCGTTCGCCAACATGGCGCTCCGTCTGCGCGACACGCGCGAGGCACTCGATCGGCAGTTCGAGCAGGAACGCAAGATGCGCGAGATGCTGCAGTCGCTGCAGCGGCAGGTGGTCAGGCAGGAGCGCCTGACCGCCGTCGGCCTGCTCGTGTCCGGCGTCGCGCACGAGCTCAACAACCCGCTGCAGGCGATTCTCGGTACCGTGGAACTGCTCGAGCGCCACGAAGGCCTGCCCCCCGACGTGCTGTCCGAAATCTCGTTCGTCAAGACGCAGAGCGGACGGGCCCGCGAGATCATCCGCAACCTCTCGCGGTTCAGCAGCCAGCAGCCCGGGCCCGAGATGCTCGTGGACATGCGCGACGTCATCGCCGAAGTCGTTCAGCTGCGCAAGGCCGATCTCGACAAGGCCTCGATCGCGCTCGACGTCGAGTTGTTCTCGGTCAGGAAGGTCAACGCCAACTTCACCGAGCTCGAGCAGGTGGCGCTGAATTTCGTGATCAACGCGCAGCAGGCCATCGAAGGCGGCCAGAAGCCGTCGGGCCGCATTCTGATCCGCCTCACCGACAGCGGCCGGAGGGTCCGGCTCGAAGTGGCGGACAACGGGCCGGGCGTCAAGCCGGACAACGAGCCCAAGCTGTTCCAGCCGTTCTTCACGACCAAACCCGTGGGAAAAGGCACAGGCCTCGGCCTGTCCGTCAGTTACGGCATCATCGATTCGTACGGAGGCACCATCGGATACATCGGAAACGAGTGGGGCGGTGCCACCTTCTTCTTCGAGTTGCCGGCCGCGGATTCTCCGGCGCCGGAGTCCAGGGCCACGAATGACCGAGCGGCTGTATTACGCGGATCCGTATCGCCGCGAGTTTGACGCGACGGTTCGCCGCGTGGACCGGACCGACGGCCGGACCCTCGTCGTGCTCGATCGCACCGCGTTCTACCCGACCTCTGGCGGCCAGCCGTTCGACACTGGCGTCCTCGGCGCCCTCCGCGTGGTGGATGTGTTCGATGGAAGCGATGGCACCGTGGCGCACGTACTCGGCGACGGGGGCAGCGCGCCCGCCCCTGAGCCGGGACAGCACGTCCGCGGCGTGATCGACTGGCACCGGCGCTTCGACCATATGCAGCAGCACAGCGGCCAGCACGTGCTGTCGGCCGCGTGCGACCGACTGTTCGCGGCCCGAACCGTCAGCTTTCACCTCGGCACGGAATCATCCACGATCGATCTCGAGCGTGAACTGTCCCGCGAGGACCTCGCCGCCGCCGAGTCCGAGGCCAATCGCGTCGTCTGGGAAAACCATCCGGTCTCGATTCGCTTCGTCAGCGCCGGCGAGGCGGCCGCGTTGCCGCTTCGAAAGGAGACTGGCCGCGAAGGCGTCCTGCGGCTGATCGACATGGACGGGTTCGACTTGTCGGCGTGCGGCGGCACCCACGTCGCGAGCACCGGGTCGATCGGGGTGATTGCGATCGGCGGGGTCGAGCGCTTCAAGGGCGGACAGCGCGTGGAGTTCGTCTGCGGCGGCCGGGCGGCCGGCAGGTTCAGGTCGATGCGCGACACGCTTGGTGCAGCCGTGCGCCTGCTGTCGGTGCTGCCCCAGGAGATGCCTGGCGCGATTGAACGGCTTCAGGCGGAGACGCGCGACCGTCAACGAGCGCTGGCGGCGCTCGAACGGGAACTGGCCCGCTACCGGGCGGCGGATCTTGCCGCGAATGCCGAAACAACGACCACCGGCAAGCTCGTGCTCGCCGCCGTGGATGGGCGCGATGCGAACGGACTCAAGTCCCTTGCCTCTGCGATCGTTTCGCGCCCGGGATACGTCGTCCTGCTGGTGTCCACGTCGCGTCCGGCCGTCGTCGTGGCCGCACGGTCGCAGGATGTCTCGATCGCGGCCAACCAGGTGATTGCCGCGCTCACCGCGCGCTTTGGCGGCCGCGGCGGCGGAAGGCCCGATCTGGCGCAGGCCGGTGGCCTCGACGGCCCGGCCGAGTCGATTCTCGAGGCCGCCAGACCGCTTATCGCCCCGAGTACGTGAGCGCCAGGATGCTGCCCGGGTTGGCCAGTGTCTGCGTGACCACGCCCGCGGCGTTCCGGCTCGGCCCCGAGACGTCCGTGGCGAGGTACAGAGTCCGTCCGTCCGGGTTGAGCGCGATGTCGCGATAGCGATTCGCCGACTTGAACAACTCGGTGGGCGGCTCCACCGTCGACCGTCCGTCCGCCGCCAGCGAGAGACGATAGACCGCGCCGCGAATCAGGCTCAGCGCCAGCAGCGAGTTCTTCCAGCCGGGGATGCCGTCGCTCGTGTACACGTCGAGGCCGCCGGGCGCGATGGTGCCGCTGCCGATCGTTCGAAGATCGTAGCCGTCCGGCACGGTGAAGAACGTCCGGAGCGGTGGCATGAATCGCGAGTCCTTGAAGGCGCGCTCGGCCTGCGTGGGCACGGAGGCGGGAATCGTGTCGCCGCCGCCTCTCGGGAGCGTCAACACACGGCTGCGGGGCGGACGCCGACCAGTTCGCGTAGACGTACGACTTGTCGTCCTGGTAGCCGGCCACGTTCGGCCAGCCGTAGTTGCGGCCGCCCTCGATCAGGTTCACTTCATCGTCTGAGCTCGGCCCGTGTTCAGACTCGTACAGCCTGCCGCCGGGACCGAACGCGAGGCCGAGCGGGTTACGATGGCCGAACGTGAAGACGTGGCTGCGCACGCCGTTGATCTCGGGGTTGTCAGCCGGAATCGAACCGTCGAGCTCGACGCGGAGGATCTTGCCCTGGTACTTCGACCAGTCCTTCGCACGGACGTCGGCTGCCGTCGGCAGATCCTGCGCGTGGTTGGCGTTGCAGCGGTTTGCGCCGAAGTTGCTGCCGCCGTCCCCGATCGTCAGATATAGCCTGCGATCGGGGCCGAAGGCCAGCCGGCCGCCGACGTGGTCGTCGTGCGTCGGCAGGCCGGTCAGGATGTCCATCGGCTCGACGAGCACACGGGCGGTCTGATCGTACCTGTAGCGCCGGATGGCCATGCGTCTGGCTAACGCGGTCCCCGGCGCATCGTCGTAGGTGAAGACGACGTACACGAAATCGTTGCCGGTGCCCCGCAGCAGATCGGCGTGAAACGCCAGGCCGAGCAGGCCGTCCTGCGACACGTTCTGGTTCACCTCGGGGATGGTGACAGCGACGCTCCTCGCGCCGTCTGCCGGGTTGATACGCACGACCCGCCGGCCCGTTCGTTCGGTGACCCACAGCTGCTGGTCGGGTCCCCACGCGACTTCCCACGGACCCTCGAGGCCCGACACGAGCACGCGCGTCGAGAAGCGTTCGGGCGGGCTGGTCACGACGGTGGTGTCCTGCATCATCGCGGTGACGGAGAGCGCGGCGACGCACGCGGCACAGGCGAGGGTCTGCTTCATGGTGTCCTCGAGCCGCCTTGTCAGGCGGGAAACGCCGGGTTCTGACGCACTGTTCTAGCCTGCCAGATATGCCGCCGCTCGTGCGCGAGCATCAACTGGATGAACGCCCCCAGGCTCCATTTCACCAGCGGAATTGGCGACTTGTGCTTTGCGCGCCGCAGATCGATGCCGTCGGCCTCCATCAAGCGCCTGCCGAGCTCGTCCTGCCAGCGGAGAAACTCGGCGCGAACCTCGTCAACCGGTTTGCCCGGCGTGGGCTGCACCCGTTTGGGCGCCCGGAAACGCATCCGCGCCGGTGCGTCGTTCGTCTTCACGCACCAGCGCTCGAACGCCGAGTAGACGAATGGGCCGTTGCTCTTGAGATTCCGCTCCCGTGCCGTGGCTATCGCCGCGTCGATGGACGGCATGAACAGGTTGGCCGCCGACAGGTTCAGGTGATCGAAGCAGCCGGACATTGACCATTGTCCTGGTTCCGCCTGCCAGTTGAATTGTGCGTCTGACAAACCCGACATGAGGCCGGTCGCGTCCTGCCTGACCGACAAGAGCTGGTCCTGGTAGGACTCCAGCTCCGCCGTCTTCATGTGGATGCGTTCCGCGCGTGCCACGGTTACCTCCGGAAAGACGCCAGCCGGACGATGATGGCATCGCAGGCCGCGTTGATGACGCTCGAGGAGTTCTGGTAGTTGTTGACGAAGACCGCGAAGGCCAGCATCTCTCCGTCAGCCGACCGGACGTAGCCCGCCATCGCGCGGACGCCCGTCAGGGAACCCGTTTTCACCCGGGCGCCGCCTTCAGCCCGCGTGCCCCTCATCCTGTTCTCGAGCGTGCCGTTGCGGCCGGCGACGGGCAGGGTTGCTTCGAACGCGTTTCGGAGGCGCTCGTCGCGGCCGATGTGCGTGAGGATCGCGACCATCGTATCCGGCGTGATGAGGTTGTAGCGCGACAGCCCGGAGCCGTCGGCCTGGATCAGACCGCCGGCATCGATGTTCCAGCTCTGCAGCACGGCTCGAACCGCCGTCCGGCCCGCCTCCGCCGTTCCGGGATCGCCGCTGACGCCAAGGGTCTTGAGCAGCGTCTCCGCGTAAAGGTTCTGGCTCAGCCTCATCATCGTCGTCGCAAGCGTCGACAACGGCGGCGACTGGTATGTGACCAGCGGGTCGGCAACCCGGACGGGTGCGATGTCGAGATCGTCGATGTCCACGGCCGGTCCCTGCACGTCGATCCCGCTCGCAACGAGCGACCGGCGAAGCGCGGTCACGAAGTACTGCGTCGGGTTGTCCACAGACGCGGTCTCCGAGAAGCCTCGCGTGCGGATCGGCAGCACGCCGCGCAGTTCGAGGCGGGACGAGCCGGGGAAACGGCGCCGCGAGATTGCGGGCGAGCCGGCCGCGCTCGTCGTGATCAGGTTGCTCAGCGTGAGGCCGCTGTAATCCGGCGACACGACAACGCCGGCCTTCGCGCCCACGGCCGCACCCGGCGCCAGCCTCAGCTGCACGGAGCCTTCGTTGAACTGCAGGGCGCTCACGCCCGCGGAGAAGCTCGCCGCGATGTCATCCCATGCCCAACCCTGCCCGAGGCCGTCGTCGTCGAAGGCGTTGTCGTCGCCGACGATCCGGCCGTCGATACGGCCGATGCCCGCACTCTTCAACTGCGCGGCCCAGTCGGCGAACAGCTGCGTCGCCTTGCCGTCCCAGTCGTCGATGCCCGGATCGCCGGAGCCGACGACGATGAGGTCGCCGTGGAGGCTGCCGCCGTTTATCGGTCCCGACGCGAACAGGCGCGTCTGGTACGTGAAATCCCAGCCGAGCTTCTCGGCCGCTGCGGCCAGCGTCACGACTTTCATCGTGGACGCCGGCATCATCAGCTTTCCGCCGTTCGTCGCGTACAGCGTTTCGTCTCGGCCGACCGGCCTGACGAGTACGCCCCAGAACCCTCGTTCGAGGGCCGGCGCTGCCAGGATGGCGTCGATGTCCTGCCGGAGCGAGGCCAGGTTGGAAGTCGCGAGCGGAGACTGCGCGAGCGGAGATTGTGCGAGCAGCGAAACGGCGAGAACGACAGCGGCTGCGCTACTTCGCGAGCTCATCCAGCTTCTTGATGATTTCGTCGTATTCCATCGAGCTGACCGCCGCGGCGCCCGCTTCGCCGGCGCGGCTGGCGTAGACCGTGTCTCCGGCCTTCCCGAACATCACGCGTTCTTCCTTCTTGCCGTCTTCGAACTTCGCGTAGACGGTGAGGGCTGGCGAGTCGAGGCCGGTCTTCGTCGTCGAGTCCACGAACTTCGTCGCGCGGACGCTTTCCAGCTTCGCGAGGAGAACGCTCATCTTCTCCTTGTCGGCGTCCACCGGTTTGTCGCCGGCGCGTCTCCATTTGTCGTCGTCGACCGGCTTGCTGCCCTTGATCTTGTCGAACGCCACGGTCTGGCTGCCGCGTGTCAGCTCGATGCGGGTCGTGTCATAGGCGCGTAACGCGAAGAGCTCTTTGCGGCGGTAGTCGTCCGGCCCTTTCTTCAGCTCGTCCACCAGGGCGGAATCGATGGTCATCACAAGCGGCTTCGACGCGTCCTTCGCGTACGTCGCCCCGTCGGGGCTCTTGCCGCCGATCTGGAGCGCCGCGGTGGCGCTGGCCAGGCCCAGCGTCACCGTCGCGGCCGGCTTGTCGAGGCCGTATTTCTTGAGATCCGCGGGCGATGGGGCCTCGGACGCGATGGTCTTCATCTGGGCGGACAGCAGGCGGCCGATGAGGCCCTCGACGGCGGAGAAGTCCGACGGGGTTTTGAGGGGCTTCGTGATGTTCCAGTCGTTGCCCGCCTTGGCGAGCTCGAGGCCCTTGCCGCCGGCGTCGATTGCGATGCGGTCGACCTTGTCGCGATCGAAGTGAAGCGCCGCCTTGTCGCGGAGTTCGAACGTACCCCGGTTGAACGTCGGCTCCTGGAACCCGGCGATGAGGAAGACCTTGTCCTCACTTTTCTTCTTCGCGAAGAGGTTGCCTCCCGTGGGGGTCTTCTGTCCGATGAGGAGGGTGCGGAAGTCCTTGTCGCCGGTCGCCTTGAAGTCCACTTCGATTCGAGGCGTGGCGAGGCCGTACTCGTTCAAGCTGGCCGGCTTCTCGTCGATGACCCGCACGATCTCGAGCTGTGAGAGCGCCGATGTGATTCCGGACACTTCGGTTTCCGATGCCGCCGCGGTCACGGGTTCGGCGAGGCGCCAGCCGTCCTTGTCCTTCTTGAGCGCGCTGGTGTCGCCCGACTCGGCCTTGATCCTGAGCTCTTCGATCTTGTCGGCCTCGAGGGACGCGAACACCTTGTCCTGCTTGGGGCCCGGCGCCTGGTCCGGCTGTTTCCAGGTGACGAAGTAGATGTACGCGAGCAGGCCGCCGAGGACGACGACCAGGCCGATCGTGGTTCGCAGGCCGCGCATCTATCGCCTCCGCCACCAGCTGTAAACGCCCGCCCCGAAGATGAAGCCGGGAATGATGAGCAGCGACAGGATCGTGACGTTGTTCTGTACTGTCGCCGTCATCGTCACGCGCCGATCGTCGGGTTCTTTCGGGCGGATTGAGATGAGATTCTCCTGCTGCGACAGCCAGCCGATCGTGTTCATGAACAGATCGCGGTTGCCGGGAATGCCCAGTGCGGACGTCGACGCGAAGTCCGAGTCGCCGAAGACCACCACCCGCGTTTCCGGCTTCGGGCTGTCCGCTTCACCCGGCTTCGGCGGGGCAGCCGGGGTCGCCGGGGCCGCCGAGGCGGACACGGCCGCTCCGAGCATGACGGGGCCGGCCTTGTCTCCGCTCTCCGCGTTCATCGAGACCTTGCCGGTTGTCAGGAGCGCCTTGATGTCCGATTCCGCCCAGCTGCGCTCGCTGGTCTGCACGATGCCCTGCGCGTTGTGGCCGTTGACGCCGCCGGGCACCGCGCTCACGGAACGCGCCAGCGGATAGCCCGTGATGAGCTTCAGCCGCTGCGTGATGGGATGCGACGGGTAGCTGGCGGCGAGCGGCACTTCCGGTCCGGTGCCGATCAACTGTCCCATGCCGCTGGTGTCCACGACGACGTCGTTGCCGACCGCGACGCCCCAGTCGTGGGCGAGCGCGATCAGGTTGGACAGCGGGGCGCCGTCGGGCTTGTCCGGCGGGTCGATCTCGAGAAGCAGCTTGCCCGCCTTGTCCAGGTACTTCTTGAGCGCGACGATTTCGCCCGGCAGGAAGTCGGCCTTTGGTCCCGCCACGATCACGACCGCGGCATCGTCGGCCACGGCGCCCGTCTGCGCGAGCACGACGCTCTCCACCGAGTAGTTGTCGTGGCCGAGGCTGTCAGCGATCGCCTTGTAGCCGTCACGTTCGGCGGACGCCGGGTCTTTTTCGCCGTGGCCCTTCGTGAAGTAGATCTTCTTCGTCTGCCCCTGGACGACCTTGATGATGCCGGTGGTGATGTCCTGCTCGGCATCGGACGTCACGCGCTCCGTGCGTCCCTTGTAGGCGAACACAATCGTCCCGAACTGCTGGATCTGATTCTGTGCGGCGACGGCCGGCCTCTTGTCGGGATCGATGTAGTCGGTCGTGACCTTCTTTGAGACGTACTCGTACTCCTTCAGCTTCTCTTTGTACCCCCCGAAGTCCGTCTCTCGTGCGAACACCGTGATCTGCAGCGGGACGTCGAGCTTCGAGAGCACGTTACGTGTCTGGTCGGAGAGGCTGAATTGCTTGTTGGCGGTCAGGTCCCAGCGCTTGTTCTGCCGCGACCCGATGTAGTTGATCGCGGTCAGGATGCCGAGGACGACCAGGATGCTGACGCCCATCAGCGTGCCGTATCGCGCCTGTCGCTTCGAAAACAGCTTGACGACGTCGCGCCATTGCCCGAGGACGTAGATGAGGAGGCAGACCAGGCCGGCGTAGAGGAGATAGGACACGTATTGGTCCTTCTCCGGGTACCCGAACCTGATGCCTGTCGCCGCGAGCAGCGCCGCGACGCCCAGCCAGAAGACCATGCCGATGATTCGATTCACCATTGTTGTGCTCGCTGTGCCAGTGCCGGGCGCGCTATCCGCGCCAACGTTCGCTCTCGACCGACTTCGCGGTCAGAAACAGCCCGAACGTGATGAAGCTCACGTAGTAGATCAGATGCGACGTGTCGATGACGCCCTTCGTGAAGTCGTCGAAGTGATCGACGATCGACAGGTAGGCGGTCAGCTTGTCGCCGCCAGGCCCGAGGAAGCTGCCGATCCACGTGATGACCCACAGCAGGAGGAACACCGCGAAGGTCGACGTGGCCGCGACGATCTGGTTCTTCGACAGGCTCGAGATGAACAGGCCCAGCGAGATGAAGCAGCCGCCGAACAGCACCAGGCCCAGATAGGACGTCAGGATGGGTTTCCACTCGGGGTTGCCGTAGCGAAACAGCACCGCGTAGTGGAGCAGGGTCACGGCCAGCATCGCGCCGTAGAGCGCCATGGCGCCCAGGAACTTGCCCATCACGATCTGGAAATCCGTCAGCGGCGAGGTGAGCAGCAGCTCGATGGTGCCCGACCGCTTCTCCTCCGAGTAGCTCCGCATCGTGATCATCGGCATGAGGAACAGCACGACCACCGTGACGTTCTGCAGCAGCGGTCTGATCAGCTGCTGGTTGACGTTCATCGACTGCGCGCCGGTGAGGCCGGCCTGCATGCTGGCGCCGACGAAGTAGCGCAGGATCGCGATGAAGAAGAACCCGTACAGCGCCGCGAAACAGCCGATGACGATGTACGCGATCGGCGAGGCGAAATAGGATCGCAGCTCCTTGTGTGCGATGGCGAGAACGTTACGCATGCGGCTCGTCTCCTCCGGCCTGCGCCGGCTGTTCGTCCACGTCGGTGAGCGCGATGAAGACCTCCTCGAGGCTGACGCGCGCGGGCCGCAGCTCGACCAGGCCCCAGCCCCGCGTCACCACCGTGTTCGCAAGCTCCCGGCGCACGTCGCGCCCGCTTTCACTGGCGACTTCGTAGCCGACGAGGCCGTCGCGCCGGTCGGACTCGACGACCCGCGTGACGCCCGCGACACTGCTCAGCACGGGGGACGCGTCGGAGCCGTTGGCGTCCACCTGGATGTACATCGTGGACGAGCCGCTCAGGCGATCCGTCAGGTTGCCCGGCGTGTCCACGGCCACCACCTTGCCCTTGTTGATGATCACCACACGCTGGCAGGTCTGCGACACCTCGGACAGGATGTGCGTGCTGAGGATGATCGTGTGATCGCCGGCCAGCTCCTTGATGAGCAGTCGCGTCTCGTTGATCTGTTTCGGATCGAGCCCCGCCGTCGGCTCGTCGAGGATCAGGACGTCCGGGTTGTGAATCAGCGCCTGCGCGAGGCCGACGCGCTGCTTGTACCCTTTGGACAGCTTCGAGCACAGGCGGTTGGCCATGTCCGCCACGTGCGTGCGCTCCATGACCGCGCGCACGCGCTGCTTCTGATCCGCCGGCGGTACGCCCTTGATCTTGGCGACAAACGCCAGGTACTCGTGGACCGTCATGTCCGGGTAGAGCGGCGGCGTTTCGGGCAGGTAGCCGGTCCGGCGCTTCGCCTCGATCGGCTGCTCGAACACATCGAAGCCCGCGACGACGGCTTTCCCCTCCGTGGCCGGCATGTACCCGGTCAGGATGCGCATCGTCGTCGTCTTGCCCGCGCCGTTCGGCCCCAGGAACCCGAGAATTTCGCCCCGTTCCACCCGGAAGCTGATGCCGTCCACGGCGGTGACGGGGCCGTAACGTTTCGAGAGATTCTGTACCTCGATCACGGATGAACCTCGTTTTGATTACAATCCAACCGAAAATGCTACCCGAACCATAGGAAAATAGGTAGATGGGTCCATGCGGGCCCGTATGGAGGCGTCATGTCTGCAGAAGTGGGATCGAAAGCGCCGGACTTTACGTTGATGAACCAGGATCGTGAGCCCGTGACGCTCAGCGCCGAGCGGGGGCATCCGGTCGTGCTCGCATTCTTTCCGGCGGCGTTCAGCGGGACCTGCACCAAGGAATTGTGCACGTTCCGCGACAACCTCTCGAGGCTCAACAGCGCCAAGGCCAAGGTCTACGGCATCAGCGTTGATACTTTCTTTGCACTGAAGGCGTTTCAAACCGACCAGAAGCTCACGTTCCCGCTGCTCAGCGACTTCAACAAGGAGGTCATTCGGGCGTACGGGGCGTTCAACGAGGACATGATCGGTCTCAAGGGTATCGCCAAACGCTCCACGTTCGTGATCGATAAGGACGGCGTCGTCCGACACCGCGAGGTGCTCGAAGACGCCCGCAACGAGCCCGACTATCAGAAGGTCTACGACGCGCTCGCGTCGCTCAAGTAGAGCACAGAGCATAGGGCCAAAAGGGCTGAGGGCGAAGGCAAATAGCCCTCAGCCTTTGCCCTTAGCCCTCTTCAGGCGTCCGTTTCCCATCCTTTGACGCTGCCGTTGCCGATTGTGGTGCAGACAGCCGTACCCGGGCCACGCGGATGCCGTCGAGCGCGTCCACCCGCATCGTCCGCCCGTCGAGGGCCACGACGTCGCCGATGCGAGGCCGGCGGCCCAGCTGGCCCAGCACGAACCCGCCGACCGTCGTGAACGTGTCCTGGTCGATCTCGAGGCCGAACTGCAGGTTGACCTCGGTCGACAGGACCAGGCCGTCGATGTCGGCCGATCCATCCGGCAGCACATGAATGCGCGCGGTTGCCCCCGTCGCCAGTTCGCCGACGATGCGCTCCATGAGCGAGTCGAAGGTGATCATGCCCGCCGTCCCGCCGTATTCGTCGATGACCAGGGCCTCGCGGACGCCGCGGCGCCGCATCGCGGCCAGCACATCGTCGGCGGGTAGCGTCCGGGGAACGGTCAGCGCCTCGCGGGCGAGAGCGGCGGCGTCCACCCCGCCGCTCGCCGCGATCGGTTTCAGCAGGTCGACGACGTGCAGGATGCCGACGACGTCATCCAGGCTCTCGCGATAGACCGGGACGCGGGTGTACCCGCCGCGCGCGATTTCTTCGATGAGCGCCTGGCGTGACATCGCTGCCGACACCGCAATCAGCTCCGTGCGCGGCACCATGACCTGTCCCGCTGTCAGGTCGGCGAAGCCGAAGACGCGATGCAGCATCTGTTCTTCGCCCTCTTCGAGCACGCCCGCTTCCTGGCTGGCGGTGACGAGCATCTTGAGCTCTTCTTCGGAGTGCACCATGGCGTGGCCACCCCGGCTGCGGAGTCCGAGGGCCCGGACGACGGCCTGGCCGGCGCCGTTGAGCAGGCGGATGAACGGGGCGAACACGCGCATGAAGACCTCGGTGGGCCTCACGACCAGCAGCGCCGTCGCCTCCGAGCGTTCGAGGGCGATCGTCTTGGGTGCGAGTTCGCCGAGCACGATGTGCAGTGCCGTCACGATGGCGAACGCGAACGCTACGGCCACGCTGTGCGCGGTGGCTTCGGCGAGCGTGGCCGGCAGGAACCCCAGCAGCGGCTGGAGGAGGGAGGCCAGGGCCGGTTCGCCGATCCAGCCGAGGCCCAGGCTCGCCATCGTGATGCCCAGCTGCGTCGCCGCGATGTAGCTGTCGGGATTGGTGACGGCGCGGCGGACGGCTCGTGCGCCGCGATGGTTCTCGGCGACCAGCTGATCGACGCGCGTCTTGCGCACCGCGACGATGGAGAATTCGGCGGCGACGAAAAAGCCGTTGGCGAGCACCAGGGCCAGGACTCCCGCCAGGCGCCACGCCACATCTGCGAAGTCGAATTTGGTCATTTGGTCATCTCGTCATCTGGTCATTTGGTCGCTCGGACTGACCAGATGACCAGATGACCAGATGACTAAATTCGGCCTACGCCTTTCGATTCGAAAAGAAGTGGGCGTCCACGAAGTTATCGACGACGGCCTGATTGGCTGGATCGACTTTTTCGAACTGGATGCCCATGCCGACGCGGCGATCGCTCCAGGCGACACGCCCTTCGGCGTCGATGTCGCGCTTGGACCCGGGCATCCGGAAACGCACCCGGATCTTGAGGCCGCTGTCGAGCGGGCTCGTCGTGCGGATCGCGATGCCGCCGCGGCTCAGGTTGAGCGTCAGCGCCGCCGCGATCGTGTTGCCGAACCGGTACTGAATCGGAATGCCCAGCACGACGCGCGGACTGCTCCGGCGGTTGAAATTGTCGGGGAACAGGTGCGGCGCGAGCGACGGCAGGATGTGCTGCACGGCGCTGTACTCGTTGACATACCCCGCCACGCCGAGCGCCGCCAGATCGCGGACTTCTTCGGCGCTCCCGATCGTGCCGCTGAACACCAGAATCGGCAGCGCGCCGTCGTCCAGCTTGCGGATGGACCGCACGAGCTCGACGCCCGGCGCGTGGGGCAGCCTCAGATCGAGCACGATGAGATCGATCGTGCCCAGGTCCGCCCGGACGCGTGCGAGCAGCTCGGCCGCGCTCTTGACGGTGATCGCCTTGTGCCCTGCGTGCTCGAGCGCCGCTTGAAAACGGTCGCGGACAAACGCCGTGTCGTCGGCGACGACGACTGTTTTGGCCGTGACCGATGTACTCGCCATCCTCGTCCAACTATTGGAGCACGATTACGAGATGGTATCCGGGCCGAAATTGCAGATATCCGCACGATATCGCTATAATTTGAGGGCTTATCGTCATCGCGGCCGCCGCCGGGCGGGATTCTGGCACGTCATCGACCAAATGCCAAGTTGAACGCGACACCGACGTTGAGGAAGATAACGGAATGGCCACCTGTCCGGAATGTGACGCGGAAATCGAAGTCGACGAGTTCGATGTAGACAAGGGCGACCAGCTGAGCTGCCCGGAGTGCGGCTCCAACCTCGAGGTCAGCGGTCTCAATCCGATCGAACTCGACCTTGCCCCGGAGGACGACGAAGACGACGACGAGGATGACGACGAGGTCGAGGACGACGCCGACGAGGCGGACGCCGACGAGGACGACGCCGACGCCGACAAGGACGACGAAGGCTGGGAAGAATGAACGCCGCGCCGAAAGAGGCGGCACTCCGGGACACCCTGGCGTCGCTTGGTTCGGTGATTGTCGCCTACAGCGGTGGCGTCGATAGCGCGTATCTGGCCCTCATGGCCAGCAGGACGCTCGGCGAGCGCGCCGTCGCCGTCACCGCGGAGAGCCCCAGCTACCCCGAACGGCATCGCATGCTTGCCGTGACGATCGCGCAGCAGTTCGGCCTCCGCCACGAAATCATCCGCACGGCCGAGCTCGACCGGCCCGAGTACCGCGCGAACCCCGCCAACCGCTGCTATTTCTGCAAGCACGAGCTGTACACGCATCTGTCGCGCATGGCCACCGAGCGCGGCGCGACCGTTGTCGACGGCAACAACGCGGACGATCGCGGTGATTACCGGCCGGGCCGTCAGGCCGCCCGCGAGTTCGGCGTGCGCAGCCCGCTCGACGAAGTCGACCTCGCCAAGGACGAAATCCGCGAGCTGTCGAGATACGCCGGCCTCCCGACGTGGGACGAGCCCGCGTCCGCCTGCCTCTCGTCGCGCATTCCGTACCACACGGAAGTGACCGACGAGAAGCTCCGCACGATCGAGCACGCCGAACAGGCCCTGGCGCGTCTGGGGTTTCGCGTCTGCCGCGTGCGGCACCACGACGAGCTGGCCCGCGTGGAAATCGGACGCGACGAACTCGCGCGGGCACTCGATCCCGAGATGCGCGCGGCGATCGTCCGCGAGCTGAAGGCGATCGGTTACCGCTATGTCACCCTCGACCTGCAGGGCTATCGGCTCGGCAGCCTGAACGAAGGCCTGCTGCTGAGGCAGGCCTGAAGTAGGGCGGCCCTTTCAGGGCCGCCAGGCGGGGCTGAAAGCCCCGCCCTACGCCGATGGCTTCAGAGGTTTTCTCGCCAGGCACAACAGCGAGCTGCCAAACGGGCTGCTGAACCAGCGAAGCCATACGCTTTCGAGAAACAGCACGCCGCTCATCATCGCGTTGACCGGCTCGACCGGAACCGCGATCTCCTGCTTTGCATCGGCCTCGCCCGACAGCCCGCGCCGTCGATGCAGCGTCCGGATCGCCGCCATCGGCAGAAACAGCGACGCGTTCGTGTACGTCATCCGCTCGATCGTGAAGCCGCCGCTGGTCACGAGCCGGCCGAGCGTCTCGCGCGTGTATCGGCGCACCTCGTGGCTGAGAATCGAATGGTCGCCACGCAGAATCTCCATCGCCGCGACGTTGATCAGCACGCACCCGCCAGGCCGGGTGAGCCGGAACATCTCCGCCACGGCCGCCTGTTCGTCCGGCTGCTCGAGCGAGTACAGCACGTCGAACGACGTCACGAGATCGAACATTCCGCTCGGGAAGGGTGCCGCCGTGACCGTGGCCCGGGCCAGCCGGCGCCGGCCCAGCTGGTGCCCGATATAAAGTCCAACCTCTGAACGGTCGAAACCGTATGACGGGCCGTATCGCTCGAGCAGGGAGAGGTTGGCGCCCGTGCCGCAGCCGCAATCGAGGATGGTTGGCCGGACCCGACCGCTCAGGGCCCGGTCGATCAGGGGCCGGACGAACCAGCGGAAGCCGCGAAACCAGAAATGACGCTCTTCCGCGCGTGCCGTGGCGCGTAACAGGTCATCCACGGCCGGTATTGTATCGTTTGCGCCACGAAACCGCCTTTGATTGACGCCGCGTGTACCAAATCTGTAAGCTGCGGCCGACTGGAGTGTGACGGATGACTCGTGTTCGAGCCGTATTGCCGATCGTTGTGCTGACCGTCGCGATGGGCGTGAGCGCCTGCGCGAAGAAGGTTCCGCCGCCCGCGCCGGCTCCACCGCCGCCTGCACCGGCCGCGCCCGCGCCGCCGCCACCGCCGCCACCCCCGCCGGCGCCGCGTGCGGCCGCCGTGCCTCCGTCAGCGCCGGGCGCGCTGAGCGAGGACGAAGTCTTCGCGCGCAAGTCGCTCGAGCAGCTCAACGCCGAGCGCCCGCTCGAGGATGTGTACTTCGATCTGGACCAGGCGGACATTCGCGCCGACGGGCGCGCCGCGCTCCAGAAGAACTCGGACTGGCTGAAGCGGTGGTCGAGCGCGGTCTTCGCGATCGAAGGGCACTGCGATTCGCGAGGCAGCGCCGAGTACAACCTCGGACTCGGCTCGCGCCGCGCCACCGCCGTCAAGGACTATCTGGTGAGCCTCGGCGTCCCTGCGGCGCGCGTGACAATCGTCAGCAAGGGCAAGGAGCAGCCGTTCTGCAACCAGGAGGAAGAGTCCTGCTGGCAGCAGAACCGGCGCGGCCACTTCGTGATCACGGGGAAATAGGGCTGGAGGTCGGGCAGGTGGGCGGGCCGGGCAGGTCGGGCGGGCCGGGCAGGTTGGAGAACCGAGAGCGTGGTTTTCCCTGCCCGCCTTGCCAGACCTGCCAGCCCCGCCTGCCTTTGTTAGCCCGCCCCGCCAGGCCCGCCCGACCTGCCCGTCAGCATTCTTCGCAGCTCCGCCTCGCCAATCCGGTACTTCGCGGCCTTCGTTCCTTCGACCATCAGCACGGGTATTTCCAGGCCGTAGCGGCTCTCGAGATCGGCGTCGGTCGAGATGTCGATTTCCTCGAGGCTGAGAGGAATCGACTGCGCAACGGTCCGCACGACGGCCTTCATCTCGTCGCAGAGGTGACAGCCGGCGCGGGAGTAGAGCGTGAGCGCGATCACGACGCCCTTGCGGCGCGGCAGGAGGCGGCGATGTCCTCCGCGGCGGCGCGCGGGCTCGGCGCTCCGATGATCGGGCGTCCGACGACGAGGTAGCTGGCGCCGGCCGCCAGGGCCTGTGCGGCAGTGAGCGTCCGCTGCTGATCGCCCTGGCTGTCGGACCCGCCTCGGATTCCTGGCGTCACGATCGTGAACCCCGGACCGCAGCGCGCGCGCAGCATCGACGTCTCCTGGGGAGACGCGACGACGCCGTCGAGGCCCGCCGCCTGTGCCAGCAGCGCGAGCCGTTCGACGTGCGCCACCATCGAGCCGGCGATGCCGATTTCGGCGAGCGTCGATGCCGACAGGCTCGTGAGCATCGTGACCGCGATGACCAGCGGGGACGGACGCGAGAGCCGTGCAGCCTCGGCGTCGGCGGCGTCGCGCGCCGCCTTCATCATCGCGAGGCCGCCGGACGCGTGCACGTTGACCATCCACACGCCGAGACGCGTCGCGGCCGCCACGGCGCCGGCCACGGTGTTGGGGATGTCGTGGAACTTCAGATCGAGGAACACGCGATCGCCGCGCGCGGCGAGCTCCTCGACGAACGCGGGGCCGTCGCTTGTGAACAGCCGGCTGCCGATCTTGAATGCGCCCACGGCGCCGCGCAGCGCGTCGGCGAGACCGCGCGCCTGATCGCTGGTGTCCACGTCGAGCGCCACGATCAGCTGATTCAGCTCGTTCATGCCGTTCACCGTGTCTCCACCGTGCCGACCAGGTCGGCGATGCGCTCGACGTGATGCCGCGCCATGTAGCCGCAGATGCCGTCGAGCAGTTTCGGCCAGATGAGGGGATCCACGAAGTTGGCAGTACCGACCTGCACGGCCGCGGCGCCGGCAATGATGAACTCGAGCGCGTCGCGGGCGTCCGCGATGCCGCCCATGCCGATGATCGGGATCTTCACCAGCTGGCGGCACTCGTGCACCATGCGCACCGCGATGGGACGAATCGCCGGCCCGCTCAGCCCGCCGACGCCGTTCGAGATCTTCGGCCGCCGCGTCTCGACGTCGATCACCATCGCGAGGAACGTGTTGACGAGCGACACGGCGTCGGCGCCCGCGTCTTCGGCCGCGCGGGCAAACGACGCGACGTCGGTGACGTTCGGCGTCAGCTTGGGGATGACCGGCAGCCGCGTCACCTTGCGGACGGCGGTCACGACGTCGAAGGTGCCGGCGAGGCTGCATCCGAACTGGATGCCGCCTTCCTTGATGTTCGGGCAGGAGATGTTCAGCTCGATGGCGTCCACGCCCTCGGCGTCGGAGAGGATCCGCGACACCTCGGCGTACTCGTCGATCGTCGTCCCGCAGACGTTCACGATCACGGTGGCGCGGCGGGCGCGCAGCTCCGGCAGCTTCTCGTCCACGAACCGGCGCACGCCGATGCCCTGCAGGCCGATCGCGTTCAGCATGCCGGCCGGCGTTTCGACGATCCGCGGCGCCGGATGCCCTTCGCGCTCGGCGAGGAACAGGCCCTTGACCGCGACGCCGCCGAGCGAGGACAGATCCACGAGGTCGGCGTATTCGACGCCGTACCCGAAGCAGCCGCTGGCCGCGATGAGCGGGTTCTTAAGCCGCAGCGATCCGATCTGAACGGACAGGTCCACGTCAGCCCCAGCGAATCTGATCGGCGGCCAGCACGGGTCCGGCCAGGCACGATCGCACGTGATGAAACTTCCCGTCGTCGCCCAGCATGGGCACGACGCAGCTGTAGCAGCCGCCGAGTCCGCATCCCATGATGCGTTCGACCGAGACTTCACACCGGCAGCCGAATGTGCCGGCGGTCGAGGCGGCGGCCGCCAGCATGCCTTCTGGACCGCAGGCGTAAACCATGACCGGCGCGGCGCCGGCCGCAGCGCTGCGCCCGGCGAGACGGCGTTCGAGCGGCGCGATCACGCGACCGCGTTCGCCGGCGCTGCCGTCCTCGGTCGTCAGGACGAGCTCGACGCCGAGCGCCTTGAAGAAATCGAGGTAGAAGAGCTCGTCGCCGCGCCGCGCGCCGTAGAACAGCGTGCACGTCACCTGGCGGGCGCGGAGCGATTCGGCGAGCGCGGCAAACGGCGCCAGCCCGACGCCGCCGGCGACCATCCACGCCTCGTGCGGCGCGTCGACCAGCGTGAATGGGCGGCCGAGCGGCCCCAGGCACGCGGCGATCTGACCGGGACGGGCGGAGTAGACGAGCGAGGTCGTCGGGCCGATCCGTTTGTTCAGCAGTGTGATGCCGACCGGAGCGCCGTCGGCCGTTCTGATCACCTCGAAGACGGAGAACGGACGGCGGAGCAGCGGATCGTGGCCGGATCCGATCTTGACCATCACGAATTGTCCCGGCGCGGATGCCGCGGCGATCGCCGGGGCCGCAAGGGTGAGCACGTTGTAGTCAGCCGACAGCGGACGGTTGGCCGTCACTTCCGCTGCCACGTCGATCGGCATCGCCGCAGTATACTCCGTGAGAATTGCGGGGCGGCAGGCTGGTGTTGATCGCGTTGCTGTTCGCGGCGCCGCTGCGTGCGTCGACGCTCTTCGACCCGGCCTTCCGCTTTCAGACGATCCGGACGCCGCACTTCGTCATCCACTTTCACCAGGGCGAAGATCGCCTTGCGTTGCGTCTCGCCATCGTCGCTGAAGAGGTGTGGAGGGCGCTCGAACAGCCGTTTGGCGTGCCGCCGCCGCTCACGCACGTCGTCATCGCCGACCAGGCAGAACGCGCCGGCGGATGGGCCACTCCCGTGCCCTACAACACGATCGTGCTGGACGCGGCGTGGCCGTCGGGCTCCGATCTCGTCGGGAACACCGACGACTGGCTGCGGCTCGTGTTCAGCCACGAGTTCACGCACATCACGCACCTCGATCGATCGGAAAGCTGGGCGCGTATCGCCAGGAACATCTTCGGGCGCGTGCCGCTCGCGTTTCCGAATCTCTACCTGCCGACGTGGCAGATTGAGGGCCTGGCAACGTACGAGGAAAGCGCGCTGACCGGCGAGGGACGGCTGCACGACGGAAACTTCCGCGCGGTCGAACAGGAAGCGGCGCGTGCGAGCGCGCTGGAACCGCTCGACCGCGTCAACGGGGGCCTGGTGGACTGGCCTGGCGGCCTGGCTCCGTACGCATACGGCGCCGGGTTTCATCAGTACCTCGCGGAGCAATTCGGTCCGGAGAAGCTGGCGGCCCTCGCCGAGGCGACGGCCCGGCGCGTGCCCTACACCGGTTCGCGGGTGTTCCCACGCATCTACGGGAAGTCGCTCGGGGAATTGTGGCGCGACTATCAAGCCAGCATCCGGAACCGCGTCGCCCCCGCCACCTCCGACAGTGGACTCGAGCGGCTCACGTACCATCGCTATACGGTGGTGGGGCCCAGATTCGATCGATTCGCCTGTGCCGGCTGTCCACCGGAACTCGTGTACTCGGTTCTGACGCCGCACTCGCTACCGGAGCTGAATCGGATTCGGCTCGACGGCACCGGGCCACGCCGCCTGACGACGCGCATCCTCGGGTCGACGACGGCCATCGGCCACGACGCGATCTACTTCGATCAGCAAGACCTGCGACGCAACACCGGCGTCTACAGCGATCTCTACGAGTGGTCCCGCGCCACCGGGCGCGTGAAGCGGTTGACCTCCGAGGCGCGCGTCCTCGAGCCGGACTTGTCGCCGGACGGGACGACGCTCGTTGCCGTCCAGAACCGGCGCGGACAGCGTGACTTGGTGCTGCTCCGGCACCGAAGAGATGCCGGCCCGCGCGGTGGCGGGTCGCACGAGCCCGCGTGGCAGATCGAGACGCTCGTTTCTGAATCAGACACGCAATTCAACGCGCCGCGATGGTCGCCTGACGGCCGGACGATTGCGGTCGAGCGTCACCGATTCGGCGCGCAGGCCGAGGTCGTTCTCGTTGACGTGGCGACCAGGGCAGTCCGGGTCGTCGCGGGCGATGCACGCGACCGCGCGACCACACCGGCCTGGCGGCCCGATGGCCGCGGCCTCGTGGTCGCGATGGCGCACGAAGACGAGCCATCCAGCCTCTACGAGATCGGCCTCGATGGCGGCGCCGCCGTGCGGCGGCTGACGCATCTGACCGGTGGCGCGACGTGGCCTGACGTGTCGCCTGATGGCCGCGTGCTGGCCTTCGTCGGCTACACCAACGAGGGCTTCGAGCTGTTTTCGATGCCGTACCCGGAGGGAGCCGCCGACGAGCCAGGCGCGCGTGTCCGGCCTGCCGTCGATGCTGCTGGTGCGCGCGCCGACGCGGGGCCCGGCGCCGTGGCCTCCTCAATGATCTCGACGGCCTACTCTCCCCTCGGCACGCTCCTGCCCACCTCATGGTGGCCGGTCATCATCACCGGCGGCGATCAGCTTCGCGCGGGCGCGACGATATTCGGATCGGACGTGCTCGGGTACCACCTCTACCAGGCTACGGCCACGTGGCTCGTCGCGAGTCCGGCGGAATCTCAACCGCCGGGCGCGCAGGTGCCCGATTGGCAGGTGTCGTACGTCTACAACAGATGGCGTCCGGCGCTGTTTGCCAGCGCGTCGATGGACACCTCGTTCTTCACGAGCGTAGACCGCGCCGGCGGACGGCTGCTGCCGGTCACGCTGCGCGAACGCGAGGTTGAAGCCGGCCTCCAGATCCCCTTCGTTCACGTCCGCCGGCAGGCGGTCGGCCAGATCTCGTTCGTCGGCGCCACGGACGAGTACACGCTCGACAGCCGGCAGACGACGCGCGACAGGCTGGCGGCGCGTGCGGCTGGCTCCTACACCTCGGCGCATCGCTACGCCGCGTCGATCAGTGCTGAAGACGGAGTCGCCGCTGGTGTCACGGCCGAGTTCACGCGCCCGGAGGCCGGCAGTAACGCCGACGCGCCAAGGCTGACGGGGGAGTTTCGCGCGTACGTACCGGCGGTCGGCCGGCATCACGTCATCGCGCTCCGCGCTGTTGCGGCCACGAACGGCGGCGACCTGTCGGTCGCCCGTGCATTTCGGATGGGCGGCTCGGCTCGCGACACTGGCCTGATTGATTTCAGCACCGCCCTCACCACGCTCATGCGGGGATTCCCGACCGACACGTTCGCCGGCAGCCACGCCGCGCTCGTGAACGTGGAGTACCGCATGCCGCTGGCCCGGCCGCAGCGCGGCGCCGGCACCTGGCCGTTCTTCGTCCGTGCGATTCACGCGGCGGTCTTCACGGACGCCGGCCAGGTCTGGAACGCCACGTTTCATGCGGGCGACGTGAAGACATCCGTCGGCGCGGAGCTGTCCGTCGACGCCGTCCTGGGCTACCAGCTGCCGATCACCGTCACGGTGGGCGGCGCCTGGGGGCGCGACGGCAGCGGCAAGGTGCCGGACCACACGGCGTTCTACGTCCAGCTGGGCCACGCCTTCTAGGCGGGCGGGCGGGCCGGGCAGGCGGGGCGGGCGGGGGGTTCCTGCTAGAATCCGCGCGAGGACGATCAATGCCAAACAGACTCTGGCGCGCGCTCGCTGTCTGCGTCGCGGCACTGGCCGCGGCAACACCGGCGCAAGCGCAGTGGGACCCGTATCCGATGAAGAACGTGCCGCGGACGGCCAATGGCAAGGTGGACCTGAACGCGCCAGCCCGGCGTGCACCCGACGGCAAGCCCGACCTCTCGGGCTTTTGGATGCCGTCCGACGTCGTGCGCCACCTGCTCAACCTGGCCGCCGACATGAAACCGGAGGAAATCCCGCTCCAGCCGTGGGCCGCCGAGGTCTACAAGGAGCGAATCGAGACCAACGGCAAGGACCATCCCGGCGTGCGCTGCTGGCCCTCGGGGATTCCCGAAAAGCTCAACATCCCCGACGGTTTGAAGCTGGTGCAGACGCCCGACCTGATCATCCTGCTGCACGAATCGCGCACGATCTACCGGCAGATCTTTCTCGACGGCCGGCAGCATCCGAAAGGCGCCCAGCCGACGTGGATGGGCTACTCGATTGGCCGGTGGGATGGCGACACGCTCGTCGTCGATACGATCGGACAGAACGGCAGGACGTGGCTCGACATGAAGGGTCTGCCCGGCACCGAGGCGCTCCACGTGATCGAAAGGTACACGCGTCCGAAGATCGGCCAGATGAACGTCGACGTGACGATTGACGACCCGAAGGCCTACACGAAACCGTGGAACGTCAAGCTTTCGTGGACGCTGCAGCCCGACACCGATCTCATCGAAAGCATCTGCGAGGAGAACAGCAAGGACCTGCCACATATGGTCGGGAAGTAGTCGGCAGTCAGCAGTCGGCAGTCAGCAGCCCTGTGCGCTACCTTCGGATGTTGAGCAACTCGCTGGTGGCGGCCCTGCTGGGCGCGAGCTACGTCACGGTGCTCGTGCTCCAGCTCAACCCGACGATGCCGCTCTACCCGCCGCGGCTGGTGCCGCTGGCGCTGACGGTCGGCCTGTTCTACGCCGCGCATCTCACGGTCATCTTCTACGTCTGGCTGGTCGTCCGGCAGGTGTTCGCGAGGGAGCTGTTCTCGCCCGCCTGGACGAGCGTCGCCGTGCTGTCGTGGCTCGGGGCCGCGGCGGCGGCAGCGGGCGCGGCGCTCATGTGGGCGAACCTGCGCACGTTCACGCTGGTGCTGCCCGACGAGAGCGTGAACGAAATCGCCAGGGGCATGCTGGCGCTCATTGCTTCCGCCTGCCTCTTCATCGTCGTCGGGCAGTTGCGCGCGCAGTTTCCGCACCTGCGTCGCGTGTGGGCGCTGCTGCTGGTGCTGGTTGCCGCCTCGTCGATCGCCGCGCCGCTCAGCCTGCGCGGCCGCGCGCGTGTCCCGGTCCTCGAAACCCGCGCGCTCGACGCGATGCTCGAGCCGGCGGCGACGGATCGGCCGTCGCGGGTCACGATTCTGGCGATTGACGCCGGTTCGCTGGATCTCATCACCGGCGCGGCGGCCGACGGGCGTCTGCCAAACTTCGGCCGTGTCCTCGACGCCGGCGCCGTCATGCACCTGGCCACCATCCACCCGACGTCGGCGGAAGCGGTCTGGACGGCCGTCGCCACCGGGAAACTGCCCCAGAAGAACGGCGTCCGTTCCGCCGCCGTGTACGACCTGCCGCGCGGCGGGGAGCCGCTTCAACTGCTGCCCGACTACTGCTTCGCGCACGCGCTCGTGCGATTCGGGTTGGTGGCGGAGGTCCCACACACCTCCGCCGCGTTGCGCACGCGACCGTTCTGGAGCATCCTGACGGCCCTCGGGATCCCGGTGGGTGTCGTGGGCTGGCCGCTGACGCAGCCGGCGCCCGTCGTACGCGGTTACCTCGTCAGCGACGCGTATCCGCGCCTCGCGGCCACGCCGTCGGCCATCGACGACTCGTCGTCTGTGTACCCGCCGGATATGAAGGCGGAAGCCGCGCGGGCGTTCGAGTTGGTGGCCGCGGAGGCTCCGGCCGTCGAGCCCTCGGTGCGCGGTTCGGTCAGCGAGGCCCCGGCACGTATCGACCGCACGTTCGACCGGATTGCGAGAACGCTCGAGCCCAGCCACCCGACCCGCGTGAGCGTCGTCCGATACTCCAGCCTGGACGCGTTCGGCCACTACTACCTGCGCTACGCGATGCCGGCTGCGTTCGGGGACGTGACGGAAGACGAGCGCCGCCGTTTCGGATCGGTGCTTGAGTCGCACTACGGCTTCATCGACGCAGCCATTGGCCGCGCCATCGAGACGCTCGGGCCCGACGATCTCCTACTGGTCGTGTCCGGTTACGGAATGGAGCCTCTCGGGTTCGGCAAGCGGCTGCTCGAGGTGATGATCGGCGACCCCGATCTGAGCGGCACGCACGAGGGCGCGCCCGACGGCTTTCTGATGGCCTACGGGGCATCGGTTGCGCGCTCGCGGCTTCTCGCGCGCGGGTCGGTGGTCGACGTCGCGCCCACGCTGCTGTATTTCCTCGGGCTGCCCATCGGCCGCGACATGGACGGCTACGCCCGCACCGATCTCTTCCAGCGCGCGTACACGGACGAGCGGCCGATCACGTTCATCCCCACTTACGACAGGTGAGTATTGCAGAACGGCGGGATCGCAGGATGGCAGGATTACGGGATCGATCTTCCAATCCCGCCATCCTGCCAATCCTGCCATCCTGCAATGCTATAATCACGTCCGCTCTTTAACGCGGCCCTGCGAGGCCGCGAAGAGGTGAAGATGTCTGTTGTCCTCGACGCGGACCGGATGGCCCGCAGCCTCGCGCGCATCGCGCACGAAATCCTCGAACGCAACCGCGGTCTCGACGAAATCGCCTTCGTGGGCATCCGCACGCGCGGCGTCCCGCTCGCGCGGCGCATCGCGACGTGCATTCGGGACATTTCCGGCCACGAGGTGCCGACCGGCGCTCTCGACATCACGCTGTACCGCGACGACCTCATGCGCACGCCCGTCGGCCCGCAGCCGGTCGTCCGCAAGACGGAGATTCCATTCTCGATCGACGACAAGCGCATCCTCCTCGTGGACGACGTCCTGTACACCGGCCGGACGATTCGCGCGGCGCTCGACGCGCTCATCGACTTCGGCCGGCCACGCGAGATTCAGCTGGTCGTCCTCGTGGACAGGGGGCACCGGGAGCTGCCGATCAAGGCGGACTACGTCGGCAAGAACCTGCCGACGTCCGCGGCGCAGAGCGTGCAGGTGCACCTGACCGAGATCGACGGCCGCGACGAAGTGGAGATCCTCCCGTGAAGAAAGACCTGCTGGGCATCGCGGATCTCTCGCGGGAGGAGATCTACCTCGTGCTCGAGACGGCGGAGGCCATGCGCGAGGTCGGGCAGCGGCCGATCAAGAAAGTGCCGACGCTTCGGGGCAAGACGGTCGTCAACCTGTTCTACGAGCCCAGCACCAGGACGCGCACGTCGTTCGAGATCGCCGAGAAGCGGCTGAGCGCGGACACGCTCAACGTCGCCGTCGCCGCGTCGAGCGTGTTGAAGGGCGAGACGCTGGTCGACACGGCGATGAACATCGAGGCGATGTCGCCGGACATGATCGTCCTGCGCCACGCGTCGTCCGGCGCCTGTCACCTGCTGTCGCGCATCTGCAAGTCGCGCATCATCAACGCCGGCGACGGCATGCACGAGCATCCGACGCAGGCGCTGCTCGACGCGTTCACGATCAGGGAACACAAGAAGACGATCGAAGGCCTGAAGGTCGCCATCGTCGGCGATCTGCTGCACAGCCGCGTGCTGCGGTCGAACGTGCTGCTGCTGACCAAACTCGGCGCGGACGTGTGGGTGTGCGGCCCGCCGACGCTCGTCCCGCCCGGCATCGAGTGCCTCGGCGTTCACGTGACGACGTCGGTCGAGGAGGCCGTCGCGGACGCGGACGTGATCATGATGCTTCGCATCCAGCAGGAGCGGATGCAGGGCGCGTTCTTCCCGTCGCTGCGCGAGTACTTCCACGTGTTCGGCATGACCGCGGCACGCGTGAGCCGCGCCAAACCCGACGTCATCATCATGCACCCGGGGCCGATGAACCGCGGCGTCGAGATCGCGTCGGAGGTGGCCGACGGTCCCTATTCGGTGATTCTCGAGCAGGTCGCCAACGGCGTCGCCGTGCGGATGGCCGTGCTCTACCTTCTGGCGGGCGGAGTTGAAGATGAAGCGGCTTCTTAAAGGCGGACGGCTGGTCGATCCGGCCAACGGCCGCGACGGGATGTTCGACGTGCTGATCGAAGACGGCCGGATCAGTCGCGTCGGGCGCGGTCTCGCGGCGGATGCGGTCACGGCCGTCGTCGAGATTCCCGACGGATTCGTCGTGTGCCCCGGGCTGATCGACATGCACGTGCATCTGCGCGAGCCCGGTCAGGAGCACAAGGAGACCGTCGCGACGGGAACGGCCGCCGCGGTGGCGGGCGGCTTCACCGCCGTCGCCTGCATGCCGAACACCAGCCCGGTCAACGACAACGCCGGCGTGACCGCGTACGTCCTCGGGAAGGCCGCCGAAGCCAACCTCGCGCGCGTGTATCCCATCGGGGCGGTGTCGAGAGGGCAGGCAGGCGAGCAGCTCGCCGACATCGCCGAGCTGAAGAATGCCGGCTGCGTCGCCATCACCGACGACGGGCGGCCGGTCGCCACGGCGCTGCTGATGCGGCGGGCGCTCGAATATGCCTCGATGTTCGACATGCCGGTCATCGAGCACTGCGAGGAGCAGTCGCTCAAGGGCGACGGCGTAGCGCACGAAGGCTTCCAGGCGTCGTCTCTGGGCCTGCGCGGCATTCCGGGCGAAGCCGAGTCGATCATGGCCCTGCGCGACATCTCGCTGTCGTCGCTGACCGGCGGCGCGGTGCACATCGCGCACATGAGCGCCCGGCAGACGCTCGAGGCCGTCCGCTTCGGGAAGGCCCACGGCGCCCGCGTGACCTGCGAGGTGACACCCCATCACTTCGTGCTCACCGACGAGATGCTCGGGACGCCGGTGCCCTACGACACGAACACGAAGATGAACCCGCCGCTCCGCGAGACGGCCGACCGCGACGCCATGCTGCAGGGGCTCGCCGACGGGAGCATCGACGTCATCGCCACCGATCACGCGCCGCATCACTACGACGAGAAGCTGGTCGAGTTCGATTCTGCGCCGTTCGGCATCACCGGTCTCGAAACGGCGGTCTCGCTCTGCTTCGATCGCCTCGTGCATCCGGGCGTGATCAGCCTGTCGAGGCTCATCGAGCTGATGTCGATGAACCCCGCGAGGATCCTGCGCGTGCCCGGCGGATCGCTGGCCGAGGGTTCGCCGGCCGACATCACGATACTGGCGCCCGACCTTCCCGTGACCGTGTCGGCAGAGCGAATGCGATCGAAGTCGAAGAACTCGCCGTTCATCGGCTGGTCGCTGCGGGGCGGCGTGGCCGCGACGATCGTTGGCGGCCGCGTCGTGTACGTGAATGAAGACGTGAAGGTGGACTACCTAATTCCGTGAGGCCGAAGTGGATCGACGTGAAGAGAACCGGGCACAAGCGCTGAAAGACCTGCAGCAGTCGGAAGTCCTGATGATCGACGGACACTTCGACTACGGCAACGGGTACCACGGCCGCGTGTATCTCAATCCCCATCAGCTGTTCCGACATCCGTCCACCATCTGGCGGTTTGCCCAGGACCTGATCGACGTGCTGCCTGCCGACATCGTTCAGGCGACCGAGGTGGTCGCCGGGCCGGTGATGGGCGGCGCGCTGCTCGCCCACACGATGGCCGGCCTGCTCGACAGCCGCCGCAGCCTCACGCATCCTCCGTGCCTCTTCGCGCCGTTCAACCACGATCCGGCTGGCGGCCTGACGCTGCGTGCGTTCTACGCGCGCGAGCTGGCCGGCAAGCGCGTCCTGCTGGCTGACGATGTGCGGAACACCGGGGACACGTTCGGGCGCTGTGCGGAGCTGGTGAGAAAGGCCGGCGGCTCCGTCCTCGCGACCGTTGAGATCTACGACCGCCTGGAAGTCATCGCCCCGCCCGGCGTGCAGAATTTTGCCCTGGCCGAATACAAGGCGCCCGAGAACTTCAAAGCGTCCGCGTGTCCGCTCTGCGCTCGCAAGGTGCCCATCACGCAGTTCTAAGGGTGACTGGCTACGGCGTTGGCGTGAGACGGAGATGTCCGACCGCGCCCTGTTCGATGTCAGCCCGCTCGATCCGCATCTTCCTGTACCGTCCCGCGCTCCAGTCGGCCAGCGCATCGTCGTAGTGCGGCGAGAAGACATTTCCCGATTGTCCGACGGCTTCGAGGAAGCGGCTGTCGTTGGCCGGCGAGAGGTCGACGATTTGCCGGTAGCCGGGAAGCGAATGCTGCTCGAATGGCTTCGGGGCGAACACCGGGCCGACGTCAACCGTGCTCCAGTCGCCGCCATGCGGGGCGGTCCGCCTGAACAGGCGGCCGATCACGGCCACAGTGTCGAGCGTGGCGTGGGCGAACACCGCCTTGTGGACGGCGTCCCACCGCCAGCGGGTCATGTCGTCGCCGAGCGCTGCCGTCAGCCTGGCCAGCCCGTCGTGGAGCGCCAGGAGCGCGCGGTCGTCGCACGTTTCCTTCGAGGACGTCCGCACGTCGTCGCACCACGGGTTGTCCGGCGTCGCCAGCGTGCGCGCGAGGAACCGCGAGACGTACGAACTGCGATCGAGCTCCTGGTAGCTGGCCGTGCGCGCCGGACCCAGCTCGTCGATCACGAGGGCGGGCAGCAGCTCGTAGTACCACGCCTGGAAGATCGCCGCGGCGGCGCTGTTCCCGCGGGCGTCGCGATCCCACAGCCGCAGCATCGTGACGGCCTGCTGTTCGCGGGCGTCCACGGGGTGGACGCGCGCGAGCATGACGGGCAGCATCGCCTGGGCGTGCAGGGACAGTGTGTCCGACTGCATGGACGCGAAGTCGTCTGAACCGAGGCCTGTCTTCTTCTGGTTCAGGAGATCGACGACGCGTCTGGCGCGGTACGGCTCGGTCCATTCCCCGGCGATCGCGTACGGATACTCGGCCGGCGCCGGCTTCTCGTTGGCCGTGACGATGACGTGATTCGGCGGGTCGAACGTGTGCGGCAACTGGTCGAAGGGAATCCAGCCGGTCCATTCGGCGTCGCCCGTCCATCCTTCCACCGGCGTCGCGCCGCTCCCGCTCGCGCGGACGGGGTACCGCCCGGGCGCGTAGTACCCGATGTGCCCGTCGACGTCCGCGTACACGAAGTTCTGCGCGGGCACCACGAAGTCGCGCAGCGCCGCGGTGAACTCGGTCCAGTTGTGCGCCTGGTTCAGCGGAGAGGAAGGCGCGGATGGTGGCATCCTCGCGGTCGAGCGCCGTCCAGCGGAAGGCGAGCGGTTCGATCGGACCCGGACGCCCGACACGCGTGGATGCGGCGTTGGTGGCGTTGATGGCGTCGGAGATGAGCGGGCCGTGGCGGGAAATCCGTACGTCGAAGCTGATGGGCGCGGCGCCCTTGACGACGATCGTCTCCTTGACGATCTCCAGCGGTTCCTGCGCCCCCCGGAATTCGGCCGTCGTGCCCGTCGGATCGAGGCGTTCCTGAAACAGGTCCTGCACGTCGGCCATGACGTTGGTTTCGCCCCAGGCGATGAACCTGTTGCGTCCGATGGCGACCGCGGGCGCGCCGGGCAGCGTGGCGCCGATGACGTCGAAGTCGCCCGCCGACAGGTGCGCGAGGTACCAGAGCGACGGAACCTGCGCCCCGAGATGCGGGTCGTTGGCCAGCAGCGGCTTGCCCGACGCCGTCATCGTGCCGTCCACGACCCAGTTGTTCGAGCCGAGCGCGGCGCCGGAGCCGGGCAGCGGAATGGACGCGAATGCGTCGGACCAGGAGGCTCTGTAGCGCGGCCCTTTCAGGGCCGCTGTCACCAGCAGGCCTGAAGGCCTGCACGCTTCCGTCCCCCGCTGTCCTGACTTCGACTTCATCCAGGGCATGTCGCGGGCGCCGAGAATCGTCAGACCTCCGGCGGGATAGGGTGGGAGCAGGTCGGCCGTCCGGCCGGCACCGACGGCCAGCAGCAGATCGTGGCGCAGCAGTTCGATCGAGTAGTTCTTGCTGAGGTCCCAGGCCATCATCTTCACCCAGGCCAGCACGTCGGGACCGCTCCACGGTTCGGGCTCGAATCGAAGGACCGTGAATTCCAGCGGCAGCTGCCGGCCGTGGTGCGTGGAGATGAACGCGTTGACACCGGCGACGTAGCTGTTCACCGCGTCCTTTGCGTCAGCCGGGAGCGCGTTCCATGCCGACCGCGCGGCGCGGCCGGTGCCGAGCGTGCGAAGAAACCGGTCCGTCCCGACGCTCGGGGCCCCGAACACCTCGGAGAGCCGCCCGTGGCCGACGCGGCGCTGGAATTCCATCTGCCAGAGACGATCCTGCGCGTGCGCGTAGCCGAGGCCGTAGAAGGTGTCGAGCCTCGTGGCCGCAAACACGTGGGTCACGGCGTCGCGATCGCGGATGATGTCCACGGGCCCCGAGACGCCGGACACCTGCACAGTTCCCTCGAGCTGAGGCAGCGAGCTCCTGAGGTAGGCGCGTCCCGCCAGGAACGCCACGGCGGCGAGGAGCAGGAGGATGGCGAGGCCCCTGGACAGGACGTGCAGCACGCGTCGCATCGCTCAAATGATATACGTTGATGTACGTTGAAGACGCTGCCCGGCGGCTCCCCGCTCAAGCTCACGCTCGATCGTCTGTACGCCGAGTACAACCACCAGGACTCCGCAACCGATCCAATTCAGATCGTGCGGCGGTACCAGCGTCCGGACGATCGGGAAGTGGTGGCGTTCTGCGCGGCGGCGCTCGCCTTCGGGCGCGTGGCGAGCGTGCTGCAGTCGATCGAGCGGCTGATCACCGTCTTCACTCACAGGGGGGACCGTCCGGCTGACTTCGTCCGGCGGTTCGATCCGCGGCGCGATGCTCCGGCCTTCGACGGCCTCGTGCACCGATGGATTCGAGAGCGCGATCTCGTGGCGCTCGTCTGGGTGCTCAGGCAGATGCTCGATCGTTCGGCCACCATCGAAGGATTCTTCCTCGAAGGGTACGACCCGGCCGCCGCCGACGTCGCGCCGGCGCTCGACAGCTTCTCCGCGCGTGCGATGGCGCTCGACCTGACCGCGGCCTACGGGCGCCCTTCGACACGCTCAGGGCAGGCCAGGGGTGTGGCCTACTTCTTCCCGCGGCCGTCGAAGGGCAGCGCCTGCAAGCGGCTGAACCTGTTTCTGCGCTGGATGGTACGGCGCGACGCGCTCGATCTCGGGGTCTGGACGCGCGTGTCGCCGTCGAAGCTGGTCGTGCCGCTCGACACCCATGTCATTCGCGTCGGCCGCTGTCTGCAGTTGACGCGCTACACGAGCCCCGGCTGGGCGATGGCGCGCGACATCACGGCGTCGCTCCAGCAGATCGACCCGGCCGATCCCGTCCGCTACGACTTCTCGCTGTGCCACCTCGGCATGATGAACGCCTGCGGCTTCAGCCGCGCGCAGGGTGATGCGCAGTGTCCTCTGCGTGGTGTCTGCCGGCCACGCGCGCGTACACGGCGGCGGTCTCGGCCACCATCCGCTCGACGGTAAAGCGCGCCTGCAGGCGCGCCAGGCCGGCCTCGCCCATTCGCCGGCGCTGTTCGTCGTCGGCGAGCACCGCCAGAATCGCCTGCGCCATCGCCGTGTGATCGCGCGGCGGCACGAGCCGTCCGGTGACGCCGTCCTCGACGACCTCGGGAATGCCGCCGGTCCGCGTGGCGACGATGGCCTTGCCGCAGGCCATCGCGTCGAGCAGCGCCGTGCCGAGACCTTCGGTGACCGAGCTCATGACGAACAGATCGAAGCTCTTCATGCAGCCGAGCACGTCGGTTCGAAACCCGGGCAGGAACACATGCTTCTCGAGGCGGTGCTCGCGCACGTGACGCTCCAGCGTGTCGCGGAGCTCGCCTTCGCCGAGAATCAGGAAGCGCACATCCGGCATCTGCTGGATCACCAGGTGAGCGGCCTCGATCAGATGGCGCTGACCCTTGTGCGGAACGAGCGCGGCGACGTTGCCGACGACCGGCGCATGATGGGGCAGCCAGAACGCCTCGTGAACGTTTACCGGCGGCGCCGAGCGCACGTGGTCGAGATCGATGCCTTCGTGAACGGTGACCGTGCGATCGGACGGCACGCCGTCGGCCACCAGCATCTGCCGGATCGCTTCCGAGGCGCAGATGAAGCAGTCCACCTGGCGATGTTTCCAGCGCGAAAAGGAGTTTCGGCGCAGGTGAAAGTCGACGCGGCGCGACGCCACGAGCACCGGGCCCCGGGCCCCGGTCCCGCCCATCGAGAGCGCGAGCGATGCCATCGCCACGCCGTGCGCGTCGTGCGCGTGAACCACTGCCGGCTGGAGCCGCTTCAGCACGCGGGCCAGCCGCCACGCCGCCGACAGATCCATCTCGGAGCGCGGCGCGAGCGGGATGAGCTCGAGCCCCTCAGCCGCGCGGCGGCGCAGTTCGCCGTCCGGGTGCGCGACGAGCGCCGCCCGATGCCCGATTTCCCTCAGGCCATTGACGGTCAGCAGTACCTGGTTCTGGCCGCCCCGCCACGTCCGGGCAGTATCGATATGGAGGGAGAACATTCGATTCAGCGGGCGAGGTTCAGGGTTCCGGGTTCCGGGTTCCGGGTTCGCGGTTCGCCGAATTCGAACCCTGAACCCTGAACCCGGAACCCTGAACCTCTTGCATCTCCCACAGTTTTGCGAACTTGAGCCCGACGTAATACGCGTTCATCGTCGAGATGACGAGGCCCGGTACGCCGTCCGTGATGCCACCCTTGAGCAGGTAGTTGCGCAGGAAGGCGAGCGGCGGGTGGCCGGCAATCTGCACCCAGCCGGCGCGGTGGCCCTGCTCGTGCATCTGCCGCGCGGCGAACGTCGTATAGCGATCGATCGTCTCGAGGTGATCGGCGATGTTGCGGTACGCGAAGTGCTGCAGCTCTTCGCGCAGCCGGCCGATCGATCCGTTGACGCTCAGCGACTCGTGGACGTACTGGCCGGTCCACTGCGCGGCCTGCCTGTCGTACAGCCGCAGCTGGTAGTCCGGATACCAATCCGTCGTCCGGATCCAGCGCCCGAGGTGCCACGTCACGCGGGGGATGTGAAATCCGCGGTGCGGTGGCTCCTGCTGCAGCGATTTCCTGATCTCCGCCGCGAGCGCCGGCGTCACGCGCTCGTCGGCGTCGAGCGAGAGAATCCAGTCGTGGCTGGCGAGCGAGGCGGCGAAATTCTTCTGCGCGTGGTAGCCCGGCCACTCGCGGACGACCACGCGATCGGTGTACCGCCGGGCGATCGCGACCGTGTCGTCGGTGCTCTGCGAGTCCACGACGATCAGCTCGTCCGCCCAGGACACGGATGCGAGCGCGTCGCCGATATCCGCGGCCTCGTCGCGAGTGATCACGGTGACCGACACCTTCGGCACGGTGGGAGTCTAACAGAGGGCTTTACGTTTTCCGTTTTTCGTTCTACGTTGAAGGCGTGACCCGCGACGAACTCCTCGATCTGTACCGGCGGTCTGGCGCGCTGCTCGAAGGGCACTTCCGCCTCACCTCGGGCCTCCACAGTCCCGGCTACCTGCAGTGCGCGCTCGTGCTCCAGTATCCGCAGCACGCCGAGACGCTGGCCCGCGCCATTGCCGAACGCGCGCGTGACTGGGCGCCGACCGTCGTCCTGTCGCCGGCCCTCGGCGGCGTCGTGATCGGGCAGGAAGTCGGACGCGCCCTCGACGTGCGCGCGATCTTCGCCGAACGGCAGGACGGCGTGCTCACGCTGCGCCGGGGCTTCACGCTCTCGCCCGGCGACCGCGTACTCGTTGTCGAGGATGTGCTGACGACCGGCGGATCCACGCGCGAGACGATGCAGGTGGCGAGAGCGGCCGGCGGCCAGGTCGTCGGCGCGGCGTCGATCGTCAACCGCAGCGGAACGGCCCCCCATTTCGACGTGCCGTTTGTCGCGCTGCTCGAGATCTCGCTGCCGACTTACGAGCCCGAGGCCTGTCCGCTCTGCGCGCAATCGGTGCCGGTCGTGAAGCCCGGTTCACGGCAAGTGGCCGTCTAGTTGCCGACGTTCAAGATCACCGTCGCCTACGACGGCGGCCCGTTCGTCGGCTGGCAGCGGCAGGCCACCGGCACCTCCGTACAGGGACTCCTCGAGGACGCGCTCCGTACGCTCGACGACGGCGAGGTGACGGTTCACGGGGCCGGGCGGACCGATGCCGGCGTGCACGCCCTCGGCCAGGTGGCGAGCTTCACGACTGCGTCGCGACATCACCGCCGCCGTGGTCCAGCGGGCGCTGAACAACCACCTGCCTGACGCCGTGCGCATCGTGTCGGCCGAAGAAGCGCCGGCATCGTTTCACGCGAGGTTTGCGGCGAAGTCGAAGACGTACCGGTACCGGATCTGGAACGCCGACGTCGCCAGCCCCTTCGAGCAGTCGTACGCGTGGTTCGTCCGGGGCCCTCTCGCGATCGACGCCATGCAGGAGGCCGCGCGGCCCCTCGAAGGACGCCACGATTTCGCCGCGTTTCAGGCCGCCGACGGCACGCAGCGCACGACGGAGCGCGAAGTGTTCGCGTCGCGCGTGGTCGCGGAGGCGGACGATCCGGCCGTCCCCGGCCGCGCGTCCGGGCGGCTCATCACGTACGAGATCTCCGGCAGCGGCTTCCTGCGGCACATGGTTCGTGCGATTGCCGGTAGCCTGGTCGAGGTCGGGTGCCGGCGGCGCGGCGCGGAGTGGATGAGCGAGGTGCTCGCGTCACGCGATCGAACGGGTGCCGGCCCCACAGCGCCCGCCCACGGCTTGTTCCTCGTGCGCGTCGACTACTGACCCGCCTTCGCTCGCCCGTCCCTCGCGCGAGCTTCGGCGCGGCAGGCTGGCGACTGCCGACTGCTGACTGCTGACTGCTCGCGACTGCCGACTGCCGACTGCCGACTGAATCAGGTTACAATTTGCCCTTGCGACGAAGGATCCCGAATGTCGCTTGACCAGCTGCTGGCGTGGATTCCGCCCGGTTCGTCCGACACCGCGCTGGCGCGCCAGGTCAACTTCGAGCAGTTGCCTGCGCACGTCGCGATCATCATGGACGGCAACGGCCGCTGGGCGGCGCAGCGGCACCTGCCGCGCGTCGAAGGACACCGCGCCGGCATCGAATCGGTCCGCGACGTGGTGGAAACGTCGGCGCGCCTCGGCATCGGGGTGCTCACGCTGTACGCCTTCTCGATGGAGAACTGGAAGCGTCCGCGCACCGAAGTCAACACGCTGATGACGCTCCTCAAGCGGTATCTCCGCCTCGAGCTCGAGACGCTGCTGCGCAACAACATCAGGTTTCAGGTCATCGGCCGCCAGGAAGAGCTGCCGCCCGACGTCCAGGACGAGCTCGCGGCAGCCGTTCGGCGCACGTCGTCCAACACCGGCATGCAGTTCAACATCGCGTTGAACTACGGCGGCCGCGCGGAAATCGTCGACGCCGCGCGGCGCGCGATAGCCGCGGGCCTGAAGCCGGACGATCTCGACGAACGGCGGTTCGGCGAGTTCCTCTACACGGCCGGCCAGCCCGATCCGGATCTGCTGATTCGCACCAGCGGCGAGATGCGTGTGAGCAACTTCCTGCTCTGGCAGATCGCCTACGCGGAGATCTGGGTCACCGACACGCTCTGGCCCGACTTCCGCTGCTGCCACCTGCTCGAAGCCATCCTCGCTTATCAGAAGCGCGACAGACGGTACGGCGGGATCAAGGCATCGCCGTCTGCGCCCGTCGCACTCGGCGCGAAGTGACCCGCGTACTGAGCGGCGCTGCGCTCGCCGCCGTCGCCGTCGCCGTGGTCTGGCTGGCGCCGTCGGCCCTCTTCTTCGTGGTCGCCGAGGCCCTGCTGCTGCTCGCGTTCGTCGAGTACCGCCGGCTGGCCGCTGCGGTCGGCCTGCCCGTGCCCGCCGCGGCCGGCGCCGTCGCCACACTCGCCACGTCGATCGGCGTTTCGTCGTGGCGCTGGATCGGCGAAGCGGTCGTTGGCATGGCCGTTGCGCTCGACGCCGTGCTGATGTCGGGCATGATCGTTCTTGCGACGCTGGCGCTTGCCTCGTGGCGCGGCGATCGCGACGCCATCGGCCGCGCATCAGCCGCCACGTTTCCGATGCTCTACCTGGGCCTGCCGATCGGCGCGCTCATCGCCATTCGCCAGATGAGCGGGGCCGAGGGTCTGTTCCTGCTCATGCTGACCGTGATCGTGAGCGACACCGCGCAGTACTACACCGGGCGCCTGTTCGGCCGCCGCCCGCTCGCGCCGGCCGTCAGCCCGAAGAAGACCGTGGAAGGGGCCATCGGCGGTTTCGTGTTCGGGACGCTCCTGATGGCCGCCGTCGGTCACTGGTGGCTGCCCGGCGTGCCGCTGCCGATCCGCGTCGCGCTCGGCGCCACGGTCGTCGCGCTCGGTATCGTCGGCGATCTCTTCGAATCGATGCTGAAGCGGAGTGCCGGAGTGAAGGACAGCTCGGCGCTCATCCCCGGCCACGGCGGCGTGCTCGACCGCATCGACGCGCTGCTCTTCGCGGCGCCGGTGTATTACATCGTGCTCAAGCATGTATAAGCAGTTGCTGGTGGTTGGTGGCCGGTGGCCGGTGGTGGCCCGATTCCCACCACTCACCAACCACTGCCCACCATCCACCGTCCACCGATGAAACGCATCGCCATCCTCGGATCCACCGGCTCAATCGGACGCAGCGCGCTGTCCGTCGTGGACGCGCACGGGGATCGCCTGTCCGTTGTGGGCCTCGCGGCCGGTGAGAACGCCGGACTGCTCGCCGAGCAGATCGCGCGATACCGGCCGAACACTGTCGCGATGGCGTCGGGGGAAGCCCTCGACCGGCTTCGCGCCGCCGGCGTGAAGGGCGCCGTGCTGGCGGGGGCGGGCCGCGACGGGCTGGTTGCCGTCGCGACCGCGCCGGACGTGGACGTCGTCCTCTGCGCGTCGTCCGGCACGGATGGGCTGGAAGCGGTCCTTGCGGCGATCGAGCACGGAAAGACCATTGCGCTCGCGAACAAGGAAGTGCTGGTGATGGCGGGCGGGATCGTGACGGAAGCCGCCCGCCGGCGCGGTGTGACGATTCTTCCGGTGGACAGCGAGCACAACGCCATCCACCAGTGCCTGCACGGGCGCGACGCGTCGGAGATTCGCCGGATCATCCTGACCGCCTCGGGCGGACCGTTTCGCGGCCGGCGTGCATCGGAACTGCTCGGCGTGACCGCAGAGGAGGCGCTGCGGCACCCGACCTGGCGCATGGGCCGCAAGATCACGATCGATTCCGCCACGCTGATGAACAAGGGCCTCGAAGTGATCGAGGCGCACTGGCTGTTCGGCGTTCGCGCCGATCAGATCGACGTCGTCATCCACCCGCAGTCGGTCGTGCACTCGATGGTCGAGCTGACCGACGGTTCCACGATTGCACAGCTTGGCGTCACGGACATGCGGCTGCCGATCCAGTATGCATTTTCGTACCCGGCGCGCTGGGCCGCGCCGTTGCCCCCGCTGGATCTCGTCAGGGCGGGCCGTCTCGACTTCGATGTGCCCGATACGGTCGCGTTTCCCTGCCTGCGCCTCGCGTACCGGGCGCTCGATGCCGATCGGAGCCTTCCCGTCGTGCTGAACGCCGCCAACGAGGTGGCCGTGGCGCGGTTTCTCGAGGGGCGCCTCGGTTTTTCGTCGATTGCCGAGATCATCGAGCGGACCATGGATGCGCACACGCCGGCCGAGGTGGCCTCGATCGCCGCCGTGCGCGCCGTGGACCAGTGGGCCCGCGAGTTTTCTCAGGAAGCAGCCCGCGGGGTACAATTGAAAGCCTGAGGTTGCGCACGTGCTGACGACCGTTCTTTCATTCCTCTTCGTGCTCGGCGTGCTGGTGTTCGTGCACGAGCTCGGCCATTTTCTGGCCGCGAAGCGCGTGGGCATCCGCGTCCTCAAATTCCAGCTCGGATTCAACCCGACGATCGTCAGCTTCCGGCGGGGCGACACCGAGTACGGCATCGGCGCGCTGCCGCTCGGCGGCTACGTGAAGATGGCGGGCGAGACCACCGAAGACGAGCCGGCCGGACAACCCGACGAGTTCCTGTCGAAGACGCGGTGGGAGCGGTTCCAGGTGCTCATCATGGGCCCCGTCATGAACCTGCTCCTCGCCTTCGTGCTGACGGCCGTCGTCCTGTATCAGGGCGCGGAAGTCGGGAGCTACGAAGACCAGCCCGTTGTCGTCGGTTCCGTGGCCGAGGGCTCGCCTGCCGCGGCCGCCGACATCGTGCCCGGCGACCGGATTGTGTCGGTTGCCGATCACCGCGTCGACAACTGGGAGCAGTTCTTCCTCACGATCGGCGCGCGGCCGAACCGTGAAATCAACATCGGCCTGCTGCGCAACGGCCTCGACCTCACCCGCAAGCTGACGCCGGTCGTCGCGCCCGGACAGAGCAGCCGGTTCGAGATCGGCGACATCGGCGTGCTGCCGAACGTGCACCCGCACCTGGTGAACGTGAACCCCGGCGAGCCGGGCGCCCGCGGCGGCCTGACGGCCGGCGACGTGATCGTGGCGGTCGATGGCAAGACGATGACGTTCCACACGGACTTCCGCGAGGCGATCGCGAAGCATCCGGGAAAGACGATGGCCGTCTCGATTCTGCGCGGCGGCAGTCCGATGACGCTGACGATCACACCGGACACGCATGGGACGGTGGGGTGGCTCGGCGTCCTGCCCGTGGACGACACGCGGAGCATCAAGCCGACCGCCGTCGAGGCGCTCGGGTTGAGCGCGCGCCGCAACGTGCAGATGGCCGGCATGATCGGTCAGACGTTGTGGGGCCTGGTCACGCGGCAACTGTCGCCCAAGCAGCTGATGGGGCCGATCGCGATCGCGCAGGTGTCGGGCGAAGCGGCTCAGGTGAGCTGGTTTGCGCTCATCCCGCTGATGGCGACGATCAGTCTGAACCTTGGCCTGCTCAACCTCATGCCGATTCCGCTGCTCGACGGCGGCCACATCTTCATCATGGCCCTCGAGGGCCTGGCGCGGCGCGACTTCAGCATCCGCGTGAAGGAGAAGATGCTGCTGGCCGGCTTCGTCGTGCTGATGACGCTCATGGTGACGGTCATCTACAACGACCTCACGCGCATCAGTTGGATCGAACGGCTGATGCCCTGGCGGTAGTGCCGGAAGTAGCGCGGCCCTTTCAGGGCCGCGTCCCGCGTTGGCGGGCCTGAAGGCCCGCCCTACAACTTCCGCATGGCGGCCCTGGCCGCCGCGATCGTCGTGTCCACGTCCCTCACCGTGTGCGCCGCCGACAGGAACCACGCCTCGAACTGAGACGGCGGGGGGTAGACCTTGCGCGCGAGCATCTCCCTGAAGAACCGGGCGTAGCGTTCGGTGTTGGCGCTCGTCGCCGATGCGTAGTCGCGGACGGGCCGGTCTGTGAAGAACGGCGTCAGGACCGATCCGATCGCGTTGACCTGCAGGGCGACACCCGCCTCGCGCGCGGCGTCGGCCAGGCCGCCGGCGAGCCGTGTGCCGAGGGAGGCGAGGTGGCGGTACAGCTTCGGCGACAGCCGATCGAGGCACCAGATGCCGGCCGTCATCGCGAGCGGATTGCCCGACAGCGTGCCGGCCTGATACACCGGCCCTGACGGCGAAACGAGCGCCATCAGATCCGCGCGGCCGCCGTAGGCGCCGACCGGCAGCCCGCCGCCGATGATCTTGCCAAGACACGTGAGGTCCGGCCGCACGCCGGCCATCGCCTGCGCGCCTCCCGGCGCTGCCCGGAACCCCGAGATCACTTCGTCGAAGATGAGGAGCGCGCCGTGCGTGTCGCACAAACTGCGCAGGCCGCGCAGGAAGCCGTCGGCCGGAGGGACGACGCCCATGTTGCCGGCGATCGGCTCGACGATGACCGCGGCAATCCGGTCCGGGTGCGCAGCGAAGAGGCGATGGACGGATTCGAGATCGTTGTACGACGCGATGAGCGTGTCGGCGGACGCGCCGGCCGTGACGCCGGGGCTGTTTGGCGTGCCGAACGTCAGCGCCCCCGAACCCGCCTGCACCAGGAAGGCGTCGGCGTGTCCGTGATAGCAGCCCTGGAACTTGATGATGCCGTCGCGCCGTGTGGCCGCGCGCGCCACGCGGACGGCGCTCATCGCGGCCTCAGTGCCAGAGTTGACAAAGCGCACGCGCTCGATCGACGGCATCAGCCTGCAGACGCGCTCGGCGAGCGTCACTTCGAGCGGGCTCGGCGCGCCGAAGCTTGTCCCACTGCGCGCCGCTCGCGCGATGGCGCCCGCCAGGCCCTTCGGGGCGTGGCCGTGGATCAGCGGTCCCCACGACATGACGTAGTCGATGAACGTGTTACGGTCGACGTCCGTCAGCCGCGCGCCGGACGCTCGGGCGATGAACAGCGGCGAGCCACCGACCGACTTGAAGGCACGAACGGGGCTGTCGACACCACCGGGAATGAGCTGCTGGGCGCGGGCGAACAGGCGTTTCGATTTGGTGAAGGTCAAGCGCGGACTCTATGCGATCGCCCGGGCGGCCTCACGGGCGTAGTAGGTGATGATGATGTCGGCGCCGGCGCGGCGGATGGACGTCAGCGTCTCGAGCATCGCGCGGCGCTCGTCGATCCAGCCGTTGCGCGCGGCGGCCTTGATCATCGCGTACTCGCCGCTCACCTGATACGCAGCCGTCGGGTACCTGAACTCCCGCTTCACGCGCGACAGCACGTCCAGGTAGGGCAGCGCCGGCTTCACCATGACGATGTCCGCCCCTTCCTCGATGTCCTGTGCCACCTCGCGCATCGCCTCGTCCGCGTTCGCCGGGTCCATCTGGTACGACTGCCGGTCGCCGAACTTCGGCGCCGAATCCGCGGCCTCCCGGAACGGACCGTAGAACACGGACCAGTACTTCGCCGCATACGCCATGATCGCCGTGTTCTCGAAGCCGCGCTCGTCGAGCGCGTGGCGAATCGCGCCGACGCGCCCGTCCATCATGTCCGACGGCGCAATGATATCGGCGCCCGCGACCGCGTGCGACATGGCGGCGCGCACGAGCTGATCCACCGTGGGATCGTTCACGACCTCGTTGTCCACGATGATCCCGCAGTGTCCGTGGTCCGTGTACTCGCACAGGCACACGTCGGTGGCGACCAGCACGTCAGGCAGCTCGCGCTTGATCGCACGCACGGCCGACTGTACCGGCGCCTCGGGATCGTAGGACGCCGAGCCCACGGCGTCCTTGTGGTCGGGCAACCCGAACAGCAGCACGCTGCGGACGCCGTCGCCGGCGGCGGCGCGGACCTCCTTGACGGCCTCGTCGACAGACAGGTTGAAGACGCCGGGCATGGAGGACACCTCGCGCCGCACGCCCTCGCCCTCGCAGACGAACAGCGGCAGCATGAACACGTCGGGCGTCAACCGCGTCTCGCGGACGAGCGCGCGCATGGTCTCGCCGTGGCGCAACCGCCGCAGCCGTTTCGTCAGCCTCATCGTCGCGTGTGTGTCGATGCTCATGGTGTTCACTCTCGCGGCACCTTGTGTGTCCTGAAGTACTCCCCGATGGCGTCCACCAGCGCGGGCACGGTGTAGGTGTCGGGCACGATCGTCGTGTGTATCCCGTGCTGCGCCGCCGCCTTGGCCGTCACGGGCCCGATGGCCGCGACCAGCGTCGTACTCAGGAGATCGGCGGCCGGTTCGCGGCCGAGCGCGCCGACGAAGCTCCGGACGGCTGACGGGCTGGTGAACGTGACCACGTCAAGACGCCGCTCGAGCAGCATGTGGTACACGTCGGGTTCGCGTTCCGGTTCGGTGGCCACGGTCCGGTAGGCCACGACTTCCGTGACCTCGGCGCCCTGCTTGCGCAGCTCGTCGGCGATGACCTCGCGGCCGATGTCGGCGTGCGGCAGCAGGATCCTGAGGCCGCGGACGTCGGTCGTCTGCGAGATCGCGTGGATGACCGCCTCCGCCCGGTACTCCGCCGGCGTGAGGTCGACCTTCAGCCCATGGCGGGCGAGCCGCTCAGCCGTCGCCGGACCGACGACGCAGAGCTTCACGCCGCCGAGGGCGCGCAGATCGAGCGGCGACTTCAGCAGCCGGTCGATGAACGCGTCGACGGCGACCGCGCTCGAAAAGATAATCCAGTCGAACGTCCCAGCCCGCGCGCAGGCCTCGTCGAGCGGACCGTAGTCGTCAGGCGGTTCCATCCGGATCATCGGCGCTTCCACCGCGTCGGCGCCCATGGATTCGAGCCGCTCGACCAGCTCGGCCGCCTGCTCGCGGGGCCGCGTCACGAGCACCCGCTTCCCGAATAGCGGACGTTCGTCGAACCATCGCAGGTGCTCGCGCAACCCCACGACGCGGCCGACGATCAGCACAGCCGGGCGTCGATCGGGCGAGCGCTTGACGGCCTTCGCGAGCTCCTCCAGCGTCCCGGCGATCGTTTCCTGTGTCGGCAACGTCCCTTCGTAGACGAGGGCCGCCGCTTCGTCCGGCGAACGTCCATGCGCGACGAGCTCGGTCAGAAACTCCGGCAGCTGTTCGGGGCCGATGTAGCAGAGCAGCGTGCCGTCCTGGCGAGCCAGGTTGTCGAAATCGAGCACGGCCGGGGTGGTCTTGCCGCCGTCCTCGTGCCCGCGGATCAGCGTGACGGTGTCGCCGCCGCCGGCGTACGTGATCGACACGCCCGCGTAGCAGGGGATGCCGATGAGCGCCGGCACGCCGGGGACGACCTCGAACCGGACGCCCTGTTCATGCAGGAACAGGGCCTCGGAGCCGCCGCGGTCGAACAGGTACGGGTCGCCCCATTTGAGGCGGGCGACGACTTTGCCTTCCCGCGCCTTCTCGGCGAGCAGGTAGCAGATCGCGTCCTGTTCGAGTGACTGCTGGGCCGTCACACCGACATCGATGCGCTCGGCGTCCGATCGCGCATGCCGGAGCAGCCGTGCGTGGACGAGATGGTCGTAGACCACGACGTCGGCCGAGGCGAGGCACTGTTGGCCGCGCACCGTGATGAGGCCCGGGTCGCCCGGGCCAGCGCCGATCAGGTAGACGATGCTACGCACGAGTCTGAGCCTCCGCGAGTATGACGCCGGCGCCCTGGGCGATCAGATCCTGGCCGGCGCGCGATCCGAGCGCGGCAGCCTCGCGCCGCGGGCCGCTCACCGTCGCTCGCACGATCCGGGTGCCGTCGAGCGCCGCCACGGCCGCAACCAGCTCGAGCGTGCCGGCGTCGACCGGGCGAGCCAGCGCGCCGATGGGCGTCTGGCACCCACCGCCCAGCGCTTCGACCAGCGCCCGCTCGGCCTCGAGCGCCACGCTGGCATCCGCGTCGTTGATTCCACTGACGATCTGCCGCACCGCGGCGTCATTGGCGCGGATTTCGACGGCGACGATGCCCTGTCCAGGCGATGGCACGCACGCGCTGGCCGGCAGCGTCATCGTAATACGCGAGGCCATGCCCAGACGCCGAAGGCCCGCGGCCGCCAGCACCAGCGCGTCGTGTTCGCCGGCGTCGAGCTTTCTGAGGCGCGTGTCGAGGTTGCCGCGGATGGGCGCGAACCGTGCGCCCTTCAGGATGCCCGCCAGCTGCGCGATGCGGCGCACGCTCCCCGTGCCGACGTTCGGGGACGGCCCTAACGCGACGATGAGATCATTCATCGTCGCGAGGGCAGAGGGCAGAGGGCCGAGGGCAGAGTGTTCCCTGTGCCCTCCCTTTGCCCTTTGCCCTTTGCCCTCTGCCCTGACAGGTAGTATCACTGCGTCGAGCGGATCCTCTCTCGGGAGCACCGCGGCGATCGCCAGACCGTCCGGGAGCAGCGCCGGCATGTCCTTGCTGCTGTGGACCGCGAGATCGACGTCGTTCCTGAGCAGCGCATCCTCGATTTCCTTGACGAAGAGCCGTTTCCCGCCGGCTTCCGACAGCGGCCGGTCCGCGAGCGAGTCGCCGGACGTCCTGATGACGACGATGCGGCAGGGCGGGCCGCCGCGTTCTGCGACGGCTGCCGCGACCGCGCCGGCCTGCCACAGTGCGAGCGGGCTGCCTCGCGTGCCGAGCCGCAGCTCGCGGGGCGCGGCCGCCACGTCAGCGCTGGTCGCGCGTTCGCGCGCGCGGAAACGGCTGGACGCGGCCGGACGTGCGCTCGGCAGGTGCGCCGTCTGACGCGCCGTCCTGAACGCCACGGTCCGGCGCCGAATCGGCAAGCCCGAACACGCGCGCGATCGCGTCCGCGTACTGCGCCGCCGTCTCCTGATCGCCGAGCGCCTTGAGCTGCTCGGTCGGCGTCAGCAGCAGCTTTTCGATGAGGAGGTGCGTGATCTCGTCGACGCGGGCGCGCGCTTCGTCGCGGGCCTCGGGCGGCAGGCCCGACAGCTTGAAATCGAGCCGGTCGAGTTCGGCCCGGCGGATCGACTCGAAGGACTGCCGTAGCGCCACCACGGTCGGAATCACTCCTCGGGCGCGCATCCACGAGCCGAACCTGTCGAGCTCTTCGTCGACGATCGCCTCGGCGCGCGTGACCTCGCTCGTCCGCCGCGCCATGTTTTCGCGGACCGACGCCTGCAGATCGTCGATGTTGTAGAGGAAGACGTCCTCGATTTCGCCGGCAGCCGCCTCCACGTCACGCGGCACGGCGATGTCGATGATGAACAGCGGGCGGTTGCGCCGCGGGCGCATGGCCGCCTCGATCCGTGCCTTGGTGAGGATGGGCGCGGCCGCTCCGGTGGCCGTGATGACGATGTCGCTGGCGGTCAGGGCGGCGTCCATCTCGTCCCACGGCGTCGCCGTGGCGCCGCCAATCGCGTCGGCCGTCCGCGCCGCATGCCCCATCGTCCGGCTGACGATGGTGACGTGGCGGACGCCCTGCGACTTCATGTGCTGCGCCGTGAGCTTGCCCATCTCGCCCGCGCCGATGACCACGACCGCGCGGCCGTCGAGGTTCCCGAAGATCTTCTTGGCCAGCGCCACCGCGGCGTAGCTCACCGACACGGCGCCCGAGCCGAGGCCGGTCTCCGACCGCACGCGCTTGCCGACGGCGAACGACGAATGGAACAAGCGGTTGAGCAGGGGCCCCACGGTGGCGGCCTGCCGGGCGGCGCCGTGCGCCTCCTTGACCTGTCCGAGAATCTGAGGCTCGCCGACGACCAGCGAGTCGAGGCCTGCCGCCACCCGGAACAGGTGCCGGGCCGCTTCGAGGTCGGCCACCTGGTAGATGTGCGGCTCGAGCGACGGGATGTCCACACCGTGGAACGCCCCCACGAACGCGATGAGCTCGGCGCGCGCCCTGTCGACGTCCTCGCAAGCCACGTAGAGCTCGGCGCGATTGCACGTCGAGATCACCGCGATCTCGCCGGCTGCCCCTGGCGCCGAGCGGGCGGCGAGCGTACGCAGCGCGTTCTCCAGCCCGCGCGCCTGGAAATCCACGCGCTCGCGCAGCTCGATCGGCGCGGTCCGGTGACTGATTCCGACCAGTAAAAGGCGCACCTTTAGAAGTTATGACTCTTCGTAAAGAAATAGCTAATCGGCACGAAGTTCAGCAGCACGATGACGAAGCCGACCGCCGACAGGTAGGCGGCCCGGCGGCCGCCCCACCCGATTCGCCTCGCGGCGAAGAGCTCGAACGAGTACACGGCCCAGCAGACGAAGGCCAGGATGATCTTCGGATCCTCGAGCGACATCGCCTGCACCTGAGGCACACCGGCCGACACCGGATGCGCCAGCGCCTGGAACGCGAACGCCACACCGGCGAGCAGGCCCACCGTCAGGAAGATCCAGCCGAAGATGATCGCGCGGCTGTTCATCTTGTCGAGCACCTGCAGCGACGGGATGCGCGCGTAGAAGAATCCCAGGTGCCTGGCCTTGATTTCCTTGAACAGCAGCACGTACGTGATGCCGATCACACACGCGAGCGCGAAGCTGGCGTACGCGAGCAGGAGCGACGAGACGTGGATGCCGAACAGCGGGCCGCGCAGCACCGACGATCGCACTTCGACGTCGCCCGGCTTGAGCGCCGGAATCAGCTGCAGCGCGATCAGCAGCGGCAGGATGAAGACCCCCATGGCCCGTTCGTCGGTCGTGACCTCGGTGTACAGGTACGACACGGCCAGCAGCCACACGAACATCGAGATCGCCGCCGTCGCGTCGCCGACCGGCACCTGCCCCGACTCCATCGTTTCCATGCCGATGACGAAGGTGTGGGCCAGAACGCCCGCGACGAGAATCGTGGTGGCGGAGCGCCCGACCGCCGGCGCCCGGCGCGCGAAGTGCCAGCCATACGCCACGAAGGCGGCTGCGTAGAGCGCGAGGGGAACGAGGTTCATCGCCGTGGTTGCGGCTCAGCGCGGTCCGAAGTAGCCCTGCTTGGTTCGCGCCGTGGTGCTGGGGCGATTGACGCGGACCACCACGCGCCGCCACGCGCCGTCGCGCCGGTTGTTCTTCGATGTGTAGCCGACCGTGTACTGGCTCGAGAGCTCGTCGGAGATCTGGCCGTAGACGCCGGCCAGGTCGGCCACGTGGTTGGGAAAGAATGCGCGGCCGCCCGTTTCCTGCGACAGCTGCCGCAGCACGAACTCGGCCTCTCGGAACAACCGCGAACCGCTGCTCGTCGAGTCGTTCTCCCGCAGGCCGATTGTGTAGATCGCGGTCTCCGAACGCTTGGCCAGATCGAGGACCTCTTCGAACGGCAGCAGGCTCGACGTATCCTCGCCGTCCGAGAGCACGACGATGGCCTGTCGCCGGATTTCCTCGACGTTCCGGGCCATCACCTTCTTCAGGTCTTTCAGCGCGATGTAGACCGCGTTGTACATCGAGGTCGATCCGCCGGCCGACGTGCGCCGGATCGCCTGCTCGAGGTCACTGGCCGAGTTCGTGAAGTTCTGCAATACGACGACGCGGCTGTCGAAGTCGATGACCTCGGCCAGATCCTGCGGGCGGAGACGCTTGGCGAAGCCGATGGCGGCTTCCTGCGCCGTCGGCAGCTTGGTGTCCATGCTCGCGCTCGTATCGAGCAGCAGCGCGAGGGCAATCGGCAGGTGCGTGGCGTTGAAGAAGGTGACGTCCTGCTTGGCGCCGTCCTCGTAGACGCTGAAATCGTCCTGCGTGAGGTCCGTGACGTACCGGGCGCCTTCACTGACCGTGACGTTCAGCGAGACGAGCTCGATGCCCGCACGGAAGGAGGGGCCCTGCGGCGCCGGGCCGACGCTGCGTCTGCTCGCCGGGGGCGGTGGCGGCGGCAGCGGCGGCGATTGCTGCGGACGGGCGCCAAGCCAGGTACCCGACCCGACGATCGCGGCGAACGCGATCAACAGCAGCCGGACCCGCGTCACTTGCTCTTCACCGGCGTCCCGCGCACGACGAGCTCGGCCCGCTTGGCGGTGATCACGATCTTCTCGGGCGGAATCATCATCTGCGGCCGGGCGTAGGTCACCAGGTACTGGTGCGTCAATTCGTTGGCGACCTGCTTCAGACGGTCGGGCATGGCGCTGCCGGCCAGCACGTTGTCGTAGCGCCCGCCGGTCGCTTCGGTCGCCATCGAGAACGTCAGCGCGCGCTCGCGGCCCTCCTGCGTCGTCAGGTCTGCGGGCGGGGGGCCGATCATGACGATGTGGAAGGACGCGCCGGCACCGTTCAGCGCGGACAGCACCTGGTCGTGGTACCGGTTGCTGAACTCCGGTCCCCGCGTCGCGATGGCGACGATGACCGGGCGCTGCGCCTCGCGCTTCTTGAAGCCCTGCGACGCTTCGATGACGCCGTCGAGCAGGTAGGCGCCACTCTGCTCGTGGGTGAAGACGAGGCCGATTCCCTTGAGCAGTCTGGCCTGGTCGCTCGTGTAGTCCACCAGGACCGTCGGCCGTTCGCCGATCCCGATGAGCGCCACCTGGTGTTTGACGTCTGTGCCGGTGACGCCCTTGATGAACTCGATGGCGGCCTCGCGGATGTCGCGGATGTTGTTGCGGGAGGCCGCGCTCGTGTCCACCATCAGCGCGACGCTCAACGGCGTGTCGACCGTCCCCACCTTCAGCACTTCGCGCGACAGGTTGTCTTCGCGCACGAGGAAATCGGCCGGTCCGAGGTCGGGTACCGGAGCGCCCGCGGCGTCGAGGACGCTCGCGTAGATCGCGCGCTGGACGGACTGCGCCTGCGGCGCCGGCGTCTGCAGCAGCACGACGGTCAGGAGAACGACGGTCGCTCCGAAAATGCGCCGGCCAGTCATCAAGTGAGTATAGGTCTGCGTTTTCGGCAGCGTCAAGGCGCTCAGGGCCAAAAACTGGTTTGAAATGTGTGAGTTGCAGGAAATCGTGCGGGCTTTCTCCTGCGGGTGCGTTTCTTGACACCCCTCAGGTCGCATGTTATAAACCAACGGCTTTCCGCGTCAGCCTCCCAATGCCTTCAGCCTACATTCCCATCGCCATTTTCGTCGTCGTTGCCACCGGCTTCGCGCTGTTCACGCTCGTTGTGTCGGGCCTCATCAGCTCGGAAAAGTACAACAAAGTCAAGTTCGAGCCGTACGAGTGCGGCATCGAGCCCATCACGGGTGCCCGCGAGCGGTACAGCATCCGGTACTACCTCGTGGCGATGCTGTTCGTCATCTTCGACGTCGAGACCGTCTTCATGTTTCCGTGGGCCGTCATCTTCGACAAGCTGCTGCTGTTCGGCCTGATCGAGATGCTGGTGTTCATCTTCATCCTCGTCGTGGGCTACTACTATGCCTGGCAGAAGGGCGCCCTTGAGTGGGCATAGACTGGGCTTAGACTGGGCTGGCGTGGGCATAGCAGGCGTCGCAGGTCTCCATGGCTGAGGAACACGTTCCCAAGGCAGCGGTCCCGACCGGCCCGCCCGATCCGCCACCCGCGGCGGATGCGGCGCTCCCGGCCTTCATCGCGTCGCTCCAGGCGGAGGTGCCGGGCGCGGTGGCGCGCGTCAGCCACTACCTCGGCGACTGGACCGTCATCGTGCCGGTCTCGCACGTGCTGCAGGCGGTTACCCGGCTGCGCGACGCGCCGGACGCGGCGTTCGATCTCTGCTCCGATGTGACGGCGACCGACTGGCCGCCGCGCGCGGAAGGCCGCTTCGACGTGATCTACTGTCTGTACTCGACGCGCCACCGCCATCGCGTGCGCGTCAAGGTCATCGTCGCCGAGAACCAGCCGATTCCGTCGGTCACCGGGGTCTGGCCGGCCGCCAACTGGCTGGAGCGCGAGGTGTTCGACATGTTCGGCGTGAACTTCACGGGCCACCCCGACCGGCGGCGCATTCTCATGCCGGACGACTGGCAGGGATACCCGCAGCGCAAGGACTATCCGCTCGAGGGACCGGGCGAGCTCCTGATGGAGAACCCGATCGACTGGCTCAAGCTGCGCCAGTCGCGCGAGCAGGCGGACATCGAGTAATGGAGACGCTCGAAGCGCAAACCGTTCGCGGCGCGATGTTCGACACCAGCGAGCTGGTGCTCAATATGGGCCCGCAGCATCCGAGCACGCACGGCGTGCTGCGCGTCGTCCTGCGTCTGGACGGCGAGAAGGTCGTGGATGCCGAGGTGGTGATGGGCTACCTCCACCGCGGCATCGAGAAGCTGAGCGAGAACCGCAACTGGACGCAGATCATCCTGCTCACCGACCGCATGGACTACGTGGCGGCGGCCACGAGCAACGTGGGCTACTGCGAGACGGTGGAGAAGCTGCTCCAGATCGAGGTGCCGCGGCGCGCGCAGGTACATCCGCACGATTCTGTGCGAGCTGCAGCGGATCGCCAGCCACTGCCTGTGGCTGGGCACGCACGCGATGGACATCGGCGCGATGACGGTGTTCCTCTACGCGTTCCGCGAGCGGGAGCTGATTCTCGACCTGTTCGAGGAGTTCTGCGGCGCGCGCCTGACGTACAACTCGATGCGCATCGGCGGCCTGCCGCAGGACATCCCCGCCGGCTGGGACAAGAAGGTCCTCGAGTTCTGCAACATCATGGCGGGCAAGATCGACGAGTACGAGACGCTGCTGACGCACAACCGCATCTGGCTCGAGCGGACGAAGGGCATCGGCATCATCTCGGGCGCCGAGGCCGCGGCCATCGGCCTGTGCGGTCCGGCGCTGCGCGGGTCGGGCGTCGCGCGCGACGTGCGCAAGGACGAGCCGTACGCGGCCTACGACGAGATGGAGTTCGATATCCCGCTGGGGACTGCCGGCGACACCTACGATCGGTATCTGGTGCGCATGGAAGAGTTCCGGCAGTCGCTGCGGATCATCCGGCAGGCCACCGAAGGTCTCCCCGAAGGACCCATCGTCGGCAAAGTGCCGCGCCTCATCAAGCCGGCGGCAGGGGAGACGTACCACGCGATCGAGTCGCCCAAGGGCGAGCTCGGCTACTTCATCGTCAGCGACGGCAAGTCGACCAACCCGTACCGGTTCCGCGTGCGGCCGCCGTCGTTCTGCAACCTGCAGGCGCTGCCCCGCCTCGTCCGCGGCCACCTGGTGGCCGACGTCGTCGCGTTGATCGGATCGATCGACATCGTGCTCGGCGAGGTGGACCGATGAACTTGGTCCTTGGTTCCTGGGCCTTGGACTTGGTCCGTCCTCAGTCCTTCGTCCTTGGTCCGCTGCCACGCGGACTATGGACCAGGGACTCGGGACGGCCAGGGACCGGGGACGGACCAGGCCCAGAACCAAGGCCCAAGGACGATGATCGATCACGTTCGTAATCCCGCTGCTGAAGATCGTCGTCGTGCTGAACGCGACGCTCGTCGGCGTCACGTACATGGTGCTGCTCGAGCGCAAGGTCATTGCGTGGGCGCAGTCGCGGCTCGGGCCGATGCGCGTCGGCCCGTACGGTGTGCTGCAGCCGGTCGCGGATGCCATCAAGCTGATGCTCAAGGAAGACATCACGCCCATCAAGGCCGACAAGTGGGTGTTCACGGCGGCGCCGATCATCTCGATGGTGCCGGCGCTGATTGTGTACGCGGTGATCCCGTTCGGGCCCGTCGTGAAGATCTTCGGGCACCCGGTGTCCCTGTACATCACGGACATCAACGTCGGCCTCCTGTACATCGTGTCGGTGGCCTCGGTGGGCGTGTACGGCATCATCCTCGCGGGCTACGCGTCGAACAGCAAGTACCCGCTGCTCGCGAGCCTGCGCGCGTCCGCTCAGCTCATCAGCTACGAAGTTTCCGTCACGCTGACGCTCGTGAGCGTGATCCTCATGGCCGGCTCGCTCAGCATGGTGAGCATCGTCAACGCCCAGTACAACTCGAACGTCTGGTTCGTGTTCGTCCAGCCGCTCGCGTTCGCGATCTTCTTCATCGGGAGCCTGGCGGAGACCAACCGCGCGCCGTTCGACATGCCCGAGGCGGAGCAGGAGCTGACCGGCGGGTTTCACACCGAGTACAGCGGGATGCGTTTCGCGCTGTTCTTCCTGGCCGAGTACGCGAACATGATCGTCGTCTCGTCGGTGGCGACGACGCTGTTCCTGGGCGGGTGGCTGCGGCCGTTTCCCAACGTCGCCGCGCTGCGTTTTCTCGATCTCATTCCGAGCTGGACGTGGTTTCTCATCAAGTCGTTCGTGTTCCTGTACATCTTCATCTGGGTGCGCGCGACGCTGCCGCGCTACCGGTATGACCAGCTGATGCGGCTCGGGTGGAAGGTGCTCATCCCGCTGGCGATTGCGAACCTGGTGGTGACGGGGATCATTCGGGTGCTGCTGTTATAGGGCTGAGAGCGAGCTGAGGGCTGAGCGCTGGTGTTTCAGCCCTGAGCCCTAAGCCTTGAGCCCTTGCAAAGTGTATGTTTGAGGCAATCGCGTTTTACTTCATCGCCGCGTGCATTCTCGGGTTCGCCGTGCTCGTCGTGAGCACGAAGGACACCGTGCACAGCGTGCTGTTCCTCGTGCTCGACTTCCTGTTCGTGTCGGCGCTGTACGTCATGCTCGGCGCGCAGTTCCTCGCGGTCATCCAGGTGCTCGTGTACGCGGGCGGGATCGTCGTGCTGTACCTGTTCGTCGTCATGCTCGTGAACCTGAAGCGGCCGGCCGAGGCGCACCAGGATCCGCACCGGCGCAGCAAGCTCGGCTTCGGGCTGGCGGCGGCCGTGCTCGCGGAGTTCGCGGTCATCGTGGCCTACGGCTACGCGCGGCCGTCGAGGCGATCGCCGCGACGGCGTCGATGCCGGTGACGGGGAACACCGAGCAGGTCGGCTGGCTGCTCTACACGAGCTACCTGATTCCGTTCGAAATCGCCTCGATGCTGCTGCTCGTGGCCATGATCGGCGCGATCGTGCTTGCGAAAGGAATTGAATTGGTCATCTGGTATCTCGTCATGTCATTGGTCAATTGCCGAACAATGGAACAGCAATGACCAGATGACAGATGACCAAATGACCAGATCGAGAGACATGATTACGCCCACTCACTACATGCTGTTGTCGGCAGGGCTGTTCATCATCGGCGTCATCGGCGTGATGGTGCGGAGAAACCTCATCATCATCTTCATGTCGATCGAGCTGATGCTGAACGCCGTGAACATCAACCTCGTGGCGTTCTCGAACCAGTTGCACGACGCGATCGGCCAGGTGTTCGCCGTGTTCGTCATCGCCGTGGCGGCCGCGGAGGCGGCGGTGGGCCTGGGGATCATCCTGGCGTTCTATCGCAACAAGGAAACGGTCAACATCGACGAAATGAATCTGATGAGATGGTGAAGTCAGGCAGGGCAGGCGAGTCGGGCAGGCCGGGCTGGGAACCATCCCCGCCAGACCTGCCAGGCCGGCCCGGCCCGCCAGACCTTCTGACATGACATACATCTGGCTAATCCCCGTATTGCCCGCCATCGGGGCCGCGATCAACGGCCTCGTGGGCATCCGTTATTTCTCGCGCCGGACGGCGGGTCTGGTGGCCTGCGCGATGATGGCGCTCGCCCTGGGCGTGTCGCTGGTCGCGTTCTGGCAGTTGCTCGCGCTGGCGCCGGAGGCGCGGGCGTTCGACGTGGTCGTCGCGCAGTGGATTCCGTCCATTCCGCTGCAGACCTCGAACGGCGCCATCGGGTCATTCCAGGTGCCGTGGGGCTTCCGCCTCGATCCGCTGTCGGGGATGATGATCCTCGTCGTCACCGGCATCGGCACGCTGATCCACGTGTACTCGACCGCGTACATGGCCGATGAGCCGCGCGCCGGCGTGGCCCGGTTCTTCTGCTACCTGAACCTGTTCTGCTTCTTCATGCTCATGCTCGTGCTGGGGAGCAGCTTCCCGGTGATGTTCGTGGGCTGGGAAGGCGTCGGCCTCTGCTCGTACCTGCTCATCGGCTATTGGTACGAAAAGAAGAGCGCGTCGGATGCCGGCAAGAAGGCGTTCATCACCAACCGCGTCGGCGACTGGGGCTTCATCCTCGGGATCTTCCTGATCTACATGACGTTCGGCACGCTCGATTTCCGCGCGATTCAGAACGCGGCGGCGGCGATGCCGGTCGAAACGATGCACTTCGGCGTGCTGTCGTTCATCTGCCTGCTGCTCTTCGTCGGCGCCACGGGCAAGAGCGCGCAGATTCCGCTGTACGTCTGGCTGCCGGACGCGATGGAAGGCCCGACGCCGGTGTCGGCGCTCATCCACGCGGCGACCATGGTGACCGCCGGCGTGTACATGCTCGGGCGCAACGCCGTCCTGTTCTCGCACGCGCCGCAGGTGATGACCATCGTGGCCATCGTCGGCGTGCTGACGGCGCTGATGGCGGCGACGATCGGCCTCGTGCAGTACGACATCAAGCGGGTGCTGGCGTATTCGACCGTGTCGCAGCTCGGCTACATGTTCACGGCGATGGGCGTCGGGGCGTTTTCGGCGGGCGCCTTTCACCTGATGACGCACGCGTTCTTCAAGGCGCTGCTCTTCCTCGGCAGCGGCTCCGTGATCCATGCGATGGGCGGCGAACAGGACATGCGCCGGATGGGCGGCCTGCGAAAGTACATGCCCGTCACGTTCGTCACGATGTTGCTCGGCACGCTGGCGATTGCCGGTATCTTTCCGTTCGCCGGGTTCTTCAGCAAGGACGAGATCCTGTTCCGCGCGTTCGAGCACAACAAGCTCATTTGGGTGCTCGCGGTTGCCGCGGCGTTCATGACGGCGTTCTACATGTTCCGCCTGATGGCGATGACGTTCCTCGGCGGCTATCGTGGCCCGGCGTGGGAGGCGGCGCACGGCGGCGGGCACGGACACGCGGCGCACGACGCGCATGGCACGCACGATGCCCCCGGGAAAGATGCCGGGCACGACGCCGGACATGGCCATGGCGCGTGGCACGGGCCGCACGAATCGCCATCGCCCATGACCCTGCCGCTCCAGGTGCTCGCCGTTGGCGCGTGCGTGGCGGGCTTCGTGGGCATTCCGGCCGCCCTGGGCGGCGGCAACGCGATCGAACATTTTCTCGAACCGAGCTTCACCGCGCACGCGTCCGCGGAAACCGGCGCACCCGCTGCGGAGAATGCGGCGGCGCGCACGGAAGCTGCCGCCGAGCCCGCGGAACGTGAAGGCGCAGAGGCGCACGCCTCGCGCGCCGTGGAGCTGGGCCTGATGGGGTTCTCGCTCCTGATCGCCGTCGGCGGCATCCTGCTGGCGAGAAAGTTCTACGTCACGTCGCCCGAGGTGGCCGACAGGCTGGCGCTCGAATGGAGCGGCCCGCACAAGGTGCTGTCCAACAAGTACTACGTGGACGAGCTGTACGACGCGACCGTCATTGGCGGCACGTTCGCGGCCGGCCGCGGCCTGTGGGCCGTCGATCGGAACGTCGTCGACGGCGCCGTCAACGGCAGCGGCTGGGTGACGATCGTCAGCGCGTGGTTCTCGGGCCTGACCGACCGGACGGTCGTGGACGGCATGGTGAACCTCGTGGGCCGCGTCTGCGAGGAAGGCAGCTTCTGGTTCCGGCGCGTGCAGACCGGTCTCGTCCAGAACTACGCGTTGTTGATGCTCGTTGGCGTCTTCGCGTTCGTCAGCATCTATCTGTACATGCGGTGATATGAACCACTACCTTTCGCTCATTCTGTTCACGCCGCTGGCCGGTGCGCTCGTTCTCCTGCTCGTCAACAAGGAGAACGCCAACGCCATCAGGTGGATTTCGAACGTCGTCGCGTTCATCGGCTTCGCGATCTCGGTGCCGCTGTGGTTCTGGTACAACCCGCAGAGCGGCGACTTCCAGTTCGTCGAGCGGTTCCCCTGGATTCCCTCGATCGGCGCCGAGTACTTCCTGGGCGTCGACGGCCTCAGCGCGCTCCTCATCCTGCTGACGACGATGATGGGGTTCATCGCGATCCTGTCATCCTGGACAGCCATCACCGAGCGCGTCAAGGAGTACTACATCTTCCTGCTCGTGCTGCAGACGGGGATGCTGGGCGCCTTCATGGCGCTCGACTTCCTGCTGTTCTTCCTGTTCTGGGAAGTGATGCTCGTGCCGATGTACTTCCTCATCGGCATCTGGGGGAGCGCGAACCGCCTCTACTCGGCGATCAAGTTCTTTCTCTACACGCTGGTCGGCAGCGTCGTGATGCTGCTCGGCATCCTCGCGCTCTACTTCTACAACCACACGCTCACGGGCGTCTACACGTTCGACATCACGCAGTTCCACCGGCTGAACGTGCCGTTCGAGCTGCAGTGGTGGATCTTCCTGGCGTTCTTCCTCGGGTTCGCCATCAAGGTCCCGATGTTCCCGTTCCACACCTGGCTGCCCGACGCGCACACCGACGCGCCGACGGCGGGCTCGGTGATCCTGGCGGCCGTGCTCCTGAAGATGGGCACCTACGGGTTCCTGCGCTTCAGCCTGCCGATCCTGCCCGACGCCTCGCGCTACTTCGTGCCGATGATCGCGGTCCTGTCGATCATCGGGATCGTCTACGGCGCGCTGGTCGCGCTGGCGCAGAAGGACTGGAAGCGCCTCGTCGCCTACTCGTCGGTCAGCCACATGGCGCTGGTGATGCTCGGCATGTTCGCCCTCAACCCGGTGGGCATCACGGGCAGCATCATCCAGCAGCTCAACCACGGCATCTCGACCGGCGCGCTCTTCCTCCTGGTCGGCGTCGTCTACGAGCGGCGCCACACGCGCGAGATTTCCGAGTACGGCGGTCTCTCCAAGGTGATGCCGGTCTACGCGGCCGTCTTCCTGATCATGACCATGTCGTCGATCGGGCTGCCGACGCTGAACGGGTTCATCGGCGAGTTCCTGATCCTCCAGGGCGTCTTCATCAAGAGCAAGCTGTGGGCCGCGTTTGCGGCCAGCGGCGTCGTGCTGGGCGCGGCCTACATGCTCTATCTCTACCAGCGGACGATGTTCGGCAAGATCGAGAACCCGAAGAACGAGGGCTTGCTCGATCTGAGCCACCGCGAGTTCGCCACGTTCGCGCCGCTGATCGTGCTCGCGGTGTGGATGGGGCTGTACCCGTCGCCGTTCCTGCGCCGCATCGAGAGCTCGGTGAACCACATCGTGGTGCGCGTGAACCCGCAATACGCAGCGGCCTGCGGCGGCGGCGCGCCGACGGCGGCGTCGGCCGCGGGCAATAACGCCGCGCCGTTCCTGGCGGCGCTGCCTTGCGGGCCCGACGGCAAGCCACTGGTGCCCACGCCGGCCGCACCGGCCTCGCCGGCGTCTTCAGGCGCCGGCGCCGATATCCCGGCCGAGACGCCGGCGGCCCCGCGGTAACCTCATGCCGCCAGGCCTTTCGACCAGCGACTTCTACTACATCCTGCCCGAGCTGGTGCTCACGGCGGGGGCGCTCATCCTGCTCATCGCCGACGTGCTGATGCCGCGGAAGGGCGGCGTCCTTGCCGGGGTGACGCTGCTCGCGCTCGGCGCGACAGCCGCGTCGCTCGTACCGTTTGCGGGCATGCACGTCGAGGTCGCGCACGGCCTGCTCGCCGTGGACGGCTTCGGGCTGTTCTTCAAGGCGCTGTTCCTGGCGGCGGCGGCCCTCACCGTGCTGATGTCGATGCGGTATGTCGAGATCGAAGGCGTCAGCCCGGGGGAGTACTACTTCCTCATCCTGTGCGCCACGCTCGGCATGATGGTCATGGCCGGCGGGATCGATCTCGATCTCCATCTTCATCGGCCTCGAGACGATGGCCGTGTCGTTCTACATCCTGGCCGGGTTCATCAAGCCCAATCAGCGATCGAACGAGGCGGCGGTGAAGTACTTCCTCCTCGGCGCGTTTTCGCTGGGCATCCTGCTGTACGGGATGTCGTTCATGTACGGCCTGTCGGGCTCGACCGGTCTGCGCGTGATGGCGAAGGCGTTCGTCGGCCAGGAGCACGACCCGCGCCTGATCCTCGCGGTGATCACGGTGGCGGCGGGTATCGGGTTCAAGATCGCGGCCGTGCCGTTTCACATGTGGGCCCCCGATGTGTACGAGGGCGCGCCGACGCCGGTCACCGCGTTTCTCTCGGTCGGCTCGAAGGCGGCGTCGTTCGCGATGCTGCTGCGGATCTTCCTCGAAGGCCTGCCGTCGCTCAGCGTGGACTGGGTGATCCTGTTCGAGGTGCTGGCCATCATCACGATGACCGTCGGCAACGTGGCCGCGCTCACGCAGAGCAATCTCAAGCGGATGCTGGCGTACTCCTCGATTGCCCACGCCGGGTACCTGCTCATCGGCGTCGTGGCCGCGGGCGCGGGCTACCCGCGCGGCGTGACGGCGATGCTCGTGTATCTGTTCACCTATTCGTTCATGCAGCTCGGCGCGTTCATGGTGATCGTGCTGATGCGCCGGCAGAACGTCATCGGCGACGAGCTCAAGGACCTGAGCGGCCTGTACCAGCGCCGGCCCGTGGCGGCGTTCGCGATGCTGCTGTTCATGCTGTCGCTCGGCGGCATCCCGCCGACGGCGGGCTTCATGGGCAAGTTCTGGCTGTTCGGCGCCGCGATTGAGTCCGGCTACGTGTGGCTGGCCGTGATCGCCGTGCTGAACAGCGCGATCTCGCTCTACTACTACCTCCGCGTCGTCGTCTTCATGTATCTCAAGAAGGACGCCGCGGTTGCCACCGATGGAGCGACGAGCCCGTCGCTGGTGCTGGCGATGGCCGTCGCGGTGGCCGCGACGATCCTGATCGGCGTGTATCCGCGGCTGCTCTTCGAGCTGGCCGAGGTGTCGGCGCGGACGCTGGGCGCCTCGGCGCTGGTCGCAGCGATTCGCTAAACCGTTCTTCAGTCTGGAGTAGTGCGGACCTTCAGGTCCCGCTGTCAGGCAGGCCGGAAGGCCTGCACAACGGCCGCTCTTCGCAGCTGGTGAACTTTTTCACAAGGTACGCTATACTCCGCTCGTCCCGGGAGCCGCGGGGGAGCAGAATGACCCATGTCTGCTGACCGCCGTTTTCCGGGCTGGATCCGCCACTCCGGTGTCGGGCTCGAACTCGCGGGAGCCACTGCCGGCCTGGCCCTTCTCGGCTACTGGATCGACGGGCGGTACGGAACGGCCCCGTGGGGCATGCTGGGCGGAGTCGTCATCGGCCTCGTCGGCGGCCTCTACAACCTGGTGAAGGAATCGCTCGCCGCGGTTCGCGAGGCCCGGACCGAGGACGACCTCGCCGCCCGCGAGACCCCGAAGGAGCGAGGCCGGAACGGAGACTGATCGCGTGAGGCGCAGCCGCTACGGGCGCTTCCTGGGTCTGGCCGTCGTGATCGTTTGCCGGGCTCTGCGCCGTCGGGTGGCTGCCGACGCGACGTCTGGCCGGGGCCGGGGCGGATGACGGCGATGGTCGCCGGGTGCGCGATCGGCCTGCTGTCGGCCGCGCTGGCCGGCTGGCTGCTGACGGCGGTCGCCGCGGACACGCCGGAGGCCCGGATGCAGCGCAGCTTCCTGGCGATGATCGTCAGGCTGGCCGTCGTCGTCGTGCTCGGCGCCGCGGCGGTGTTCAGCGGGGAATTTGCGAGGGCGCCGCTGCTGTTCTGGATGGGGGCGGCCTACGTGGCGCTTCTCCCGCTCGAAGTGAGACTGGCCATTCTATGATCGGACAAGAACACGTCGCTGAGACGCACGCGGCCGAACCGGAGAGTCCGCTCGAGCACATCGTTCAGCACCCGCTGATCGAGCGTCCGGCGCGCGTGACGCCGTTCACCCCGAACGGCACGATCACGGTCTTTTCGGATCAGATCGCGATGATCGCCCTGGCCGGCCTGCTGCTCGTCGCGCTGGTGCCGATGCTGGTGAAGCGGCGGAAGGGCACCACAGGGGTCGATGCGATGGTGCCGGTGGGGTCTGCGAACGGCCTCGAGGCCATCTGCGACTACATTCGCAAGGAAATCGCCGAGCCGGCGCTGCACGAGCACACCGATCGGTTCATCAAGTACATCTGGAGCGTCTTCTTCTTCGTGCTGACCGTGAACATCCTCGGCCTGCTGCCGATTCCGGTCGTGTCGAAGCTGTTCGGCACGCATCTGGGCGGCGCGGCCACCGGCAACATCTGGACGACGGCCACGCTGGCCATCATCACCATGGTGATGATGGTCGTGAACGGTCTCAGGCTCGGCGGGAAGTCGTATCTCGCGCATTTCTGCCCCGGTCCTCTCTGGATGGCTCCGCTGCTGGTGCCCGTCGAGATCATCGGCCTGATCGCCAAGATATTCGCGCTCGCCGTTCGACTGTTCGCCAACATGATCGCCGGCCACATCCTGCTGGCGGTGCTGCTGTCGTTCATCCTGTCGGCCGGCGCCATCAGCACCGGACTCGGCCTGGGCGTCGGCGTGCTGGTCGTGGCGGGCAGCGTCGCGATCAATTTTCTGGAGCTGTTCGTGGCCTTCCTGCAGGCCTTCATCTTCACGTTCCTGACGACGCTCTTCATCGGCATGTCCGTCGTGTTCCATCACGATGACGAGCACGGAGGCCACGAAGCGGCGGCGCACTAGAGGGCAGAGGGCAAAGGGCAGAGGGCAAAGGGAGAGAGGCAGCTCTTTGCCTTCTGCCCGTTGCCCTGACACAGATGGAGAATCGCCATGCCCGCAAGGTTCGGGGCGGATGCGGGCCGTGAGGCGTGACTGCGATGGCGATCGGAGATGGCCGTTCCCCGGGCGGCAAGAAGTAGTGCAGGCCTTCAGGCCTGCCTGACGGGAACGACGATGGATCGGAAGCAGATTGTACAGGCTGGCGTTCGGGTTCGCGGCCGTTGGCGTCGCCGTGCTGGCGATGCCGTCCGTGGCGTTCGCGCAGGAGGCCGCCGAGAAGGCGACGTTCCTGACGAGCCAGGGCGCGGCGTGGCTCGGCGGCGCCATCGGCGCGGGTCTGGCCATCATGGGCGGCGCCGCCGGCATCGGCCGGATCGGCGGTTCGGCGGTCGAGTCGATGGCCCGGCAGCCTGCCGCGGCCGGTCAGATCTCGACGGCGATGATCATCACGGCGGCCATGATCGAAGGCGCGACGCTCTTCGCGGTCGTCGTCGGCATGATGGCGGTGCTGAAGGCGTAGCGGATTTCGAGAGTGAACGCAGGGCGCCGAGGTCCGCGTTCTTCGTCTGCGTTCAACTTGACTCTGCAGAACTCGAAAGCGAGACTCCAATGAAACAGCGATTGCTTACGACTGCCTTTGCTCGCCGCTCATCGCCCTGCCGCTCCATGCCGCGCAGGAGCACGAGGCCGTCGCGCTGAGCCCGTTCGCCGGCGACCTCGGCAACGCGATCTGGACGCTGGTGATCTTCGTGATCGTGGTGATCCTCCTCGGCAAGTTCGCCTGGGGGCCGGTGCTCGGCCTGCTGCGGCAGCGCGAGGAATTCATTCACAAGGCGCTGTCCGACGCCAAGCGCGACCGCGACGAAGCGGAAGCGCGCCTGAAGGAGCACGCCGCCAAGCTGCAGGGCGCGCAGGCGGAAGCGTCCAGAATCATCGACGAGGCACGGCGCGATGCCGAACGCTTCCGCGAGGAACTGCGCGGACGCGCCAAGACCGAGGCCGAGACGCTCGTCGCCAACGCCGAGCGGCAGATTCAGCTCGAGACGTCGCGCGCGCTCCAGCAGATCCGCCATGAAGCCGTGGACCTGTCGGTCGCGATCGCGTCCAAGCTCCTGCAGCGCAATATCTCCAAGGAAGACAACGAGCGGCTCATCGACGAGGCCCTGCGGCAGATCGACGGCACCCGGTCTCACTGAGCGTCAGAACGAACACAAAGCGAAAAAAGCTTAGAAAATATCCGCGATTTTGGATTTGCCGCCGTTCGTCCCAGAAAATCTGCACATTACAGTGAAGTAACGGCGCTTCATCCCTTGCAAAAGCGATAGGATTCTCAGGTGGCTCCAATGTTTTGGGGCCCATCTTTCACGTTGTATCTGGTTTGGCATCAAATGTATCCCAAAAGAGACCGCTTCAAAGGAGCACAGTAATGCAAGGTCGACATCTGTTCATCCTCCTGGTGTTGTGCGTTGTTCGCCAGCCCGCTGGCCGCGCAGGAGACGACAGGAAAAATTGAAGGGCGCGTCACCGACACACAGAGCCTGGCCGTGCCTGGCGCCAGCGGTCGACGGCGACGGGCCCTCAGGGCAGCAAGAGCACGACCACCGATGCCGATGGGCGTTACAGCATTCCGTTCCTGACGCCGGGCGTGTACTCGGTACGTGCGGAGCTGCCGGGCTTCAAGGCCATCGAGCAGAAGGAAGTCAACGTCCGGCTCGGCGGTGTGTCGGACGTGAACCTGAAACTCGAAGTCGGCGGCGTTTCCGAGGTGGTGCAGGTGACGGGCGCGGCGCGTGTCGTCGATACGACGTCGACGACCATCGGCGCCGTGATCAACACGGACGACCTGAAGTCGATTCCGGTCGGCCGCACGTTCAGCGCGACGATGTATCTGTCGCCCGGCGTCAGCAGCTCCGGCACGCTCGGCGCGCGCGAACCCGTCGATGTCCGGCGCCTCCGGCCTCGAGAACCAGTACGTCGTGGACGGCACGAACGTGACGAACACTGGCTACGGCGGCCTCGGTTCCTACTCGATTATCGTTCGGCTCGCTCGGCAACGCGACGCCGTACGACTTCATCAAGGAAGTGCAGGTCAAGACCGGCGGGTACGAGGCCGAGTTCGGGCAGGCGACCGGCGGCGTCGTGAACGTGATCACCAAGAGCGGGGCGAACCAGTTGCGCGGATCGGCCTTCGGCTACACGCAGCCGACCGGCCTCGAAGGCGGCTGGAAGCAGTACCAGGCAATCAATGGTTCGGTGAACACGGCGTCGACGAGCCGGAGCGACGTCGGCATCGAAGCTGGCGGCCGGGTCGTCAAGGACAAGGTGTTCTTCTTCGGCGCGATCGATCCGGGCTGGCAGACGCAGAGGTATCACGGCACCGAACGGCTTCCCGCTGGCCAGCCTCGGCGAGGTCGCGCGGGACCGCAGCACCACCTCGTATGCGGCCAAGGGCACGGTTCAGCTCAACAGCTCCAATCGCATCGACGCCTCGTTCTTCGGCGATCCCTCGCACGGAGACGTGGGCCCGCAGCGGACGACGGCTCTGACGCGTACGAACACGGCCGGTTTCAGCACGCTGGATTACGGCGGCCACCAGCAGGCGGTTCGCTACGACGGCGTGATGAGCTCGAGCTTCCTCGTCGAAGCGTCGTTTGCGCGCTCCCACAACCGGATCGGCGAGTTGCCATCAGTCGATCAGTGGGACGTCACCGACACGACCGTTGTTCCCAACATCAGGACCGGCGGCATCGGGAGCTACGAGCAGGGCAACGTCAGCAACAGCAAGCAGTGGTCGCTGAAGGCCACGAACATCTTCAGCGGGCACCAGATCAAGTACGGTTTCCAGTACGACGACGTGGACTACCAGCAGCTCAACCAGCGCACGGGCCCGACGTTCCTGGCTCCGGACGGCCGGCAGACGGCGACGGGCGCCTCGATTCAGATCATCCCGGACGTGACGTACGGAAAGATCTACCGTGTCACCCGCGCGAACTTCAACGTCTCGCGCGACATTCCGCAGACCTATAGCAACTTCTTCGTCCAGGACACCTGGCGTCGCGAGCGGCTGACGATCAACCCCGGCATCCGGTACGAGCAGGAGAAGATGAGCGGCACGATCATCAAGGATTGGTCGCTGAAGAACAACTGGGCGCCGCGGATTGGCGCCGCGTATGACATGACCGGCGACGGCAAGACGAAGCTGTACGGCAACTACGGCATCTTCTACGCGCGTATCCCGCTCGACCTGGCGGCGCGCGCCCTGTCGGCCGACGATGGGTTCACCCGCGGCGACTACTTCGATGCGAACCTGACCCGTGTCGTTCCGCAGGGAGTCGTGACCCAGACCCCCGGCGGCTCGATCGTGACGAATCACTTCATCCTCGCCGGCGTCGGCGCGGACACGATCGACCCGGACGACCAAGCTGTCGTACACGACCGAGCTCGTGCTCGGCGTCGAGCGCGAGATCATGCCGAACACGACGTTCGGCGTACGGTACGTGCATCGCAATATGCCGCGAGTCCTCGAGGACGTGGCGAACTGCCCGATGGCGGCCTACGAACTGGCGGCGACGGCGTCGACGGCGTGCGGCAACGTGGACTACATCCTCACGAACCCCAGCAGCGCCGACGCCCGGTCAACCCGGCGGCGATCGCGGCCGTCCCGGCGTTCGCCGCGGTCAAGTTCGACGACCCGGTCCACAACTACGACGCGCTTGAAATCACCCTCAACCGCCGCGGTTCGAACTGGAACGCGATGACCTCCTACCGCTACTCGCGGCTGCGCGGCAACTTCGAAGGGTTCTACCGCGACGACAACGGCCAGTCGGATCCGGGAATCTCCTCGCTCTACGATTTCCCGACCAACGACCCGACCTACACGTCGATCGGCGGGACGCAGTTCGGCTATCCGGGCGACATCCGGTTCCTGGGCGATGCCAACGGCATCCTGCCGCTCGACCGGCCGAACCAGTTCAAGCTGAACGGCAACTACGTCTTCGTGAAGAACCTGAACGTCGGCGCGAACCTGAACCTCGTGTCGGGCAAGCCGCTGACGCCGATGGCCGCAAACCCCAACTACGGGAGCCGCGGCGAAATCCCGGTTGCCGCGCGCGGTACGGGCATTCAGACAGTCGACGGGTTCATGACCCGGTCGCCGTTTGAAAGCCAGCTGGACCTCCAGACGTCCTATGTCGTCCCCATGGGCACCAACAGGCGTCTCACGCTCATGGCCGAGTTCTTCAATCTGTTCAACTCGACACGCGTCACCTCGTACGATCAGAACACGCAGTTGACGTACCCGTCCGCGAACCCCGATTTCGGCGCACCAGTCAATACGAACTTCGGCGGGACGCCGCCGCAATTCCAGGCGCCGTTCAACATGCGCCTCGGCGTGCGGTTCGAGTTCTAATCGCTCGTTCGATTCGCGTAAGATGGGGGGCCACTTCGGTGGCCCCCTTTTTGTTGCCTGGAGGTGACGCGTGACCGCCCCCACAATCCGTCTCGCCATCCCCGCCGTCCTTGTCGCGTCAGTCATGTGCCACGCCGGTTTCCTGGCCCCCGTCGCCGCCGCGCAGAAGATCACCGATGCGCCAAGCCACCGTGAGGCGCTCGACCGCTTCAGGGCCGGCCAGGAGCTCATGTCCGCCGAGCAGTTCGCTCGGGCCGCGGACGAATTCTCCAAGGCCGTCGACCTCGATCCCCTGCTGTCCATCGCGTATTACCAGCTCGGGCAGGCTTCCATGAACCTGCAGCGCTACGCGAGCGCGATCAAGGCCTACAAGGACTGCATCGAGGCCGAGCGCCAGCTCTTCTCGCTGAAGCAGACGAACCGGTTCGAGGTCGAGAAGAACCGCGACGACGAGATCCGTGAGCTGAAGTCCATCATCGACACGGGGAAGGGGCGTGCACCAACCATGCTGGGCCTGGAACAGCGGCTGCGCGATCTGCAGAACCAGGGCAGCCTGACCGGCGGCAGCATTCCAGCCGCCTCCGCAGGCGCTCCTTGCGCTTGGCAGCGCCTATTTCCGGAACGGCGACCGCGACGCGGCCGAGGCGCAGTGGCGGGCCGCCATCGAGGCGAATCCAAAGCTGGGCGAGGCGCACAACAACCTCGCCGTCATCTACATGCAGACGAGCCGCTTCGACGAGGCCCTCCAGGAGCTGACGCTGGCGGAGAAGGCGGGCTTCAAGGTCAACCCGCAGTTCAAGGCCGACCTCAAAGAACGCGCGAAGACCAAACCCCGCTGAACCGAATACTGACGACTTGAACCACAAAGGTCGCGAAGATCACAAAGAAGAGCAATTCTTTGTGACCTTGGTGATCTTGGTGGTTCCTGAATTTCCGGCTAGTGGGCGGTGCGGCGGTTCGTGAAGGTGCGCTCGGCTTCGGCGCTGACTTGGGCGGCCTGCTTGCGGTCGCCGAGTGAGGTCCACAGGCGAGCGGCCAGCGCGTACGCGTCGGGCGTGGGCGTGACGCGCGTCAGGTCCGACACCACCCGCGCGGCGCTCTCGAGCTGGCCCGTGGACTGGTAGAGCGACGCCAGCGCGGCGCTTGCGCGTATGTTGTGAGGGAAGCTGCGCAGTTCCTCCCGCAGCTGCGTTTCGGCCTCGGCGTACTGCCCGGCCTGGAGCAGCACGTCGCCGGTCGCGTAGTGCAGGTCCGGTATCGCGCCTCCGCGTGCCTTCCTCAACTCCGCGTTGGCGCGCTCGAGCAGCGGGAGGGCTTCGGCGTAGTAGCCCTCGTCGTACAGCAGGCGCGCATCCACGTAGACGGGCCACACGCTGGCCGGATCGGACTCGTGGACCAGCACCGCCTCGCGCCTCGCCGCGTCGGCATCGTGGCGCCCCAGCGCGACGGTGGCCAGAAGCGCGTGCGCCTCCGCGAGCCGGCGCGCATCGCGGCCGGCCGCCTCGACGGCCTGCTCCGCGTGCTGCTGCGCATCGTCGAGCCTGCGCGCCTTGAGCGAGGCGTTGGCCGCGCCCATGTAGCCGGCCGTCCCCATTGGTTCGAGCGCGATCACATGCTGGTAGGCGTCCACCGCCGCGGCGTAACGACCGGCCAGCGTCGCCACGTCACCCAGCTCACCCCACACGCGCGACGCCGCCGGTTCGTCGTGCAGGATCTTCTGGAAGAGGTCGATCGCCTGGGGCCACTTGCGCTCGGCCACGAGCCCCCGCGCCGAACGGTACTGATCGACGACCTCGCGTTTGTCCTTGGGATCGGCGGGTGTGTCCGTGTCGTCGCGAGCCTCGTCGGCTTCTCCGAGCAGGCGTTTGAGCGCTGTTCGCCGTTCTTCGACGACCGCCTGGCCTTCCGCGATGTTGTCCCGTTGCCTCGGATCGGCCTTCAGATCGTAGAGTTCCTCGCGCGGCGCCCGGATGTACTGCAGCGTCCCGTCCGTGAGGGACTCGAGCGCGCTCCAACCGAACCGATTGCGGCCATAGAGTGTTTCCGCGTACACGGTCTGTTCCGGCGGCCGCTTCCCCGTCCCGTCGGCGAGAGTCTTGAGCGACCGCCCGCGCAGGTTGCCTGGCACCGGCGCCTTGACCAGGTCGAGGACCGTCGGCACGATGTCGGCCTGCTGGACGAGATCGGCGACGCGGCGCCCCGCATCGGCTCCGCCGGCCTGCTTGACGATGAGCGGAACGTGAATCGCTTCGTCGTACAGGAACAGGCCGTGGCCCTGCTCGCCGTGGTCGCCCAGCCCCTCGCCATGGTCGGAGACGAGGACGATCGTGGATTGATCGTAGAGCTGGCTGGTCTTGAGATACCGCACGAGGCGGCCGATGATTTCATCCGCATAGGCGATCGCGCCGTCGTAGGGCGCGAGCGCGCCGAACCGCTCGGGCGCCGCGTACGGCGCATGGGGTTCGTGCAGGTGCAGAAAGAGGAACAGGCGCGTGGAGCCGACCGACGTCAGCCATCGTTCGGCCACGGCTTCCGACTCCGCCCCGTCGCGCCGCAGTTCGCCGGCCGTCAGCTCCGCCGCTGCGGCCGCCACGTCCTCCGGTCGCGCCGGCGCCAGCGGCGACCCCGAGCGTGTCGAAGGGTCGTCGAAGAAATCGAAGCCTCGTGCGAGGCCGGTCTCGCCGCGCAGCATTCCCGACGACACGATGCCGCCGGTCGCGTAGCCCCGGTCCCGAAGCATCTGCGCCAGCAGCCGCTCGTTGGTCTTGATCGGCGCGCCATCGTCCCGCACGCCCGTGTCGAAGGGGAGCCGGCCGCTGAGGAGCGCCACGTGGGCGGGCAGGGTTTGCACGGAGTGGCTGTAGGCCCGCTCGAAGACGATGCCGTCCAGGGCGAGGGCATCGATGGCCGGCGTCGTCACGTTGCGGTACCCGTACGCCGGCAGGTGATCCGCACGGAGCGTGTCGATGCTGATCAGGATGATCGGCCCGGGAACCGGAGCCGACGCGCGCGCGTACCGCCAGCCGCCAACCGCGGCGAGCGTGGCGCCAAGCGCGACGAGCGCGAGGATGACGGTGTATCGAATCGGCCGCGCCACGAACCCTGAACCGTGAACCGTGAACCCTGAACCCTGAACCTATTTCAACTGCTCGATGACCGTCCGGGCCTGCACGGCCTCGGCCGACGTGGGATCGACGGCGAGCACGCGCTGCATCTTCGCGGCGGCGTCGGCTTTGTCGCCCTTGTTGAGGGACGTGAGCCCGAGCTTCAGGAGCGGCTTGCCCCAGTTCGGGTCGTCGGTGGTGGCTTTCTGGTACCACTGGACGGCGGCGTCGGTGTTGCCCCGGGCGGCTTCGACCTCGCCCAGCGTGTAGAAGATCTCCTTGCTCGCGTTCTGCTGGGCTCCCTGGCTCAGCGCGCTGGCCGCCGCCGCGAGGTCGCCCTTCTCCATGTAGGTCTGTCCGACGCCGACGCGGGCCTTCTCGCTGTTCGGATCGGCCTTGAGCAGATCGTTGTAGGCCGCAAGCGCGTTGTCGTAGTCCTTCTTGTTGCGGTACGCCGCGCCCACCTGCAGGTTGACGATGCTCAGGGCCGGAGCCTTGGCCAGAATCGACTTGTACGACGCGATCGCCTGGTCCCACTGCTGCGACGCGAACTGCTGATCCGCGGACCGCAGGTCGGCCTGCAGATCCTTGATGCCGACGCTGCCGAGCGCGCCCACCGGAGCCTGCGGCGCCCGCCGCAGCGTCAGCGCAGGGGCGGACGGCGTGGTGGCGCGCACCAGCAGCCGCGCGACTTCGGCCTGGAAGCCCGGCGCCTGCGCCACCAGCGACCACTCGCCGGATTTCAGCCCGATGACCGCGAAGCGTCCGTGGTCGTCGCTCGTGGCTGTGAAGTTGCGCGGAGAAGCATCCGGGTTTTCGAGCGACAGCGTGGCGCCCTTGATCGGCTGACCCGCTTCATCCTTGACGACGCCGACCACGCGGCCGGTTTGCGCCTGGGCGCTGGCCGCCAGCACGGCGACAAAGACCGCTGTGAGCACGCCGCGGGCCGACGAAAATGGAGTGCGCATGAGGCCGAGTATAGCGTCAAATCAGCCAGGTCGGCTGATAAAGCAGGACGTACACCAGCACCCCGGTCACCGAGACGTAGAGCCAGATCGGCAGGGTCCAGCGCGCAATGCGCGCGGTGCCGATCGAATCGTTCCCTGAGCCCCCGGGACAGCGTGACGACGGCCAGGGGCAGGACGAGCGCGGCCAGCGACACATGTGTAATCAGAATCGTGAAGTACAGCGGTCGCACGAATCCGTGGCGCTCGAAGCGGATCGACCCCACCTGCGCGTGGTAGGTGAGGTACGAAATCAGAAACAGCGTCGAGGTGACGCAGGCCGCGATCATGACGCGGCGGTGCCGCGCAATTTGCCTGCGCCGGATGAGCACGTAGCCGCAAACGAGGAGAACGGTCGAGATGGCGTTGAGCGTCGCGTTGACGGCGGGGAGGCTGTGAACCGTCACAGCTTGTCGGCCATCATGACGATCCAGAGGATCGGCAGATAGGTGATCGACGAGAAAAACAGCCAGCGCGCCGAAGCGTCGCTTCGCGTGGCCGCGAAACGGACAGCCAGCCACACCAGCGCAGCGCCCAGCACGATCGCGAACGCCGCGTAGACGGTGCCGCTCAAGCCAATCGCGGCGGGAATCAGGCTCGCCGGCACGAGCGCCACGGCGTACGCCACGGCCTGCCGTCCGGCGCGCCGGCCCTCGGGCTCGATGACGGGGAGCATCGGGAAGCCGGCCTTGCCGTAGTCGTCCCGATAGAGCCACGCGATGGCCATGAAGTGCGGGATCTGCCAGAGAAACACAATCAGGAACAGCGCGGCGCCGCCCAGGCTGACGCCGCCGTGCGACGCGGCCCAGCCGATGAGCGGGGGAAGGGCTCCCGGCACGGCCCCGACGAGCGTTGCCACGGACGACCGCCGTTTCATCGGCGTGTAGATGATGAGGTAGACGACCAGCGTCGTGAGGGCCAGCGCCGTGGCCGGCAGGTTCACGAGCGCCCCGAGCAGCACCAGGCCCGCGGCCGACAGGAGCAGGCCGAACATGCGGGCATCGGAGGCCGAGACGCGGCCGTCGGGCAGCGGCCGCATGCGCGTCCGCCGCATCAGCGCGTCGGTGTCGCGCTCGTACACCTGGTTGAGCGTGGCCGCGCCGCCGGCCACGAGCGTCGTGCCCACCACGGCGGCTGCCATGTGGGGCAGGTTCAGCGGACCGGACGCTCCCAGGTAGTAGCCCGCCGCGCTCGTCGCGACGACGAGCACGTTGAGCCGGGGCTTGGTCAGGGCGACGTAATCGCCGACCGTGCGCGCCAGCGTCGAATCGTGTCGCACATCGTCGGCGACGGCCGTGCGCCCGTTCTTCACGCGCGAGCCCCGGTTGTGCCGTCCGGGTGAAGCCGAACGCGACTTGTCCCCAGCGTGGCATCCGCCGTGGCGTCCGGCTTCAGCCGGACGGACTGCGTGGCGAACTTCACGCGCCAGGTCCGCAGCGTCAGGACCAGCGACGTCGTCAGCACCAGGGCGCCGCAGACGACGTGGACGCTGTTGATCCAGATGTCGCGGCGGCTGAGCACCGTCAGCGCACCGAGCGTGATCTGCACGGCGACGAGCGCCAGGAGCAGCGCCGCCGGGCGCGTGAACGCCGCGTGCGGCCGGCCGTCATCGCGGCCGCCGCGCCAGAGGATGAGGGCGGTGGCGGCCACCGAACATGACACGACGAGCGCGCCAACGCGGTGCGCGAAATGGATCGCGATCTTGGGATCCCAGTGCGTCGGCCACAGATGGCCGAACATCAGCGGGAAGTCGGGAATCGCGAGGCCCGCGTCGGTGTGCCGCATTGTCGCGCCGACGAGGATCTGGACGTACACGAGGACGGTGGTCGTGGTCGCCGCGCGGCGGAGCGTGGCGTTGTCGAGAGCGCCCGCGTCGTCGCCGGGCGCGACGTACCCGTCGATCCAGCGGGGCGACGTGAACAGGGCGATTGCCACCGTCATGCAGAAGAAGATCTCGGCGAGGCCGGCGTGGGCGGTCGAGATGGCGGCCGGCAGGAAGAAGAGCACGGTCAGCCCGCCGAGGATGCCCTGCGCGATGACGGCGCCGAGCGCGGCCGCACCGAGCCATTTCATCCAGCGGCGCGGCTCGCGGAGGGCCAGCCACGCGGCGAGAATGATGGTCAGGAAACCCACCGTGCTCGCGATGAGCCGGTGGCCGTGTTCATAGAGGATCCCGCCGACCCACTTCGACGGCGGGAACGAGAACATGTTCCAGCCGTACGTGGTCGGCCAATCGGGAACGGAGAGCCCCGAGCCGGTGCTCGTGACCAGACTCCCGGCGAGGACGAGCAGCACCGTGCAACCGGCGACGAAGGTGGCGAAACGGTGGAGGGGGGAACTCACTGGCAGGCCTGGCGGGCCGGGCTGGCCGGGCGGGCCGCCGCGCCCGCCCTTGCCTGTCCTGCCTGCCGAGAGGTGCTAGTCGGTGGCCGCGGCGGCCTTGAACGAGAAGTTCGCGTCCTTTGTTTCCTTCGCGGCGATGGTGACGGTCGCCGTCTGGGTGCCGAGCTTCTCGTGCCACGCCTCGATGGTGTAGGTCCCCGGCGGCAGGCCCTTGAAGGAGAACTTGCCGTCCTTGTCCGTGACCGCGAAGAACGGGTTATCGACAACGCCCACGTAGGCGTTCATCCAGCCGTGCACGTCGCACTTGAACGGCACCATGACTTCCTTGGCCGTGAACTTGTGCTCCATCTTCATGCCCTGAATCGGCTGGCCGTTGTTGAACTCCGCGTTGTCTTTCGGCAGCGCGTGGATGTTGTGGAGCGTCGGATCGCTGTTGACGATCTCCACCGACTGATTGACACGGACGCCGAACACGTGCGGATGATAGCGGCAGTTCTTCTGGTCGAAGGTGAGCTTCTCGGCTGGCGCGTCGAACGAGTAGGCGCTCAGGCCGTCCTTCACGTACACGAACACGTTCGCGAGCTTGCCGTCGGTGACGACGTAGGTTTCCTGCTCCTGCGGCGTCGTGTTCGCCTTCACGCAGACCGGGTCCGCGTTCATCTTGATCGGTTCGTTCTTCGGCGCCGTGCCTTCGAAGGCGACCACGCCGTTCACTTCGCCGGCCGTCGCCGGATCGACCTTTTGTCCGCCGCCGGCGGCCGCGGTCTCAGCCGGCGCGGTTTCCTTGCTGCCGCCGCCGCACGCCACCACCGACGCCGCGAGCGTCAGCCCCAGAACACTGACCCACATACTTCGTAAACGCATTGACTTCTCCTGAACGATAAATGAGCGCATATCCCAACAGAACGACCTTCAATAATACCTTATCGCGCCGTTGCCGGGGCAGCGGCGCCCGCGTTTGCCGGGGCTCCGGCTTCACCGAGTTTTCGCTGCACGCGGTCGTCGATCCAGTGCGGATCCCACCACTCCACCGGGTTCACCATCTGGCCGTTCACCAGCATCGTGAAATGCAGGTGGTCGCCGCCCGCCAGGCCCGTCATCCCGCTCCGCCCGACCGTCTGGCCCTTGGTCACGGTGTCGCCGACCTTGACGTCGAACGAGGACAGGTGGCCGTACAGCGACTGCACGCCCATGCCGTGGTCGATGATGACGCAGTTGCCGTAGATGCCTAGCCAGCTCGCGTTCAGCACCGTGCCCGCGTTGGCGGCGACAATCGGCACGCGGCTCGTCACCGCCAGGTCGAATCCCAGGTGGACCTGCTGATCGACTTCCTTGCCGTTGTAGACGTAGGTGCGATGGTCGGCGAAGGCGGCTTCCACCTTCGAGTTCCCCAGCTGCGTGAACGGGCCGCTCCACAGCTTCGATGCTGACGTCTTCTTCGCCAGCGCCGCGATCCCGGCGGCGTTGGCGCGGCGCAGCTCGCCGTTGATGGCCAGAAACGGCGTGATCGCGTCGCCGCCAGGCGCGGGCGGCGGCATCTTCAGCTCCGGCGAGTGCTCGAGGATTTCCGGCACGACGCGCCCGACGAAGCGATCGTCGAGCTGGATCCGGCTGCGCTTCTGCGGCTTGGGAAACACGTTGTCGATGAAACGCGTCGTCGCTTCATTGCCGGCTTCGTCGCGCGCGAAGGCGAGAATCGGTGTGCGGAGATCCTGGTTGTAGAGGAGCGCGAAGAACGCGACGCGTATCGACGGGTCGGCGGCGGCCACACCTGCGCCCGACGCGGGAAACCCCGGATACTCGACGTCCCCGACGCGCACGCCCGAGCGCACGTCGGGCGGCGTGGCGCGGTAGACCACCATCTCGGAGCCGCCGAGGTTCACGTAGTGATGCGTCGAGATCACGGCGATCGCCGGCGGCTCGAGCCGGACTTGAATGTCTTTCGAGGCGCTCGTCGAGAGCGTGCGCAGGTTCATGAACGATGGCCGCGTCGCCGACACGACGATGCGCGCGGTTCCGGAGCGGAGATCCGGGACGGTCTGCTTGCCGATGGGCCTCGTGATGGTGAGCCGATCCGGTGTCGCGGGCGAGGTGGCGGCGGCCTTCGCCTGATCGGGCGAGTCGAGCGAAAAGAGGGGAATCGATTTGCCGTTCTGCTCGACGGTGACCGTCAACGCCTTGAACTGCGCCTTTGGCGCCTCGGCGGTCACGACGAGTGTGCCCGCCTGTCCGATGACCTTGTCAGGCTGCTCGATGCGGACGATCGGCATGCTTTCCCGACGGGACACCGTGAACACCGCACCGGCCGCTACGAGCAGCAGGACCAACAACGTCAGGAGCCATCGCATATGCGTACGATTGAATCACAAAGACGCCCTGCGCGGGGCCACGGATTCGTTGACCGTCGGGAAGGTGTCGGCTAAAATCAAAGATCCGACTGGATCTTCCTGGCTGCCGGGGCGGTATCGTCTAACGGTTAGGACGGATGGTTCTCAACCATCAAATCGGGGTTCGATTCCCCGTACCGCTACCATATTGCCGTCTCACGAGCACTTGCGGTCGAACCTTCCGATAGCTGGCACTCTAACTACAGGTCATTGGCACGCCCGCTGTGAGGCCTGTCACCGCGACGCGGAGATGGTCGTAGTCCGTATAGGACGGAGGACGACGCGTCACGGTCGCCACATTCGTTTGATTGCTGCCCCAATGGAAGAAGTTAAACCCCGAGAACGCACCGTAGTTGATCGCTCTCGAGTCCAGCACCTTGACGCCGTCGAACCAGACGATCCCGCGGCTCGTGGCCGTGTTGAAGTAATACTCGATGCAGTGGGTTTTGCCGTCCGAAATGGTGCCGCCGTACAGCCGGGTCCACGTTACGGTGCTCCCGTAGTTGTTCGCGCCGAGCGTGTTGAACCCGAACCCGCCGCCCTGATACCCCGGGATCACGACGCGACCACCGCGATCGACCCAATACACGTCCTTGGTGTAGCCGGGGACGTTGCCGTAGCCTGCGGCGTAGCGGAACTTATAGGAGAATTGCACCTCACTCGACGACCCGGCGAACTGCACATTCATCCCGCCGCCGTTGTTGTTGTCCCCACCGCCGCCGCGATAGTGCCGATAGCCGCGGCCATTCCCGTCGAGGTCGGCCGCGGCGATGACCACATCGCTCCCTTGATTCTGCGTCCCGCCCGAGGCGTGTCCGACCTCGTTGTTGGAAAACCCGGTCTGCCGCGTGCCATCGATGCCGCCGAATGTGACAGACATCGTGGAATTACTGGGCGTCCCGCCGGTCTGCCATTGCGAGGCGTCCTGAGTCCAGCCCTCAGCCGTCGAAAAGTCGGTTTGAATGATGCAGCCCGCGGGGCAGCCCCCCGAGGCTGAGACGGGACGGACGGCGACCTGCGCGTGCGTTACGCACGCGCACGCGAGCACCAGGAGCTCCAGCACCGCTCGCCACCCGGGCATCGGTCGCGTGGGATGACAGCGTCTCGAAGACAGTGTCTCGACGGCCACGGTCGTGCTGGTGCGTGTCATGGCTTCTCCAGGCGCCACCTCGCATTCTAGAGCCGTCGACACGGCCAGCAACATCGGGTGCGCCTTTTGCCACACACCGTCGATGAAGACCACGCGAGACCCTGACGGAGGCGCGCGCTAGAAGTTGCTCAGCTCGGCGGGAACGACGGACAGGCAGTTCGGACACACGACCAGGCGGCCGCGGCGGGGCAGCGTGGACGTGAAGTTGACGTGCGCCCGGAGCAGGCGAACGGCCTTCAACGTGGACACGGTGTCGCCGCAGGCCGGGCAGCGCACGGGACACTCGAGCGAGTACTCGCCGTCGATTCTCTCCAGCTGCGCCTGGAGCTCCGCCAGCGTCGTTCCGGGTGCTTCCAGTGCGTCGGGCGTCTGGGCCTCGAGCGACCCCATGGCCTTCCGAACCGCTTCGCGCAGCTGCTTCAGCGAAATGGGCTTCGTGAGGTAGTCGAACGCGCCCAACGTCCGGCAGGCCTTGATCGTTTCCTCGTCTTCGACGGCCGTGATCATGATGACTGGAACCTCAGGCCAACGCGCGCGCAACCGCTCGGTGAGCCACAGGCCGTCGTTGATGGGCATCCTGACGTCGCACAACACCACGGATGCGGGCGCCGTCGTCATGATTTCGAGCGCGATGAGCGCGGTTCCCGCCTGCTTGACGGCGAACCCCGAGCCCTCGAGGGACCGCCTCAGGAAGTCGCGGACGATCTGCTGATCGTCGACAACGAGCACGTAGGGCAACTCGGGGATCGTGTTCTGCTGCCGAGGGGCGTTCAGCGTGGACGAGCCGTCGAGAACCTGCTGTTCCATGTCTCGACTATCGGCCGATCGGGCCGGCGCGAGCACGCAGCGGGCGGATTTGCTCAGTTCTTCATCGACGAAAAACGGGCGACCATAAGAGAGACCAGACAAGCGATGCCCGGCACGAGGGTTGCTCGTCCGCATCACCAGGAGACTTATGCTGACTTCGCCCGAATCCGCGCGCCGCGCGGCCCTGCTTGCGCTGTTCTTCGTTGCGGTCTGCTCACCAGCAGCCGTACACGCGCAGGAGCAGCGTTTCCGCGTCTCGTTCGAACCGGGTGTGGCCACCGTGTCGGGTGACGCTGAACTCGCCCTCGCCGGTTCGGTCGGCTACCGATTCTCGGACCACTTCTGGTTCGATGGCGACATTACTTGGATCGACGCCGCGGCCGGCGGCTTCCGGCATGGCGACTTCCGGTTCAGTGGCTTCGATGCGAACGCCATCGGCATCGCCAACCTCGTGCAGAGCCGGTTGCCGATGTTCGGGCGCGCCGGTTTGCCTGCGCTGCCCATTCTGCCGATCTTGCCGAACATCCAGCTGAGTGCATCCACGGACGGTTCGACGTTTGTCGGCACCATGGGCGTTCGCTACGAGCTACCCGTCGAAACGGCGCGGTTCCGTCCGTACGTGGCAGGAGGGATGGGCATCGACAACACGAACCAGCGTTTCATGGTGTCGGCCACGTCCTTTACGCCGACGATCGATTACTCGACGTCTCACACCGGCCTGGCGTTCCGCGGCGGTGGCGGGGCGAGCATCCGGCTGGCGGGTCAGCTCTGGGCCGACGTGGATGCGACGTACTTCCACCTGTCACAGGACCGCGACGTGATGCGGCTGGGAGGCGGGGTTAGCTTCCGTTTCTGAGCCGGGCTGGAAGAGCGACCAGGGGCCACTCGCAAACGTGGCCCCTGATCCGGATGCGTGTCAGAAGTCGAACGTGACGTTGAACCGCACGAAGCGCGGCATCAAGAGCGTCGTCGGGTAGTACCAGGTGGTGCCCGTCCCCACGAACGACTGCTGATAGGTGAGGCCGGAGTTCGAGTTGAGCAGGTTGTAGATGTCGGCCGCTATCAGCGAGCGGGTGTGACCGAACTTGAGGACCTTCCCCACGCGCATGTCCACCTGCCGGATGTAATCGCCGTACAGCTGGCCCGGCAGGAGCAGGTTGACCGTCTGCTGATTGTTCAGCAGCGGAGTGCCCGCGACGGCGTTCGTCACGACGTAGTTGGAGTTCACCGACAGGCCGTTTGTCGCCGAGTCGTTGCCGTTGAAGCCGAGTGTCCCGGGCTTGAACTGGAAGGTGGCCGCCAGTTGCACGTCGACCTTCGGAACCACGTAGCTCGTCAGGCCGCGGATCTGCGTCAGCCACGGCTCCGTCACGTGACAGGAGGATGCCGGCTGCCAGACGGCGGGTACGCCGGTGAGGAGTGATTCGGGAACCTTGGCCGTGATCTCGCAGCTGTCTCGAACGCCGCGCCCGGTGCTCGTGCCGCCCTGGATGACCAGGCCGTTCTTCAGGCGCGAGTTCACGTTCACGTCCACGCCATGCCAGTACCTGGTACTGGTTGCCGTAGTCGCTGGTGAAGGTCGTGTAGTTGGTCGCCGCCGAGAAGTTCGTGCGTGGGTTGAAGGACGTCACGGGATACCCACCGCCTCCCGGCAGGTTCGGGTGCGACGGCGCCGTGAACGTGTACAGCGCGTAGTCAGCAGGGGTCGACGCCAGGTTGTCGGTGACGGTGAAGCCCTGGAACCAGCGGCGATAGTAGCCGACTTCCACCGATGTGCGCGGCGCCACTTCGTGCTGCACGGACACACCGAACTGCCAGTCCGACGGCCGGACGCCCCACCCTGAGAGGATCGCCGGGTTGATCGGGGCGGCCGAGAGGGCCTGACCGAAGGCCGGCTGCTGCCACGGACCGCATTCGCCGTTGGCCGCCGGGTTCATCATGTTGCACTGCGGCACGTAGTCGCCGTTGACCCCCAGGCCGCCCCGGTCGTTCCAGGTCCGATTCGTCGTGCGGGCGAAACGCGTCGCGCCGGCCGGGTTCATCAGCGTGTAACGGTCCTGGTTGTTGGCAGGCTGCAGGTACTTGCCCAGGTTGACCTTCAACGAGGTCTTGCCGTTTCCTCTCAGGTCGTAGGCGGCGCCCATCCGCGTCGTGATGTCGTTGAAGCCGGGCACTCCCGCCGCGTATGGGAACGTCACGGGGGCGGACCGGAACAGATCGGTCCCCGTCGCACCCTGACCTTCCGGCGACCAGCTCCATGCGCGGTCGTACCGAACTGCACCCTGGAGGGTCAGTCGGCTGACCGTCCACTGATCCTGAACGAAGAAACCGTGATATTGGCTGCGGTCCATGATCAGGAACTCGCCCAGGTTCATGGTGAGCTGGTTCGGCACGCCGTTCAGGACGCGGTAGTTGACCCGTGTCTGGTTGTAGTGGTTCTGGTTGTCCGTGCGGTTGTAGGCCGCGACGTACCCGATCTTCATGTTGTGTGCCCCGGTCACGTAGGAGGCCGACGCGCGCCACGTGGTCGGGTTCTGCATGTTGTTGAAGTTCCAGTCGAGCGCGCGGTAGGTGAGCCCGGCGGGCGTCGCCCATGGTGTGCCGTCCGCGAACACTCCGCTCAGCGCCGCCTGTTCCTGCACCTGGTTCAGGTTCAGGATGGCGCCCGGCTGCTCCATCCATCCCCATTTGCTGATGTAGCTGGAGACACCCGCCTCCAGCAGGAGGTGGCTGGTCACCGGCGCGGACCACGTGCCCTGCGTCACGCGCTGCCACGAGTCGGCGTAGCCGAACGCGCCGCCCGCTGTGCCCTGCGCGCCGCTGGCCGCTTCGGGTGAGATGCTCGTCGTCCCGCTCGCCACCCAGTTGGTCCCTCGAACGCGGCAGCTGTCGGCATCCTGCGTCATCGCCGAGCCGTCGCAGGCCAGCTGGTTGTCGATGAAGAAACCGACTTTATTGCGCGGCGTGACCTGTGCCGTGAGGCGCGCGGCCGTGACCGTCCTCGCCACAGCGTTGCGCGCCTTCAGGTTCGGATCCGCGACGTAATTCCAGCTGCTCGCCTTGCCGGCGTTCAGGTTGCCCCACATCCCGAGGATGTCGTCGTGGGATCCGAAGTCCCGGTAGTTGCCGAAGAACCACAATTTGTCTTTGATGATCGGACCGCCGAGCGACGCCTGGATATCCCAGTTCTTGTAGAGAGCCGCGGGCTGGCTGAGCCCCTTCGCCTTCAGGCTGGCGTCGATGTTGTTGCCCTGGGACCACTCGCCGGCCGTGCTGAAGAAGCCCTGGCCGCTGAAAGTGTTGCCGCCGGTCTTGGGGACGAAGTTGACGGTCGTGCCGCCCATTTCGCTCTCCCCGAGACCGCCCGACAGCGTCAGCTGCATTTCCTGCGAGTTGGCGGTGTCGATGATGTACCCGGAGGCGCCGCCTCCGTTGAAGGCCGACCCCGTGCTCAGGCCGTCCACGTAGGTGCGCCCTTCGTTGCCGCGTCCGCCGTGGCTGGTGAAGATCCGCATGGCCGGCATCAGGTCGATCTGGTTGCTGCCGCCGCTGACCGACGGCACCAGGAAGATGAGGGCGTTGTAGCCGCGCGTCGCTGGCACCGACTTCAGCGTCTCGTCGGAGATGGTCTGCTGCCGGCGGGTGCTCTGCACGTCGACGATGGGGGTCTCGCCGGTGACGGTGATCGTCTCCTGGAGGTCGCCCACCCGCATGTCGGCGTTGATGGTGAGGACGCCGGCGCCCGTGACCTGCACACCGTCCCGCTTGACGCCGGCGAAGCCGGTCAACGTGTATGTCAACGTGTAGGTGCCGGGCAGGAGGTCGCTGATCCGGTACTGACCTGCGCCGTCGCTCACCGTGGTGCGTACCTTCTCGATCAGCACGGGGCTGGCCGCTTCGACGGTGACTCCTGGCAGAACCGCACCGGAGGCGTCGCGGACGATGCCCGCGATGGACGACTGCGCATGGGCCAGCGACGGCAGCAGCGCCACGCCAACCAGGACGAGAAGCAGCCGAACGAGCTTCCTAACGTGCATGTACCTTCCCTCCGCAATGAACACCAATGAACGGGGTAACCCGAACAGGTAACCTCATCGGGGATAGTAGGTTCAGGTTAGGCGGAAATCAAGCCCATTCCGTCCGGAAAAATGGCTCTAATCCAATCGTTTGGATGGATATCGCGTGCCGCCACAGAGTTGCTCACTTCTTCTTGGGGTATTTCAGCAGCAGCTCGTGGACGCCTTCTCGAATCCGCACGTGCCGCTGCTCGTCGGAATTCTCGCCGTTGAGTTCTGTCTGGGCGATCCCGCGCCAGATGATGCGTTTGGCGGATGTCGAGATCAGGTCGAGGACCAGCGACCCGGTGGAGATGATCTCGTACGCCTGGTTGCCGCCGGCAAACGGCGGGATGCCCCAGTCGGGCACGGCGGGGAGAAACTGGCCGAACTGCTGCGTGTTGAAGCCGACCGCGATAAGCAGGTAGTAGTGCGCGTGGAGATCAGCGCCCGCCGCGTCGGCAGTGGCGAGGCCGCGCAGGCCCAGCTCCTTCGAAATCGCCTCCGCGATCGTCGGCCCGAAGGTCTTCTCGATGGGTTTGGGATCGTCCTGCGAACTGCGGGCCATGATGACCTGGCCTGGGCCGTCGGCTGCCCAGGCCCATGTGTTGAAGCCGGCGCCGTCGAACTTGGGCGCGGCCTGCACGCGAACCTTGATCTTGGCGGCGGACACGCCGCTTGCGAAGACCACGGCCGCGATCGCCACCACCGCTCCCGCCAGTTTGATGCGCATACAGGGGATTGTATTACTATCCAACGTGGTGCGCCTTGGCCTGCCGGGGCGCGCCGGGGACTCTCAGAGGGGTTGAACAGATGAAGGCAGTTTACGGCGTGATTGGCGTCGTGGTGGCCTGTTCCGTGTCCGTCGCGGCGCAGTGGGGCAAGGTTCCGGACCCGAGCGTCCCGCGGGACGCACAAGGCAACATACGAAAGGATGCGCCGCCGCCGCGAACGGCCGACGGCAAGATCGACTTCTCGGGCATGTGGATGCGCGCCAACAGCGGTCCTCCCAACGAGGGACGCGGCGGACGCGGGCGCGGCGCTGGCGGCGGCGCGCCCGCCCCGGCTGCCGGCGCACCGGCCGCGGCTCCGGCGCCAGCGGCGCCGGCGGCTGGAGCCGGACGCGGCGCGGTTGCGGGCGGCGACACGGGCGCGGCGTTCGGAGGCGGACGTGGCGGCGTGACGCTCGAGCCGCAGACCGATCGTTTCCCCTACGATCCGGCCGGCCCGCCCGTCGCGACCTTCTTCGAGGCCGGCGGCAACATGCCCGGCGGTCTGCCGTACACGCAGTGGTCCACCGACATCCGGAAACAGCGCTTCGATGTAGACAAGGCCAAGGACAACCCGGACGCGAACTGCATGCCGATGGGCTTCCTGCAGTTCCATCAGCAGCCGCAGCCCCGCAAGATCATCCAGACGCCGAAGATGATCCTGATCGAGTACGAAGCGAACTACGGCCTGCGTCACATCTACCTCGATCGCCCGCTGCCGAAGCAGGGCGATCCGCAGCCGTGGTGGTACGGCTACTCGGTTGGCCACTGGGAAGGGGATACGCTGGTCGTCGAAACGAACAACCTGCGCGGCGCGGAAGCGGGTCCCTACGACGGGTGGCTGGACGTGAACGGCAGCCCGTATAGCGGCGAGGCGAAATTCACCGAGCGCTTCCGCCGGCCGACCTACGATCACCTGCAGATCGATGTCACGCTCGAGGATCCGAAGGCGTACACGAAGACGTGGACCGTCCGTGTCGACCAGCGCTTCCTGGCGGACGAAGAACCCATCGAGTTCGTCTGCAACGAGAACCAGCAGTTCCGCCGGCGCATCAAGATCGACTAGCGGAAATCTGAACCACAAAGATCACGAAGCTCACAAAGGAATCACGAATTCCTTCGTGGTCTTTGTGATCTTCGTGGTTCCGAATCGGCTCACTGTGGCGCGAGTCTGAAGTCCTTCACGTTCGGCGGCACGACTGCCCCTTCCACTGGGCGCGGCAGCTGCGGGATCCAGTCATACGGCACGCGGTAGGCGCGGTACACGCGGTTGCTCGTGCCGTTCAGCGTGAAATACGGGCTGACGTACTCCCAGACGATCTCGCCGCCGGACGTCACTTCGAAGATACGGCCGTCGGCGCCTTCCGTGATCATCGTGTTGCCGTTGGCGAGCCGCTGGGCGCCGCTGACGTAGTGGCTGTAGAACCGGTAGCTTTCCTGGCCGGCCACCGCGTACTCCCAGACCTTTTCGAACGTCACCGGGTTCACCTCGACCACGCGCGAGCTCCCGCGCCGCAGCGAGTCGCGTCCGTCCGGCGCCGCAGGGTTGGCGAAGCCGTAGCCCGACGTGCCGCCGTTGTCGAACACCAGAAGGTTCCCCGCACCGTTCAGTCCTTTGGGGATGATGTGGGGATTGTGCTGCCCGATGATCTGCCCGAGCTTGCGCAGCGCCTCCGACTCGCGGTAATCGGGCCCCATCCGCCACACGATCTTTCCGGTGCGCCCGACAATCGCGATGAAGCTCGACTCGCGGCTGCTGATGACGATGTTATCCGGCGCGAAACGGGCGTCGCCCTCGTCGTACCAGTGGTTCGGGCCGACGTACGCCGCCGCGTTGATGTGCAGCCAGTCGTCGCTGTCGCGCGCGCGGTTGAATCCGAGGCCTTGCCGGATCACGGCGCGTGCGTCGGCCGAGAACCCGAACTCGTCGGCGTGCTCGTTCGCGCGCCAGTCCCACAGGATCTTCCCGTCCCACGAGACTTCGATGAGCCGATCGTCTTCCAGGCGCCGACTACCGATCTGCGGGTTGACGACGTTGGTGTGCGTGAGCACCAGCGTCGGCGTGTTGGTGATCGCCGGCTGAACCCCCGGCGCCACGTAGCCCGCCGCATATCCAGGACGCTGCCAGTCGTGATGCTGGCGCGCCGACCAGACCATGGCGCCGTCGCGGCCGGGAATCTGCTCGGCGCGATCGAATCGCCACACTTCCTTGCCGTCCCAGTCGAGCTGCACGAGCGCGGGCGATTCCTGGTGCGGCAACCCGTTGCCGGCGCCCGCGATCACGTACCCGCCCGGCAGGATCCTCGCCGGTCCGCCGGCCGCGCCCGAAAGCCCCGTCCACTGCTTGACGACGCGGCCGTTCATGTCGATCAGGATGACGCCGTCGGAGTCCGGCGCAATGAACACCGTGTAGCCGCTCCACGTCTTGTCGGGATGGAAGATCGTCGTGCCCGTCGGGTACACGGACGGCAGGCCGGACAGGACGCTCGAGAGTCCGACAGCGGCGAACGCGAGCAGCACAACCGTCATTCGTCCGCGCGCGTATGTGCGTTTCATGGTTACCTCGATTGATTCGACGGACTGTGCGGCTCCGGAGGCGGCGGAGTGACCGCCCAGTGCGCCATGATCGTCGTCTGCGTGTCGCAGAACGACTCGATGAGCTCGGTGTCCGCCATCAGCGTCAGCGTCGCCTTGACCGTCCACGGCTTCAGATACGCCTTGGGATCGTCGATGGTGACGGTCAGCGCAATGTGGCCGAGATCCGTCCGTTGAAATCGTTCGGTCACGCGCAACGCATCGCTGTGCGGGCGGGCTTTGCGTGTGTCCAGCCACCCCGCGTCCCGGAAGCCTGTGGACTCGACGACGAAGGCGTCCCCTTCCCAGTGTCCGACCGAATAGCCCAGCCAGGTCGGCTCGATGACGGGTGGCAGCGGACGTCCGTCGGTGAACACCTGTCGAAACACCATGCCGACCGCCGTTTCCGCCAGCATGGCCGTCACGCCCGGCGTCACCAGTAATTTGAACGGGGCGCTCACCGTCATCCGCGGCACGCCCATCGGCAGGCAATAGCCGTAAGGGTCGTCGATGTGGTCGCGGTCCACACGCTGTTTCTGAATCGCGGCCGCCCACGGTGTCATCTGCACGGCAGCCGGCTCCAGATCGAAGGCGAGGTCGAAGAAGCCGGCGCACCCGTTCGTGAACCCGCACGAGGCCTGCCACTGTCCGGACAGATCGGGTTTCCCGTTGGCCGCGCGCGGCGCCGGAGCGGACAGATTCGGTTTGCCATTCGCCAGTCGCGTAATTCCTGGCGTCGGGTAGTTCAGCCACTGCGCGCGCGCCGTTCCGGACAGCGCGGCGAGAACGCCAAACGTGATGAGCGCGGTTCTCATGCGTCCCTCCGACACCCGAGGACGATCAGCGCGCGGCGAGCGCGGCGGTCAGATCGTACGCGGACACGCTGTTGCCGTTCAGGAACGGCACGATGGCCACGCGGCGTGCCGCGATGTAGCCGAAGTCCGCACCCGCGCCCGCGAACTGCAAGAGCGTACGCGCGGTGCCCGATGCGCTCACTTGCAGCAACCGCGAGCCGAACACATCGGTGACCAGATAGCCGCCGCTGCCGTCCGGTTCGATGCCGTCGATCCCGCCGACGGGCTGCGGCGTGATCACCGTGCGTGCCTTCGTGATGCGATCGAACGCAAACAGACGACCGCCCGCGGGCGCGCCGGCGCCGCGGCCCCTGCCTCCCGGGGGACCGAAGATGCCGAGGCCGAGCGATCCCACGATCACGCGATTGCCGTCGACGAGCACGCCGTTCGGCGTCTCGATGGCGTCCTCGCCCTCGACGAAGGTCGACGCCTTCCCGTCCTTGACGGCGTAGATCCGCGGGCCCATGGAATCGGACACGTAGACGGTGCCGTCGGGCGCGGTCGCCAGGTCGTTGAGGAATGTCGCGCCGTCGATCTTCACGCGCGACGTGATGCGTCCGCTGGCGATGTCGATACCGACGACTTCGTCGATGTCGGCCGCCCACAGCGTCCCGCCGGCGCTCCGGAGGCCTTTCGGCCCGTTGAGGCCGGTCACCCATTTCGCACTGACAACTCGTCCTTCGGGTGTGAGCCGTGAGATGTAGCCGTTGCCGTCCTTGTCGGTCACGCCGCCGTTGATGTTGGACACGAAGACGCTGTTCGACGCCGCGTCGTAGAACGCGCTCTCGGGCGCAGCGATGTCGGCGGTCACGGTCCACAGCGACGGGGGCGCCGGCCGTGATGCCGCCGGCGGCGGTGCCTGCGCGACGATATCGACAAGCGCAGCGGCGGCGATCGTGGCGGCAAAAACGGCCTTGCGCACGTAGTTCATGGCGCACACCTTACGTGAGCCGGTCGCGGCTGGCAAGCCGATATCAGAGCGCGTCCCGGCAGACAAGTAGCCGGCTTCACTCCATCCGAGCGCGCTCGCGCCGTTGTCTTGACAGAAGTGTCGGCGGGGTATAGTACGCCTCCGGGGATGAAAAGTCTGAAGGAGCTTCCAGCGATTTACGACCCCCCCGCGGCAGACTGCTACGAGTTCGGCCCGTTCCACCTGGACCTGCGCCGCCGGCAGCTGTTGCGCGGCGACGAGGTGCTCGCCCTCACGCCCAAGGCATTCGATCTGTTGCAGGTGCTCGTGACCCACGCGGACCGCGTGGTCGAGAAGGACGAGCTGATGAGGCGGATCTGGCCCGACAGCTTCGTCGGCGAAGACAGCCTGACGCAGAACGTGGCCGTGCTCCGGAAGGTGCTCGGTGACGCGTCGGACAGCCCCAGGTACATCGCGACGATCCACAAGCACGGCTACCGCTTCGTGGCCGCCGTCCACGAACACTACGCTCCCGAGGCAGCGGCCCTGCCGGTGTCTGGGCCGGCGGCCGCGCTTACAGCTGTGCCGGAAGCCGCGGCCGTATCCCCGGTGACGGACGTGCACGGCGTGTCGCCGGCACTCGCGCGGACGAAGGTGATCCGGTGGGTGGCGGCCGCCGCATCGGGCGTGGCGCTGCTGTTTGCCGGCGTGTCGCTCGGCGTTCTGCGAAGCCGCGAGCCCGGTCCGGCGCCGATGCGGTTCGTCGTGACGGCGCCACCGAACACGACGCTGGCCTCCGCGGGCTTCCCGGCGCCCGACGGCCGGCACGTCGCGTTCATTGCCGACCGCGAGGGGCGGTCGTTGTTGTGGATTCGCTCACTCGAGTCCGTCGATGCGCACCCGCTGCTCGGCACCGACGGCGTGACGTCGCCCTTCTGGGCTCCAGACGGCCGGGCGCTCGGGTTCTTTGCCGGCGGCAAGCTGAAGGTGGTCAATCTGGCCGGCGGCCCACCGCAGACGCTCGCCGCGATTTCCACGTCCACGAACCCGGCCGGCGGCACGTGGAACGCCGACGGCCTCGTCATCTACTCCGAGGGCCGGTCGGGCCTCAAGTCCATCTCGTCCTCGGGCGGTGTCGCCGCGACGGTGACGACGCTCGATGCCGCGGCGCAGGAAACCGAGCATCAGTGGCCGCAGTTCCTTCCCGGCGGCCGCCGGTTCCTGTACGGCGTGCGCAGCGCGAACCCCGATCGAAACGGCATCTATGTCGGGTCGCTGGACTCACCGGATAAGGTCCGGGTCATGGCGTCCACGTCACGCGCGACGTACGCGGCCGGCTACCTGGTGTTCGCGCAGGATCGTGCCCTCGCTGCTCGGGCCTTTGACCCCCGCACGCTCAAGGTGGGTGCGACGCTCCAGACAATTGCCGGCGATATCGCGACAGCCGGGTTCGCTCCGCCGAACGAGGGCCTCCTGACGTACCTGCCCGGCAACGGACAGGGGCGCGCTGTGTGGTTCGACCGCGCGGGCATTCGCGTCGGCACCCTCGACACGCCCTCCGAGGTCTTCGCCGTGGCGCTTTCGCCCGATGAGCGCCAGCTGGCCGCCAGCGACGCCTTGAGCCCGACGGCAGGTATCTGGCTGTTCGACCTGCGCCGCCACGCCCGCGGCCGTCTGACCACGATCGGCAGCAGCCCCGTCTGGTCGCGCGACGGCACCCGCGTTGTCTTCTCGTCGTCGCAGGCGAGCGGTGTGCTGGATCTGTATCAGAAGGCGTCGTTCGGCAACGAACGCGAAGAGCTGCTGCTCAAGAGCGGGCACTCGATCTGGCCGCACGACTGGTCGCCTGACGGCCGATTCATCGTCTACACCAGCGCAAACCCGAAGTCGAAGATGGACATCTGGCTGCTGTCCACGGCCGATCGCAAGCCCAACCCGTACCTGCAGACCCCGTTCAACGAGCTGCACGGGCAGGTGTCGCCGGACGGGCGGTGGCTGGCCTACACGTCCGACGAATCGGGCACGTGGGAGGTGTACGTGCAGTCGTTCCCCGTCGCCGGAAATCGGCGCACGATTTCGACGGCCGGCGGCGCGCAGCCGCGCTGGCGAAGGGACGGTCAAGAGCTCTTCTTCCTTGCGGCCGACCGCCGGATGATGTCGGTGAAGGTCGAGCCCAAGCTCGACGCCCAGGGCGGTCTCGAGGTCAGCGAGCCCGAGCCGCTGTTCCAAACGCGAATCCGCGGTGCTCTGGTGTCGTCGTGGCTGGAATATACCGTGACGGCCAACGGGCAGCGGTTCCTGATCTGCGAAACCGAACGCACGGACCCCTCGATGACCGTCCTCCTCAACTGGACGGCCGCGCTCGGCCGGTAGACCCGCCCTCAGAACTTTCACCCAAAACTCAGGCCTTTCTCAGCAGCCATTCACGACCTGGCGGCCGGCAGGGTTCTACCGTCCCGTCCCTGTACCTGTCCACGCCCGGGCGTGGCGAAAGAGAGGTTGGACGGAATGGCTATCAAGCGAGCCGCAGCGTACGGATTGGCAATCGCAGTACTCCTCCTGTGTCTCCCCGTGTTTGCACTGGCGCAGGGCTCCGGCGGCGCCAGCGTGACGGGGGTCGTCAAAGACTCATCGGGCGCGGTGCTTCCCGGCGTGACGGTCGAAGCCTCCAGCCCGGCGCTGATTGAGAAGGTGCGCACCGCGGTGACCGATGCGTCCGGGCAGTACCGAATCATCGAGTTGCGCCCGGGCACCTACACGGTGACGTACACCCTGGCCGGGTTCACGACGCTCAGGCGCGAGGGCATCGAGCTCAGCACCAACTTCACGGCGACGCTGAACATCGACCTGAAAGTGGGCGCGGTGGCTGAAACCGTGACGGTCACGGGCGAAACACCGCTCATCGACGTGAAGGGCGTCACCCGCGAGCAGGTGATCAGCAAAGCGATGATGGATGCGCTGCCGACGAGCAAGAGCATGGGCGGGTTGATTGCGCTGGTGCCCGGCGCGGTGTCGCCGGCCAACGGCCTCGACGTCGGCGGATCGAAAGGCGAGCAGTCGGTCCGCATCTCGGTGCACGGCGCCAGAACCGGCGACATGCGCCAGATGGTGGACGGCATGCTGTTCAGCAACCTGAACAGCGACGGCGCGGGGCGGCTGTATTTCGTCAACCCCATCACCGTGCAGGAGAACGTCATCGACCTCGGCACGGCCGGATCGGCGCAGTATCAGCTGGGCGGCGCCGTGATCAACAGCATCCCGCGCGACGGCGGCAACCGGTTCACGGCGACGGCCTTCGTCGCGGCGACCGGCCATAACCTGCAGTCGAACAACCTCACGGACGAACTGACGGCCCAGAAGGTCACCCAGGTCAACGGCGTGCGCGACATCTACGACTTCAGCGGCCTCGTCGGAGGCCCCGCGGTCCGCGACCGCCTGTGGTGGGTCGTTTCGGCCCGTCTCAACGGCAGCACCACGCGCAGCGCGAACCAGTTCCACGATGTGAATCTGGACGACTGGAAGTTCACGCCCAACCCGAATGAGCCGGTCGACCCTGAAGAAAAGACTCGAAGCAACCAGTTCCGCATGACCTGGCAGGCGTCCAAGAAGGACAAAATCACCGGCTTCTACGACATCCAGAGGCATTTCCGTCAGCAGGCCTTCGGGGAGCTCGACCGCGGCGAGGCGGTCATCGAGAGCGGCGCAGCCATGTGCCATAACGATTCGCTGACCCAGTTCACCTGGGCCCGGCCCCAGTCGCAGAGGCTGCTGTTCGAGGGCGGTGGCACGATCGGCCTGAACACGTTCGGACGTCCGAGCTTCGGCACGCAGCTCGACGGCTCGGACTACGAGCGCTGCGGCATCAGCGAGCCGCTGCGGGTGCTCGTCATCGACGCGCCGGCGGGCTACACGGCCGGCTATCACGGGTTCGGCAGCGTCGGCATCGGCATCGCCAATCAGTTCGCCGGGCGCGCCTCGGCGTCGGTCGTGACCGGCTCGCATACGTTCAAGGTCGGCATGAACATCCTCAAGGGCTACATCAAGGGCAACACGTATCGCAGCCCGCAGGACGTGCGGGGCCTTCCGCTGCAGTACGCGTTCACCAACGGTGTGCCCTCGGCGTTCACCGAGTTCACCTCGCAGTACACCGAAGTGGATCTGGACCACGACCTCGGGCTGTTCGCGCAGGATCAATGGTCGCTCGGCCGCCTGACGGTGAACGCGGGCCTGCGCTTCGACTGGATCACGGCGCACGACCCGACGATCGTCGAGCCGGCCAACGCGCTCTTCCCATCCTTTACCGCACCGGGCGTCGACAACGTGCCCAACTGGAAGGATCTGAGCCCGCGGCTCGGCGTGGCCTGGGACGTCATGGGCGACGGCAAGACCGTCGTCAAGGGCGGCGTCAATCGGTACGTCACGACGCTGACGACATCGGTCGCGTCGTTGTTCGGCCCCACGGCGAACTTCTCGACCGCCCGAAACTGGACCGACACGAATGGGAATTTCTTCCCCGATTGCAACCTGCAGAGCGCGGCGGCCAACGGCGAGTGCGGGGCCTTCCTGAACCCGAGCGTCGGCACGTTCGGGCCCGCCACCGCGAAGCCGGATCCGGACTGGGTCACCGGCTGGGGCAAGCGCGGATACAACTGGCAGACCTCGATCAGCGTGGATCGCCAGATCGGCAGCCGCGCCGCCATGAATGTCGGCTACTACCGCACGATCTACGGCAACTTCTATACCACCGAGAACCTGAACCTGCAGCCGAGCGACTACGATCCGTTCTGCGTCACGGTGCCTGTCGACGCGCGGCTGCCGAATTCGGGCCAGCAGCTGTGCGGCCTCTACAACGCGCGCATCACGCCGGCGACGAGCAACTACACGACGTTCTCCAGGAACTACGTCGACAAGTACCCGCTGTCCGGTTTTGCGCAGTCGCCCGAAACGGAACACTTCAACGGCGTGGACGTCGGCTTCAACGCGCGGTACGCCAGGGGCGGCATGCTCGGCGGCGGCTGGAGCATCGGCAACGCGGTCCAGCAGGGCTCGGTCTCGGTGGCGGGCGGCGTCGTGAACTCGAACACGACCCGCTGCTTCATCGTCGACAACCCGCAGCAGCTGGTAACCAACCTGAGCAACACGGGCGGCGTGAACTCGTCGCCGGCGGGGTCGTGCAACACCCAGACGCCGTATCAGAACCGGTTCCGGCTGAACTCGTCGTACACGCTGCCGTGGGGCGGCATCATGGTCGCGGGCGTCTACCAGGATTTGCCTGGCGCCAACTACCAGGCGAATCAGACGTACTCGAGCGCCCAGATCAACGCGCAGCCGACGGGCAAGTTGATCAACCAGCTGACCGGCCAGCCCCGCAACCTGACGACAGCAGGCGGCGTCATCACCGTCGACCTCCTGTCGCCGCTCACGAGCTACGCTCCGCGCATCCGCCAGCTCGACCTCCGCGGCAGCAAGACGTTCAGGTTGGGCGGCGCCCACCGCCTGCAGGCGAACATCGATCTCTACAACTTGTTCAACCAGAGCACGGCGACGTTCCTGCGCGCGGCGTACACCACGCCGACGCAGGTCACGGCGACGCCGTGGCTGCAGCCGACGCAGATCCTGGACGGCCGGCTGGTCAAGTTCGGCCTGCAGTACGACTTCTAGAGCCGTTTCTATAGTGCCGTAGCGCGGGGGCTTTCAGCCCCCGCGGACGCGGCCCTGAAAGGGCCGCGCTACATCGATGCGGCGGACGAGGACGTAATGGCGAAGTTCGGCGAACACCCACGGTGGAGTCGGCGGAAGCTGATAGGGGCGCTCGGGGCAGGCGTCGGCCTGGGGATCGCGTCGCGGGGTGAGCAGGCCGGTACGGTGGCCGCGGGCGCGCCCGCGCAGACCGGCGGGCTGGCCACGCCGCGCGGCGCCATCATCCGCACGATCGCCGCCGACATCGACCCCGGTGCCATCACCGGCGCGACGCTGATGCACGAGCATCTGGGCAACGGGGCGGAGGCCGCCGGCGCGCGGCCAGGCGGCCAGCGCGCCGCCCGGTCCGCCCGACAACCCCACGCAGGACGTCGACTGGATGACGACCGAGCTGAAGGGCGCCAGGCAGGCGGGCGTCGGCTGCATCGTCTCGGCGTCGACGGGCGGTGCGGGCTCCGAGATTCCCGCGTACCTGAAGACGCTGTCCGATCGGACGGGGATGCACCTGCTCAACGCCGGCGCGTACTACAACAAGCAGCAGTATCCCGCCGACTTCGCGACCAGGAGCGAGGACGAGATCGCGGATGGACTCGTGCAGATGGCGGCGGCGGGACGCCTGGGTGTGTACGGGGAGTTCGGCGTGGCCAACGGCGAGGCCGACCTCGATCCGCTCGAGAAGAAGGTGTTCCGATCGGTCGGCCGGGCTCATTTGAGAACCGGCCTGCCGATCTTCACGCACAACAACTACGCGACCGGCCCCGACGTGCCGTCCGATATGGCGCTGCGGCAGCTCGACCAGTTCGATGCGGTCGGCGTCAACCCGGCGCACGTGGCGATTGGCCACGTGTGCTGTCTCGATGATCCCAAGGCGGCCGTGGCCATCGCGCTCGCGAAGCGGGGCGCCTACGTCGCCTTCGACCGCGTGACGCGCCAGCAGCAGTGGGTGAGCGACGAGCACCGGATCCACATGATCATGACGTTTCTCGAGGCCGGCTACATCGACCGGCTGCTGCTGTCGTCGGACTACATCGGCCGGGTGAACACGAACGTGGGCGAGATCAGCGTGTACCCCGGTCCGCTGCACGCACGCGACGGCGGGCCGGGCTACGCGCGCCCGATCGTGCTCTTCGTGCCGCAGATGCGGAAGGCGGGCATCGGGGACGCGGACATCCGGCGCATCACGCAGGACAACCCCCGGCGGTTCCTGGCGTTCGTGCCCAGGAGCTAGAAGAAAGTTCAAAGTTCAAAGTTCAAAGTTGAAAAGTGAGCAGAGAGAAGAAAGATGGAAGCCATTATCAACCGGCTGCTGCAGCGATTCGAGAGCGGATCGCTCAGCCGGCGGCAGCTGATTCAGGGCCTGGCCCTGCTCGCGACGGCGGGCAGCGCGCCGGCCCAGGCGCAGACCCGCGGATTCCAGGGAGGCTTCATCAGCCATGTCTCCCTGTCTGTCAGCGACCTGCAACGATCGACGGAGTTCTATCAGAAGGTGTTTGGCCTGGCGGTTCTGAGCCAGGACAAGCCGAACGAGATCGTGCGGCTCGGCCTCACGCGTACCCTCGTGTCGCTGCGGCGGGCCAGCCCGAAGGCGGTCGTGGACCATTTCGCGATTGGCGTCGAGAAGTTCAATCGTGAGTCCGTGACGAAAGATCTTGCGGACCGCGGCGTGACGCCGGAGCAGAATGTCGAGGCCGGGTTCCACGTACAGGACCCCGACGGCTTTCCCGTGCAGATCGACTAGAGCAGGAGGAGAACACGTGATGAAGCGAACCATGCCGCTTGCGCTCGTGGCAGCGGGGTGCTTGATCGGCTACGCGCTGCCGCGTCCGCCGATGCTCGCCCAGGCCCCTTCCGCACAGGCGCTCGCCGCACAGACGCCCGGACAGCCGCGCCAGCTCCCGATCTTCACGATCGACGGCTCGAAGTTCCCGCGCGCCGTGAACGGCAAAGGCACCATCTGGACCGCTGAAGAGTTGCGCAAGAAGTACATCACCGATCCGAAGGGTCCGAATTTCGACCACATCGAATGGGCCCCGCCGTATCGCATCACCATGCAGCGGCGCGTACCGCTGCAGGCTGGCGCCACGGCCAGCGGCGAACTGCACGACGACAAGACGCAGATCTACATCATCCTGGCCGGTTCCGGCACGGTGCAGCTCGGCGGCAAGCCCGACGTCGACAACTCGGCCGGCCCCGGCGAGCACCGCGGCGGTCCATTGGTCGGCATGACATCGCACCACGTCAAGGAAGGCGATGTCATCTCGATTCCGCCGCTGACCTGGCACGCCTCGTACGCGGATCCCGGGCAGACGATGAACTACCTGATGGTGCATATCGAGAACCGGCAGACGATCCCCTGAAAGAGGTAGTATCGCGCTCGCGGCGAAGGCGCGGCATTTGAAAGGCTGGAGCCATGACACGTCATCTGCGGACGACTGCTTACGCGAGCGCGATCGTCGTCGCGCTGTTCCAGGCTCCTGCGCTGACGCAGGGGAGCCTCCCGCCTTCGCTCGCGACCGACATCACCGCTGCTGAAGTACAGGCGGTGCTGGCCTCGCCGACCGGGGGAGGCGACCGGCAGATGAAGGTCGTGGACATGGGCAAGTACAACGTCAGCGTCGGCGTCCTGCACCGGGCAAAGACGACGCCGGGCGCGCCGGTGGGCGCGATCAACCACGAGCACATCACCGAGGTCTACTACGTCATCTCCGGCGGCGGCACGCTGCTGACCGGCGGGACGGTGGACAACATCAGGCCGGCTGCCGCCGACAGCGAGATCGTCAAAGTCGCCGTCGGCGCCAGCAACAACGGCACGTTCCGCCAGGCCGCGCAGTCCCGCAAGGTCGGCCCCGGCGACATCGTCATCATTCCGCCGGGCGTGTTTCACGGGTTCACCGACGTCGCCGATCACGTGGACTACGTGTCGGTGCGTCCGGATCCTGAACACGTGCTGCCGGCCGGCTACGTGCATCCGCTGCTGAAGAAGTAGTGCAGGCCTTCAGGCCTGCCGTGGAGGAGTAGTGCAGGCCTTCAGGCCTGCGTCGTATACTCTCGCCATGCCGCGAACATCCACCGAAGGCGTCAGCCGCCGCACGGTTCTCCGCGCCACTGCCCTCGGAGCCCTCGCCACCGCCGCCGGCGTGGACGACGTCTTCGGGCAGACGCGTCAGGCCCCGCCGAACATCGTCTTCATCATGGCCGACGATCTGGGGTACGCGGACGTCAGCTGCTACGGCCGGCCTGACTTCAAGACGCCGAACATCGATCGCATCGCCGCGCGCGGTGTCCGCTTCCTGCAGGGTTACGCGAACTCCGCGGTCTGCTCGGCGACGCGCACCGCGCTCATCACGGGCCGCTATCAGTACCGCCTGCGGGTTGGCCTCGACGAACCGCTGGCCATCAACAGCGGCGCCGGCCTCCCGCCCGAACATCCGACGCTGCCGTCGCTGCTCAAGCGCGCCGGCTACAGCACGACGCTCATCGGCAAGTGGCACCTCGGCTGGCTGCCCACCTTCGGCCCGCTCCAGAGCGGCTACGACCATTTCTACGGCTTTCGCGGCGGCGGCCTCGACTACTACCGTCACACACCCGGCGGCCCCAATAAAGACCTCTGGGACGACGACGTGCTCGTGGATCAGATGGGGTACCTGACGGAGCTGTTCGGCAACCGCGCCGTGGATGTCGTCAACAGCTACGCGAAATCGCGTCAGCCGTTCTTCCTGAGCCTTCACTTCAACGCGCCGCACTGGCCGTGGGAAGCGCCGGGCGACGAGGCCGAGTCGGAGCGTCTCCGCGTCTCGGGCCGGGGCCTCGGGAGCTACGACGGCGGCTCGCAGAAGACGTATCAACGGATGATCGAGTCGCTGGATGCGCAGATCGGCCGCGTCCTCAAGACCCTCGACGACAACCGTCTCACCAACAACACCATCATCGTCTTCACGAGCGACAACGGCGGCGAGCGGTTTGCCGCCACGTGGCCGTTCACCGGGAGGAAGACCGAGCTGCTCGAAGGCGGTCTCCGGATTCCGTCGATCATTTCGTGGCCCGCTCGGATTCCGCAGGGGAAGACGAGCGATCAGGTGTCGATCACGATGGACTGGATGCCGACGCTGCTCGCGGCGGCCGGCGTGTCGCCCGATCCGGCGCTGCCGCCGGACGGCATCAACCTGCTCCCGCATCTGACAGGCACGACGGCACCGGTCCCGCGAACGCTTTACTGGCGCTACAAGGCCAACGCGCAGCGGGCCATCCGGGACGGCGACTTCAAGTTCCTCAAGATCCTCGACAACACGTTCCTCTTCAACGTCGTCGACGATCCGATGGAGCGCGCGAACCTGAAGGAGCGGCGGAAGGATCTCTACGATCAGCTCGTCGCGAAATGGCTGGACTGGAACGCGACGATGCTGCCGGAAATAGACGAGAGCTCGACGGGGAATTTCACCGGCGCGCAGCTCGCCGATCACATCGGCACGCAGCCGACCAGCCGTAAGGCCGACAATCCCGGCGCGCCGCCGGCGCGCTGAAGGCCAAGGCGAGGACTACGCGCCAAAGACGCGGTAGGCGCATTCGCAGATGCCCACGAAGCATCCGACGAACACGATCGGCCCCACGAGCAGCAGCAGCCAGGGCCGTCGGGTCAGCCAGTTCAAGCGGGAAGCCCCGAAGAGCAACGCGCTCGGCACGAGAACGAACGACGTGGCCATGAGCCGGTGGGCCGGGCTGGTGCTCTCCAACCTGAGCAGCCAGACCACGAGGACGAGCGCGACCGCGAGCGTCACGAGGGCGGCGGCCATCAGCCCGACGCGTCGCCACGCCAGCAGCGCCACGGCGACGGAGACGACCACGCCCCACACGAGAAGCAAGCCATCCGGTCCGATGTTCAGGAGCGCCACGGCCCGATTCTGGTAGCGTCCGATCCTCTTTGCAAATAGATTTTTCGAAAGGGAGGTCCCGCGTGGACGACAACCGGAAACTGCTCCGTCATTTTCTGGCCGCGCTGGCGTATCGCACGCAAAAAGCGCTGCGCGGCGCGCCGGACAGCTTCGGATCCTTCCGCGTCCAGGATGGCGTGCGGACCCCGGCCGAGCTCGTGCGCCACATGACCAGCGTGCTCGGTTTCGCGAGGACGTGCTTCATCGGTGGCGGCTACCGGCCGGATCCCCTGCCGTCTCTGGCCGATGAAGTCGAGCGCCTGCATGAGATGCTGCAGGATCTTGCGCGGTACCTGGAGAGCGGCGCGCCGCTCATGAACGGCGTGACCGTCGAGCAGCTGCTTCAGGGACCGTTCTCGGATGCGATGACGCACGCCGGGCAGCTCGCGCTGCTGCGCCGCCTGGCCGGTTCACCGGTTGCGCCCGAGAATTTCGTGGCCGCCGAGATCAGCGCCGAACGGCTGGGAGCCGATCAGAAAGTTGAAAGTGGAGAAGTGGAAGGTTGAGAAGTCCAAGGACCATCACCGGCGCGGAAGCGCGAAGCTGAGAATCAGGTCGCCGCCTCTTCGTCCCCGGTCGCCTCCACCCGAACCGACCGTCACGAACTGCTCGCCGTTCACCATGTACATGGAAGGCGAGGAGAAGACGCCGGCGCCGGTGTTGTACTTCCACAACATCTCGCCCGACTTCGCGTCGAACGCCATGAAGTAGCCGGCGATGTTGCTGCCGCTGCCGACAAACACCAGATCGCTCGCCGTGACGACCGGTCCGGCCTGCCCGAAGCCGTCGTAATTCTTCTGCCAGACGAGTTCGCCGGTCGTGGGATCGTACGCGGAGAAGTAACCCTTCGCCGGCCGGCCCGAGTTATTCGGATCGTCGATGGCGTTGACGTAGAGGTAGCCCGTCCGCGGGCTGTAGGCCAGCGGACCGTAGTTCGCGCCGCCGCCCTGGCCCGGTGTCTGAATACGACCTCGTCCCGGCGGCGTGAACATCGGGACGCCGGCCCAGGTCGCCAGCCGCTCGGCGGGAATGTCCGTCGCCGTCACCGGGCTGACAGGCACCATCATCTTGCCCGACGCCGTGAACGGAATCGGTTGCGTCGGCCACGGTTGTTCGCCCTCCCGATCGGCGTTGGTCGGTACAGGCACTTCGTTGATCGGGTGCACCGGCTCGCCCGTCTCCCGGTTCAGGATGTAGAGGAAGCCGTTCTTGCTGGCTTCGGCGAGCGCCTTGACGCGCCGTCCGCGCACCTGCATGTCGAAGAGGATCGGCTGGTTGCCCGAGTCGTAGTCCCAGACGTCGTGGTGCGTCTGCTGGTAGTACCACTTCAGACGCCCGGTATCGAGCGTGAGCGCAAGGATTGCGTTGGTGAACAGATTGATCCCCGCGCGTTTCCTGCTGTCGCCGAACGGGTTGCCCACGGCGACGTAAATCAGCCCGAGCTCGGGATCGATCGACGGCGTTTCCCAGATGCCGCCGCCGTTGCGCTCGCCGCCCACCCAGGTCGGGCCCGCGACGTCCCAGCCCTGATCGTTCTTGTCCTGCGGAATCGTGTTGAAGTGCCAGAGCACGGCGCCGGTCTTCGCGTTCACGGCGAGCACGTGGCCGCCGGGAATATGACTCTCGCTGCGCGTGCTGCCGATGTAGATCACGCCGTTGTGGATCTGCGGCGCGGTTGTGAACCAGTAGCCGAGGCGGATGGCCGCCTGGACGTCAGGGAAGCGCGTCCGGATCACATCCATGATCACCGCGGCCTGGCCGTTGTTCCCGAACGTCGGGATCGGCTTGCCGGTCTTCGCGTCGAGCGCGAACAGAAACGATCCCGCCGCTGTGTACACGACGCCGTCCCCGTACACCGGGCCGCGGTTCCGGAAGACGTACCCCTCGCGCTGCCCGCCGCCGATGAGGTTGGTGACGTCGAAGCTCCAGAGGAGGTGTCCGTCGGCGGCGTCGAGCGCGTAGACGCTCCCGCGCGGATCGGTCAGATACATCGAGCCATCCACGACGATGGGCGTGGTCTGATTGCTCACCCCGTCGATAATCCCGTATTGGAACAGCCAGCGCGGCGTCAGCGCCGCGACGTTGGACCGGTTGATCTGGTCCATCGTCGAGTACCGGCTGCCGGCCAGGTCGAGATTGTGGAGCGCCCAGTTGACAGACCGCGCCGATCCGGCGCGTTGAGCGTCGACGGCGGGATGCAGCCGGCCTGTCACGACGACGAAGGCAGCCAGAAGGCCCAGGACAGCGGCCGGCCGCCGCGGTTGCAGTGCCATAAGTCCTCGCGCGGCATTCTACATGCCGGCAGAGGCCGCCATGCGGTTTAGTTGACGCGATGAACCTGCAGCAGCCCGTCCCCGCACGTTCTTTGTCAACGCCGTGCGAGTGGACGACGGGCAGGCCTGAAAGCCTGCACTACCTCTGCCAGCCGCGGGCGTTGCGCTCGAAGCCGTCGCGATAGCCGGCTTCAAAGCCGCGGGCGAACCCGCGTCCGTAGGCCTGCCGCTCCCAGTCGCCGCGGTAGCCGTGCCGCGCGTCGCGATACGCGCCGTGGCGGTCGGGCGAAAACGAACGATGATGCCGCGCATCGTTGCGCCCCTCGTCGAATCCCTGACGGTAACCGTTGTCCACCGCGCGCCGCTCGAAGTCGGCGCTCGCGTAGCTGCCGCGGACCGAGTAGGCCTGAGTCGCGCACGCCGGCGCCGAGATCATCACGACAGCTGCGAGCAGGGCGGCGTGCCATGCACCAACCTGCCGGAACATCTTCTTCTTCATGGCTCCTCCAATCGGGCCTCACGGCCCGGATCGCGCAGACCCGACGGCCTGCACGACTCAGAGGAGTCCAAGGGGGGTGCCAGCTCTCGCTGTGCTGATTTCCTAAGGAAACCGGAGGGCTTTCCGGCTGAGTGTCCTCGGACGGAGACGCTACTCGGTCCAGATCAGGATCTGCGCATTCTTGTTGTCGCGCGCGTCCATGATGAGGCCCGGTCCGTGGCGCTCGAGATCGTCTACCGTGATGTGCCCCGACTCGAACGAGAACCCGCTGCCCGCGCCGCTGACCTCGCTCATCCGTCCGGACGGCATGAGGCGCAACAGCCAGAAAGGCAGATCGACATGGACGATGCGGCCGTCGTGCGCGTCGTACACCATCACCCGCATCGTCTGTAGCTCGGACTTGCGCGTCTCACCCGTGGGCCGGTGCACCCTGACCTGTTGATCGTTGAACTCGCCCTTCATCTCGATCAGCGGCTCCTGGCCGGCGAACCGCTCGCGCTGCCGGACGAACTGTTCCTCGGCCGCCGCTCGCCCGACGAGCTCCGTCTTGACGTGCTTCGACACCATGTAGATCCCGCCGCCGACGAGTGCGACGCCAAACAGCGCGATGCAGATGACGACGCCGAAGATGACCCACAGCCAGGTCCGCCTGGTCGATGCCATGACAGGTGCCTCCTACCGGACCAGCCGCCGTGCGTCGGCGGCCGTCGTCTCGTCGTTGTCGTTCTCACATAGACGGATGGCTGTCCGCAAGTGTTCGTTGGCGGCTGCCTGTTTGCCGTCCTTCAGATCGAGCTTGGCCAGTTCGAGGTGCGCGCGTCCGTGGAGCCAGTCGCGCCCTTCGAGGGTCAACGCCTTCTCGAGATCCGTCCGGGCCTCCGGCTTGCGGCCCAGGCTCGCGCGGGCCGTGCCGCGCTTGGCGTACCAGAGCGCGTCCTCCCCGAACATGCGCGGGCGCGCGTCGGTCGCGAACAGACGCAGGCCTTCGTCGAGAAATCGTTCGGCGTCGGCGGTCTTGCCCGCCCTGAGGCTCGTGGACCCGCTTTCGAGCCAGGCGAGGCGGTTCCGCGGATATCGCTCGCGCAGCGTCGCCAGGTGCGCCAGGGCCGTGTCGTACTGCCTCTCGCGGTTGTAGAGGACGACCAGCGTGAAGCGCGCTTCCTCCTGGTTGTCTCCGACGTAGGCGGCCGCGCCCTCGACGAGCTTCAGCCCCTGTTCGCGCCCGCCGCCGAATCCCACCATGTACGCCGCCCAGCGCAACGGCATCGATAGCGACGCGACGATGTAGCGGTAGGTGCCGACGATGAGCCCGGCGTCGCGCCGGCGGGTGTCGATCTGGAGCACTTTTTCGTGCTCGTCGTAGGCCTCGCGGGCGGCCTTGAACGCGCCCAGCGCGCTGCTGTCGACCGTCGCCGTGTACGACGCGCGCAGGCCCATGGCGGCGCCGACTTCGTAGTGGGCGTCCGCGTCCCGCGGGTCGGACGCGACGCGTTCGCGCGCGATGGTCAGCGCCCGCCCGAGCGCGTCGTTGAACGCCGCGACGGTCTCGGGCGGCGGGGGCGGGAACGCCGTCTTGCGCCGCGTCACGCCGCCCATGTAGTCGTCGACGGTCATGTTGCCGCGGCGGAACGTGACGCTCAGCCACAGGGCGCTCGCCAGCCCGCGAAACGCGGCGGCGTCGCGGGGATCGGCGGCCGTCGCCTGGCGGAATGTCTCCTGCGCCCTCTCGCGGTCCAGGCTGTAGAGTTCACGCGACGCCTGGGCCCGCAGCCTCACCGATTCGGCGTTGGCCGAGGCGTTCGCCGGAACCCCGGCGACCAGCAGGAGGGCGAGCCCAAGCGCCGGCGCTGCGGCTGTTTTCCGTGCGCACACGCTTCGATCTTACGCCGTTCGCCCCTTGCACGAGCTTGTACCTTCTGCATACAATTGCCCGCTGGGGCGGCGGAATCAGGCGCCCCGTACAAGGAGTCCGACGTTGGATAAGGTCGAAACAGGGACGGCGCACGGACACGAGCACGCGCACGGCCACGCTCACCACGAGGAGCTGGGTTTCTGGCGCAAGTACGTGTTTTCCGTGGACCACAAGGTCATCGGGATTCAGTACGCGATTACAGGCCTCCTGTTTCTGCTCTTCGGCTTCTGCCTGATGATGCTGATGCGATTTCAGCTGGCCTATCCGGGCAGCCCGATTCCGTTCATCGGCAGCTGGTTCGGCGCCGACAAGGCGCCGGGCGGCATCATGCTCCCCGAGTTCTACAACCAGCTCGGCGCGATGCACGGCACGATCATGGTGTTCCTCGGCGTCGTGCCGCTGGCCGTCGGCGGTTTCGGCAACTTCGTGATGCCGCTCCAGATCGGCGCGCCGGACATGGCGTTCCCCAAGCTCAACATGATGAGCTACTGGGTGTACTTCCTCGGTGGCGTCACGATGCTGGTCAGCTTCTTCCTGCCCGGCGGCGCGGCGAATTCCGGCTGGACGTCGTATCCGCCGCTCTCGGTCATCGCCACCATCGGCCAGACGGCGTGGCTCTTCGGCATGGTCTTCCTGATCACCTCGTCGCTCCTTGGGTCGATTAACTTCATCGTGACCATCGTGCAGCTGCGGGCCAAAGGCCTCAGCTACATGCGACTGCCGTTCTTCGTGTGGGCGCAGTTCGTCACGTCGTTCCTGCTGCTGCTCGCGTTCCCTCCGCTCGAAGCGGCGGGCGTCCTGCAGCTGATGGATCGGCTCGCGGGCACCAGCTTCTTCATGCCGAGCGGACTGGTGGTCAGCGGCCGACCGCTGACGGTGGCCGGCGGCGGCAACCCGCTCCTCTGGCAGCACCTGTTCTGGTTCCTGGCGCACCCCGAGGTGTACGTCCTCATCCTTCCGGCCATGGGCATCGTCTCTGAAGTGATCGCCAACAACACCCGCAAGCCGCTCTGGGGCTACCGGGCGCTGGTCTACTCGATCGTCTTCCTGGGCTTCATGTCGTTCATCGTGTGGGCGCACCACATGTTCATGACCGGCATGGGCACGAACATCAGCGCCTTCTTCCAGGTCACGACGATGATCATCTCGATCCCGTCGGTCGTGATTCTCACGGCGCTGCTGCTGTCGCTGTGGGGCGCCTCGATCCGGTTCACGACGCCGATGCTGTTCGCGCTCGCGTTCCTGCCGATGTTCGGCATCGGCGGGCTCACCGGCCTGCCGCTCGGCCTCGCGCCGTCGGACATCCACCTGCACGACACCTACTACGTCATCGGGCACTTCCACTACGTGGTGGCGCCCGGAACCATCTTCGCGCTGTTCGCGGGGGTGTACCACTGGTTCCCGAAGGCGACCGGCCGGAAGATGAACGATCTGCTCGGCAAGATCCATTTCTGGGGTTCGTTCATCTGCATCAACCTCGTCTTCATGCCGATGTTCATCCAGGGCCTGGGCGGGATGAACCGGCGCATGTATGACGGCGGCATGCAGTACGCGCACAACGCGGGCCTGCTCAAGTGGAACATCGTGATCGGCTTCGCGGCGTGGGGGCTGGGGCTCTTTCAGCTTCCCTTCATCTTCAACTTCTTCTCGAGCATCAAGTGGGGCGCGGTCGTGGATCGCAACCCGTGGGAAGCGACGACGCTCGAGTGGTCGGCCCCGTCGCCGCCTGGACACGGTAACTTCCTCACAGAGCCTGTCGTCTACCGCGGCCCGTACGAGTACAGCGTGCCGGGCGCCGCCAGCGACTTCACGCCTCAATTCGAACCGAAAGGCGCCTAACCGGTGGAAATCCCGTATACCGTCGAACCGCGGCCCGATTCCGGCCTTGCCAACGGCAAGCTGGGCATCTGGCTGTTCCTTGCGTCGGAAGTCATGCTCTTCGGCGCGCTGTTTTCCACCTATATTCTTCTGCGCGTAGGCGCGGCCGAGTGGCCTCACGGCGAGCTGAGCATCAAGCTGGGTGCCGTCAACACCGTCATCCTCATCTGCTCGTCGGTGACGATGGTGATGTCGTGGGCGTCGCTGAAGCTGAACAATTTCAGCAAGGGCCGCCTGTACCTCCTGATCACGATCGTCCTGGCCGCCGTCTTCCTCGTGAACAAGTACTTCGAGTACGCGGATCACTTCGCGCGCGGCGAAGGACCCTGGCACAACACGTTCCTTGCCATCTACTTCACGCTGACGGGGCTGCACGGGCTGCACATCGTCGGGGGCATCGTTGTGATGCTGTACCTGCTGGGCCCGGGCGCAGGCCTCTGGAAGAGGAACCCGGAGCAGTACGCGAACCGCATCGAGTACACGGGTCTCTACTGGCACTTCGTCGACCTCGTGTGGATCTTCCTGTTTCCCGTGCTGTATCTGCTGTAGGAGCGTTTCGAATGCATTCCGATCAGGAAGCCATCAAGAGGAGCATCCGCAGCTACATGGTCGTCGGCGCGCTGCTGCTGGTGTTCACCGGGGTCACGGTTGCCGCCAATTCGTTCCACTTCGCGGTACCGGCGGCCATCACCCTGGCCCTCATCATCGCGTCGATCAAGGGCACGATGGTGGCGAGCGTCTTCATGCACCTCAGCCACGAGAAGAAGTGGATCTACGGGGCGCTGCTGTTGACCGCGTTCTTCTTCGTCGTGCTGCTCTTCCTGCCGCTGTTGACCGTTTCGGGCGGCATCGGCAAGGACACCAGCGCGCCGGTGGCGCACGAGTCGGGCGCCGCGCACTGACATGTCGCTCAGGGCCTTTCACATCGTCTTCATCGCCGCCTCGGGCCTGCTGGCGGCGTTTTGCGCCGCCTGGGCGGTGAGCCAGTATCGGGCGGACCCGTCCGGAGTCTATCTGGCCGGAGCCGTCGTGTCGGTCGCCTGCGTCGCGGCCCTGGCGGTCTACGCCACGATGTTCCAGCGCAAGACGAGGAACCTGTAGGCCATGTCGAACACATTGCGGTCGGTGGGCGGTGGTCGGGGATCGGTGGCCGGTGGCCGGTGGCCGGTGGCGTTGCTCGCCGCGCTGATGCTGGCGGTGCCCCGCGCGGCCCTGGCATGCCCGGTGTGCTTCGGCCAGAGCGATTCGCCCATGGCGCAGGGCGTGAACATGGGCATCTTTTTCCTGCTCGGCGTCGTCGGCGTGGTGCTGGCCGGGTTTGCGGCGTTCTTTGTCTATCTCGCTCGGCGGGCGCGGATGTTCGCCGACGATGGCGTCTAGAGGATTTCAATGCTGAATTGGTTGGGGATGCCGCCGGCCGCGTCGGCGCACGCAGGCGAAATCGACCAGATGATGGTGCTCGTGCACTGGCTGATGCTGGTGCTGTTTGTCGGCTGGGGCGCGTTCTTCCTGTACGTCCTGGTGAAGTTCCGCGCCGGCGCGAACCCCAGGGCGAGCTACGTGGGCGCCAAGGGCAAGCTGTCGAAGGGTCTCGAAGTCGCCGTCGCGGTCATCGAGGCCGTCCTGCTGGTGTTCTACGCGATTCCCGCCTGGGCCAAACGCGTGCAGAATTTCCCCGCGGAGAGCGAAGCCGTCGTCGTGCGGGTCGTGGGTGAGCAGTTCGCGTGGAACGTGCACTACCCGGGCGCCGACGGAAAGTTCGGCCGCACCGACATCAAGCTCGTCTCGGCGGACAACCCGCTCGGCCTCGACCGCCGCGACGCCGACGCGAAAGACGACATCACCGACATCAACCAGCTGCACGTGCCGGTGAACCGCCCGGTCCTCGTGCACCTCACGAGCAAGGACGTCATCCACAGCTTCGGGCTGTACGAGATGCGGGTGAAGCAGGACGCCGTGCCCGGCCTCGAAATCCCGGTCTGGTTCGTCCCCACCGTGACGACCGCCGAGATGCGCGCCCGGACGGCCAAGGCGGACTTCGATTACGAGATTGCCTGCTCGCAGCTGTGCGGCCTCGGCCACTTCCGGATGCGCGGCTACGTCGTCGTTCAGAGCGACGCCGAGTATGCAGCGTGGATGGCCGACCAGGTCAAAGCGCTAGCCCGCTAGAAACTGTCTGGTGAGCCGATCGAGGAGTTGCGGGAGCGTTTCCCCGTTGAGCGCGAACGCGCCGGCCTCCGCTTCCCACGACAGCTTGTAGCCCCTCGCCATCGCCGAGACCCAGATCTGGCGCACGGGCGCGTTCGGGCTGACGACGAACCGGGCTTCGGACGGTTCGTCGAACATCAGGTTCAGCGTGCCGTCGGAGAACTCGACCTCGAAGCCTTCCTGATCGGCGAGGGGCAGCAGCGCGCGGCGCGCCTGCTCGAGCGCCTCGTCGCTTCGGACACGGAAATCCTGATCGGTCAGCGTCATGTTTTGCTGGTCTACTGGGCGGCGCCTTTGTCGGTGCCGGCGAGATAGCTTCGGCGCGCGCGGGCGCTCATACCGGGCTTCTTCACGCGCACGAGGAGCTTGTGGACCTTGCCGTCGAGTTGCATCGGCGTGAAGCCGAGCACGTACTGGCTGTGCAGTTCCTGGGCGACGCGCGTGAACGTCGAGGAGAGCTCGCTCGTCTTCGTGAGCTCGAAGTACCCGCCGCCGGTCTCGTCGGCGATCTTCCGCAGGCCCCGGTCGGGCTTCGTCCGTTGACCCAGAATCTGGCTTTCCAGGCCGATCGCATAAATCATCACTTCCTCGGCCCGCGCGCGATCGATGATCTTCCCCATGCTGCTGTTGCGGCTGCCCGTGTCGTCGCCGTCGGTGAAGACGAGGATCACGCGGCGGCCGTCGATGCCCTTCAGTTCGTCCAGGCTCGCGGCGATGGCATCCCAGAGACGCGTGGCGTTGCCGTAGTCGAGGTTCTTGATGTCGGTGACGAGCTGATCGCGATCGTTCATGAACCGCGAGTTGAACTCGATCCTGTCGTTGAACGCGCCGACCCGCGCCTGATCGGCGGGCAGCAGGCGGTTGACGAACTCTTCGGCCGCATGGCGAAGCAGGTCGAGCGTGAGCGTCATGCTGCCGCTCGTGTCGAGCATGACGACGACCGAGATCGGCTGGATCTCGTTCTCGAAGAAGACGAGCGGCTGGAGCTTCTCGTTGTCCAGGACTTCGAAATCGTCCTGCACGAGATCGGGCACGAGACGCTTCTGCGCGTCGGTCACCGTGGCGAAGACCGAGACGATCTGGGTGCCGGACTTGAACGTCGCCTGCTGCGCGGCGAGGGCCGCCAGGCTCAGGCAGAGTGCGAGGCCGACGGCGCCTGTCTTTCGCATGTCCTCAGCTTATCGCAATGGCGGAGGCGTCCCGCCCGCGTGTCACAGGCCCGCCACAATTGGAGACTTGACCGGTCGGATTTTCGGGAAGTAAACTCTGAAGAGCAATCTGAGACTGAGTCTCAGTTACAGGGATCCGACATGCTGCAGGCGTTCGTCATCACGCTCCGCGAGGGGCTCGAAGCGTTTCTCATCGTCGCCATCAGCCTGGCGTACCTGCGCAAGAGCGGGCGCGGCGACCTCGCGAAGGCTGTTCACTGGGGCATCTTTGCGGCCGTTGCGGTCAGCGCCGGCGGCGGCTACCTGCTCTACAACGCCGCCAACCAGGAATGGATCGAGGGGCCGCTGGCGTTCGTGGCGGCGGTCTCCGTGGCGTCCCTGACCCTCCATATGTGGCGGACCGGGAAGCGGATGAAAGGCGAGATCGAACACCACCTGCAGTCGAACGCGGTCCGCACGGGCATGGGCGCGCTCCTCGGCGTCTTCCTGTTCACGCTGCTCATGATCGGCCGGGAAGGGATCGAGACGGCGCTGCTCCTGCTGCAGCTTCGCCAGACGCTGCCGCTGGTTGCCGGCGCGGCGGGGGGCGTGGCGGTGGCCGCGTTCGTGGCGTGGCTCTGGACGCGGTACGGCCATCGCGTGAATCTCGGCCTCTTCTTCCAGGTCACCGCGATCTTCCTGTTCGTGTTCGTCGTGCAGCTCCTCATCTCCAGCATCCACGAGATGTCCGAGCAGGGCTATCTCCCGTACAGCGAGTTCATCCACGCGGCGACCGAGTCGTGGGGACCCGACAGCGTCTTCGGCCACACGCTGACGTATCTGCTCGTCATCCTGCCGCTCGGGTGGCTGCTCCTCGCGCGTGGCGGCCCGCAGCTGCGATCGGCGGAAACGGCCGGTGTCGCGGGGGCCGCGGGAGCCAAAGTCCGGTAGAATCCGGGCCGTGAGCAAGCCGCCGACGGTTGCCGATCTCACCTGGATCGGCGGCCTGAAGTTCTCGGGCGTGTCCGGCAAGACCTCCATCACCATCGACGGCGACAGCGCCGCCGGGCCGTCGCCGGTGCAGGCCCTGGCGTTCGCGCTCGCCGGCTGCATGGCCACCGATGTGGTCTTCATCCTCACGAAGGGACGCCATCCGGTCCGGGGCCTTCGCGCGCACATGGTCGCGCACCGGGCCCAGGAGGATCCGCATCGCTTTCTCAAGGTCGAGCTCACGTTCGACGTCGAGGGCGCCGTTCCCGTCGAGGCCGTGGAACGCGCCATCGCGCTGTCGCACGACAAGTACTGTTCGGTCTGGCACTCCCTCAACCACGACATCGATTTTCAGGTGACGTGTGACGTCCGTCCCGGCGGGAACTAGGCCGCGACAGAGGCTCGCGTACATCGACTGGGCGCGCGGCATCGCCGTGCTCGTGATGATCGAAGCGCACACGATCGATGCGTGGACCCGGGCGTCGGCGCGTCGCGGCGTGCTGTTTCGCGACGCCACTGTGCTGGGGGGATTTGCCGCGCCGCTGTTTCTGTGGCTCGCGGGACTGGCGGTCGTGCTCGCGGCGGCGGCCACCGTCGGGCGCGGCGGGAGCCGGCGCGACGCGGCCGAGGCCGTCTGCCGGCGCGGCCTCGAAATCTTCATCCTCGCCTTTCTGTTCCGCCTTCAGGCCTTCATCGTCAGCCCGGGCGGTCATCCGATCACGCTGTTCCGGGTGGACATCCTGAACATCATGGGACCGGCGATCGTGGTCGCGGGGCTCACGTGGCTGCTCGTGGAATCGCCGGTGCGGCTGACCGCGGTCTACGCGTGCCTTGCGGCCGCGATGGCGATGGCGGCTCCGGTGGTGCGAACGATGCGCGCGGTCGACGTCCTGCCGGTGTGGGTGCAGTGGTATATCCGGCCGGCGGCGGAGTACACGACGTTCACGGCGTTCCCCTGGGCCGGGTTCGTGTTCGCCGGGGCGGCGCTCGGCGTCGTGCTGACGGCTGCACGGGAGCGGCCGCATCGCCTCCATGCGGCCGTTGCGGCGGCGGGTCTGCTGCTGACCTGGATTGGCTTCTACACCGCGTCGCGTCCGGCGATTTACGCGCAGACGTCGTTCTGGACCAGTTCGCCGACGTACTTCGCGATTCGCGTCGGCGTGATCATGGCGGCCTTCGCGGCGCTGTACGGAGTGGAGCAGTTGGCGAACCGGTTCGGGGTGGCGTTCACGGCGCTCGAGCGGTTCGGGCGCCGGTCGCTGTTCGTGTACTGGATCCACGTCGAGCTGGTGTACGGGTACGCGACGTGGCCGCTGCGCGGCCGGCTGCCGCTGTGGGGTGTCGGGGTGGCGTATGCGGTGTTCACGGCGTTGATGTACGGCGCGGTCATCGCCTTCGACAAGTGGCGGACGACGAGGCAGCAAATAACTTTACACGGAAAAGTTCAGGCGGTATGATGCCCGCGTGCGGACCCTGCTGGCCGGTGTCGCCTGCTTCACCATCGCGGCATCGGTCTGGCTCGCCGCCATGGCCTTGCTGCGACACCGCCCCGGCTACGCGACGCTGGTCGGCCTTGCCCTGCTCTTCGCGCTGCAAAGCCTTCTGACGCTTGGCTTTCTGGTCGGCTGGCTCTCCGGACGGGGAGCCCGTGTCGTGCTGGCGTCCGGCGCGGCCGGCCTGGCCGCTGTTGGCGGACGGGCGCTCGCGGTCAACCTCGCCCGCCCGCATTTCGAGGGCTACGCCGTGATCATCGGCGCCACGCTTACCCTCCAGGGCCTGCTCACCCTCTGGTCCCTTTACGTCAGGCGGCCTCCGGCCCTCGGCAGAACTGCACCGATTTGGTAGATGACCTAAACGTAGCTATTCTACTGTAAACTCTGTATATAATAGCTTTAGAAGTCACATCCAGAGCCTGCGTCGGACATCGCGACGGCGAAAAAACCGTTGAGATGCCGTGCTTGCGGTCGGTACAATTCGCCTCTTACTATGATCAACGTTGCCGCCATCCGCATGCAGCAGTTCGGGGTGCAGTTCTATCAGGCGTCCCTGACCGCGAGCGACATCGACAAGCTGGTCCGGTTCGAGGTGCTGAACTACGGCGACACCGCGCAACCGGGCGTTCGCGGCAGCAAGCAGAAGCCCGTGCCGGGCGCAGCGCCCTCGAAGGTCAACTGGGATCTGCTCGAACGCCGCATCGCGTCGAACGAAAAGGCCTACCAGCGGCAGATCATCCGCCGCAAGATCGACGAGCTCGTGCAGTACTACGAGCAGTGCCGGCAGGCGCGTGACCTTCCGTCGATTCCGGGCGCCGTGATCATCTCGTGCGACGAGAAGCTCTCGTTTCAGCCGGCGGGTGAAGACTCGCGCGTGGGCATTCTGAAGGTCCCCGAACGCGAGGGAATCCTCCGCGCGATCGACGGCCAGCATCGCCTGCTCGCGCTCCACGCGGACATCGACCGTTTCGCCGGCGAGGACTTCAGCGTTCCGGCGATCATTTTCGACCGGCTGCCCGAGGACCACGTCGTCCAGATGTTCGTGACGATCAACGCGAAGCACACGCGGCTGAACGCGTCGCATCTGGTGAGCCTCTCGGGGCGACAGTTGTACCGCGACGAGAACCTGGCCACGGCGCACGACGTCGTCCGGGCGCTCAACGATCGCGAGGATTCGCCGCTCTACGACGAGATCAAGCTGCTCGGCGTGGGCCGCGGCCGCGTCGCGCAGGCGCCGCTCGCGCAGGAGCTGAAGAAGCTGTTCGCCAGCGACGCGTTCACGTCGCGCCGCGGCGGCGACCTGCACGAAGACGCGAAGAAATTCTTCGTCAACTACTTCAAGCAGATCGCGCTGGTGTTCGGCGGTGCGTGGAACGGCCGCAAGTACAGCATCCGGTCGGCGTCGGCGCTGCGCGCGTTCATCCGCGTGGCGCCGGACGTGGCCCGGCGGCTGGACCAGGAGCACGCCGATCGGACGGACTTCCGCGCCATCGGCCGCGTGATCGCGCCGTGGGGACGCCGGATCGGCGACCTGCGGTTCGAGACCGACGGCGCCTGGAAGCGCGCCGGGACCACGGTCGATTCGCTGGCGAAGGAATTGCGGCTCGCGCTTCAGTACCCGGAGGGGGCCTCGGTATAAGGTGCCGCTTCTGATCACGGGTGGGGCCGGTTTCATCGGGTCCAATCTCGTCTTTCACGCACTCGAACACACCGGCGACCGGATCGTCATCGTCGACAAGCTCACGTATGCCGGCAGCCTCCTGAACCTCGACGGGGTGCTCTCCAATCCCCGCGTGACATTCGTCGAGGCGGACATCGCCGATCGCGATGCCATGGCGCGCGTGTTCGCGGAGACGCAGCCCACGGCCGTTCTCAACCTGGCCGCCGAGACGCACGTGGACCGGTCGATCGACAGCCCCCGCGTCTTCATCGACACCAACATCGTCGGCACGTTCGTGCTGCTCGAAACGGCTCGGCAGTTCGTGGCGGGCCTGCCGGACGCCCTGCGAGCGGCATTCCGCTTTCTCCACGTGTCCACCGACGAGGTCTACGGCACGCTCGGCCCCTCGGGTCTGTTCAGCGAGGACACGCCCTATGCGCCGAACTCGCCGTATGCCGCGAGCAAGGCCTCGGCCGATCATCTCGTGCGTTCGTACTTCCACACGTTCAAGCTGCCGGTGCTGCTGACGAACTGCTCGAACAACTACGGGCCGCGGCAGTTTCCGGAGAAACTGATCCCGCTCGTCATGCTGAACGCGCTCGAAGGCCGTCCGCTGCCGATTTACGGAGACGGCGGCAACGTCCGCGACTGGCTGCACGTAGACGATCACTGTGCCGGCATTCTCCAGGTACTGCGAACGGGGCGCCCGGGCGAGAAGTACAACATCGGCGGGGGCAGCGAGCGCAGCAACCTCCAGGTGGTCGACCTGATCTGCGACGCGCTCGAAGAACGGCGTCCAGCGGCGTCGAACACCGCTCTGGCCGGGCGGCAGATGACCAGCTACCGTGCCCTCAAGGAATTCGTCCCCGACCGGCCGGGCCACGACCGGCGCTACGCCATCGACGCAACCAAAATCGAGAGGGAACTGGGCTGGAGGCCGAGCTACACCCTCGAAGCCGGTCTTCGCGAAACCGTGAGCTGGTATCTCGAGCATCGCGACTGGTGCGAGGCCATCCAGAAGGGCCGCTACGACCGCGGACGATTGGGGCTGGGCAGCTAGATGCTGAAGGGGATCATTCTCGCCGGCGGGTCGGGATCGCGGCTGCATCCGCTGACGCTTGCCGTCAGCAAGCAGCTGATGCCGATCTACAGCAAGCCGATGGTGTACTACCCGCTGTCGACGCTGATGCTGGCCGGGATCCGGAATATCCTGATCATCACCACGCCGCACGAGCAGGACGGCTTCCGGCGGCTGCTCGGCGACGGCTCGGACATCGGATTGCAAATCGAGTACGCGGCGCAGCCGAGCCCGGACGGGCTGGCGCAGGCGTTCATCATCGGCCGCCGGTTCATCGGCAGCGACCGCGTGGCGCTCGCGCTCGGCGACAACGTGTTCTACGGCGCCGGCTTCGTCGATTACCTCGAACACGCCGCGCTGCGCGAGTCGGGCGCTACTGTGTTCGGCTATCAGGTGCGGGACCCCGAGCGTTACGGCGTCGTCGAGCTCGACGCCGCGGGACAGGCGATCAGCCTCGAAGAAAAGCCGAAAAAGCCGCGATCGTCGCTGGCCGTGACGGGCCTGTACTTCTACGACAACCAGGTCGTCGATATCGCCGCCGGCCTGAAGCCGTCGGCTCGTGGCGAGCTCGAGATCACGGACGTCAACCGCACGTATCTCGAGCGCGGGCGGCTGCACGTCGAGCGGCTGACGCGCGGCATCGCCTGGCTCGATACGGGCACCCACGAATCGCTGATGCAGGCGGCCAACTACATTCAGGCCATCGAAGAGCGCCAGGGACTGATGGTCGCATGCCTCGAGGAGATCGCGTTCCGCAAGGGCTACATCACGGCCGCCGACCTCACGCGGCTCGCGAAGTCGATGGGCTCGAGCATGTACGGCCAGTATCTGCTCCGCATCCTCGAGCAGGAGGCCTGACATGCGCTTCGGTCCCGCCGCCATCCCGGGCGTCGTGATCATCGAGCCCGACGTATACCAGGACCCGCGCGGATTCTTCCTCGAGACCTACCACGCGGAGAAGTATCGGGGCGCCGGCATTCAGGGTGCGTTCGTGCAGGACAACCACTCGCGATCGGTCCAGGGGACCCTGCGCGGCCTGCACCTGCAGTTCCGGCACCCGCAGGGCAAGCTCGTCCGCGTCATCGAGGGCGAGATCTTCGACGTCGCCGTCGACGTGCGGCGGGGTTCGCCGACCTTCGGCCGGTGGGTGGGCGTCACGCTCTCGGCCGGGAACTTCCGACAGTGCTACCTGCCGCCGGGCTTTGCGCACGGCTTTGCCGTGGTGAGCCCTGTTGCGCAGGTCGAGTACAAGTGCACGGAAATCTACGATCCGAAGGGCGAGCTCGGCATCGCCTGGAACGATCCGGCGATCGGCATCGAGTGGCCCATCGCCGATCCGCTCCTGTCGGATCGCGACGCGCGCAACCCGCTGCTGTCCGCGGTCATCGACCAGCTCCCCGCGTTCTCGGGAAACACGGATCTGTAGTCGCGCATTACAAAACTCGTATGCGCGGGACACGGACAGCCGTGCGACTCGCCGGTTTTTCCCACTTTGAGCCGGGCACGGCGCTTGCCATAGGACAGCGCAGGTCGTTGGTCTGATTACGGCAGGGCGCCGTGAATTGCTGGGGGAGCCAGACCAACGGAGCAGGGGGGCATCGCAATCCAGCGATGCCCTTTTGTTTTGTACACTGGTCGCGTTGCGGATCGACCTCAACGCGGACGTCGGGGAAGGCTTCAGCGACGATGAGCGCCTGCTGAGGCTCGTGACATCGGCCAACGTCGCCGCCGGGTTCCACGCCGGTGATCCGTCCGTTCTCCGGCAGACGATCCGGGCCGCCAGAGCCGGCGGCGCGGCCGTTGGCGCCCACCCGAGCTTTCCAGACCGCGCAGGCTTCGGGCGGCACGAGATGATCGTGGCGCCGCGGGAAGCCGAAGACTTCGTGCTCTATCAGATTGCCGCCGTGGCCGGCGTGGCGGCGGCCGAAGGCCTCAGGCTCCAGCACGTGAAACCGCACGGCGCGCTCTACAACATGGCCGCCAGGGACCCCGCGCTCGCGGAGGCCATCGCCCGCGCAACCGCCGCGTGTGACTCGTCTCTGGTGCTGTTCGGCCTGCCTGGTTCGGAGCTCCTGAAGGCGGGCCGCGCTGCGGGGTTGCGCGCGGCGGCCGAAGGCTTCGCCGACCGCGCCTACGAAGCCGATGGCTCGCTCGTTTCCAGGAACAAGCCGGGCGCTGTCATCCACGACGCCGAGGCAGTGGTGTCGCGCGCGATCCGGATGGCGAAGGACAAGACGGTGACGGCCGTCGACGGTTCAATCGTCAGGGTCGACGTCGACACGATCTGCGTGCACAGCGACACGCCCGGCGCCGCGGATTTGGCCGCCAGGCTCCGTGCCGGCCTCGAAGCCGCCGGTGTGACCGTCAGGGCGATTGGGTCGCCCTGAGCTCTTCCTTGAGCGCCCGCCGCAGCACTTTCCCGACCATGGTCTTCGGCAGTGAGTCGCGGAACTCCACGCGCGCCGGCACCTTGTAGGCCGCGAGCCGCTCCCTGCAGTACGCGCGCAGATCCTGTTCGGTAGCCGTCTGGCCCGCGCGGAGGACGACCCACGCGTGCACGACCTCGCCCTTGACCGGATCCGATGTGCCCGCGACGCCGACCTCCGCCACCGCGGCGTGCGTGGCCAGCGCCTCCTCAATCTCGCGCGGCCACACCTGGAACCCGCTCGTCTTGATCATGTCCTTCTTGCGATCGACGATGAACAGGTAGCCGTCTTCGTCGAGATAACCCAGGTCGCCTGTGTGCAGCCACAGTCGTGGGCCGCCGTCATCACCGGCCGGGGGGTGTTCGCGCAGCACGACAGCCGTTTCGCCTGGCTGGTTCCAGTACCCGCCCATCAGTTGCAGTCCGGTCATGCAGATTTCGCCGACCTCCTTCGCCGGGAGCGCGCGCGTGCCCTCTTCCGAGTCGTAGATGCGCACCGACACGTCGGGCAACGGCATGCCGACCGACCCGAGCTTGTTCTCGCCCTGCGCCGGGTTGACGCAGAGGGCCATCATCGCCTCGGTGAGCGAGTAGCCCTCGACGATGCGGCCGCCGGTGAGGGCTTCGAAGCGGCGCTTCGTTTCCGCCATGAGCGCGGCTGCGCCCGAGAAGCAGATGCGGATCGACGAGAAGTCGATTTTGCCCGCCTGCACATCGGGGTGGTTCAGGAACGCGATGAAGAGCGCCGGCACGCCGCAGAGGAACGTCGGCCTGACACGTTTGATCGTCGCGAACACGTCCTTGAGATCCCGCGGGTTCGGCACGAGCGCGAGCGTGCCGCCGTTGACGAACGCGAGCGACTGGATGCCGACGTTGGCGTAAACGTGAAAGAGCGGCAGCGGCACGAGGTAGATGTCATGTTCGCCGCGCATGACCGATGCGTTCCACGCCCTGATCTGCAGACCGGTCAGCGTGTACGCCCCGTGCGTGCCGAGCGCCGCCTTGGCCGTGCCCGTGGTCCCGCCGCTCATCAGCAGCACCGCCGGGTCCTCGGGCGTCAGAGGCGCACGCGTCGCGGTGTCGCGCTCGTGGCGCCGCAGCAGCGCGCCGAAATCGTGATCGCCCGCGGCGAGCACGACCCGGTCTCCATCCTTCTTCTCACGAAACAGCGTGAAGAGCGCCTTCAGGACCGCGGGAAAGTGGTCCTTGATGTTGGTCGCGATCACCTGCCGGACCTGCGTCCGCGGCTGCAGGCGTTTGACGCGCTCGTAGTAGCGCGTCAAGGTGACAATCGCGGTGGCGCCGCCCTCGAGAAGCGCTGCCTCGATCTCGGCATCGGCGTAGATGGGGTTGAGCGGCGCGACGATGGCGCCGATCTTCCACGCGCCGAGCTCGACGATGAAGAACTGCGGACAATTCGGCAGCAGCAGTGCGATGCGGTCGCCGCGCCCGAGACCGAGCGCCGCGAACGCCGCGGCGCAGGCATCGCTCAGCCGCTCGAGCGCGCTGTAGCTCAGCGTCGATCCCTTGAAGAGCAGGGCGGGATGGCCGGGCCGCGCGGCGGCGGCGTCGGCGACGAAGTCGAGCAGCGTTCGGGACGGGTAGGGTGCCAGTGTGGCCGGCACGCCGGGGTCGTAGTGCCCCAGCCACGGCGTCTCGTTCATCCGCGCGGATTATACGCGGCTGGGGGCGAGCAGTATCAGGAGCAGCGCCTTCTGGCAGTGCAGCCGGTTCTCGGCCTGGTCGAAGACGACAGCGGCCGGCGACTCGAAGACGTCGGCGGTGACTTCCTCGCCGCGGTGGGCCGGGAGGCAGTGCATGAAGAGCGCGCCGGGTTTGGCCAGCGCCATCAGGGACTCGTTCACCTGATAGGGCGCGAAGACCTGGCGGCGGACCGCGGCTTCCCCTTCCTGGCCCATCGACGTCCACGTGTCCGTGTACACCGCGTCCACGTCGGCGACGGCGTCCGCCGGATCGCTGAACAGCCGGAGCCGCGCCCCGTGCCTGGCCACCGCCGTCGCCTGCTGGACGACCGCGTGCGGCAGCGCGTAGCCGTCTGGACTGGCGACGTGCACGTTGACGCCCAGCATCGCGGCCGCGTGCGCGAACGAGGCCGCAACGTTGTTGCCGTCGCCCACGAAGGCCACGGTGCGGCCCCGCACGACGCCCCATCGCTCATGGAGCGTGAGAAAGTCGGCAACGGCCTGGCACGGGTGTTGTTCGTCGGTCAGCGCGTTGATGACGCTCAGGCGCCTTGTCGCCGCCGCAAACTGCTCGATCAACTTTTGCGAATACGTCCGGATGACGACCGCGTGGACCCATCGCTCGAGGTTGCGGGCGACATCGGTGACGTCTTCCCGCTGCCCGAGCGTTTCGGCCGACTGCAGCATGAATGTCTGCCCACCCAGCTCGCGCACGGCGATCTCGAAGGTCGTGCGCGTCCGCAGCGATGGTTTCTCGAACAGCAGGGCGACGTGACAGCCGTCGAGCGCATCGGTCGTGGGCGCCTGCCGGCCCAGCGACCGCTCCGCCTTCAGGCGCGCGCCGAGCTCGAGGCAGCGCTCGAGATCGGTGGCGTCGAAGTCGAGGATCGAAAGGAAGTCCTTGCGGGTCGTGGTGGCTCCAGGCATGGTCAGGTCCGATAGTCCGCGTTGATCTTGACGTACTCGGCGCTCAGGTCGCACGTCCAGACGGTCGAGGAGGCCGCGCCGGAGCCGAGATCGACCGAGACCGTGAGGTCCTTTCCCTGCAGATACGCGGCGGCCTCCGGTGCGCGCTCGTCGTGGGGCCGGCCGTTCGAGAACAGCACGACAGACCCGATGGTCACGATCGCCCGGCTCAGCTCGAACGCCACGCCGGCCCGCCCCGCCACCGCGATCAGCCGTCCCCAGTTCGGATCGCCGCCGTGGATGGCCGTCTTGACCAGCGGCGAGTTGGCGATGGCCTTGGCCGCGATCCGGGCTTCGCCCTCCGAGGCCGCGCCTGTCACCTTCACCGTGACCAGCTTGGTCGCGCCCTCGCCGCCCCGCACGATGCCCAGCGCGAGCTCGCGGCACACGGCCGTCAGGCCGTCCAGGAACGCGGCGTACGACCCGTCGTTCACGAACGCGCCGCTCTGGCCGTTGGCGAGCAGCATCACCGTGTCGTTGGTGGAGCACTCGCCGTCCACCGTGATCGCGTTGAACGTCGTGTTGACCGCGTCGCGCAGCGCGCGCTGCAGCAGCGGCTGCGGCACCGACGCGTCCGTCGTCACGAACGCCAGCATCGTGGCCATCATCGGCTCGATCATCCCCGAGCCCTTGGCCATCCCGCCGATGACGGCCTCGCGTCCGTCGAGCACGACGCGCACCGCCGCTTCCTTCGGAAACGGATCGGTGGTCATGATCGCCCGTGCGGCCGCCGCACCCTGATCGGCGCCGAGCGCCGCGAACCCGCGCGGCAGCGCGCTCGTGATCCGGTCGATCGGCAGCCCGACGCCGATGACGCCCGTGGAGGCCACGAGCACCTCGTCGTCGCGGCAGCCCGCCAGACGTGCGGTTGCCGACGCCATCGCGCGCGCGTGGGTCATGCCCTCGTCTCCCGTGCAGGCATTCGCGCAGCCGCTGTTGACGACGATGGCGCGTGCGGTGCCGCCCGAGCGGGTGATGTGCTCGCGCGAGACCAGCACCGGCGCGGCCTGGGCCTTGTTGATCGTGAACACGGCCGCGGCCGTCGCCGGCGTGTCCGAGACCAGCAGGGCCAGATCGAGCGGCGCGGTGCCATCAGGCCTCGGCCGCTTGATTCCCGCGGCAATGCCCGCGGCGCGGAAACCCTGAGGCGTCGTGACACCGCCCGACACGACGACGGCGCGATCGGCTGTCCGGCCCGTTGGAGTCATGCGCCGATGGCGCCGAGCGCCGCATCCAGCCGGCCGAGCGCCTCGTCGGCTTCGGCCTCCGTGATGACGAGCGGCGGCAGCAGGCGGACGACGGTTTCCGCGGTGCGGTTGACGACGACGCCGTGGGCCAGACCCGCCGGCACGACCGGCGCGGCATCCTGCGACAGCTCGAGCCCCCAGATCAGACCCGCGCCGCGCACGTCCTTCACGAAGGCATGTCTGGCTGCGACCTCGCGCAGACGCTGTTCGAAGAACCGGCCGACGCGGCGGACGTGCTCGAGCAGCCCGCCCTCGGTCAGCTCGCCCAGGAAGCAGAGGGCCGCGCGGCACGCCAGCAGGTTGCCGCCGTAGGTGCTGCCGTGGTCGCCGTACGAGATGGTGGACGCCACGTCGTCGCTGATGAGCGCGGCGCCGACCGGCACGCCGCCGCCGAGCGCTTTTCCGACCGACACCAGCTGTGGCTTCAGTCCGAGCGCGCTGAAGTAGAACGGCTGCCCGGTGCGGCCGAGGCCGCTCTGGACCTCGTCCGCGATGAGCAGCGCGCCAGTTTTCGCACACGCCTGGTTGATGGCGTCGGCGAACGCCTGCGTCAGCGGCCGGACGCCGCCCTCGCCCTGAATCGGCTCGGCGATGATGGCGGCCGTCTTCGACGACACCGCCGCGAGCAGCGCCGCCGGATCGTTGACAGGCACGAACCGCACGCCCGGCAGCAGCGGCTCGAACGGGGCGCGGTAGTGCTCGTCGGACGTGACCGACAGCGCGCCCATCGTCCGGCCGTGAAACGATTCCTCGAGCGCGATGAACTCGGCGCGCGGCTCGCCGCGCGTGTACCAGTAGCGCCGCGCGAACTTCAGGCAGGCCTCGACGGCTTCCGCGCCGCTGTTGCAGATGAAGATCCGCGACAGGCCCGAGAGCGAGGCCAGCCGCTCGCCGACCTGCCCCTGAAGCGGGTGGTAGAACAGGTTCGAGGTGTGGAGCAGCGTCTGCGCCTGATCGGCGATGGCGCGCGCGAGGCCCTCATGCGCGTGGCCGAGCGACGCGACGCCGATGCCGGACAGCAGGTCCAGATACTCGCGGCCTTCGGAGTCGTAGAGGCGCACGCCCTTTGCCGCGCACGAACACCAGCGGCGCGCGGCGGTACGTCTGCAGGACGTGCCGGGATTCGCGTGCCTGAATGTCTTCGAGCGCTGACATAGACGTCATGGAAGTCGTGGAAGTCGTCATGATCGTGTCCCCGCGGTGGCCGCCACCCGTGTCGCCAGCGCCGGCACCGTGCCGGACGCGGCCGCGCGCAGCGAATCGCGATCGCGGCCGTCCACGATCACGACGTCGTCCACGCCGCCGCCGAGCGCGTGTTCGCACGCGCGCAGCTTCGCTATCATCCCCGCGTTGGCCGTGCCGGCGGCTACCAGCCGCGCGATCGACGGCCGGGTCGAGCAGCGGTACCGTCGCACCGCGCTCGTCGAGCACGCCGGACGTCGAACCGGCGATCACGAGCCGGCGCGCGCCGAGCTTCGCGGCCAGGTGTCCGGCCATCGTGTCGGCGTTGACGTTCAGCAGCTGTCCCGTCCCGGTCGACGCCGATGCTCGCCACCACCGGCACCAGCCGGGCCCGCAGCAGCGCCTCGAGCACCCGCATGTCGGCGTCATCGGCCGGCAGGCCCACACGCCCGAGGTCGACCAGCTGTCCGTCGACCGTGCGATGCGGCGGCGCCACCTCCGACAAGCCGCACCCGCCGTCGGCTCCCGTGAGGCCCGACCGCGGGCACGCCCGCGGCGCCGAGGGACGCGACAAACCTCGTGTTGACGGCGCCGGCCAGCACCGAGACGACGATGTCGAGCGTGGCGGCGTCGGTGATGCGCAGGCCGTCCACCTGACGCTTCTCGATGCCGGCGGCCTTGAGCGCCGCGTCGATTTCCTTGCCGCCGCCGTGGACGATGACCACAGGGACGGGGTTCGTCGCGCTGTTCTGGACGATATCCGCGATGGCGGCGACCACGCCGGCCATGCGCGACGGCTCTTCGAGCAGCTCGCCGCCGAACTTCAGCACCAGCGGCGGCGTCACAGCAGCCCTGTCGTCTCGTCGAGGCCGAGCATCACGTTCATGTTCTGCACGGCCTGGCCCGAGGCGCCCTTGAGCAGGTTGTCGATGACCGACACGAGCACCACGCGGCCGGAAGCATCCACGCGCCAGCCGATGTCGCAGAAATTGGTGTGGGCGACGTGCTTGATCTCGGGCAGCGCCGAGCCGACGAGCCGGACGAACGTCGCGCCGGCGTACGTGCGCTCGTAGACCGCGGCCAGCGTGTTCTTCGGTGGTGCCGGGTGCCACGCGGAAGTAGATCGTCGACAGGATGCCGCGATCGAGCGGGCACCAGATGCGGCACGAAGTTCACCGCGTGCCCGGCGGCTCCGGCGCCGAGCGCGTCGGCGACGCCCTGCTCGATTTCCGCGCCGTGCCGGTGCGCGAACACGCCGTAGGCGCCCGAGGCTGCCGTGCACTTCCGAGAAGTGCGTGCGCTCGGACGGCGTCTTGCCGGCGCCCGAGACGCCTGACTTGGCGTCGACGATCACGTCCGCGCCGGCGGCGAGCAGGCCCGCCGCCGCGATGGGCGCGACGGCCAGGAGCGTCGCGGTGGGGTAGCAGCCGGGATTGGCCACCATCCGCGCGCCCGCGACCGCGCCGCGCTGCAGTTCGGTGAGGCCGTAGGCGAGGCCGTCGGGCATGCGGTGCGTGTCCGGATACCACCGGCCGCGCGCGTCCGCGCCGCGCAGGCGGAACGCGCCCGACAGATCGATGACGCGAGCGCCCGCGTCGACCAGCGCCGGCGCGAGCTCCGCGGCCGCCTTGTCGGGCAGCGCCAGGAATACGACGTCGGCGTCGCGCGCGAGCGCGTCGGGTTTGGACGCATCGAGCGGCGTGATCGTGCCGTTCCAGAGGCGGGTCAGCGCGGGCAGCCGCCTGGCGCTCGTGGCCCCCGACGAGGTGGCGGCCGTGATGGTGACGGCGGGATGCCGCGCGAGCAGGCGCAGCAGTTCCTGGCCCGGTATAGCCGGTGGCGCCGGCCACGGCGACGCGCGTCTTGTTAACAGCGCCACCCTGCCGGCGCGCCGCCGGCTTCACGGGGCTGCACAACTGTATGCATCAAAGAGAATATTTATACATCGTAGTATCGATAAAATCAACAGAAATCGATGAATAATTCTGACTAAAGGCGTCTGGATCGTGTATCCTCGTCGTGTCCTTCATGAAAGCCCGACGTCAATCGGTCATCCTGGAACTCGTCGATCTCGAGGCGCTCCACAGCCAGGAGCAGGTGCGGCGCCGCCTGCACCAGAAGGGATTCGACGCCACGCAGGCGACCATCTCGCGCGACATCGCCGACCTCGGGCTCGTCAAGCGCGCCGGCGACGGCGCGTATCAGCGGCCGGGCCTCGACGCCACGAGCCCCGAGCTGGCCCGCACGGTGCTCGAGCGCGCCGTCTCCGAGTTCCTGCGCAACGTCGAGCGCGTGCAGCAGCTCGTCGTGCTGCGCACCGGGCGCGGCCAGGCGCAGGCGCTCGCCGAGGCGCTCGACCGTGCCCAGCTCGCCGGGACCGTCGGAACCATCGCCGGAGACGACACGATTCTCGTCGTCGCCCGCGACGGCAAGCGGGCGGCGGCGCTGGTCAGACAGCTCGAATCGTACGCGGAGAACTGACGCGGCATCGTCCGCTGGAGTCCCCAGGAATCCGATGACAACACTGTGGTCCGGAAGATTCGACGGGGCGCCCGACCCCGATGCGTTCGAGTTCGGTGCGTCCTTCCGCTTCGATCGGCGTCTGTTCGACGAAGACGTGACCGGCAGCATCGCCTGGGCGCGCGCCCTCGGCGCGCGCCGGCGTCCTGCCGCACGCCGAAGCCGACCAGATTGAAACCACGCTGAAACAGATCCTCGAGCGCGGCCGGTCCGATCCGGCGTTCGTCGCCGGCGACGACGAGGATATCCACAGCTTCGTGGAGCGCGTCCTCGTCGAGCGGATCGGCGACGCGGGCCGGCGTCTGCATACCGGCCGATCGCGCAACGAGCAGGTGTCGCTCGACCTGCGTCTCTACCTGATGCGGCACATCCCGCTGCTGCAGCGCGGCATCGCCGGCGTAGTGGCCGGGCTGGTGGAGCAGGCCGCCTCGGCCGGCGGCGCGCTGATGCCGGCCTTCACGCACTTTCGCGCGGCTCAGCCGGTGCTGGTCGCGCACTTCTTCCTGGCGCACGTGGCGGCGCTGCGGCGCGATCACGAGCGGCTCGCCGGGGCCCGGGCCGATGCCGATGCGCTCACGCTCGGGTCCGGTGCCGTCGCCGGCACGAGCTACCCGATCGACGTGGCGCCGCTCGCCCGCGATCTCGGCTTCTCGCGCGTCGTCGCCAACAGCATCGACGCGTCGTCGGATCGCGACTTCGCGGCCTCGTTCCAGTTCGCCTGCGCCATGACGATGGTGCACCTGAGCCGGCTGGCGGAGGACTTCATCATCCTGTGCGGCGAGGGGCACCATTTCTTCGAGCTGTCCGATGCGCTGAGCACCGGCAGCAGCATGATGCCGCAGAAGAAGAACCCGGATCCGCTGGAGCTCGTGCGCGGCAAGACGGGGCGGTCCATCGGCCACCTCATGGCGCTGCTGACGACGATGAAGGGGCTGCCGAGCGGCTACAACAAGGATCTGCAGGAGGACAAGCAGGCGATCTTCGATGCCGAGGACACGCTGGCCGGCTGCCTGGCCACGGTGCGCGCGGTCATCAGCGGGCTGACGCTCGATCGCGAGCGCGCGGCCCGTGCGGCCTCGGGCATGCTGCTGGCGACCGACGTCGCCGACTATCTCGTGCGGCGCGGCCTGCCCTTCCGGCGCGCGCACGAAGTGGTCGGAGGGCTCGTCCGGAAGCTCGTGGCCGAGGCGCGGGAGTTCGATTCGCTGTCGATGAAGGAGTGGCGTGCGGTGCACGAGCTGTTCGGCGACGACATCGCCCGCCATGTGACGCCGGCGGCCTCCGTGGCGGCCAAACGTACGCCCCAATCCACGGCGCCTGACGCGGTCGAACGGGCGCTGGCCGACGCGCGCGCGTGGCTGGCGGGGCCTGGCTAGGCGTTCTTGCTAGGGGGAAACCAGCTCTGCTAGTATGACCCGCGCCCTTCAGCGCTTCCCTTCCTTGATCCAGCGAGGTTCTACGTCCGGGAGATTTTGATGCAGCAGCGCCAGCTTCGGCTTGGTGACATCCTCGACGACTATTGCCCCCGGGAGCGCCGTCTCACCAACCACGTCGTGGTGGCGATGATCGGCAACGACGTGAAGCAGACGCGCTGCTCGACGTGCGAAGCGGAGCACGAGTACAAGCAGGCCCGGCTACCCCGGCTGCGCCGCAAGGCCGATGCTCCGGCTCTTGCCCCGGGCGTTCCGAAACGCCACGACCCTGCGGCGTCGCGCCGCCGGGCGCCCTTCAGAGGAACCGGCTCCGGAGTCGGTCACTGATTTGCCTGCCGCCGCCGCGCCCGACGCGGACACACCGTCCGGCCAACCGCTCGCGGCGCCAACCCGCCCAACCCGGCGACCCCGACCACGACGAAGAAATCAGAGACGACGAGGGCCCGGTTCATCGCCCGCTGATTCGCGCATCGCTGCCGCGCCTGGAAGGCGCGCCGCCGCCGGCACGTCCCGCGACCGACTTCACCATCCGCCAGCCGGCCGGCAACCGGCACAACCGCTTCCGCCCGCGGCACGGTGGCGGAGGCCACCAGCAGGCCCAGGGCAACCGCTCCGGAGGCCACACGGGAGGGGGCGGGGGAGGGCAGATGCGGGGCGGGATGCCGCGGCACGGCGGCGGCCAGCCGCCGGCCAACCGCTCGCAGAACCGGCACGGCCAGGGCCGCAAGCGCTCCCGGTAACCCGGCCGGCAGTCAGCAGTCAGCAGTCACCGAGTCGGCAGTCAGCAGTCGGCAGTCAGCAGACACCAGAATGTCCACTCTTGCAGGAAAGCACGGCCTGATCGTCGGCGTCGCCAACAAGCGATCGATTTCGTGGGCCATTGCCCAGGCCGCGGCCGCGGCCGGCGCGCGCCTTGCGCTGACCTATCCGAGCGAGCGGCTCGAAGAGAACGTCCGCGACCTGGCGGCCACGCTCGATCGGGCGGTGGTCCTGCCGTGCGATGTGACGAGCGACGAGCAGATTGACGCGCTGACGGCGGCGCTCGACGCCGAGTTCGGCGGTCTGGACTTTCTGCTGCACGGCGCGGCGTTCGCGCCGAAAGGGGACCTCGACAACCCCGTCGTGCAGACGTCCCGCGAAGGGTTCCGCATCGCGCTCGACGTCAGTGCGTACTCGCTGATTGGGCTCACGCGTGCCGTGGTGCCGCTGATGAAGAAGCGCGGCGGCGGCACCGTGCTGACGCTGACGTATCTCGGCAGCCAGCGCGTCTTCACGAACTACAACGTGATGGGCGTCGCGAAGGCGGCCCTCGAGGCGTCGGTGCGGTATCTGGCGAGCGAGCTGGGGCCGGACAACATCCGCGTCAACGCGATTTCGGCGGGGCCGATCAAGACGCTCGCGGCCATGGGCATCAAGGATTTCTCGACCATTCGCGACGTGTACAGCCAGCGCACGCCGCTCCGGCGGAACGTCGAGCTCGGGGAAGTCGCCGACACCGCCGCGTTTCTGTTCAGTCCGGGCGGCCGCGGGATCACCGGCGAGATCGTGATGGTCGACGCCGGCTATCACGTGACGGGGATGTAACGGCCGGCCATGTCGCTTCGCCGCGCCCGCGGCGGGCTCCTGCGGCTCATACGGCGCCGTCCGCTCGCGGTGACGCTCGGCCTCCTGCTCCTGATTCCGTCGGCGTGGATTGAGCTCAGCGACCGGGCGATGCCCTGGTGGGCCGGCGGCGCCGCGCTCGTCGCCGGCGCGACCGGTGCCGCGCTGCTATGGACCGGGCTCGTCGGCGCCCGTCCCGATTGGATAGACGAGTAGGGCGGCCCTTTCAGGGCCGCCGACGCGGGGCTGAAAGCCCCGCGCTACTGCGTTGCACCGAGCGTGCGCAGCAGTTCGACCGTGCTCTCGCGGGGGCCGCGGTTGGCGCGGTCGGGCGATCTGCAGCGTGCCGCCTGTCTTTCCTTCGATCTGGCCGAGGGGTGTCAGGCCTCGCGCGTTTTTCATGTCCGGTCTCGCGCCGGCCTGGACCAGCTGCCTGATCACGCTGTCGTAGCCCAGGAGCGCGGCGGCGTGCAGCGCGGTGTCGCCATTCTGGTTCGCGGCGTTCACATCGGCTCCCTGCGCGAGCGCGGCTGACACGGCGGCGGCGACGATCGGCTCGGCTTCGACCTTGCCGCCATCGAGGATGCTCAAGCCGCGGCGATCGGTCTGCGGGCTGGCCCCCATCCCGGCCGCCGCCATCAGCGGCGTCTCGCCTGACTTCATCGACAGGCGCGTGTCGGCGCCGCCGGCCGCCAGCGCGCGCATGATGTCGGCCTCGACGAACTTCGCGGCCAGGAAGTACGGCGTCGCGCCGACGAGCGTCGCCGGGAGCTCGAAATCCTCGCTGTTACGGCGGACCGGAGTGCCCTTCGTCATGCGCCGGTTCGGATCCGCGCCGCGCGCGAGCAGCGCCTTCACCAGATCGAGGCCGCCTCGCAGCACGGCGGCGTGCAGCGCTGCGTAGCCGACGCCGTCGGCGTTGGGGTCCGCGCCCTTCTCGAGCAGCAGCAACCCCACCGCTTGATGGCCGCTGTGCGCGGCTTCGACGAGCGCGGTCATGCCGTTCGGCAGCGCCTCGTTGACGTCCGCGCCGGCTTCAATCAGGAGCCCCGCCGAGTCGGCGTCGCCCGAGCGCGCGGCGAAGAGCAAGGGCGTGCTGCCGCCGCGCGTCACCGTGTAGTTCAGCGCTTCGCGTCCGGCACGCTGCGTCACCTCGCTGGTCACGGTCTGGGAGTACGCGCGCGAGCGCGCCCGCACGTCCGCGCCCGCCTTGATCAGCGCGGCGACGACCGCGGGGTGCTTCTGGGCGGCGGCCCACATCAGCGCGGTCTGATCGTGGAACGGTTCCTTTCTGTTGACGCCCGCGCCGCGCGCCAGCAGCGCGCCCACCGCCTTCACCTCGCCGGTGCGCGCGCACGTCATGAGCGCCGTCTCGCCGTTCAGCAGGGCCGCGTTGGGATCGGCGCCGGCGGCGAGCAGCGTCTCCACCATCGGCGCGCTGCGATTGATGCACGCGAGGTAGAGCGGCGTCGCGCCCGTATCGTCGGCCAGGCCGGGCCGCGCGCCGGCCCGGAGCAGCAGTTCCGCGCTTCTCACATCGTCGAGGTGCGCGGCCCAGTGGAGCGCCGTCGCACCGTCGCCCTGTCGCGTGTTCACGTCGGACCGGGATTTCAGCAGCGCCTGCAGTGCCTGGATATCGCGGTTTCTGACGGCGGCGATGACGGGTGGGTCGGCCGCTGCTGCCAGCGATGTCGCCAACGGCGTCAACGCTGTCCCCAGGGCGCACAGTGTCGCCGCGGCGGCCGCCATCGCGAGAGACGCCGGACGGCCAGGGCAGCGCGGCATCTCAGATTCCGGCCAGCGTGCGGTCGTCGAGCCTGCCCGAGCTGTCGCCGATGCGATCGAGCTTCACGCCGAATTTGTCGAGCAGCGTCAGGTGCAGGTTCGCGAGCGGCGTCTCCTTCGGGTACCGGATATGCCGCCCGCCCTTCAAGTGCCCGGTGCCGCCGCCGGCGAGCAGGAGCGGGATGCTGCGCGGATCGTGGGCGTTGCAGTCGCCCATGCCCGTCCCGTACATCAGTGTGACGTGATCGAGCAGCGTGCCGTCGCCGTCGGGCGTGGCCTGGAGGCGATCCAGCAGGTACGCGAACTTGGTCACCTGGTACGCGTTGATCTTCGCGACCTTGACGATCTTCTCCGGCTCCTGCTGGTGGTGCGTGATCGGATGGTGCGCGTCGGTGACGCCGATCTGCGGAAACGTGACGCCGCTGAACTCGCGGCCGAGCATGAACGTGACGACGCGGGTGAGGTCGGCCTGATAGGCGAGCACCTGCAGGTCGCACATCAGCCTGACGTGGTCGTCGAAGCTGTCGGGGACGCCCGCCGGGTGGTCGACGACCGGCAGCTCGCGCCCGCTCTGTTCTTCGGCTCGCTGAATGCGGCGCTCCACGTCGCGAATGGCGTCGAGGTACTCGACCAGCTTCACGCCGTCCTCGGGACCGAGCGATCCCTTGAGCGCTCCGGCTTCCCGAATCACCGAGTCCAGGACGCTCCGATCCTGCTGGATCCGGGCGCGGCGCGCCTTCGGATCCGTGCTGCCGCTGTCGCCGAACAGCCGCTCGAACACGACGCGCGGGTTGTTCTCGGTGGGCAGCGGCGTGTTTGCGGACTGCGCCAGGAGATCGTGTTCGTGTAGGCGCACGCGAACCCGACGTCGCACGCGCCCGCGGTCTCGCCGGACTCGATGGCCAGCTCGAGCGAGGCCAGCTGCGTGTGCCGGCCGGCTTCCCGCGCCAGGAGCTGATCCACCGAGACGCCGGCATCGAGCCACGTCTCGCTCGTCGGCGGGGACACGTCGGTCAGAAAACGCGTGCTCGCCTTGGCGTGCGCGCCGCCCGGACGTCCGGGCGATGGCACGCAGGCGAGGCCGCTCAGCACGGAAAACCGATCGCGGTGCGGGGCGAGCGCCGAGAGGGTAGGCGTCAGCTCGTAGCCGGCGCCTTCGGCTGCCGGCGTCCAGCTCTCCATGATCATGCCGTTCACGACGTACATCACGCCGAAGCGGTGGATCGGGGCGGCGGCGGTGCGCGCTTGCGCCGTCAGCGCCGGAATCATCCCGTCGAGGAGCGGCAGCGCGAGCGTGGCCCCGAGGCCGCGAAGTACCGTGCGGCGCGGAATCGCTTTCCTGGTGATGATCATGCGTCTGCTCTCCTGCCGGCCCTGACCTTCGACTGGCTCAGGTCATCCCGAGCGCGTCGAGGGATGAAAGGGCCGCCCTACTTTCCCGGCCCGCCCGGCCCGACCTGCCCGACCTGCCCGACCTGGCTCATTGTAAAGGGTGTGCTGCGGACGATGGCCAGGATGATCGACGACCAGCGGTGATCGTCCGAAGCCGTGTCGCGGACGATCTTGCGGACCGCCGGCCAGTCGGAGGCCTCCGTGCCGCGTCCGAGCGAGTAGGACAGCAGCCGCTCCGTGAAAGTGCGGACGAAATCCTCGCGATGGTTCATCAGCAGGGTCCGCAGCCCGGCGACGCCTTCGAAACGGCTGCCGTCGGGCAGCGCGGCGGACGCGTCGATGGGCGCGCCGTCGCTCGTCGTCCGCCACTTGCCGAGCGCGTCGAAGTTCTCGAGCGAGAAGCCGAGCGGATCCATCCGCACGTGACAGACGGCGCAGCTCGGGTTCCTGCGGTGCGCCTCGAGACGCTCGCGCACGGTGTGCCGCTCGCCCTCGCCGTCGTTCTCCTTCAGTGCGGGCACGTCCGCCGGAGGGGCTGGCGGGGGCGCGCCGAGCAGGCTCTCGAGCAGCCAGCGTCCGCGAAGCACGGGCGACGTCCGGTTGGGGTACGACGTGGCCGTCAGGATGCTCGCCTGGCCGAGCAGCCCGCCGCGGACGCCGTCGGCAAACGTGACGCGGCGGTAGCGGCTGCCGTACACGTCGCGCATGCCGTAGTGCCGCGCGAGCCGCTCGTTCACGAACGTGTAGTCTGCGGAGACGAGTTCCACGACGCTTCGGTCGTCGCGCAGCTGGCTCGCGACGAACAGCCGCGTCTCCTGCTGCAGCGCCTCGCGCAGGTTCTCGTCGAAATCGGGGAACTCGTCCACGTCGGGGACTACGCCCGCCAGGCGCCCGAGCTTGAGCCACTGGTTGGCGAAGTTGTCCACGAGCGCCTGCGAGCGCGAATCGCGCAGCATCCGCCTGACCTGGCGCTCGAGCACGGCGGGCTCCGACAGCGTGCCGTTCACGGCCAGGGTCAGCAGCTCGTCGTCCGGAATGCTGCTCCAGAGGAAGAACGACAACCGTGAAGCCAGGTCGAGATCGCTGATCCGGAACGCCGCTCCCGCGCCGCGCCCGCCCTGAGCGGAGTCGAAGGGGTCGCGTTCGACGCGAAACAGGAACGCCGGCGCCGACAGGATGCGGCGAAGCCCCCGCTGGATGCCCAGGTCGAAGTCGCCGTCGGCACGGCCCGCCTTGTAGAAATCGAGCAGCGTGTTGACCTCGGCGTCCGTCACCGGCCGCCGGTAGGCGCGGCGCGCCAGAGTGGACAGGATGCGCGTGGCGCACGTCTCCTCGGACGCGCGGGTGCCGGCCGTTGGCCGGCAGATCAGGATCTTCCGCCGGCTCGGCGTGTCCGCCGCGCGGACGGCCTTGTACGGACCGCCGACGAGCACCGTGTCGACGCCCGGCTCGCCGAAGTACTGCTCGTTGGTCGTTCGCGCGAAGCCCCGCTGGGGCGGCTGCAGCACGCCCTCGGGCTCCGTGTGCTGGCGCACGAAGGACACGCCCACCTCGCGCGTCCCCGCCTTGATCGGCACGCGCACCTCGAGCCCCGCGTCCGCGGTGTGCATGTAGATTTCCCAGTCGCGATCGCCCTGCGTGTTGCCGGCGAAGCTCTCAGGTGCGGTCAGCCCCTTCCCCTCGCCGCCGATGGTGAAGCGCTTGAGCAGCGCGCCATCGAGCCGTATGTCGATCTGGTGCGGCTCGGCCATCCCGATCAGGTAGAGATACAGCTGCCGCTTCAGCACGACCTTGATGGTGTACTCGCCGTCGAGCGGGAAGTGATACCGGATGGCCGTACCGCCGCGCGACCCGAACGGCTGGCGATCGCCCGCGCGGTCGTCCTGCACCATCGCCGTGGGCACCTTGAACGTGTCGACCACGGGATTCAGCGCCGGATCGCCCAGCGCCAGCCGCGATACCGTGGACGCGGCCGACAGGTAGCTTTCGAGCAGCGCGGGCGACACCGTCAGCACGCTGGCCACGTTGTCGAATCCGTGCGAATCGGGCTCGTCGGCGATGAGCGATCGGCCGTCCACCTCGAGTGCCAGCAGATCGCGTACGGCGTTGGTGTACTCGGTCCGGTTCAACCGATGCACGGGCACGCGGCCGGGGTTCGGCGCGGCTTCGGCGGCGGCATCGAGCGTCGTTTCGAGCGTCGCAATCAGGCTGCGGTACGCCGCATCGTCCGGCCGGGGCGCGCCCGGCGGCGGCATCTCGCGGGTGCGCAGCTTGCGCGCGACCTTCTCCCAGGTGTCCGGCGCGTCGCCGGCGCGGCCGACGCCGGCCGGATCGAGCACCAGGCCGCCCGTCTTCAGCCGCGCGTTGTGGCAGGTCAGGCAGTACTTGTCGAGGACCGCCGCCGGCGGCCCGGCGGCCGCTGGCGCCTGTGCACCCAGGCTGCCGGCGGCCAGCGCCAACCCAAACGAACACAACAGGATGGCCCTTGGCAAAGCCCCCCAAGTTTGAACAAATCAGGACGGAAGTCAATGGAGATCCGCGCCGCCTTGACGCGTTCAGAGGGGGCAACAGGTCGCGCAGTACCGTGGAAAGGACGACACCGGCGATCCGGCCAGCTACTTCTGGCGAGGCCGGCTGGACATGGCGTCTTCCCAGCTGCTCCAGCCGGAACCCATGCCGTAGGGCACCGGGTGCAGGACCGATTCGACCGGGCCGATCAGGCCCTTCTCGATCTTGAACGCTTCCGCGATCTGCCACGTCCACGGGACGCTCGATCCGGACACCACCTGCCGGCCGTCGCGCAGCGTCACGTTGCGAGCCTCGCCGGCCGCGTTGTCGAAGAACGCGAAGGCGAAGGCGATGCCTCTCTCGCGGTCCACGGCGACGAACCGGCGGTCGCGGATGCGCGTGACGTAGTGAAAGACGCCGGACTCGAACTGCTCCCGGCAGCTCGACGGCGGACGCGTGGACGTTCCCGCGGCGCCCGGCCCCAGCACCGACGCCGGATCGCCGGCCGTCACGGATCCGTTCTCGAGCCGCGCGCAGGTTGCCTGGAAGGGGTAGACACCCTTGCCGTCGTTCAGCTCGATGCCGGAGAGGTACATGTTCGCGATGCGGACCAGCTCGTCGCGTGAATGGCGCTCCTGTTCGGGCACCGCCGTCAGCCATGCGCGGCGGGGCGCTCCAATCCGGTCGAGGTTCTCGGCCGCGCTCTGGTTGCGAATGACCAGGGTTTCGATGTCGCGGATTCTCCGCTCCACGGTCCCCAGTCGGACGACGAGGATCGCGGGCACACCGGCTTCACGAATCGTTCCCATCAGCACGGCCTGTCCCGCTTCGACGTCGGCGATGTCGAGGCGGTAGCTGCCCGTGCCGGTCACGGTGTGCCACAGACCGTCACCGAGTTCGAGGCGCTGTCCGTTTTCCGTGAACGTGACCGTGGGAGCCAGCGGCAGCCGCGAGGGCTCGCGCGCGACGAGCGTGTCCAGATAGCGATCGAGCAATCCGGACAGGCACGCGCGGTCGCAGGGCGCCGGCGCCTGCGCGCGAACCGGCCACGCGCCGAGCAGGACGATCGCCACGGGCGCCACCCGCCACAGGCACGGCGTCATTCGCATCGTCGGGTCAGAGGAGGCCGATCACCGATCGCTTGATGTCGAGGTCCGAGAGGCCCGAGGCCGCAGCGGGCGGCGACTGCCGTGGCCCGCGGTCGTCGTCGGGGCCGTGGCCCAGCGTGCCGCGCTTCCGCCGCGTCTTGTCGCGGTACATGCGGCTGTCGGCCGTGGCGAGCAGTGTCTCGTACGAGTCCCCGTCGTGCGGGAAGATCGACGCGCCGATGCTGATGGTGATCGGGAGCAGTTGTCCGGGCTTCGCCTCGAAGTGCAGGTTGTCCACGGCCGCCTGCAGCTCGAGCCGCTTCCGCTCGGCTTCCTCGCTGCCGCAGCCCGAGAGGACGACGATGAACTCGTCGCCGGCGTACCGGACGCAGATGTCGTAGGGACGGATGCCGGTCCGCAACGCTCCCGCGACTTCGCGCAGCGCACGGTCGCCGACGTGGTGCCCGTAGGTGTCGTTGATCTCCTTGAAGTTGTCGAGGTCCATCACGAGCAGCGACACTTCCTGCTTCAGGCGCTCGGCGCGGGCGAGTTCGCGCGTGAGGTGCATGAACATGAACCGCGTGTTCGGGAGGGCCGTGAGCGGATCGGTCAGGGAGTCTTCCTGCGTCTGCTCGAACACGATCGAGTTGTAGATGACGGCGGCCGCCTGCTCGGAGATGCGATCGAGGAGCCGGCGATGGTCGTCCGTGTACACGGACGGCTCGATGTGATAGACGGAAATCGTCCCGATGAAGCGGTCGTTGAACACCAGCGGACAGACCAGCGCCGACTGCAGCGTCGTCGGCCACGAGACGCCGGCGGCCTCGAGGTCCGCGCTCGGGCGGGCGTTCACCAGCGGCCGGCGGTTGCGCGCCACCCAGCCCGTCAGCCCCTGGCCGCTGCGGATCGTGAGCTGCTGGATCTGCTCGGCCTGGACGCCCGTGGCGAACCGGCACCGCAGCGTTTCGTTGTCCTCGTTGTAGAGGAACAGCGCGCAGCACGAGAACGGGACGATGTTGCTCAGCTTCGACGAGATGAGCGCCATCGTGTCCGCCACGCCGAGGCTGCTGCCCATCGCCTGCGCGATTTCGTAGAGCGCGTAGATCTCGCGGTGGGCGAGCGCGATGTCCTCGAAGACGTTCTTGCGGCCGGTCGATTCGGCCAGCAGGCCGGCAGCCGGCTGAGCGGCGGGCGCGTGGGCGGCCACTCGGGTCAGCTTGCGCGCGGGCGCCTGGCTGGCGTCGGCTTCGGCGGCCAGCGCCGGATACAGCTCGATGAACGTCGTGACGACGCGCGGGTCGAGGGCCTTGCCGCTTTCCTGCCGCAGCAGCCCGATGGCCGCGTCGAAGCTCATGGCCTTGTGGTACGGCCGCTCCGACATCAGCGCGTCGAAGTAGTCGACCACTGACAGGATGCGCGCGCCCAGCGGAATGTCCTCGCCCGTCGAGCCCGCGGGGTAGCCCTTGCCGTCCCAGCGTTCGTGGTGGCTCAGGATCAGCGGGGCGACGGGATACGGGAACGGCACGCCGCTGATGATCTCCGCGCCGACCTGCGGGTGGATCCGGATCTTCTGGAATTCCTCCTGCGTCAGCGGGCCGGGCTTCGACAGGATGTGCTCGGGCACGGCCAGCTTGCCGATGTCGTGGAGGAGCGCGGCCGTCTTCACGCCCTGGATTTCGTGCTCGGCCATGCCGAGCGCGCGGGCGATCCCGGCGGCGTATACCTGCACGCGGCGGATGTGGCTCTGCGCGGTCTGATCTTTCGCGTCGATGGCCAGCGCGAGCGCCTCGATGGTCGCCAGGTGCAGGTCCGACACCTCCTGCACGTGCCGCTGCTCGTCCTGGACGCGCCCCAGGTAGACCTTGTACGTCCTGGTACAGCGCGTACACCGGCATCGAGGTCAGCAGAGCCGTCCAGTATCCCCCGCGCTGAATGACCCAGGCCGCAGCGGCGGCGGCCAGGGCGCCGACGAAATAGCTGGGCGCGCTCCAGAGGAAGTTCTCGTTCCACACGCGGACGGCGCTCTGCTTCGTCGACACGCCAATCGCGGTCGCAATGAGCGCCGTGTTGCAGACGAAATAGACCGTGGCGGCGCCGACCAGCGGTTTCGGAATGTCCGCCAGCACCAGCATCTGGTCGGGCGGCGAGCCGCCGAGCCACACGTAGGCCAGCCCCGCCGCCTTCACGGTCAGCACGAGCGACGCCATGCTGAAGAGCGTGCGGTAGACGGCGGCGCGGCTCTGCGTGCGGAACGTGCACTGGCTCCACGCGCTGGTCGCGGCCACCACCATCGTCTCGTCGGCGCCGAGCAGCAGCAGCGCCGCGAAATCGACGGCGTACGAAATCGACATCGTCGAGCCGCTGGTGGCGAGGGGCAGGGAGACCTTGAGGGCGGAGGCGACCGACGAGCACACCAGTAACGCGATGAAGAGCCCCGGCCGGGCGACCGAGTGGGGGGCGAAGTACGCGCCGACGAGCGCGCCAGCGACGCAGACGGCCATGACGTACAGCCGCGCCGCGACGGGTAGCTGTTTCATTGTCTACATTATCTACCCCGGCGGGCCGGGGTCACGCCTCTCCTTCGCGGCTCCGCCGCGACGGCTTGGCGTCGGGCTCGAGCTGGAACTCGACGATCTTCCGGTAGAGCGTGCCCCGGCTGATGTCGAGGACCCGCGCGGCTTCCTTCTTGTTCCAGTCGACGGCTTCGAGCACGCGCACGATGTGCGCGCGTTCGGCGTCGGCCAGGGACGGGAGCCGCTCGCCGGAAGACTGGGCGACGGGGACGGAGGCGTGCAGGAACTCGACGTCGCTGGCGCGAATCGTCCGGCCGGGCGACGACAGCGCCGCGCGCGAGACCGTGCTTTCGAGCTCGCGGATGTTGCCGGGCCAGTGATACGAGCAGAGCAGGTCGATCGCTTCCTTCGAGAAGGCCTTGCTGTCGAGCGGCAGGCCCTGCGCCGCGCAGTACCGCTTGAGGAAGCGCTCGCCCAGGACCGGGATGTCCACCTGCCGCTCGCGGAGCGAGGGCAGCCGGATGGCGAAGGCGTTCACGCGATAGTACAGGTCCTCGCGGAACCGGCCGTCGCGCACGAACTGTTCGAGCGGGCGGTTGGTCGCTGAAATCAGCCGGAAGTCGACGGCGATGGACTTGTTGCCGCCGAGCCGTTCGAAGCGCCGCTCCTCGAGTACGCGCAGCAGCTTCGCCTGGGCGATGAGCGACATGTCGCCGATTTCGTCGAGGAACAAGGTGCCGTCATTGGCCAGCTCGAGCCGGCCCGGCTTCCTGTCGTGAGCCCCGGTGAACGCGCCCTTTTCGTAGCCGAAGATTTCGGACTCGAAGAGCGTGTCGGGAAGGGCCGCGCAGTTGAGGGCCTGGAACTTCGCCACGCTCCGGCGTGACAGCTCGTGGATCATCTTGGCCACGAGCTCCTTGCCCGACCCCGTGGGCCCGAGCACGAGCACCGAGATGTCGGATTTGGCGGCCGTGCGGATCCACTCGAAGACGACGAGCATCTTCTCGTCGCGGCCGATCATCTCGCGGAACCGCTGGACCGACGGCGACTGGTCCTCGCTGCTGACGGTGGCCCGGCGTTCGAGGAACTGGTCGAGGTACTCGGCGAAGGCCGCCGTCCGTTTCGCCCCGTACCGCGCCGGCTCCCCCGGTACCATCTCCGCCACGCCGAAGTCGACGAGCTCGCGTACGCAGTTCTCGACATCCAGCCGCAGCCGGCCGAAGGTCTGCATGAGCGACTCGACGTCGAACTGCTCGTCCGGCCGGGCGCTCAGGTAGCGCAGGATGCCCGCCCGCAGAGGCGATTGCACCAGTGTGCGAAACCGTGCATCGAGCTCCGTGGGCTCCGAAGACTGCTGGACCGGGACCGCCGCGCTGGCTCGCCGGGCGCTAAAAGTCAGATCGTCCATTTCGACGCTTACGTTATCGGAGCGACGCCCCTGTTTCGGTAGTACTCGCTTTGATATTGCTCGATCAGAGCCTTCATCTTCGTCGCGTCAGCCTTGTGATGGCCGTGGCACTTGATGGGGTCGGACCCGCCGCTCGTTTCGATCTGGACGTCGGAGAGCAGGAGCCCGGTATCGATTCTGACCGATGCCACGTGCGCCAGGTGGATGGTTTCCTCCTGGCGGCCGATCCACCGGGCCTTGAACTGGACGACGCTCGAAGGCGAAATGAGCACCTGGGTGGGGAACAGATGGTTGCCCGAGCTCAGGCGGCTGGCGTGGAAGACGTGACCCGGCGCGAAAGAGCGTCCTTTCAACCAGATAACCCAGATTGTCAGGCCCGCCACGGCGACGAGGGCAGCCGCAAGCCACGAGCCAGACGCCGTTGTCCGCCACGAACAAATGTTAAGCTATTTTTTGCCGCTGAGGAGGCCAACGCCTTGCCGTACCGAGCTCCCGGCTCACCCGGGCATGCCCGCCAGTCATTTCTCACTGGCAAACCGATCAGATACTACCGGCCGAAGGGCAGCCCGGCGGTTCGCCAGCTCATTGACGAAGGCTTCCAGGCGTTCAATGCGGGCCGGCTGTCCGAAGCCTGCGAGATCTTCGCGGGGAAGATGCTCGACGCCGCCAACGACACCACGATTGGCCTCACCATCGCCGGGGCCATGACCCCGGCCGGACTCGGCGGCTGCGTCATCGAGATGATGGAACGCGGCCTCGTCGACTTCGTGATTTCGACGGGCGCCAACCTGTACCACGACCTGCACTACGCGTTGAACTTCACGCTCCGGCGCGGCTCGCCGTTCGTGGACGACCGCGAGCTGTTCGAGGACGGCGTGATCCGGATCTACGACGTCCTCTTTCCGGCGACGGTCCTGCTCGAGACCGACGCCTACATCCGCGAGTTCATCGTGCGGTCGGGGTTGAACGAAGCCGTCTCGACAGCCGAGTTTCATTACCGCCTCGGGCTCGATCTGCTCGAGAAACAGCCGGGCTGCGAGGAACACTCCGTGGTCGCGAGCGCGGCCAGGTGCGGCGTCCCCCTCTACACCTCGTCGCCCGGCGACAGCTCGATCGGGATGAACATCGCGTACCACGAACTGATGAACGCCAGCCGCTTGATGATCGATCCGAACAAGGACGTCAACGAAGTCTGCGCGATCGTGCTGGCCGGCAAGCAGAACGGGTGCGTGATCCTGGGCGGCGGGTCGCCCAAGAACTTCTACCTGCAGGCGCAGCCGACGTTGTGGGAGGTGTACGGCATCCCGAAGGGCGGGAACGACTACTTCATCCAGATCACCACCGACTCGGTGGTCTGGGGCGGTCTGTCGGGCGCGTCGCCCTCGGAAGCCATCAGCTGGGGCAAGGTGAACCCCGGCGTTCTGCCCGATACAGTGGTCGCCTACTGCGACTCGACGATCGCCTTTCCGCTCTTCTGCGAGTACGCGGTCGGGTCGCCCAACGGCCGCCGCGCGCGCAAGGAGCTCGTGCACAAGCGCGACCGGCTGGTCGCCGCCCTCACGCGCGAGGCGCAGGCGGTGCGGGACAGGAAGGTCACGGCAGCAACGTAGATGGGCACTCTCTCCTCCGAACTCGCGCCGCACGCCGAACGCCTGACGGCGCGGCCGCGGATTTATGCCGACGCGAACATCCCGGCCGGTCTCGTGGACCACATGCGGCAACGCCTGCTCTGGGACGTGCTGTTCGTGCTCGAAGACGAGAACCTGCGCCGTGCCTCCGACCTGGCCCATTTCCGTCTGGCCCATCAGCTGCGGCGGACGCTGGTCACCATGGATCGCGACTACCTGGACGACCGGCGGTTTCCGCCGGCGGAGACGAGCGGCGTGCTCGTCATCCAGGCGCCCGACGAACGGCAGCTCGCTGCGCTGGTCGAACGGGTCAACCGGCACCTGTTCCCCCCCGACGAGTCCGCCCTCCTGCCCGTCGAGGGGCGGAAGCTGCACCTGCACACCGACTGGACGCCCTGATCGGGCGGGCGGGTCAGGCGGGTCAGGCGGCGGGCAGGGCAGGCGGGGCGGGCAGGGCAGGCGGGGCAGGCAAGAACAAGAAACAGACGCCGCCCGGACTCCGTCTAAGCTCGCGGAGGATCAAGCCATGATTTCCCGTCGCGCCTTTCTGCTGCCCGGTCTGTCGCTGTGCCTGCCGCTGGGCGGCTGTATCGTCGCCGGAGCCGATTCGGCGTGGGTGACCCAGCGCGACGAGAAGCGATTCAACGTCGAGGGCAAGCCGGAGGTCGTCCTGGCGACCTTCGACGGTGCCATCGAGATTCAGTCGTGGGATAGGCCCGAAGTGATGGTGGTGATCGAGAAGCACGCCGCCGGCCAGGCCGAGGCGGCCGCCATCGAAGTCCAGAGCAGCCAGGAGGGCAACCGCATCTCCGTCGAGGTCAAACCCTCGGCCTCCCGCCTGCTCGGCTGGGGCTGGCTGGGACGCGGCAGTGCCCGCCTCGTGGTCTCGGTGCCTCAGTCCGCGGACATCCGGGCTTCGAGCGGCGACGGCGCCATTCGTCTCGCTCACGTGAACGGCACGATTGCCCTGCGTTCAGGCGACGGCCGCATCCAGGCTACGGACAGTTCCGGAACGGTCTCAGCGTCCACCGGCGACGGGGGCATCGAGCTCGACGGCGTGGACGGTGCGGTCGAGGCCACGACGGGGGACGGGCGTGTCAGGGTGTCGGGCAAGCTGACGGCCGTGCGCGCCCGTTCTGGCGACGGGAGCATCGCGATTCAGGCGCGGGCGGGCAGCTCGACCGGCGCCGACTGGGACATCACGAGCGGTGATGGCGCCGTCACCCTGCAGATCCCGGATGGCTTCAACGCCGATCTCGAGGCGCACACAGGGGACGGCGGCATCCGGCTGGACGGCGTCAGCGTCACGAGCTCCGGCCACATCACGCGGAACAGCGTCCGCGGCCGGTTGGGTTCGGGCGGCCGTTCAGTGCGCGTCCGGACCGGTGACGGCTCGATTACCCTACGGCGCCAGGAGTAGGACTGCGACTGCCGACTGCCGACTGCTGACTGCCGACTGCCGACTGCTGACTGCCACTGCCGACTGCCGACTGCCGACTGCTGACTGCCGACTGTTCATGCCTGCCCGGTCGTGAACCGCTCGCTGGCGTACTTGGTGGGGTCCTCGATGCCGGCGTCCACGAACGCGTCGTGCCGCTCGCGGCATTTGCTGCACGTTCCGCAGTGGCCCGGCAGCGGCTGCCCGGTGATGCCGCTGACCGGACTCATGCACGAGAGCGTTAGCTCGAACGGGAAGCCGAGCGCCGCGCCTCGGCGGACGACCTCGGTCTTCTCGATCTGCGCGTAAGGCGCCTCGATCACGAGGCCGTGCGCCAGCCCCAGCGACAACGACCGTCCCATGGCGGCCCTGAATTCCGGCGTCGCGTCGGGAAACGGATTGTGGCCGAGCGTGCCGAGCACGATGCGATCGATGCCGGCGGTGGCGCAGTACACGCCCGCCTTGGCGAGCAGGACGATGTTGCGGCCTGGCAGGTACACGTCCTCGTCCGGCGTGTGATAGGCCGGCGGCGTGCCCGTGACGGCCCAGTGCGAAGACGCGTACACGTCGCGCATGTCCACCGAGAGCGCGACAAGATCGCAAACGCGCCCGCGCAGCGCGTCGCTCTCGAGCAGCGCGCCGACCATCGCGCGCTCGGCCGATTCCCAGGCGAGCCCGGCCGCCACGTAGATCGGCTGCACCGTGCCGCGCGCGGCCTCCTCCGCGAGCAGGACGGCGCTGTCCAACCCCCCCGACAATAGAACCGCGCATCTGGTCATCTGGTCATTTGGTCATCTGGTCATTGATCTGGGTATTGAGGTTTGGCAATTCGATGATGGTAACCTGATCATTGACCCAATGAATGACCAGATGACCAGATGACGAGATGACCAAATGTACTCAGTCACCAAACGCATAGATTTCTGCTACGGCCACCGCCTCCTCGACTACGACGGGGTCTGCAAGCACCCGCACGGCCACAACGCCGTTGCCGAGATCGAGGTCCGGACGCCGCAGCTCGACGCGCGCAACATGGTGTGCGACTTCAGCGACATCAAGCGGATCGTGAAGGGATGGATCGACCGCGAGTTCGATCACCGGATGCTGCTGCGCCATGACGACCCGCTCGTGAAGTCGCTCGAGCAGCTGGGCGAACCCGTGTATATCTGCCAGAGCAATCCGACTGTCGAACATATCGCGCAGCTCATCTTCCGCCAGGCGAGCCAGCAGGGCCTGCCCGTGGTGCGTGTGACGGTGTGGGAGACGCCCACCTCGTACGCGGAATACACCGAGTGAGCGTTCGCCTGTTCGTGTTCGATCTCGACGGCACGCTCGTCGATTCCCTCCGCGATCTCGCCGATTCAGCCAACGTCCTGCTCGTGCAGTGCGGCGCGCGGCCGCTCAGCGAGGACGCAGTGGCGGCGATGGTGGGGGAGGGGGCGGCGACGCTGATTGCCCGCGTCTTCGCGGCGGTGACCCTCGCTCCGCCGGCCGATGCGCTCGCTCGATTCCTCGCCATCTACGACACGAAGCTGCTCGACCACACGCGCGCGTACGAGGGGATGCCGGCCGTGCTCGAGGCGCTCGGCGCCCGTGCGTCGCTGGCCGTCCTGACCAACAAACCCCGCGCCGCGACCGGCCGGATTCTGGATGGCTTGCGCCTCAGCCGGTTCTTCGCGGACGACGCGATCATCGGCGGCGACGGGCCGCTTGCGCGGAAGCCCGATCCGGCCGGCCTCGCGCATCTGTGCGCCCGGGCCGGCGTCAGCGCTGCCGACACCGCGATGGTGGGCGATTCCGCCGTCGACTGGCAAACCGCGCGGGCCTTCGGCACGCGAGTCTGCCTGGCGCGCTACGGGTTCGGCTTCCGGGAGTTTCCCCGGGCGGAGCTGCGGGGCGACGAGATCCTGCTCGACCGGCCAGCCGACTTGCTGAACGTCCAGTAGGGCGGCCCTTCAGGGCCGCCCTCGCGGGGCTGAAAGCCCCGCGCTACGAAGATCGGCTACGACGACGATCGATCCAGATCCACCAGCAGCTTCGACGCGGCGCCGGCGCCGATCGTCAGCGGCTCCCGGCCGGCGCCGCGCAGGCGCACCGCGTCGGCCGCCATGTCGCGCGCCTCGACTTCCACGCGTTCCCCCGGCTTGAGATGGTGGCGCTCGATGAACCGCAGGAACGCCGGATCCTGGTCGGTGATGCGCGTCACCGTCAGCGCCTGACCGACCGGGCACGTCAGCAGGTTGTCGAGATGGCGCGCGGCGATGGCGCCGTCCGCGCCGGGGATGGGATCCCCGTGCGGATCGTGGGTCGGACGTCCCAGCATCTCGTCGATGCGCTCGATGAGGCGTTCGGACACAACGTGCTCGAGCTGCTCGGCTTCCTCGTGCACTTCGGCCCAGCTCATCCCCATGACCTGGACCAGAAACGCCTCGACGAGACGGTGACGCCGCAGCACGAGGCCCGCCAGCTGCTCGCCCGCCTTCGTCAGCCGCACGCCCGAGTACGGCTCGTACTCGGCCAGCCCCGACTCGGCCAGCGCCTTCACCATCGTCGTGGCCGTGCCCGGCGTGACGCCGACGGCCGCCGCGACGTGGCCCATCGGCAGCAGCCGCTGGCCGGGCGGCAGCGTCGACTGACCCTGGTAGATCGCCTTCAGGTAGTTTTCGACCGTGCTCGACGGGAGCATGCAGGGCTATTATCCGACGAAACCCCCAATGAAGAAGAAGGCGAAGAAGAAGACGAAGACGCATCTGGCAGACGCCATCGCGACGCCGGACGGCAAGCGGCGCTACGTGCGCGCGCTGTTCTCGACGATCGCCGACCGGTACGATCTCATCACGGTCGTGCTCTCGTACGGGCAGGATCAGCGATGGAAGCGCCGGCTCGTCGATCTCGTGTCGGCTCCCGCCGCCAGACCCGGTGGACGCGCGCTGGACCTGGCGACCGGGACCGGCGACATCGCGTTCCGTCTGGCGGCCGCAGGTTGGAACGTGATTGGGCTCGATGTCACGCGGCGCATGATCGAGCTGGCGCGCGACAAGGCCCACCGGGCCGCAGCGCCCACGGACGGCCGGCGCGCCCCGCGCTTTCTGGTCGGCGACATGGTCGCGCTGCCATTTCCGGCCGGTTCGTTCGATGTGGTGACGGCCGGGTACGGACTGCGCAACGTTCCCGACCTTCGCGCGGCCATCGACGAGATGCATCGGGTGCTGGACGACGGAGGCCGCGCGTTGTCGCTCGACTTCAACCGGCCGGCGAATTCGTTCGTGCGCGGCATCTACCTGACGTATCTGCGGCTGACCGGCGGCCTGCTTGGCTGGATGCTCCACGGCGACCCCGACACGTATCGCTACATCCCGGCGTCGATCCGCGACTACCCGGGCGCCGAAGGGGTCGCGCGGCTGTTCGAGGCGCGCGGGTTCGTTCGCGTGCAGCACAAGGCCGTCCTCGGCGGTCTCATGACGATCCACATCGCCCACAAGGCAGGCGGGGCATAGCATGGACATCGACACATCGAAGTGGTCGGGCGAAGGCGCCTTCACCCAGCGGCTCATCGACCGGCTGGCGAAGCTCGACGGCCTGACGCACATCCGCGTCGAGGACGCTCCGGCGAGCCGCTCGGAGGCCGATTACAACTTCATCAGCAATGAAGTGTTCGTGGCGTTCGAGACGGCCGTCAGGACCGAGCCCGTCAGGCGGCTGGGCCTCTTTCCGGGGTCGCGGACGGTCCAGTATCGGAAGCTGGACGTCGTGGGGCTCGAAACACGGCTGGCGGCGGAGCCCGAAATCGGTGCCCCCGACTACTCCGACGAGGGTATGCTGCAATATCTGCGGACCGAGCGCGTCATTCCTCCCTACCAGACCCGGGGCTACAAGCTGGTCGAGCTGGTCAGGCTTTACGATGCCAGCGCCCCGAGACGTTCCTAATGGCCGTGCTCCGTCGTGCCGATACGCGCATAGTCAATGAGTCTGGTTCCTTCGTTGCTGCAGGCCATCGTGGGGGTCGACGGCGAGGCGCTGGTGATGCACGCCGGGGACAAGCCCTACGTCGTGGCCCCGTCGGGCCAGATTGAGCTGGCCAGCCGCGGGCTCACCCTCGACGCCGTCAACGGCATCGTCTCGCAGCTGCTGCCGGCGGATGCCTTGAGCACGCTCGAGGAGTTCGGGGCCATCCAGCAGGAACTGGCGGCGCTGCCCGAGTTTCCGGGCGAGAGCTTCACGGTCGTGGCCGCCCGCGGCGGAGACGACGTCTGGGTCGAAATCCGGCGCCGCAAGGTGTCCGACGACGACCAGGTGCCGGACGACTTCTTCTCGGCTTCCTCGACTGCTCCGGGTAGCACGCCTGCCGGCGATCAGACCCTCCTGGCACCGGTCGGCACCGACTACTCGGAGATCGACGATGTCGGTCCGCTGGGCCATCCGGGTCGTTCCGAGGACGCGAGAGGCCGTGAGGCCGAGGGGGACGAGATCCCGGTCGACCTCGAGTCCCTGGAAGTTCCCGGCGCGGCGCAGCTGTTCGAGGGCCAGCCCGCGTCCGTGACGCCGGCGCCGAAGGTCTCGACACCGGTTGCCGCGGCACCGCCGCCGGCGCCCGTCGTTGTGCCTCCGCCCGTCGTTGTGCCTCCACCGGTCGTCGTGCCCCCACCGGTCGTCGTGGCTCCGCCGGTTGTGGTGCCTCCGCCGGTCGCGCCGCCGCCGGTTGTCGCGCCTCCAATTGCGGCGGTGCCCGTTGCGCCGCGTCCGGTCGCGCCGCCCGTTGTGGTCGTGCCGCCGCCCGAAGCCGCTGCGCCCGTGGCGAAACCCGTCATCTCAGCTCCGCCGCCGGTCATGCCGCCGCCGGTCATGCCGCGGCCGGTGATCGCGCCGCCGGTCGTGCCCTCACCGCCGCAGCAGCCCGCCGTGGTGCTGCCGATCTCGCGCAGCCCGATCCGCGCCGACGCACCGCCGCCGATTCCGGCTGGCGTCTCGGGGCTCGATCGGCTGCTGCGAATGGCCGCGGGACGCGGCGCCTCCACTTTGTATCTCTCGTCCGATGCGCGGCCGTGCGTCCGCGTGGATGGCGAAATCCACGCGCTCGACGGCGAGCCGTCGTACGCGCCGAAGGACGTCGAGTCGCTTCTGCTCTCGCTCATGCCCGCCCGTTCTCACGAAGCTCTCCGCAGCGGCGTGCCAACGGACTGGATGACCGACGTGGACACCGTGGGCCGTGTGCGATGTCTGAGCTTCCGCGACCATCGCGGGCCGGGCGCGGTCTTCCGTCTGTTCCGGCCGATGTCGGTCGATCGGCTCGGCCTGCCGAGCGAGGTGCAGTCGCTGGTTCTCGACGCCGGCGGGCTCGTGCTCGTGGCCGGCTCCCGTCAGAGCGGCAAGCGGACCGTGATCTCGGCGCTCGTCGATCTGATCAACCGCACGCGTCGCGACTACATCGTCACGCTCGAGGGCGAGATCGACGTTGTCTACGATCGGGGCACCTCGTTCATCAGCCAGCGGGAAGTCGGCGCCAGCTTCACCGACGTCGAGGGTCTCGCCGCTGCGGCGCTCCGGGAAGATCCCGACGTGCTCGTCATCGAATCGGTGCGCAGCGCGGCGGTTGTCGGGGTCGCGCTCGAGGCTGCGGCGTCCGGCCGTCTCGTGATCGGCGGTCTCCAGGCGCCCGACGTGACCGCGGCGGTCGACTACATCTTCAATCTGTATTCACCCGAGACGCGCTGGCAGGTGCAGACGGCCCTCGCGGAGCATCTGCGCGGGATTGTCGTGCAGGTGCCGCTCCGCAAGGCCAGCGGTGGGCGGCTCCCCGCGCGGGAAGTGCTGCTGAATACGGCGAGCGTGGCGAGCATCATTGCCGAAGGCCGGACGTCGGCGTTGCCGGCAGCCATCGAGGCCGGACGGATGCAGGGGATGCTGCCGCTCAACGAGAGCCTCGCGGCGTTCGTGCAGAGCGGCGCGGTGGATGCGCGCGAAGCGTATCGCCATGCCGCGGACAAGGCTGGATTCCTCGCGACGCTCAAGCGGCTCGGATTGGATGCGACTCCAATCGAGCGCCTGGCCTGATCTCGCCCGGCCGGCCCGGCCCGCCCGCCCTGCCTGCCCCGCCCGCCCTATTTGTCCACGAACTGTTCGAGCGCCTTCAGCAGAAATTCCAGCACGTCCGTCTCGACAATCTCGCGAATCGGCCCCGACGGGTTCAACGGCTGCTCCGAGACGTGCGTCCTGTTGCCCCACGTCCGGCTGGTGCGTCCGATCACCTGCGGCACCGCGCCTGTGGTGTCCAGCACGAGCTCGATGAAATCGTCGGCGGACTTGTCCGACATCAGGCGCACGCCTCCGCCTGGCGTGAAGAGGTTGAACTGGTAGCCTTCGGCCTTGAGGACGCTGCCGGTCTGCCGGAAGACCGGCACGGCCAGCTGCTCGAGGAAAACGCCGTACTCACGCCCGGCTTCGTCGTTGCCGGCGCGCCGATCCGCGGCGGCGCGCTTCGCGCGATCGATGGCCAGGAGGATCTGCTGGCGAACGGCGGAGATTTCCATCAGACGACTCCCGTGGCGCGAAGCTGGCCGATGACCTCGCCGCCGAGGCCGAGTTCCTGCGCCAGCACCGCGTCGGTGTGCTCGCCCAGCGTCGGCGGCGCCGCACGCATGCCCGCCGGCGTGTCCGACAGTTTGATCGGCGTGCCCAGCACGCGGATGTTGCCGGCGGCGGCGTGGTGCATCGGCACGATCATCTCGCGCGCGGCCAGCTGCGGGTCGCTGAAGACCTCGCGCAGATCGCGAACCGACCCGCACGGGACGCCGGCCGCCGTCAGCTTCTCGATCCAGTAGCGCCGCGGCTGCGGACGGAGCACGTCAGCCACGATCGGCCGCAGCTCGGCGTAGCCGGTCACGCGGCCGCGGTTGGTGGCGAACCGTTCGCCGGCGTCGAGGCCGGCCACCTCGCAGAAACGCCGCCACTGCTCGTCGTTGCCGACGGCCAGGACGAAGTCGCCGTCGGAAGCCGAAAAGGTCTCGTACGGAACGATGGTCGGATGACGGTTGCCCATGCGCACCGGCGGTGCATCGGTCGCGAAATAGATGCCGGCCTGGTAGGTCAGCAGCGCCGCGACCGCGTCGAGCATGCTGACGTCGACCAGCTGCCCCCGGCCCGTGCGCTCGCGCGCGTAGAGCGCCATCGAGATGCCTTGAGCGGCGAACATTCCCGTCACGATGTCCGCGATCGCGACGCCCACGCGAACCGGCGGCGCGTCGGGCGATCCCGTGATGCTCATCAGCCCGCCTTCGGCTTGCAGGACCGCGTCGTAGCCGGGCTCCTTGCGGCGTGGGCCGGTCTGGCCGAAACCGGAAATCGAACAATAAACCAGCCGCGGATGCGCCTGCGCGAGCGACGCGTAGTCGAGGCCGAGCCTGGCGAGCGTGCCGGGACGAAAGTTCTCGACGATGACGTCGCTCCTGGCGATCAGCCGATCGAGGATCGCGCGGCCTTCCGGGTGCTTGAAGTCGAGCGTCACGCTCTCCTTGTTGCGGTTGATGCTCAGAAAGTAGGCGCTCTCGGTACCCAGAAACGGCGGACCCCAGTGCCGCGTGTCGTCGCCGCTGCGCGGCTGCTCGATCTTGATGACGCGCGCGCCCATGTCGCCCAGAAGCATCGTGCAATAGGGTCCCGAGAGCACGCGCGTGAGATCGAGGATGGTGATACCGTTGAGAGGACTCGTCATCCCCTGGACTATACTGGCTTTTCGGCTCGATGACGCCTGCAGCCGCTCCCAATCTCGCCAGAATCCCCGCGGGCGATTTCCTCATGGGCGCGTCCGACGCCGAGGCCGACCAACGTCCCGTTCATCGCGTGACCGTCGCCGAGTTCTTCATCGGCCGGTATCCCGTCACCAACGACGAGTACGCGAAGTTCGTTCGCGCCACGGGCCATCCGGTGCCGTCGATCGACGAGCTGCCGCTGATCGCGTCGGGCGACCTCCAGACGGTTTTCAAGGATCTCGCCACGCCTTACGTGTGGCAGGGCGGCCATCCGCCCGCCGGGCACGGCAACCATCCCGTCGTCCTCGTGCGGTACGACGACGCCGTGGCGTACTGCGCGTGGTCGTCGGACGCGACCGGCCGGACCGTCCGGCTCCCGACCGAGGCCGAGTGGGAGAAGGCGGCGCGCGGCGGCGCGGAAGGGCAGCGGTATCCCTGGGGCAACGAGTTCGACCCGTCGGGATGCAGCTACCTCTCGGATCGCTCGGCCAAGCGGCAGCGGGGCACGCGTCCGACCGGCACCTACCCGCCGAACGCGTTCGGGCTGTGCGACATGATCGGCAACGTGTGGGAGTGGGTGTCCGACTGGTACGACCCCGAGTACGACGGCAGGGAGGATCACGGGAATTCCGGCGGCCCGCACGGCCCGCTGCGCATCGTGCGCGGGGGCTCGTGGGTGACCGAGGACATCGCGATGCTGCGGTGTGCCTATCGCCACAAGGTGCCGCCCGATACGTACGCGTACAGCATCGGGTTCCGCATTGCGTGCAATGGCTGAGGGATAAGAATGCAGCCCGCCGACTACGAAAAAGCCCGCCGCCTCATCATGCGCCGCGACCCCGTGCTGGGGGCCGCCGTCAAGCGCATCGGCCCGTGCGGCATGGCCGCGCGGCAGAAGAACGATCACCTGACGGCGCTCGTCGGCGCCATCGTGAGCCAGCAGCTCTCGACGAAGGCGGCCGCGACGATTTTCGGCCGCTTCGTGGCGCTCTTTCCCGGCGGCGAGATTCCCGACGCCGCAGCGATCCACGTGCTCGACGACAAGGCGCTGCGCGGCGTGGGGCTCAGCGGGCAGAAAGTGGGCTATCTGCGCGATCTGTGCGCCCGGATCGGCGACGACCGGCTCCGGCTCGACGAGCTCGAGGCGTTGACGGACGATCTGGTGATCGAGCGGCTGACCGCGGTGAAAGGGTTCGGCCGCTGGACGGCCGAGATGTTCCTGATGTTCCGGCTGCACCGGCCGGATGTGCTGCCGGTCGGCGACCTCGGGATCGTGACGGCGATTCAACGGCTGTATCGGCTGCGGAAGCGGCCCGATGCGAAGCGCGTGTTGAAAATTGGCGAAGCGTGGCGGCCGTACCGATCGGTCGCGTCGTGGTACCTGTGGCAGACGCTGCACGAGGCGGCGGAGGCGAAGACAAGAAAATGAACAATGAAGAATGAACAATGAAGAAGGAAGAACGTTCTTCATTCGTTCATTGTTCATTCTGCATTTTCAAGAGCAGCACCACGATCCCGGCTGCGATCGCGATGAGCGTGCCGCGCTCGCTGAACAGCGTCTGGCGCCACGAGAAGGTGGCGGGACCCGGGCCTGGGGGGATGGCATCGCTGGCGTCGAGGACGTGGCGGCGCGAAATGCCGGCAGCCACCGGCGCGACGCGACGGGCATATTCCCGGTAGGCGTCGCCGAGACGCGCGGCGAGCAGCTCTTCTTCCCAGCGGACGATTGCGTGGTACTCGAGGGCCAGCAACAGGATGATGGCCGGCGTGAGCCAGAGCAGCTGCGCGGTCACGGCGAAGCCGGCCCACAGCGCGATGTTGCCGATGTAGAGTGGGTTGCGCACGAGCGCGAACGGGCCGGCGGCGATGAGCGGGCCGAGGCGGTCGCTGCGCGTGCGCGAGATCGCGCCGATATGATGGACGCTCCACAGGCGGAGCGCTTCGCCCGCGGCGACCAGGGTCAGCCCGGCAATCCAGAACGGGACCGACGATCCGGCCGGAGTAGCGGGAATGAGGATGAGCGCGGCGGCCATGGGAACAGGCAGCCAGGTCCGCTGCCGGAACAGCCAACCGCCGAGGCGTGCGACAACGGGCGCCGGGGTCACCGGGTTCAGATTGTATGACGCCTTTTTGACAGCGTTCTGCCGGTTGATATAATTCGGACTGGTTCAGTCGTATATCCCATGGCGTCTCCAACTGTCCCGGCTGTCGGCGTTTCCGTACTCGATCTCATCGGCCGCACCCCCCTCATACGGCTCCGGCTGCTCGAGAAGGAGTGCCCGGGCGTCGAGATCTGCGCGAAGGTCGAGGGCCAGAATCCCGGGGGGTCGGTCAAGGACCGCGCGGCGGCGCGCATGCTGGCGGAAGGCGAGAAATCGGGCGCCCTCCGGCCGGGGCTCACGATTCTGGACGCGACGTCCGGCAACACCGGCATCGCGTACGCGATGATTGGCGCGGCGCGCGGGTACAAAGTGAAGCTGTGCGTGCCGGCCAACGCCAGCCCCGAGCGCAAGCTGATCCTGAAGGCGTTCGGCGCCGAGCTGGTCCTGACGGATCCGCTCGAAAGCACCGACGGCGCGATTCGTGAGGCGAGGCGTCTCAAGGCGGAAGAGCCGGATCGCTACTTCTACCCGGATCAGTACAACAACGACGGCAACTGGATGGCGCACTACGATACGACCGGGCCCGAGATCATCGAGCAGACGAGCGGCACGCTGACGCACTTCGTGGCGGGCCTCGGCACGAGCGGGACGTTCATGGGCACGGCGCGGCGGCTGCGGAAGTTCAACGCGGCGATCAAGCTGATCTCGTTTCAGCCGGCGACGGCGTTTCACGGCCTCGAAGGCCTGAAGCACATGGAATCGGCGATCGTGCCGGGGATCTACGATCCGAAACTGGCGGACGAAGACCTGCGCGTCGAGAGTGAAGACGCCTTCGACATGGTCAGGCGGCTGGCTCGCGAGGAAGGCGTCATGGCGGGCATCTCGTCGGGCGCCGCCCTGGCGGCGACGCTCCAGGTCGCGCGCCGCCTCGACAAGGGCCTCATCGTCACCGTGTTTCCGGACGGCGCGGAGAAGTACCTGACGGAAAAATTCTGGACTGCCGATGCCTGAGGTGAAGGTGCAAACGTTTCGCGTGACCGCCGCGGTGGATCAGGCGATCAGGCGGCATGGCGAGGAGACCTACCCGCACGAGTGCTGCGGTGCGCTCATCGGGACCGTGGGCCACGCCACGGCCACCGTCGCGCTGCCGAACACGACCGAGGAGGGGCCGCGGCGGCGATTCATGGTCCGGCCGTCGGATTACCGCCTCGCGGAGCAGCGCGCGACCGAGCTCGGTGGCGATCTGCTGGGGTTCTATCACTCGCATCCGGATCACCCGTCGCGGCCGTCGCAGTACGATCTCGATCATGCGTGGCCGACGTTCGCGTACATCATCGTCGCCGTCGCAGGCGAAGGCCTGGCGCGCCAACGCGCCGAAGGCGCGACGGCGGCCGAAGGCGCGAAGGCGGGAGTCATGTCTGTGTGGTTTTTGAAAGAAGACCGTTCCGCATTTGAAGAGGGCGAGCTCAATGGCGACTAAGATTCTGATTCCGACCCCGCTGCGGCCGTTCACCGACAGGAAGGACGCGGTCGAAGTGGACGGCAAGACGGTGGGCGAGCTGCTGGCCGATTTGATCGCCAGGCACTCCGGCCTCAAGGCGCATCTGTACAACGCCGAAGGCAAGCTGCGCAGCTTCGTCAACATCTACGTCAACGACGAAGACATCCGGTACCTGCAGAAGGAGCAGACGCCGATCAACGCGGGCGACACCGTGAGCATCATCCCGTCGGTGGCCGGCGGCGCACCGACCGCTGCTGACGAACGCCACATCGGCGGAAGCGGCGGGAGTCACCCGCTGCCCGAGCTCACCAAGGACGACTTCAAGCGCTACAGCCGTCATCTGATCCTGCCGGAAGTCGGCGTGCAGGGGCAGCAGAAGCTCAAGGCCGCGAAGGTCCTCTGCATCGGCGCCGGCGGTCTGGGATCGCCGGTGGCGATGTATCTCGCCGCCGCCGGCGTCGGCACGATCGGCATCGTGGACTTCGACGTCGTGGATTTCAGCAACCTGCAGCGGCAGATTCTGCACGGGACGCCGGACGTCGGCCGGCCCGAAGCTCGATTCGGCGAAGGACCGGCTGCTCGCGATCAACCCGCACATCAACGTCCCCACGTACAACACGGCGCTGTCGTCCGAGAACGCGCTCGAGATCTTCGCGCCCTACGACATCATCGTCGACGGCACCGACAATTTTCCGACGCGGTATCTCGTGAACGACGCGTGCGTCATCCTCGGCAAGCCGAACGCCTACGGCAGCATCTTCCGGTTCGAGGGCCAGGCGTCGGTGTTCGCGACGAAAGACGGCCCGTGCTACCGCTGCCTCTACCCGGAGCCGCCGCCGCCCGGGCTCGTGCCGAGCTGCGCCGAGGGCGGCGTCCTCGGCGTGCTGCCGGGCGTCGATCGGCTGCATTCAGGCGACCGAGACCATCAAGCTGATCATCGGCGCGGGCGAGCCGCTCATCGGCCGCTTCCTGATCTTCGACGCGCTGCGGATGAAGTTCCGCGAGCTGAAGCTCCGCAAGGACCCGGACTGCCCGGTGTGCGGCACGCATCCGACGGTGACGAAGCTCATCGACTACGAGCAGTTCTGCGGCGTGCAGTCGGGCGCGGAGGAGCCGGTGTCCGGCGACACGACGGAAATCTCGGCGGTCGATCTCAAGAAGCGCCTCGACCGCGGCGACGTGCTGACGATTGTCGACGTGCGCGAGCCGAACGAGTACCAGATCAACAGGATCAACGGTTCGATCCTGATTCCGCTCGGCGACATTCCGAAACGCTACGTCGAGCTCGATCCGAGCGACGAGATCGTGATGCAGTGCAAGGTCGGCGCGCGGAGCGCGAAGGCCGCCGACTTCCTGCGGTCGAAGGGCTTCAAGAAGGTGCTGAACCTGACGGGCGGGATCCTCGACTGGATCGATAAAGTTGATCCCAGCCAGCCAAAGTATTAATATCGGACTGTCGCGGTCGTATTTCGGATCTGACGAGTTATGCTGAGGCTCTCAAAAAAGGCCGATTACGCCCTGATCGCCATGAAACACCTGGCGCTCCGGGGCGACCACGGCTCGTCCAGCGCCCGCGAGATCGCGGAGCAGTACGACATCCCGATCGAACTTATGGCGAAAGTCCTGCAGCGGCTGGTCCGCCGGGGCCTGCTCGCCTCGCACCAGGGCACCCGGGGCGGCTACGAGCTGGCCCGCCGGCCGGTGCAGATTTCCGTCGCCGACGTCATCCAGGCGATTGACGGCCCGGTGACCGTCACCGCCTGTTCGACTGACGATGGGCAGTGCGATCAGTTCGCGAAATGCAATGTCCGCGACCCGCTGTGGCGGGTCCGCGAACGGATCCTTTCGGCCCTCGGCGACTGCACGATCGCCGAGCTGGCCGCCGAACCGCCGCAGACGGCGCCTCCGGCGCCGGCGCGCGCGACCGTGCTGCTGACGCATCTGTAGGGAACGCATATGGCTGTGAAGCTTCCGATCTACATGGATTACCACGCCACGACCCCGGTCGATCCGCGGGTCGTCGAGGCGATGCTGCCGTATTTCACGCAGCACTTCGGGAACGCGGCCAGCCGCAACCATCCGTTCGGATGGGAGGCGGAGGAGGCCGTGGACAAGGCCCGCAAGCAGGTGGCCGATCTCATCGGCGCGAACGCGAAGGAAATCGTCTTCACGAGCGGCGCCACCGAGTCGGACAACCTGGCGATCAAGGGCGCGGCCGAGATGTACCGCGAGAAGGGCAACCACATCATCACGTGCGTCACCGAGCACAAGGCGGTGATCGACACGTGCAAGCGCCTCGAGAAGGACGGCTACCGGGTCACGTATCTGCCGGTCGCAGAAGGACGGCCGCATCAGCCTCGACGCGCTGCGCGCCGCCATCACCGACAAGACGATTCTCATCTCCATCATGACGGCCAACAACGAGATCGGCGTGATCCAGCCGATCGCCGAGATTGGCGCGATCGCGAAGGAGAAGGGGATTCTGTTCCACACCGACGCCGTGCAGGCGGTCGGCAAGATTCCCGTTCAACGTGAACGATCTCAAGGTGGACATGGCGTCCATCAGCGCGCACAAGATGTACGGGCCGAAGGGCGTCGGCGCGCTCTACGTCCGGCGCCGCAATCCGCGCGTGCTGCTCGCGCCGCAGATCGACGGCGGCGGCCACGAACGCGGCATGCGGTCCGGCACGCTCAACGTCACCGGCATCGTCGGCTTCGGCAGGGCCGCGGAGCTCTGCCGGCTCGAGATGGCCGCCGACACGGCGCGCCTGAGCGCGCTGCGCGACCGGCTGAACGCCCGGCTGCACAAGGGTCTCGACGAGATCTACATCAACGGGTCGATCGAACATCGTCTCCCGCACAACCTGAACATCAGCTTCGCCTACGTGGAGGGCGAGTCGCTGCTGATGGGCATCAACGACGTCGCGGTCTCCTCGGGGTCGGCGTGCACGTCGGCCAGCCTCGAGCCGTCCTACGTGCTCAAGGCGCTCGGCGCCGGCGACGATCTGGCGCACTCCTCGATCCGCTTCGGCCTCGGCCGCTGGTCGACCGAAGAGGAAGTGGACTACGTGGCGGACAAGCTGACGAACGTCGTGACGCGGCTGCGCGAGATGTCGCCGCTCTACGAGCTGGCAAAAGAAGGCGTGGATTTGTCCACGATGCAGTGGCAAACGGAAGGACAGCACTGACATGGCTTACTCGAACAAGGTAATCGATCACTACGAGAACCCGAGAAACGTCGGCTCCATGCCGAAGGACGATCCGAACGTCGGCACAGGGCTCGTCGGTGCGCCCGAGTGCGGCGACGTCATGAAGCTTCAGGTGAAGGTGAACCCCTCCACTGGAGTGATTGACGACGCGAAGTTCAAGACCTTCGGGTGCGGCTCGGCGATCGCGAGCTCGAGCCTCGCGACCGAGTGGCTGAAGGGCAAGACGGTGGACGAGGCCCTGGCGATCAAGAACACCGACATCGTCACCGAACTGAGCCTGCCGCCGGTGAAGATTCACTGTTCGGTGCTCGCCGAGGACGCGATCAAGGCGGCGATTGCCGACTACAAGAAGAAGCAGGACTCGTCGGTCGGGAAGGGCGCGGACACGCACGCCCAGCCGACGGCCTAGAAGAAAGTCGGAAGTAGAAAGTTCAACGTGGAAGAGTAGGGCGGGCCTTCAGGCCCGCCGGACGACGATGATTCAGATCTCCGACGGCGCGGCACGCAAGATCCGCACGTTGATGGCCAAGCAGGGCATCAGCGAGGGCGGACTGCGCGTCGGCGTGAAGGGCGGCGGCTGCTCGGGCCTGAGCTACACCTTCGCGTGGGAGAAGCAGGCACGGACGGGCGACGAGATCTTCGAAGGCCCCGACGGCGCGAAGATCTACGTCGACAAGAAGAGCCTGCTGTTTCTCAACGGGACGGTGCTCGAATACGACACGAACCTTGTCAGCAAGGGCTTCGTGTTCAACAACCCGAACGCGAAGTCCACCTGCGGCTGCGGCAGTTCGTTCGGAGCATGACGGGGTACAGGACGAGGTTCCGCAGGTTCCGAGTTCCAGGGGTTCCGGAGGTTCTCGAACCTGGAACCTGTGGAACCCCGGAACCCCGGGAACCTCTGGAACCACCGGAACCTCTGGAACCTCTGGAACCACCGGAACCATCAAGCGTTGTCATCAATGTCTTCCCCAATCCCCACCGCCCCCACCATTCAGGTCTGCCATGACTGCGGCGGCGGCGCGCCGGTCGACGCGCATTTCTGCCCGCAGTGCACGAAGATTCTCTCGATTGGGCGGCACGGCGATTACTTCAGTTTCCTGGGCCTGCCGCGCAGGCTGAATGTGAATCCGGCGGAGCTCGAGCAGGCGTTCCGGACGCTCAGCCGCCAGTTTCATCCGGACTACTTCTATAACGCGCCGCCGGCCGAGCGGCGGGCGAGCCTCGAGCGGTCGTCGTACCTGAACGACGCGTACCGGACGCTCAAGCAGCCGATTGCCCGCGTCGAGTACCTGCTGCAGCTCGAGGGGTTTGCGCCGGGCGGCCCCGAGCAGGGGAGCAAGGTCCCGCCGGCGCTCCTCGAGGAAGTGTTCGCGCTGAACGAGGAGCTCGACGAGATCCGCGATCTGCGCGCCTCTGGTGCGCCGGCCGCTGTCTGGAAGGCCCGGCTGGAGCGCGCGCGCGGGCCGATCGAGCAGAAGCGCGACGCGCACGAAGCCGGCCTCGAGGAGTTGTCCGCCCGCTGGGACGCGCTGCTCGACGCGCGCGCCGGCATCGTCGAACGGCGGCCCGTGCTCGAGTCGCTGCGCGAGCGCCTGCTGGAGCGCAACTACATCAACAACCTGCTCGCCGGCATCGAACGGGAGCTGGCGCAGTGAGCCGCGTCGTCGGCATCGATCTCGGCACGACCAACAGCCTGGTCGCCTTCGTCAAGGACGGCGCTCCCGGTCGTCATTCGCGATCGCAGCGGCGACGGGTTGCTGCCGTCGATCGTGTCCGCGGCGCCCGACGGCACGATGTACGTCGGCCGCGAGGCCCAGCGCCGTCTGCTGACCGATGCCGCGCACACGGTGTATTCCGTGAAGCGCTTCATGGGCAAGGGCGTTGACGACGTTCGCGACGAGGCGAGCCTGCTGCCGTTCCGGGTGGCTGGTGAAGCGGGTGGCGTCGTCCGGATTGGCCTCGGCGACCGCGAGTTCACGCCGCCCGAGATCTCGGCGTTCATCCTCCGCGAGCTGAAGCGCCGCGCCGAAACGTTCTTCGCCGAACAGGGCGAGGTGGACAACGAGGTCGACCGCGCCGTCATCACCGTGCCGGCGTACTTCAACGACGCGCAGCGGACCGCGACGCGCGACGCCGGCCGCATCGCCGGCCTCGACGTGATGCGCATCATCAACGAGCCGACGGCCGCGTCGCTGGCGTACGGCCTCGACAAGCGGCACGCCGGCCTCATCGCCGTCTACGACTTCGGCGGCGGGACGTTCGACATCTCGATCCTCCGCGTCGAGGACGGCGTGTTCCAGGTGCTGGCCACCGGCGGCGACACGCACCTCGGTGGCGACGACATCGACCTGCTCCTCATGCACCGCGTGCTCGCGCAGGTGGGGTGGACGCAGTCCGCCGAGCGCATCCAGGAAATCCGCAGGGCGGTGATCCAGGCGAAGTGGGACCTCTCGGAGCGAGAGACGGCCGAGCTCAACGGCGCGCCCTTCACCCGGGCGGAGTTCGACGCGCTGATTCGGCCCATCGTCGATCGCACGCTCGAGCCGTGCCGGCAGGCGCTGACGGACGCCGGGCTCGAGGCCTCCCGGATCGACGAGGTCGTGCTGGTCGGCGGGTCGACGCGGATTCCGCTCGTCCGGCGGCTGGTCGGCGAGCTGTTCGGCCGGACGCCTCACAGCGAGCTGAACCCGGACGAAGTCGTCGCGCTCGGCGCCGCGGTGCAGGCGGACATCCTCGTATCCGGCAGCCGCGAGATGCTCCTGCTCGACGTGACGCCGCTGTCGCTCGGCATCGAGACCCTGGGCGGCGTCGTGTCGAAGATCATCCTCCGCAATTCGACGATCCCGGCGACCGGCAGCGAGATGTTCACGACCGGCGCCGACAACCAGACAGCCGTGGACATCCACGTGCTGCAGGGCGAGCGCGAGCTCGTCGCCGACAACCGGTCGCTGGCGCGGTTCAAGCTGCGCGGCATCCCGCCCATGCCCGCGGGCCTGCCGCGCGTGCAGGTGCAGTTCCAGATCGACGCGAACGGCATCCTGAGCGTCACCGCCCACGAGCTTCGCACCGACATCGAGCAGACGATCGAGGTGAAGCCGTCGTACGGCCTCACGGACGAGGAAGTCGAGCGCATGCTGCTCGAATCGTTCGAGCACGCCGAGGCCGATTTTGCCGCGCGCCTGCTGATCGAAGCCCGCAACGAGGCCGAGACCGTCATCCAGGCCACCGAGAAGTCGCTGCGCGCGCCGGAGTTCGCCGAGATCGCCCGCGAGCTGCCCGCGGGGCAGCCGCAGCGCATCGAGTCGGCCCTCGTCGATCTGAAGGCCGTCATGGAGTCGGCCGATCGCGAGCTCATTCTCGAGAAGACGCACGTGTTGAACGACGCCACGAGGCTGCTGGCCGAGCTGATGATGAATCGCTCGGTGCAGGCCGCCCTGTCCGGAAAGAACGTCAACGAACTGTAGCCAGCGGAGTAGTGCAGGCCTTCAGGCCTGCTGAGACGATAGATGCCTAAAGTCACGTTCATTACCGACGGCGAGGCGAAAACCGTGGAGTTCGAGCACGGCAAGCTGCCGTACTCGCACCACGGCAAGCCCGAGTCGTTCCTCGATGTGTCGAAGCACTTCAACCTGGGCCTCGAACACGCGTGCGGGGGCAGCTGTGCGTGCACGACGTGCCACGTCATCATCCGCGAGGGCGCGTCGAACCTCAGCGAAATGCAGGACGACGAGCTCGATCGCCTCGACACGGCCTGGGACCTCACGACCGACTCGCGCCTCGGCTGCCAGGCCGTGATCAAGGGCGACGTCGTGTGCGAGCTGCCCATGTACACCAGGAACTACGTCCAGGAAGGCGGCGGCATCCAGCTGGGCAAGTCCGACAGGAAGGATCGCAAGGCCGAAGCGGTGAATCCGTGAAGTGGACGGACGCCGAGGACATCGGCATCGCGCTCGCCGAGAAATTCCCTGGCGTCGATCCCCTGACGATCCGGTTCACGGATCTCCGCGAGCGGGTGCTCGCGCTCGACGGCTTCGACGACGACGCGAAGACGTCCAACGAGCCCAAGCTCGAAGCCATCCAGATGGCGTGGTACGAGGAATGGAAGGACGCGCAGTAGTCCGTGCGCGGCTATTTCGTCCCACTCACGGCCGGCCTGCTGCTCGCGGCGAGCACGTTTCTTCCCTGGGTCAACATCGGCGACACGGCGCTGCGAGGCATGCCCGCCGTGCCCGCGATGTGGGTGGCCGGACTCGGCGCGCTCGCGGCTGTGCTGGCCGCGCTCAGCATCATCACGAGGAAGAACTCGCGGCACCCGCTGCTTGTGATCGGCCTGGCCGCCCTCGGCATCATGGTCCTCTCGTGGCGCATCATGCCCCGCACCGCCGGCGAGCGCGCGCTCACGCTCAAGCAGGCCTTCGCGATCGTCGAGAACACTCCGGTTGGCGAGGCGCCGACCGCCCTGGCAGGCAGCGGCATCTACGTCGGTCTCGCCGCGTCGGCGGTCATCGTCGCCTTCGGCCTGACGATCGTCGTCAAGCGCGCGTCGCAGACGTACGTCATCACCAGTCCGGACGACGACGTCTAACTAGAGGGGCGAGTGCGAAACGCGGGCGAGGTGCTGATTCTGGCGGCGACGCCGCTCGAGGCGGCGCGGCTGGGTTCGTCGCGAGTCGTGATCACCGGTATCGGCGCGGTGAACACCGCGCACGCCCTGACGCAGTATCTGGCCACGCGGCCGCGGCCTTCACTCATCATTCAGGTTGGCATCGCGGGCGCTTACGTGCCGGGCGGCGTGCCCGTCGGAGCGGTCGCGCTTGCGACCAGCGAAACATACGCCGACGTGGGCGTGCTGACGCCGCAGGGCTGGCGGCCGGCGGATGAGATCGGCATCCCGCTGGTCGAAGCCCGCGGCGCGCACCCCGCGCGCTTCAACGAGTTTCCTCTCGACGCCGAACTGGTGGCGCGTGCCGCGGCTGTCTGCGGATCGCTGGTCGCCGCGACGGGGCCGTTTCTCACCGTCTCGACCGTGACCGGCGTCCGCGCGCGTGGCGATGAGCTTCACCGGCGGTTCGGCGCGCTGTGCGAGTCCATGGAGGGCGCCGCGGCCGCCCACGTCTGCGCGTTGCACGACGTGCCGTTTCTCGAGGTGCGCGGCATCAGCAACCTCGTCGAGGATCGCAACCGCGCCGCGTGGAAGATTGTGGAAGCCGCTGACGCTGCCCAGATCGTGGCCCTGCACCTCGCCCAGAACCGTGAACCGTGAACCGTGAACCGTGAACCCTGAACCCTGAACCCTGAACCCTGAACCCTGAACCCTGAACCTTGAACCCCTTAGTTCTCGCCTATTCCCCCTGCCCCAACGACACCTTCATCTTCACCCCCTGGGTGGAGGGCCGCATCGAAGGCGCGCCGCCCGTCGTCGAGCGCTACGAGGACATCGACACGCTCAACCGCATCGCGCTGGCGGGGGAGCCGGACGTCGTGAAGGTCTCTTTCCACGCGTACGGCCACCTGCGCGATCGGTACGGACTGCTGCGCAGCGGCGGCGCGCTCGGGCGCGGATGCGGACCCCTCGTTGTCGCGCGGACCGGGTTCGATCCGGGCACGCTGGCCGGCCGGACCGTCGCGATTCCCGGCCGTCTGACGACGGCCGCGCTGCTCGTGCGCCTCTTCGCGCCGGTGCTTTCCGAGGCGAATATCCGCGTGATGCCGTTCCACGAGATCATGCCGGCGGTGTGCGCCGGGCAGGTGGATGCCGGCGTCATCATCCACGAGAGCCGGTTCACGTATCAGCGGCACGGCCTTACCCGGATCGTGGACCTCGGCGAGTGGTGGGAGCGCGAAACGGGTCGCGCGATTCCGCTTGGCGGGATCGCCATGCGGCGCGATCTGGGCAACGAGCTGATCCGCCGCACCGAGCGGGCGCTCAACGCGAGCGTGGACTATGCCCACGCCCACCCCGAGCACGTCTGGCCCACCATCCGGCGGCACGCCCAGGAGATGGAAGACGACGTGATGCGGCAGCACATCGCGTTGTACGTGAACGACTTCACGCGCGACTACGGCGTGGAGGGCGAGGCCGCGATCCGGCACCTGCTGGACACCGCTGAACGGTTCGGCATCATTCCGGCGTCGAATCAAACGTTGTTCACTTAGCACCTTTCCAAAGTGCTGGGGTGGGATCATGCAAGGTGCTGGGTGGGATTTAGTAGAGTGCTGGAATGGGAAGGCGCAAGGTGCTCACGCTCCGTGCCAGCACCCTATCTGATCGCATTTGAAGCCCTCTATCTGGTCACATTGAAGCCCCCTGTTTGATCGCACAAGAAGCACCCGTCGCTATAATGTGCCCATGCTGACACGCCGGAAGTTCCTTTCCGCCGCCGCGGCCGGGGCCGCGACACTCTCCAATTTCGCGCGCGTGCCCGAACTGGGCGCCGCCGAGTACGACCTGGTCATCGCCGGCGGCCGCGTGATCGATCCGTCACGCAAGTTCGACGCGGTGGCCGACGTCGGCATCGCCGGCGGAAAGATCGCCGCCGTCAAACCTGGCCTTTCCGCCGCGCAGACGATAGACGCTCGGGGCAAACTCGTCGTGCCTGGCCTCATCGACATCCACACCCACGCCGGCCGCGAAAAGGAAGATCCCGGCCTGTGCCTGGCGGATGGCGTGACGTCGCTCGTCGACGCGGGCTCGCAGGGGGCGGACCGGATCGACGAGATCGTCGCGGTGGCGAAGGCGGCGCCGAACCGGATGCTCGTGTTCATCAACGCGGGGAAGAAGGGCATCATTCCCGAGGGCGATTTGATGGATCCCGCCAACGTCGACGCCGGCGCCATGCGGGCGGCCATCGAGCGGCATCGCGGCGTCGTGGTTGGCATCAAGGCGCGGCTGTCCAAGACCGTCGCGGGGAAGAACGATCTCGAGGCGCTGCGCCGCGCGCAGTCGGTCGCCGGCCCGCTGCGCATTCCAATCATGATTCACATGGGGCAGACCGAATCGGCCCTGCCCGATATCCTTGCGATCCTCAAGCCGGGCGACATCGTCACGCACATGTACGCGCCGCCGCCCAACGGCATCTTCGACGCGCAGGGGAAACTCCTGCCTGCCGTGGCCGATGCGCGCAAGCGCGGCATCTGGTTCGACTTCGGCAACGGCCGCGTGGATCACTTCACGTGGGACATCGTCGAGCACGCGATGGCTGAGCGCGTCTATCCCGACACGGTGTCGACCGACTGGGGCCAGCCGGGGCGCACCGACCAGGTGTTCAATTTCGCGAACGTCCTGTCAAAGTTCCTGCTGATCGGCATGCCGCTCGACCGTGTGATCGCGTGCGGCACGGTCAACGCCGCGAAGACGCTGCCGGCTTTCAAGGGGCTCGGGACGCTCGCCGTCGGCGGGTCGGCCGACGTGGCCATCCTGGAGCTGCGGCAGGGCTCGTTCGAGTTCGACGACAACTACAAGGGGAAGCGCACCGGTACCCAGCGCCTGTTTGCGACGAAGGCGATCTTCGGGGGCAAGGCGTGACGGCATCTACGCCGGCGGGATGTCCGTCCGTTTGAAGTCGTCGCCGACGAACAGCAGCGTGTCGCCGGCCGCCGCCGCGCAGGCGTACGCGAGGCAATCCCCGAAGTTCAGCGCCGCTTGATGCCGCCCGCGGCCGAAGCGCGCGAACGCGTCGACCGCGACGCGCCGCTCGGCTTCGCCGAACGGGACCACGGTGATGGCCAGCTCCTTCACGAGGTCCTCGAGCTCACCGGCGGCCGGCGTGCGGCGCCGCCCCGCGAACACCAAGCCCGTTTCAACCAGTGTCGGCGCACCGACCCGCACGTGGCCCGCGTCGAGGATCCGGTCCACGAGGTCGAGGTACCCCGGCTCCGCGAAGAGCACAGCGATGAGGGCGGAGGAGTCGAGCGTCATACTCCGCCCGGCCCGTAGCCCAGGATGTCGTCCTCGTCGGCGCGCGACAGCCGTCGGCCGGCCTGGTCCTTCGGCAGGCCGGGCCACACCTTCTTCTCCAGGAACCGCAGCACCCGCGCGCGCCGGTCTGCGGTCGACAGCTGCCTGAGCCGCTGCCTCCGCTCGTCGAGGGCGCGGCGGATGGCTTCCGTCTTTGACTCGCCCGTGAGTCGCGCGACGTCGGCCGCCAACCGCTCGACCTCGGCATTCTTGATGTTCAGTGCCATACACCATGGTAGATCGAAAATGGTGTAATGGTGTAGTCGCCAGAACTCAGGCGACCTGGCGCAGTTCTGCGGCGAGGTCGGCCTGCAGATCCGAAAACGCCAGGATGAGATCGGGCTCGAGCGCGACGATCTTGTCGAACTTCGCGTTGATGAACGCTGAAATCTTCGGCTTCTGTCGTGCTTCCGCCGGACGCACGGTATAACCCGATACCCCAACGATGCGGTCGCCCTGACCCAGGAGATAGAGCGTCTCCGTCGTTTCCTCGGTGAGACAGATGATGCGACCCGGGAATCTGGTCATTTGGTCATCTCGTCATCTGGTCATTTCTGCCAGTGGGAGAACGTCGGCGAAGACGAAGCCGTCGCGTTCGACGACCTCGCCCGCAACGATCGGGATCGGCCCCGAGAACATCGGCCCGTCGTACGCGAACGAGTGGAACTCGCCGCGCTCGCCGCAGGGATCGATGGAAGCGGGCAGCTCGTCCAGGAACGCGGCGTCGAATTCCCGTCCCGCGAACCGCCGGTCGAGCACCCTCGGGTCCACGCACGTCAGCCGCGCGCGCAATCCGCCGGCGACCATCGTCGCGCGCGAGCGCCGTCGTGTCCGCGCCGAACAGCGGGAAGATCGGCGTGAGCCCCGTGCCGGCAAGCCGCTCCTCGCGATAGCGCCGGATGTCTTCCAGGAACAGGTCGCCGAACGCGACGTGTGTGAAGCCCTCGGCCACCGCCCGATCCACGGCCGCGGCCATCGCTCGCTCGTACACCTCGTTCGGACACGGCGACGGGATGGGGACCTGCCACAACGGCAGCCCAAGCGCGTCCGCCTGCGCCTGCAGCAGCTCCACGCGCACCGCATGCATCGCCACACGTTGATGGACTTCGTTCACCGTGGTCAGCATCCCGGCCAGCTGGATGTCCGGCTGCTGGCGAAGGACGTGCACCATCCAGGCGGAATCCTTGCCCGAGGACCACGAAATCAAGCATTTGGTCATCTGGTCATCCAGTCATCTGGTCATTTCTGAGACGGCGCGACCTCGTGGTGGAACAGGGATTGCCTCGCCCACCATCATGAGTGATCAGAGCGAGGCGCTGAAAGAGCGGTCGATGTCATTTGCGGTCAGCATGTTGCGACTCATGGACACGCTCCCAAGAAAGCCGGCCGCCGACGCAATCGCCCGACAGTTGGCAAAATGTGCCACGTCTGTCGCGGCGAACTACCGCTCCGTCTGCACAGCACGCTCTCGACCAGACTTTGTCTCCAAACTTTGCATCGTTGTCGAGGAGGCTGAAGAGAGCGTCTACTGGCTCGAGCTCATGCTTCGTGTCGGCGTCGCCGCCGATCAGAGGAAGTGGCGCCCCTTCGGCAAGAAGCCCTCGAACTCCGTGCAATCTTCTCGCGATCCCTCGGGACTGCTCGTGCAAACAGTCGCGTCGTCTCAGAAATGACCAGATGACCAAGATGACCAAATGACCAGATTCGCCATCACCACCGCGCCCCCGGATGCAGCGCCCGCCCAAGTTCGCGCGCTGCGGTCACAATGCGCGGTCCCGGTACAACGTATTGATCACCCGTGAGCACGACGACGCGTTTGTTCCGCACCGCCGGGACCGAGCCAAGTGAATCCCACGGGCGCAGGTCGGGGGCGCGCTCGAGGTTTGTGGCGCTCTGGCCGTAGCGCAGCTCGATGATCACCTCCGGCCGCCGCGCCAGGATCATCTCCGTGCTCGCCTGGACCGACTGCTGCTTGAGGTCGCTGAAGACGTTGTCGCCGCCGGCCGTCTCGAGCAGGTCCGCGAGGAAGCCGTAGCCGCCGCTGGCATAGATATTCTGGAGCGACGATCGGTCGCGTTCGAAGACCAGCAGCGTCCGCGGCCTGCGCCGCCCGGCGACCGCGGTTCGCACGCCGGCGAGCGCCTGCTCCATCGACGTGGCCAGCGCATTGGCTTCCGCTGCGGAGCCGAGACGCGCGCCGATCGAACGGACCGTCGCCATGATGTCGGGCATCGCGCGGTGCTCGTAGGTGTAATACGGGATGCTCGCGCGGTCGAGGCCGCGCCTCAGCTCGGTCTGCGTCCCGTACACAATCACCAGGTCGGGCCGCATCGCGAGGATCCGTTCGGTGTCGGGATCGAGCAGCGCGCCGACCTTCGGGAGCTTCGTCGCTTCGGGCGGAAACTTGTCGTAGCTGCTGACCGCGATCAGCCGGCTGCCCGCGCCCATTGCGAAGATCATCTCCGTCGCGGCCGGGATGAGCGAGATGACCCGCCGGGGAACGGTATCCGCCGCGGCGCCGATCGCAATGCAGCCGGCCGCCAGAATCAGCACCAGACGACGCTTCATCATCGCTTCCTCATGAGCGCCTCACGAGCAGCCACAGAAAGAACGGTCCGCCGATCACCGCCGTGACGATGCCGACCGGCAGCTCGATTGGCGCGAACAGCGTGCGGGCGACGAGGTCGCACGCGATGAGAAACGTCGCTCCGAACAGGGCCGACGCCGGCAGCACCAGCCGGTGATCCGATCCCACCACCAGCCGCACGATGTGCGGAACGACGAGGCCGACGAACGCGACCGGCCCGCTGATCGACACTGCGGCGCCCGTCACGAGCGACGCGCTGATGAGCGCCAGCCGCTCGGCCCTCTGGACGTCAACCCCTCGGGCGGCGGCCGCGTCGGCGCCGAGGCTGATGAGATCCAGCGGCCGCGGCAGCGTGGAAACGATGACGCACGCGACGGCCATGAGGGGGAGCGCGGCCACGATCGGCGTGAAGCTGCCGACGTCGAGCGCGCCCATCAGCCAGCGCACCGTCCTGAACGCGTCGGCGAAATCCGTCATGTACTGGACCGCCAGCGTCAGCGCCGAGAAGAACGCCGTCATCGTCACCCCGGCCAGCAGCAGCACCGTGGTGGACAGCCCGCGCCGCCTGGCCGTCGCCAGCATGTAGACGATGGCGAGCGCGCCGAGCGATCCCGCGAGGCTGGACAGCGAGACGGACGACAGGCCGGCGATCGCGAAATCGAAGTGAAACGCGATCGCCAGCATCGCGCCAAGCGCTGCGCCGCTCGACACGCCCAGCGTGTCCGGTGTGGCGAGCGGATTCCGGAGCAGCGCCTGAAAAATGGCGCCGGCCAGGGCGAGCGATCCGCCGACCACGGCCGCCGCGAGGATGCGCGGCAGCCGGGCCACGAAGAAGATCTGTGCGTCGGCGTTGTCGGCAAACGGAATCGACCGGTCGAACACGCGCGCGAGCGAAATCGACGTCGTGCCCAGGAGCGGTGCCGCGGCGAGGGCCGCGAGCAGCAGCCCGCCGAAACCGGCCACGGCGACGATGAGGCGTCCGCGAACGTGCAGCACGTCAGATCCGGGCGATCGGCGTGATCGTCAGGTGGCCCGCGCGTTCATGGTGGTGGACGTCGGCATCGACGTCGTACAGGGCCCGGACGCTGGCCGGGGTGAGCACGTCCGCCGTCGGGCCGCTCGCGAGCACGCGGCCGTCCCGGATGAGGATCAGCCGGCGGCACAGGCTGGCCGCCAGATTCAGATCGTGCGTCGAGAGGACCATCGCGACGTGCCCGCCTGCGTTCAGCCGCGAGAGCAGCTGCTGCACCTCGAGCTGGTGGCCGACGTCGAGCGACGCCGTCGGCTCGTCGAGGAGCAGGAGCTCCGGATCCTGCGCCAGCGCGCTGGCGATCACCACACGCTGCTTCTCGCCGCCGCTGAGCGTGTGGAACAGGCGCCCGGCGAACGCGGACATCCCCGTGGCTTCGAGGGCTCGCCGCGCGACCGCGAGATCCTCGGGACCCTCGAGCGCGAAGGATCCGAGGTGGGGAAACCGTCCCATCAGCACGATTTCCATCACGCTGAAGTCGAACGGCGCGTGCGTTTCCTGCGGGACGTACGCGATCTTCCGCGCCGCCTCGCGCCGCGGCCAGTCGGCCAGCGGCCGGCCTTCGAAGGCCACCGATCCCTGTCTGGGACGCAGGATGCCGCCCATCAGCTTGAGCATCGTCGTCTTGCCGGAGCCGTTCGGGCCGAGGAGGCCGACGAGGTCGCCGCGACCGATGGCGAGCGACACGCGGTCGACCACCGTCGGCCCGCCGTCGCGGTACGCGAACGACACTTCAACCGCGTGCAGCACTGGGGTCTTCCTGTGAGATGTCCTCCGGAACCAGGTCGACCGCCCAGCAGCCCGATCGCTGGACGTGCCCTTCGCGCCGCAGGCGCAGCGGCCGGCTGAACAGCCGGCTGCCGGTCACGACGGTGTGATACTCGCCGCGTTCGCCGCACGGATCGACGCCGAGCCGCCGCAGATCGGGGAGCAGGTCCTCGCGCAGCGGACGGCCGAGCCATGTTTCGTCGAGAAACTCGGCGCGAGCCGTGACGATCAGCGCCTCCGAGCCGGACGCCACCCACTCGTGAAACAACGATTCGGTCGATTCGCCCCACAGCGGTTCGACGGCCGTCAGGCCCGACGCGGCGCACATCCGGTCCGCCCACAACCGGTGCTCGTCGAACATGATGTCGCCGAAGATCACGTGGGTCACGCCGCCGGCCGCGGCTTCGTCCAGCGCGCGATGGAACGCGGCGTCGTAGGTCTGCCACGTGCAGCGTCCGACGATCTGTGCGAGGCCGAGCCTGTCGCCCTGCGCGGCGATGACCTGCGGGCGCAGCCCGTGCGAACGGCTCCGCTCCGCCTCCTCGTCGAACATCGTCACCATCGAGACGACGTCGTAGTCGGCGTGGACGCGGTGCAGGGCGGCGCAGCTATCCTTGCCGCCGCTCCAGGAAATAGACGCCCGAGGCTTCCCGCCGGGCATGGTGGGGCGCTCCTTTCGGCGTCTTTCGCGCCGGGAACAAAGACGCCCCCGAAGGCAGGTTTCCTGGCTCGCGGATCGACACGGCGCTTCTCGTCTTCCCAGGCCGCTCAGGACCCAGTGACGGACCGGACCAAGGACCAAGAACCAAGGCCCAAGTACTAGTGAGGCGCCGTTCCCCGCTTACAGTGGCGAGACCGCGTGGGTTTTTCACCCACTTCCCGTGGCCGCCGGGGTCAACGTCGGATTGAGAATCGAGTATAGCCCAGGCGCGTCTTCTGGTTGCCTGGGGGTGAAATTTTGCGTAACATTACCTGATCGCGATTGCCGGTATCCCCAACAACCGAGAGGACTTCATGAGCAAGAGTTCGACCGTCACCGTTCGCGAAAGGCCCGTCGAGGAAGTGGCTTCTGCGGCGGCCGGCGGCCTTACGATTCACGGTGAGACGATCATTGTGTCGACCGATCAGCGCATCGAGCTGGTCGATCTCACCAATCGCATTATGGAGCTCGCTCGGCGGTTCAACATTCGCGAAGGGCTGGTGAGCCTCTGGTCCATGCACACCACCTGCTCGTTGTTCATCAACGAGTTCCAGACGGCCCTGCTCACCGACATCAAGCGCTTCCTCGAACAGATGGTGGCGCGCGATGCCGAGTGGATGCACAACAACCCCGATCACTCGGACTGCGACCGCATGAACGCCGACTCGCACCTGCGGGCGCTGATGCTCGGCCACAGCCTGACGCTGCAGGTCAGCGGCGGGGAAGTGGTGCTCGGGCAGTGGCAGCGGATTCTGATGGCCGAGCTCGACGGCCCGCGCGCCCGCACCCTGCGCATCCAGATCTGGGGCATTAGCTGAGTCGGCGAATCTAGTCATCTGGTCATCTAGTCATCTGGTCATCGTTGTTCGATCGACATATTGAGCCAATTGATCAACGATGACCAAATGACCAGATGACTAGATGATCAGATTCGATGAAGTCCCGCCTTCGAGCCGCGCACCTTTCTGACGTTGCGGACAAACTGGATGCCGGTGTCCGCCTGGATCTCGCAGACGGTGTGCGGCTGTTCGACTCTCCTGATCTATTAGCGGTGGGCTGGCTGGCGAACCGCGAACGCGAGAAGCGGCACGGTCCGAAGACGTTCTACAACTACAACATCCGCGTCGAAGCGACCAACGTCTGTGTGGCGAGCTGCCTGTTCTGCTCGTTCGCGCGCCTCAAGCCCGGCGACGCCGACGCGTACACCATGTCGCTCGAAGAGGCGTGGGACAAGTTGCGGCGCCGCTCCGCTCAGCCGCTCACCGAAGTGCACGTCGTCAACGGTCTGCACCCCGACCTGCCGTTCGACTACTACACGGAGCTGCTGCGCGGCTTCAAGCGCATCCGCCCAGGGATTCACCTGAAGTGCTTCACCGCGGTCGAGATCGCATTCTTCGCGGACCTGTACGGCAGGACGGACGAGCAGGTGCTGCGCGAGCTGATGGACGCGGGCCTCGACTCGCTGCCCGGCGGCGGCGCGGAGATCTTCGCCGCGCGCGTGCGCCAGAAGATCTGCCACGACAAGTGCGGCGCCGACCGCTATCTGGACATCCACCGCCTGGCCCACCGGCTCGGCATGCGCTCGAACGTCACGATGCTCTACGGCCACATCGAGACGGCGGAAGAGCGCGTGGACCACATGCTGCGCGCGCGGGCGTTGCAGGACGAAACCGGCGGGTTCCAGGCGTTCATCCCGCTCGCGTTCCACCCCGACAACAACCAGATGCGGAAGCTCCCGGCGCCGAGCGCCGCGGACACGCTGCGCGTGCACGCCGTGGCGCGGCTCGTGCTCGACAACATCCCGCACGTGAAGGCGTTCTGGATTGCGACCGGCGTCGAGGTGGCGCAGACCGCGCTGTGGTTCGGCGCCGACGACCTCGACGGCACCGTGCAGGAAGAGAAGATCTACCACATGGCCGGTTCCCAGACGCCCGAGGCCATGACGACGCGCGAGATCTCGCGGCTCATCCGTGCCGCCGGCCGGGAGCCCGTCGAGCGCGACACCCTCTATAACGTCATAGAATCTGGTCATTTGGTCATTTAGTCATCTGGTCATTGATTGGTAAGATTGATCAGAAATGACCAAGTGACTAGATGACCAGATGACCAAGTTCGTCCCCCTCCTGACCGCCTACGAAAAAGAGCATGTGCGGGAGAGACAGCCGCTCCCTGAGGAGTACCTCGGGCTGTCCGACGAGGAAATGGACCGCCGTATCGCCGCGGCGCGGGCGACGCTCGGCAAGCGGCTCGTGATCCTCGGGCACCACTACCAGCGCGACGAGATCATCAAGTTCGCCGACTACACGGGGGACTCGTTCAAGCTCGCGGGCGAAATCAGCAAGCACCCCGAGGCCGAATTCATCGTGTTCTGCGGCGTGCACTTCATGGCCGAGAGCGCCGACGTGCTGTGCGCGCCGCACCAGCAGGTCATCCTGCCCGATCTCGCGGCCGGCTGCTCGATGTCCGACATGGCCGAGCCCGAGCAGCTCGAGAATTGCTGGAACGATCTCGCGCAGATGGGCATTCTTCCCGGCGCGGGCGGCGGCAGGCAGCCGGTGCTGCCGGTCACCTACGTCAATTCGGCCGCGTCGATCAAAGCATTCGTGGGCGAGCGCGGCGGCGTCGTCTGCACCTCGTCGAATTGCGCGGCGACGCTGAAGTGGGCCTGGCAGCGCGGCGAGCGCGTGCTGTTCCTGCCCGACCAGCACCTCGGCCGCAACACCGCGTACAAGATGGGCGTCCCGCTCGACGACATGGTGCTGTGGGATCCGAACGAGATCTGGGGCGGGCTCCAACCGGACGCCGTGTGGGGCGCGCGGATCATCCTGTGGAAGGGCCACTGCTCGGTTCACGAGCGCTTCACGGTGCGGCAGATCGAAAACATCCGCAAGGAACATCCCGGCGTCCGCGTCATCGTGCATCCGGAGGTCCCGTTCGCGGTTGTCGAGGCCGCCGACGACTCCGGGTCGACGGAATACATCATCAAGCAGGTGAAGAACAGCCCGCCCGGATCCGTGTGGGCCGTCGGCACGGAAATTCACCTCGTCAACCGCCTGGCGAACCAGGTGGCGCCGGAGCGGACCGTGCTGTCGCTCGATCAGTTCGGCTGCCTCTGCTCGACCATGTTCCGCGTCTCGCCCAACCATCTGCTGTGGGTGCTCGACGGTCTGGTGACCGGCGAGGTCCGCAACCGTATCGTCGTCCCAGAGCACCAGAAACACTGGACCCGGGTCGCCCTCGATCGCATGTTGTCGCTTGTCGATTGAGCGGCCGCTGAAGTACGATCCGGGGTTCGACGATTCTATAAGGAGAACTTCATGGCTTTTACGCTTCCAGCCCTGCCCTATGCCGCCGATGCGCTCGAGCCGCACATCGACAAGCAGACGATGGAAATCCATCACGGGAAACATCACAACGCGTACGTCACCAACCTGAACGCCGCGCTCGAGAAGGCGCCCGAGCTGCAGTCGAAATCGATTGACGACCTGCTGAAGGGCATCAGCGCCGTGCCGGAGGCGATCCGCACCGCCGTGCGGAACAACGGCGGCGGCCACGCGAACCACTCGATGTTCTGGCAGATCATGGGCCCTGGCGGCGGCGGTGCGCCGACGGGCGCGATCGCGGACGCGATCAACGCGTCGTTCGGCGGGTTCGACAAGTTCAAGGAAGAGATGAAGAAGGCCGGCGTGGGCCGCTTCGGCAGCGGCTGGGCCTGGCTCATTGCCAGCGGCAACACGCTCACGATCGAGAGCTCGGCCAACCAGGACAGCCCCGTCATGGAAGGCAAGAAGGTCGTGATGGGCATCGACGTCTGGGAGCACGCCTACTACCTCAAGTATCAGAACCGCCGGCCCGATTACCTCGACGCCTGGTGGAACGTGGTCAACTGGGCCGAGGTGAACAAGCGCCTCGCGAAGTAGGTCAGGCAGGTCGGGCGGGTCTGGCAAGTCAGGCCCGCCCGGCCCGCCCAGCCAGCCTCGCCCGGCCAGCCTGACCTGCCCGGCCTGCCTGGCCTGCCAGACCCGCCAGACCTGCCAGACCCGCCAGACCATGATCCTTTTCCTGTTCCTCGCCCATCTCGCCGTCGGCATCGTCTTCTCGCTGGTATGCGTGTCGCGCGAGGCGGGCGTGAAGTTCTTCCGCTTCAACGCGGGTCTGGCCGTCATCCTGCTCGCCGTCGCGTTTGCGCTGCGGCCGCCCGAGGCGTCGGCGACCGAGGCGGGGCGGGTGGCCGTGATCGCGCTCGTGGTGCTCGAAGCGGCGATGCTCCTCTACTGGGGCACCATCGGACGGGCGCTCGCCTCGATTCGGCCCGGCATCATGGGGATTGCCGTGGCCGCCGGGCTCGTCGCGCTCGTGGCCCAGGCCCTCGGCCAGGCGCAGGGCGCGTCCGCGCAGGCGATGACGGTCGCCAGCTTCCTCAGCTCGGCGGCGCTCCTCGGCGGCGCGTGCACGGCGATGATTCTCGGCCACTGGTACCTCGTCATCCCGTCGCTCCAGGTGTCGCACCTCCAGTCGATCGTCAAGGTCCACATCGCTTCGATGGTCGTCCGGGTGGTGGTGGTGGCGGCTGCCGTCTTCCTGGCGATCGTCAGCTGGCAGCCCGGCACGGGCCCGAGCTTCAAGGGCTACATCCTGTCGGTGAGCGGCATTTTCTTCTGGCAGCGGGTGCTGTTTGGTCTGGTGGGGCCGGGGCTCCTCTCGTATCTCACGTGGGAGACGGCCAAAATCCGATCGACGCAGTCGGCCACGGGCATTCTGTACGTCGACTTCTTCACCGTCGTCGTTGGCGAGGTGCTGGCGAAATACCTGCTGCTGGCGACGCGCGTTCCGCTCTAGAAAACGTAGTACACTCGCGAATTGCGGACTGCACCGCGGTCCGGAACCTGTGCAATTTCAGCCTACGAACCGCGTCAGGGCCGGAAGGCAGCAGCGCTAAGTAGATCCTGACATGTGCCGCAGGCACTTCCGGGCCGCGGTTCAGTCCGCAATGATTTGAACCACCCGAACCCTGAACCTTGAACCCTGAACCTTGAACCCCGCGTGACGTACCAAGTTATCGCGCGCAAATGGCGGCCGCAGAAGTTCGACGATGTCGTCGGGCAGCACGCGGTGACGCGTACGCTGCGCAACGCGCTGGCGAACAAGCGGCTGGCGCAGGCGTTCGTCTTCGCCGGCCCGCGGGGGGTGGGGAAGACGACGACGGCGCGCATCCTGGCGCGCGCGTTGAACTGCGTGCAGGGGCCGACGGCGGACCCCTGCGGCGTCTGCGACGCGTGCGTGGAGATCGCCCAGGGGCGCGACATGGACGTCCTCGAGATCGACGCGGCCACGCACACGGGGATCGACAACGTGCGGGAGGTCATCGTCTCCGGGCTCGGGATCCTGCCGGTGCGCGATCGGTTCAAGGTCTTCATCATCGACGAAGTCCACCAGCTGTCGGCCCAGTCCTTCAACGCCCTCCTGAAGTCGATCGAGGAACCGCCGGCGCACGTGGTCTTCATGATGGCTACGACCGAGCTGGGCAAGATTCCGGAAACGATCCTGTCGCGTTCGCAGGTGTACGAGTTCCGGACGATCAGCGGCAAGGCGATCACGGATCAGCTCCGGCGCATCGTCGACGCCGACGGCATAGAGGCCGGGGACGATGCGCTGAGGCTTGTCGCGCGCGATGCCGAGGGCAGCATGCGCGACGCGCAGAGCAAGCTCGATCAGGTGATCGCGTTCACAGGCACGACGATCACGGCGGCTGATGTCGCGACCGTGCTGGGGCTGGTGGGACGCGACCTGTTGCTCGACGCCGTGCAGGCCGTGGCGGACGAGAACGCCGCGGCGGCCTTCGACCTGGCCGCGCGGGCCGTCGAGATGGGGTACGACCTGCGCGCCGTCTGCCGCGAGCTGACGCGAACCGTGCGCGACCTGATGGTGCTGTCGGTCGATCCGTCGCGCGTGAACGACCCCGAGATCGCCGGCGAAGGCGACCGCGAGCGCCTGACCGCCCTGGCCAGGCGGTTCTCGCGCGAGGACCTGCTGCGGGCGTTCGATCTGCTCGCGCGCGCCGAAGCGGACATCCGTTTCGCCGCGCAGCCGCGCTATCACCTCGAGATGGTGCTGCTGCGGTGGATTCACCTGCGGAAGCTCGTGTCCATCGAAGACCTGATCGCCGGAACCGCGAGCGCCGCTCCCGCCGCTCCGGTGTCGCGGCCCGCGCCGCCGGCCCAGAAGCCAGCGCCGCCGGGAAAGATCCAGGCGATGGCGAACGCGGCCGCCTCGAGGGTCGCTGCGCCCGTCGCGCCGGCTGTCGCCGTAGCATCCGGCGTCAGCCGGACGGAAGGCAGCTTCAAGGACGCCTTCCTCGCGGAGATCCGGAAGAGCAAGCCCGTGCTCTACAACATGTGTGTCGCGCAGGCGCAGAAGATCGAGGTCAACGGCGACCGGGCCTTGTTCACGTTCTCGGCGGGCCAGCGCGCGCTCCGCGACCAGTTCGAGCAGAATCGCGTCTGGCTCGAGTCGGTGGCGCAGCAGGCCGCCGGGCGGAAGATCGCGGTCACGGCCGTCCAGCTCGAGGCCGCGCCCGCGCCGCCGGCCGGGGCTGTACCGCCGCCCGCGGATCGGAAGGCCGAGCTCCGTCAGCAGGCGCTGGCCGAACCCGGCATCCAGGCGATGCTCGAAGTGTTCCCGGCGGAAATACGGGATGTAGAAGAAATGTAAGGGGTTCAGAGGTTCCAGGGTTCCAGCAAGGTTCCACAGGTTCAGAACCCGAGCCTGAATCGGGACCTCCGGAACCTCCGGAACCCTGAACCCTGGAACCTGACCTGGAACGACGAGGTTCGTAGATCCCATGAACATTCAGGCAATGATGAAGCAGGCGCAGCAGATGCAGGAGCGCCTGAAGAAGCAGATGACCGAGCTGCGCGTCGAGGCGACGGCCGGCGGCGGCATGGTCACCGTCGTCGTCAACGGGTCGAAGCAGCTGCTGTCGTTGAAGATTGATCCCGAGGTCGTCGTGAAGGACGACGTCGAGATGCTGCAGGACCTGATCCTCGCGGCCGTCAACGACGCCCAACGCAAGGCCGACGAGCAGATGGCGCAGACGATGGGCGGGATGATGGGGGGGCTGCAGATTCCCGGCCTATGAGTCTTCCCGACCCACTCCTGCGATTGATCGAAGAACTGCAGCGGCTGCCGGGCATCGGCCCGAAGGGCGCGCAGCGTCTCGCCTTTCACCTGCTCAGAACCCCGCGCGAGTACACCGACCGGCTGGTCGAAGCCGTGCGCGACGTCAAGGAGCGGGTGACGTACTGCTCCGTGTGCAATAACATCACCGATGCCGATCCGTGCGTGTACTGCCGGAACGAGGCCCGCGACCATCGTCTCATCTGCGTCGTCGAGGAGCCGCAGAACGTGGCGGCCATCGAGAAGACGCGCGAGTTCAAGGGCGTGTATCACGTGCTGATGGGCGCGCTGTCGCCGCTCCAGGGCATCGGGCCCGACGAGCTGAAGATCAAAGGGCTCCTCGGAGCGGACGGCGGCCGGCGGGTCCGAGGTGATTCTGGCGACCAATCCCAACGTCGAAGGCGAGGCGACGGCGATCTACCTGGCGCGGCTGCTCAAGCCGCTCGGCGTGAAGGTCACGCGCATCGCGATGGGCGTGCCCGTCGGCAGCGATCTCGAGTACGCGGACGAAGTGACGATGCACAAGGCCATGGAAGGCCGGCGCGAGGTGTGACGCTCACGTGATGCTCCCGCATGCCTACGAGTTGCCGGCCGCGATTCTGATCCTGTTCAGCGGGATCGTCGCGTGCTTTGCCGGGTACCGGCTGTTTCGTCTCGTCCTCGCGATCTACGGGTTCATCCTCGGGGCGATGCTGGCAAGCTCGCTGATGGCGTCCAGCAACACCATCGGCATGATCGGGGCGGCGCTGCTTGGCGGTATCGCCGGCGCGCTGATCATGACGTTTGCGTATTTCGTGGGGATCGCGCTCATCGGCGCCGGGATGGGGGCGCTTGCGGCGCATCTGTTCTGGAGCATGTGGCGATCGATCGACCCGCCGGCGCTGGCGGTGATTCTGCTCTCGGTGGCCGGGGCCGTCGGCGCGATGCTGCTGCAGCGGTACGTGATCATCTTCTCCACGGCCTTCAGCGGCGCGTGGACGATGATCGTCGGGGGGCTGGCCCTCTCTGGCGACGCCACGGCCGCGCGGGCCGCGGCGACCGGCAACGTCTGGATTCTCTACCCGTTCGCGCCGCTGGCGGCGCACCGGTGGGTGCCGTTTGCGTGGGCCGCGCTGGGCATCGCCGGAGTGGCTGTCCAGATGGGGATCACGGCGGGGAAGAGGAAGCGCTGAGTACCCGATCGACAAGGTCCCGGACCCCAAGCGTTTCTGCGTACCGCCGCAGGTAATCCGTGTCGAGTCTTCCCGCCTGAACAAGGACGATCCCGAGCGCATCCCGCCATTGGCGATCCGACTGTTCGCCGCTGAGCCGGTACCATCGAAGCTTCTGCAGGAGGATATCTTCAGGTGTATGGAAATAGAGGCTGTCTTGCGGCCCAGGCCCGACCTGAACACGTTGTCGGCGGTCGAGCTGTTGCTCGTCGAGCGGCGTCCCGCCGGCGAGGAAGAGATCGACCTTGATGGCCGTGGCCTGATGAATCAGGTTCACGCTCGACCGGCGCTGAATGGCGCGCTGCACGGCCGTTTCGTCGACATAGAATTCCGGACCGAGGGCAGTGAGCAGGCAGGCGATATCCGTCTCTTTCATGGAGACGACGATGTCGACGTCGAGTGTGGAGCGCGGCTCGCCGCCGAGCGAGCTCGCAAGAGACCCTCCCACGAGGTATCGGAGACCGCAGGCTTCCATCGCGCTCGCGACCCGCAGCGCGATCCTGATCGGGTCGCTGCTCACGTGCCGGCGAGACGTGCGGCGTCAGGATAGACGGCGAGCGCAAGGTCCGGGCCGAGCGTGAGCATGGCCAGGCGCAGGAACCGCTCGCGCTCCGAAGCGTCGGGATAGCGCTGGCGAATGCCAGCCATAGCGAGCTGTCTCGTCGTGTGCGCGGCTGCGCTGACGAGCGCCGCCTTCTCAACCGGCGACATCTCCCTCCAGCGGTCGATTTGCCGCTGCTCGATATCCGGGGTCGTGTCCCGTGCGAGCAGGGCCCGCGAGCCGGAGGGGCTTGGCGCGCTCATGTGCGGATTATAGGTCCCTGCCGGACCTTCCTGCCCACGTTCCGGGCAGGGATGTGGGGATGAGCGTATCCGTTGACCCACCGCGCTGGCATTGGCTACTATGAAAGGTCGCCTGAAAGGCCAGAGAGGCGGCAGACCCACCCTGTTCCTCAGTAGCTCAACGGCAGAGCATCCGGCTGTTAACCGGAGGGTTGCTGGTTCGAATCCAGCCTGAGGAGCCAATCTTTTCAGGTATATACCGGTCACATGGGTGACGGTTTATTCCGAGCACATAGGTAACACTTTCGAGCCGAAGGGATTCGCAATCGGCTCGACCCGCCCGGCCTCGTCGTCGAAGTACCCCAAATCGTAGTGCATGAAGGTCACGAGCCAGAGGTGATCGCCGACCTGGGTGACCCCGACGTTCTGTCCGGCCAGGACGTGACTGAGATTGATCTTGCGTCCGTGAAAGCAGATCCGGCCGCAGTGCGTCACGGTGAAGGTCGCGTCGTGGAACGGATACGTGAGGTCCTCGAGCCCGCGATAGACGCGCGCGGACCGGGTGTAGAGCTCGGCGGGCACCTTCATGCCGAGGGCTTGGTGCGGCCGTTCGTCGTTGTAGCGGGCCGACGAAGGCGTCGAACCGGGCCTGCTGCTGCAGCACGTTCGGCGCGGCGGGTTTGGTCGCCTCGAGCTTCAGTGTCCGGTGCATCCGCTCGTGCCGGCCGTTTTGTTGCGGATGGCCGGGCTGAATCCGCTCGATCTGAATCCCGAGGCGCAGCCACCAGACGGCCAGCTTACTGAGTCCGATAGAACGCGGTCGGTGACGCGAAGGGGACGCCGTTGTCGGTCCGAATCGCCTGCGGCAGGCCAAACTCCTGGAAGGTGCGCTCGAAGACGGTGAAGGCGAATCGCTCCTGGGTCGTCAACAGCGCTTCGCAGCTCAGGAGATACCGGCTCGCGAAGTCTGTGATCGTCAGCGGATAGCAGTACCGCCGGTCGCCGAGCATGAATTCGCCTTTGTAGTCGGCGCACCACAACGCATTCGGGTCGGTCGGTCGCGTGAGCGTCGTGCCGGCCGGGGCGCTGCCCCGTGGCCGGCGCCGCCGCGTGACCAGGTGGTGGCGATCGAGCACGGCGTGCACGGTGCTGATGGCGGGCAGCTGGACGCCCGTGACCTGCTGCCGCAGCTTCTCGCGGATCTTCGGCGCGCCCCAGCCCGGGGTACTCGCGTTTCAGGCGGACGATCGTCGCTTCGATCGGCGCGGGCAGGCGATTCGCTTGGCGGTACGGGCCGGCGGCTACGGTCGGTGAAGGCGCTGACCCCGCAGTCCTTGTACCGGTCGAAAATCTTGTAGCCGGTCTTCCGGGAGATCCCGAACTCGGCGCACAGCGGCGCCATCTTCTCGCCCTCGAGCAGACGGGCCACAAAGCGGAGCCGCTCGTCCATGACGTGACACTCCTTCCAAGGCATGCCCCCTCCTTCGAAGGGGCCAAAGTGTCACCCATGTGTCCGGAATACGGTGTAACCTCCTAGCCAGGAAGCACATCATGTGACCTCCTAGCCACGAAGCACATCAACAACTTCCGCGCGCAGCAATCTGAGAGTCGGTCGGACTGTACCCAAAACTGTACCCCCTGTGGGTCGCTCTTGGAGCCCGACTGATGCATGCGGCGCTGACATAGCGATTTGGCGGAGGGCCAGAGTGGAAGCCGAGGTCATCGAATCAGGGAGAAGGTGCCGTCGGCGGCGGTGACAGCGAAGTACGGATGGTCGAGCACGCCCGCGTACGCGTTCATCCATCCGTGCACGTCACACTTGAACGGCACCATCACTTCCGGCGCCGCGAACGTTTCGTTCATCTTCATGCCTTGAATCGGCTGGCCGACGTTGAATTCCGGGTTGTTCTTCGGGAGAGCGTGAATGTTGTGTAGCGTCGGGTCGTCGTTGAGGATCGTCAACGGTTGTCCCACGCGGATGCCGAACACGTGCGGGGAGTAGCGGCAATTCTTCTGGCTGATCATCACCGGATCCGTCGGCTGATCGAACGCGTACTTGCCCAGGCCGCTCTTGATGTAGACGAACACGTTCGCCAGCTTGCCGTCCGTGACTTCGTAGGTTTCCTGGAACTGGGGCGTCTTGTTCTCCTTCACACACACCGGATCCGCGTTCATCATGATCGCAGCGTTGGGTGGTGGCGTGCCGTCGAGCGTGACCGTGCCGAAATCCCGCAGGCTGTCGCCGAGTCCACGCGCGGAGTGCCTTCGCCAGCGGTGGCGGGGCTGTTGGCGGTCCGCGAGCCGCCACAGCCGGAGCAGACAGAGAGAGCGAGGCCGAGCGCGAACGCTGCGCCGACCACAGCGGCTCGTCGCGGCCTCATGAGCGGAGTCCCGCGCCGAGCCCGTCGAGATCGGACGAGGTGGCCGGCGTGACGGTGTCGGACACCGTCGGCGTGATGTCGTTGTCCTGCAGAGCGAGAGGCATGTACGTCGGTGTGGTGCAACCGAGGTGCCACGGCGGGCACTGGGCGGAGTCCGTACGGGGAGACGACAGCCCGCGAAATGTCGTCAGGCCTTAGGACATTTCGAAGGTCGTTCGGCCCGGGCACGGTGGTGAGGCCTGTCTGCCGTACGACGCAGCTAGTGATTCCGAGCCGTGGACGTCTGCGAGCGGCGAGTGGTCAGCCTCCGGCCGAGCCCCCCTGACCGACGCCGAGTGTCGCAGCCCAGACGAGGACCGCGGCCACGGCAAAACACAGAATCACGATGACGAAGAGCTGCGGCCGCGTCGGCGATGAATTGTCGGGTTCGGCGGAATTCGCGGAATCTGCCCCTGGGCGATCTGTGATCGCGTCGTCAGGGTGCTGGCGCGGCGCGCCGCGAATCACGTCAAGCATCGCCGCCAAGTCCGGAGTCCTGAAGACGAGCACTGGTCGGCGGCCGCGATGGGTGTGCCGTATCTGCGGGAGTCAGGAAAGTCTCGACGTTGTCTTCCGTGATCTCGACGGTGACCGGTTGCCCGGCGGGACCGAGCGTTCGACCCGGCATTCCGTTCAGCCAGTAGACCACCGCTTCCGGAGCGCCGACGCGCAGCACGAGCGTGTCGCGTGCTTCCGCGGCCACCTGTTCGCCTCGCTGCAGCAGCTGGCGGATGACCACGGCGCCGTCGGCGGTCGCCGACACCCAGCACGGGCCGCTCGCGCCGATGACGATTCGGATGTCACGCTGTTCCCCGTCGTGCAACGAGATCAATTCTGCAGGGCCGGCCCAGGGCCGGGCGTCGAGGGCCGGAGGGGCGCCCGGTGACGGGGACCATCGTTGGTACGCCGAATAGAGGACGAAAGCGACCAACAGCACCGCGAACTCGACGATCCAGACCCACGGCACCGGCGGTTCCCCTTCGAGTGGCGGGGGTGGCTGGAGCGGCAGCTCTTCGGGGTGTCCGGCAAAACACTGCCGAATGTAGTCGTCGACGACCCGTTGGGGATCCAGGCCGACCACCCGCGCATAGGCGCGGACGTGCCCCTTGGTCAGGATACCCCCGGGCAGCCTGTCGAAACGGTTCTGGTCGATGTGTTCGAGAACCGCCTTTGACACTTTCGTCGACGCCCGGACGGCGTCGAGGGTCAGACCCCGCCGCACGCGGGCCTCACGCAGCTGGGTGCCGACGTCCATTATTTGTTTGTACTCAAAAGATATGGCGTTGTCGACATCCAAATGATCGCCCCAGCGACGGTCAGGTGTCACCCTGGGAATCGGAGGCAGCTACCCGGCGCCGCCGCTGCTGATTTGTGCTGGTGCGCGATTGTACGAATCGTCATCCGAGAACGTCCTTTTCAGCGTGTGACGCTCTCTCCGTTGTCCGGCACGCCCTCTTCGCTGCTCTTGACTTCGACAAGGCCCTCGGCGCCCCTCGCTCCACTCAGCAAGGGGCGAAAGTCCGGCACGACCGCCATCGTCCCGATCGAGAAGGCTGAGTGCGCGTCGCCGCCGAATGGAATGCGGACGTCAAGAACGCCTTCATGGAGATGGGCGTCCATTCGATGCACATCCAGGCCGTCCGGCAACAGCACATCCTGTGCGAACAGGCCATACCTCAACGCAAAGTGGCATCGACCGTTATCGGAGAATCCAGCTGGCGGACGGCGCTCGCCGCTGAGCCGCAGCATCTGTCCGTCGATCCTGAGCTTCACGTCCTCACGTTTGACAGCAGGCACCACGATCCGAAGGTGCAGCGCGTCCCTGGTTTCGCCGAGGCCGATGGGAACGGTAAACGGGTTCTCGCGAGAGCTCCGCGCCTGGTGCGAGGCAGGCGGAGCCAGCTCGGCGGCCATTGAAGGCGACCCGCGAGAGAACCGCTTCCGGCGACGGAACAGGATCATGTCGCAGTCTCTTTCGCTGCAGGCCCGTTGGCGCAGCCGCAACGGCATTCCCGGCATCGGGTGAAGGCCAGGCCGCTACGCCGCGAACATCGCTGCGTTGATTCCCTCATCATCCTATCATCGCTATAGTTTGAGGTCAAACTATATGGCGGCGCAGGTGCGAGCAGGGTCTCCAGGCCGGGGACACTATTGCCGCTCGAAGACCTGCGAGCTCCTGAACGGTACGCCGCCGTTTGTGCCCTCCTGTGCCACGGTCAGCATCGTGCCGTCTGGCGACACGGTGTACGTTTCGGTCTGAACAACTTTGCCTTTCACCTTGCCGATCCGTTCGACAGTGCGGCTGTCGACTCGCTTCAACGAGACCGTGTCGAGGGCCGATGCCACATCAGCCGGGTACTCTTTGCCGTCGAACCCCGCGGTGTATGTCAGGTGATAGGTAATGTTGGCCTGACCTCCGGTCGTGGTGGTAATCGTCTGCGTGATGCCGTTGGGGACGATCGCAAACGTCATCCTTCGGCTGACTGGCGGCTGGCCGGCGAAGGTCGACTTGTTCGCCATGAGGATCCAGTTGCCGACCAGCGGGTCCCTGGTCTGAGCGACGAGCCGCACCGTCACCGTCGACAGCGCTGCGCCGAGGATGACTCCACACACCACGCCCGGGCAGTCTTGTGCGCGCATTGTTCCTCCTGTTCAGGGTCGTCTTCGCGGCGGCCACTCTCTCGGTTGTCGGAATGGCGGACACCACGATCGAACTCACTCCGACGCCGGTACATCTTCACCATCTTTTCCTGGACAGCCGGGTGGACGACCCGTCGGCCTTTTCGCGGTCCGTTAACCGCATGTATTCGGCAAGTTCTCGACTCTTCACCATGATGCCAACCAGAATCGCCACGAACCCGATGAGTCGCAGCGCGAAGGCATAGGCTCGACGATCGTCCGCGTCCGGGAGCAGGCCCAGCAGAGCGTAGTTAACGGCGAAGATCCAGAGCGCGGCCGCGAGGCAGGCAAACACTCGATCCTCGGATTCGTGCCAGAACCGGACGAAGAAGGTGGCCACCGCGAGGCACGCCATTGCGGCGACGCCGTTGAGGAAGCTCGCGATCATTCGGCTTCCCAGATCAGGCCGAGGAGGAGCGACGCACCGGCCAGACAGGCCGTGGCGGCCCGAGCAACCGCCAAATCCGCTGTCTCGAGCACGACAAAGTCTGTAAAGACGAGGGCATTGCTCACGGCGAACCAGGCGAACGCCAGGCTGCTCCAGAACATCAGCGGCGCCACACGTGCACGATGGCGCCAGTACATCCTGAACAGCACAACGGCACACGCAGCACTGGTCACAGCGCAGAGGAAGTACACGGCGTTCGCCATTCACAACTCTCCATCCAAAGCCGGCGCCTCAGCGGCGGCCGGGGTGTTCTGCCGACGATCCTCGCCGGACCAGGGTGAGTCGCCGCGCTCCTCGAGGCGCCACAGCACGCCGCCGAGCGAGGCATCGCCGCATCTCGAGCAGCAGCCGTTCGGGGAGGCAGGGCTTCATGAGAAACGCGTCGGCGCCTGCGGCGCGCACACGCCGCTCGTCAGCCGGCTGCGTTAATCCGGACACGACGATCACAACTGGCTCGCGGCGGCCCGGCTGTTGCCGTACCACGGTGATGAATGTCGCGCCGTCCACGCGCCCTTCAGGAAAGACCAGATCGGTCACGATGACGTCCGCTCGAAAGCGGCGAAGGATGCGCAGGGCCGCCATCGGCCGGGCGGCGCTTCGGACGTCGAGATTGCATTGTCGCAGGAAGTCAACGTACATCTCGCGACCGTCAAAACCATTGACGATGAGGACGCGCAAGCGACGACCGAACGCTACCCGTGCCGTCATACTCGCTTGCTCACGGTGCAGAAACGCGAGGCTAGTCCCGTGCCTCGGCGTTAACGCTCTCCGGACATTCGGTCAGCAGGCCGACGCGAGCACTCCCTGCGGCCGGCCGCTGCCCCGGACGATCACTTGTCGGTGATTTCGAAATGACCGCGCCGGTTCTGTGACCAGCACGATTCACTCTCGTCATGGCAATAGGGCGCTTCTCTTCCAAGGCTGCGCATCTGAATCCGCTCCGGTTTCACCCCGAGATCGGTCAGGTACATGCGAACCGTGCCGGCCCGCCGATCGCCCAGCGCGAGGTTGTACTCGGCCGTGCCTCGCTCGTCGCACTGGCCGTCGACGCGGATGCGCGTCTGCGGCCACTTGGCCAGCCACTCTGCGTCGCGCTGGAGGACACGTCTGGCGTCCTCCCGCAGGACGTCTTGATCTAAGTCAAAGAACACGTCGCTCAATGGATGCTCGGCGTTGAGCTCGCTCAGCGACTTGCGACGAAACAGCTCGGCTTCGCTGAGGGCGGGCGTCGCCGCTGGACGGGCCGCGGCTCTGGGGGGTGGAGGTGGTGCGGGCGGGCGAGCCGGGACGGTTGGGGCATTCGACACCGTGCGTGACGGCGTGGAGGCCGGCGGCAGATGATGGCAGGCGCCGCCAACGACCGCGACCACGAGGACGGGACACCAGTGTTTCACGACAGACATGGACACACCTCCAAGGTCAATCGGGAATCAGCCTCGACTGTACACCGAGACATAGTTTGAGGTCAAACCATATCTCGCGTGCCAGAGTCTGTGGTCGATCGCGCCCGGGAGGTGAGACCAAGAGCCTCGGGGTTCGACGCCCATCGCGGTATCATCGAGGTCATGACCTCCCGCGCGACGTCCGATACCAAGTACGCCCTCGGCCCAGTTCTGGACTTCATGCGCCTCCTCTGGTCTATCGAGCACGGCCTCCAGCGGATGTCCAAACGGATGGAAGGCGAGCTCGGCATCACTGGACCACAGCGACTCGTACTCAGGGTGGTCGGTCAGTTTCCCGGACTGTCGGCCGGGGAGCTGGCGCACATCGTCCGCCTGCATCCGAGCACGATCACGGGGATTCTGCAGCGCCTGGTCGCAAAGGGATTCCTCGAGCGCACACGCGATCCCGGTGACAGCCGGCGCGCACGACTCCGGCTCAAGCCCGGCGCGGTGATCCATACGCGGGCTTCGCCGGGAACGGTGGAGAAAGTGGTGACACAGGTGCTGAACCGGATCGGCGCGTCAAATGTCCGCGCCGCGCGGCGGGTACTCGCCGAGATCGCACAAGAACTCAACGAAGTGTGAACGCGCCGGTTACGACGGCCGTGCTGCACGCCTGTTCAACAAGCTGTCGTGCGTGATCACGCCTTCGACGCGCCTTGCGTGGATGCGGCTCACGACCGGCAGGACGCCGCCGCTCTCCGAGAGGCGGTCGAGCACGATATCGATCGGGTGATCCGGATGAGCATGCACGAACGCGTCACCGACGACCAGGGACACGGCGTCGCTGGCACGGCCGGTCGCCTGAAGGTCCTCCAGTTGCTCTCGTGTCAGTGTGCCGAGCAACCGGTCGCGCGTGCCGACGAGGTACGCGGGGTCATCTCGTTCCTGGGCCGCTCGCCATGCCTGCGCCACCGACATGTCCGGCGGCAGGAACCGCATGTCCGTGCTCATCACCTGATCAGCGGTTCGCACCGATCCCTGTGCTGACGTCGCTGCTGAGGGGAGATGCACACCATCCTGACGAAGCAGCGCGTGGTACACGGGCACCGGTTGATAGTGCCTCGAGATCACGAAGCTCAGCATGTTGGCGACCATCAGAGGCACAAGGATCTGATAGTCCTGGGTGATCTCGAAGATCATGAAGACCGACGTCATCGGTGCCCGGATGATGCCGGCGAACAAGCGTGCCCATGCCGACGAGCGCGTACGCGCCCGATGTCGCCGGTGGGAAAGGGCGCCAGACGGTGCACCACCATCCCGACCGCTCCGCCGGCCATCGCGCCGATGTACAAGCTGGGCGCGAAAATGCCACCGGCATTGCCCGACGCGTACGAGACGATGGTGGCGCCGAGTTTCAGGAAGCACAGGATCACCATCGTCTTCAACAGGAGACCGCCATTGAGCGCCTGGTCGACGTATTCGTACCCGACACCCATGATCGCGGGCGAGTAGACGAGCACCGCGCCGATCACGAGCCCGCCGATGGCCGGCTGGAAGGCTTTCGTCCGCGCAGGGAGGCGAAGAAACACGCCCCGCAGCCAGAGCAGCGCCTTGCTGAACAGCACGGACACGGCTCCGCCCACGATGCCCAGGGCCGCGTATGCCACCAGCTCGGCCGGGATGGACGAGGTCGGTAGGTGGGCACGTGAAACAGCGGTTCGTTGCCGAGGATCGAACGCTCGACGATCACGGCGGCGACCGACGCGACGACTGTCGAACCGATCAGTGTCGCGTTCATGTCGCCGATGATTTCTTCCAGGGCGAATAGCACCGCCGCCACCGGCGTATTGAAGGCGGCCGCCAGCGCTCCCGCGGCGCCGACCGGCACCAGATCCTGGACTCGCTGCGGCGACAGCCGCAGCCATCGCCCGACGACAGAGGCGAGCCCCGCACCGATTTGCACCGACGGACCTTCACGTCCCATCGAGTGACCCGATCCGATGCAGAGCACGCCGGTGAGGAATTTACCGAAGGGGACGCGCCAGGGAATCACCCCGCCTGACAGGTGATACGCCGCTTCGGTTTGTGGCACGCCGCTGCCGCGCACGTCCGGAAACACCTTGGCCAGTAGGAGGCCGGTGACGATGCTCATCAGCGGCGGAATGGCGAAGAGACGGAGGCGGGACGGCGCCAGCCCGAACAACCGGTGACTCGTCTGCTCGATCGCGACGGTGAAGAGCACGGCGGACAGACCCGCCAGAATGCCGATGACAATGGTCAGGATCAGGAAGAGCTGATTCTCGCGCAACCGCAGCTGCTGCGCCCGAACGGAGGCGGGAACGTTCATCGCGCCTCGCCTCCATGCTGGCGCCCGATGAGCACCAGCGCCCGATCGAGCGTCGTCGGCGTGCCGCAGCGTTGAAGCACGAGCCGCTCGATCCGATCGACGAGGTCAGCGCCCATCTCCACGACGTCCTGTTCCAGGACGCGACGGCATCAAACGGGGCTCGAACATCTGCGCCTCGCTCAGCAGCGTGAGGGCGTCGCTGGTAGGCAGGCTGCCGTGCTCCTCGAGGCACGAAGCCAACCGGCTCCGGGCGTACGTGAAATTGGCCGTCAGCCTCCGGCGCCGCTCAGCCGACCCGAGACGATTGGCCAACGGATCGTTCGACAGCACCGCATCGGCGACCTCACGCGTGGTCGCCAGGTCCTCCGAGGCCTCAGCCACCTGATGGAGATAGGTGCGGGCGAGTCCGTAATTACCGAGGGCAAACGCGGACAGGCCGGCGCCGCCAAGCGCCTGCGGATTCTCAGGGGCCAGCCGGAGGGCCTGCTGAAACTGATCCAAGGCATGACCGGCATCACCAGCTTGCGCGAACAGCCGCGCCGTTTGGAGCCGGAGGCCAACGTCATCGGAAAGATCCGTGCTCGCGGCCAGCAACTCGGAGATCGCGCGCGGGGATTGTTTGTGCATTAGCAGAAACGTGACCAGCTCGAACCGCACCTGGCGCCTGGCGTCGGCTTGCTCGGTCGGCCACGGCGCATACAAGGCGTTGTGATAGAACCGCAAGGCGCCAGTGACATCGTGGCTGTCCGCCGCGAGCCGCGCCAGTTCGAGGTTCACATCGGGATCTTCTGGCGTCGACTCCCTGAGTGCGAGCAGGACGCTCCCCGCCCCATCGTTGTCGTGCTTCCGCACCAGCGCACGGGCCAACGCGAGTTCGTAGGGCTTGTTGTTCCGGTTTCTGCCGCTGGCGCGGCGGAACGCGTCAACGGCCGCATCGAGGTCGCCGGTGGCGAACGCCGACTCACCTCGACGGTACCACTCGGCGGCGTCGCGGAGACTCATGTGGCGATTGCTGGCGGCGACGGCTCGCGTGAGCACAAACGCGGCGATCGCCAGGACAACAAGCACACCCAGTTGATAGATTTCGCGGTGGATGAACGCGGCGGCCTGTTCGTCGGGGTTGTGTGGCGGATGTGCGGCAGAAACCAAGGAACCTCACGCGCTGGACCGGCGCCGATGTTCGCAGCTTAGCACGCATCGCTATGGGCTCAAATTGTCAGGGCCGGCCCATTCTGTATTTATTTTGAACTCAAATTATAGTACGTCTAGAATGGATGTATTTGCCGATGCTGGCCCAGCTCGTCATCGCCGTTGGTTTCGGAAGGAGAACATGATGAAGACCAGAATATCCATGGCAGTCCTCGTTCTCGGTGCGCTGGCGATGGGCGGCGTGAGCCTTCAGGCTGCGAGCATGACGCTGGAAGGCACGGTGAGCGACGCGAAGTGCGGCGCCAAGCACGCCATGAAGGATGCGGCCGCCTGTACCAAAGTGTGTGTGGACAAAGGCTCCGACTATGCGCTCGTCGTGGGAGACAAGGTCTACACGCTGAGCACGGCGAGCGCTCAGGAGAAGGCCGATCTGGCTAAGCTGGCGGGCAAGACGGCGAAGGTAACCGGCGATGTCACGGACGAGAAGGTCATGGTCAAGACGGTCGCTATGGGAACCGCCCCGAAGAAGTAGAGCCTCCGTCACCACTTGAGCATCATGAAGCCTCGCAGAACGGGCCCCACGCTGTTCGTGAACGTCCCAAAACGGGGAGCCCCCTTGACGGGATATACGTCACGTGGATTGAAGTGGTTGGTCGTGTTGAAGAGCTGAATCCCCAGATCGGCCGAGCGCTGGCGGACGGTTACCGTCTTGAAGAGGATGAAGTCGGCGGCGAAGAAGGGGGGGAACGTCGCCTGGTTGGGCGTTCCGAAATATCGATAGCGTTCATCGACGACGGAAAACGGGAAGCCCGAGTGCCATTCGATGACGGGTGACACGACGAAGCGCCGCGGGAGGTTGAACGTACCCCACGCGATTACGCGATGGCGTGCGTCGGCGGGCAGCCTGGAGAATCCTCCAGGCTGGAGCAGCGGCGCGTCGAGTGGCTGAAAGAGGGTGGCGAAGTCGTTGAGTTCTCCAAGCGCCGACGATCGCACATAACTCACAAACAGCTGTTGATCGTGCAACCAGGCCTTTCGGGCCGACAGCTGTAGCTCGCGATACGATCCTGCCCCGGTGCTGCGGACGGCGGCCGGGCCGCTGACGGTCGGAACCTCGAGAGTCGCCAGATGTGTTGACTGGCGGTTGGTGAAGCCAATCCGCCCGTCCAGCAAGCGGCCGAGACGCCGCTCGACCTGCAGCGTGAGGGCCCGCGCCCGCGGCAATTGCAGCCGTTCGACGGTCGGTACGAGAACGGTCCTATTCAAGACGGAGCCAGTCTCAGCGTCGATCGCGGTGTCGATCCGTGCGGGGTATCCGCCGAATGCTTCGACGGCCAGCGGAAGCCTGCCGACGAACCCCCCGTAGCCTGCTCGGACTACCGTGGCCGAATCGTCGTCGAAGGCATAACGGAGGCCCACGCGCGCCGACCGCGCGACGGCGCCGTAGGAACTGTCGCGATCCATGCGCGCTCCAGCATCGAGCTGGAAGCGGTTGCCAACGGTCCACACGTCGCGCGCCGTCAGCGCCACGGGTGCGTCGCTGGCAGTGAGCGTCGAAGTTGCACCGAATTCGACACGACGGACAAGGCGTCCTCGTTCGTCCTCAACCAGCACCGGGCTCTCCGCCACGCTGCCGCGCAGGTGCTGAGAGGCCAGGTTGGCCGTGACGCCGAGCGCGTGACTGTGCCGGCCGAACGACAGCGTGCGGTCCCATGAGGCAGCCACGCTGTACCGAGTCGCATGCCGCTCAACGAAGGCGAACCAATTGTGGTGCCACCCAAACGGCGACAAGCGCGCAGATCCTTCGCCCTTCGGCAACATCGCCGTGTCGTGCGCGAGTACCGGCGACGCTGATTGACACGAGGCTTGCGTTGTTCAGGACAATCCGGTTGGTCGCGCCGACGAATCGATCATGCTGGGAGACGTCAACCGACGCCGACTCTTCACGCCTTGTACCTGAGGCCGACGTTTTGTGTCTCGCTGGGGAACACCACAGTTTCGACCGTCACGTTGTATTGATCGTGCGGGCGGACGTCGACGCGTCCGAACAGTGTCGCGCTCTGTTCGACCAGGTTCGGGCCGCTTCCGGTCGTGACGTCAGGCACGGCAATCCGCTCGAAGTCGTACTCGACCGCGCCGAAGTACCTGAGCCGTCCACCTGCCACCGCGCCGCCGACGTACACACGCGGGAAGATGCCCTCGAGGCGACCGAAGCCCGGGCTGCTGAGTCGCAGCCTGGGAACAAAGCCCTGGACCCCGAACTGCAGCCGGTCGCCTCCGGGCTTGCTGACCACCTGGACGAGGCCACCGAGCAACCCTCCGTAAACGACGGCCATCGGATCGCGCAGGACCTCGACGCCTTCAACCGATTCGAACGGCAGGTTGATATTCGAAGTCCCCGTGGCGGGGTTCGTGACGTTGAAGCCATCAAGCAGGAGAGGCGTGTCGTACGGCCGCGCCCCGCCCAGACGCAGGAGTCCGTCAGCGCCCCGTACCATCGCCGGCAGGAGGGGGAGCGACTCGCGCGCTTTCAGTCGTGACGACGGCAACCGGGCGACCGTGGTTGCGGTCAGGTTGCTGCCAACGATCGATGCGGTCGGCGACGAGGAGGGCAGGGCCGGAGCCACGACGGTCGTTGTTTCGGTGGCGTGCGCAATGGAGAGCACGATGCGCTCAGCCGACTGCCGGGCGACATGCGCGGTCTCGAATCCGTCGAGCGCCGCGACCACCGTACCCCCGGGTAAATCGGTGCCGATGTCGAAAGTACCATCCGCCCCGCTCATCAACGACGCGATCACCCTGGTCCCATCCAGAAGCTGCACCGTCGCCCCGGGCAGCGGAAGACCGGTCTGATCGACGACGATCCCGTGCACTGACTGCGCCGCCGCCGGCCCTGCAGTGCCGAGCGACACCAGCAGAAGGGCCCCAAATATCCCCCGAACACGGCCGGCCCGGCACACGCCGATCAAATAGTTTGAGTCCAAAGTATTGTCGTGGTAGAAAACTACCATAAACGGACGAACAGAACCGGCGAATTCTGCGATCGCACGGGTCCTGGACTCCGGGAAGGAGAGCGCCGATGACAACGAGAAAAGGCAGGGCGTTGACGGCAGCAGAGGTACCAACGGGGCTGGGAATTGTGCTCGGACGCGCGGTCAGGGCGTTCTGCGTGTTCGTCGTCGTGGGCTTGGCCACCAGTCTCACGATCCGCGATTTGCACGCACGGAGGGGCACCGAACCGATATCACAGGAATCTGGAACTCCGCCCGAGACGCACCGGTCTGCGACGGCCGGGCGGATCACCCACGTCCTTGGTTCAGATGCCGGAATCGTGCTCAATTTCATCAAACCGGACAAGACCGCGGACTTCGAAGCGGTGATCGCGAAAGTGCGAGAAGCCCTGCAGGCGAGCGACAAGCCCGAACGCAAGCGTCAGGCAGCCAGCTGGAAGGTGTTTCGGGCGGTTGAACCGGGGGCGAACGGCAGCGTGCTGTACATGTTCGTGATCGATCCGGCGGTGAAAGGCGCTGACTACACGGTGTCCGGCATTCTGGCGGAGGGATTCCCCAACGAGGTCCAGACGCTGTATCAGCAGTACGCGGGTGCGTACGCCGGAGGCCAGAACTTCGTCAACCTGACGCTGATATCAGCGTTGGGACAATGAGTGTCGCGCTCGCCACGCTGTAGGAGCGACCATGAGGGTCGTGATCTGTGGCGCGGGGATTGCCGGCCTCACGCTCGGGTGGTGGCTCGGCCGCGACAGCTGGGACGTCGTCATCGTCGAGAAGGCCACCGGTGTCCGGGACGAAGGCTACATGATCGATTTCATGAGCTCGGGCTGGGACGTCGCCGAGCGCATGGGCTTGATCACCAGGCTCCGGCAGATCGCCTATGACATCCCAGGCGTGCAGTGGATTGACGAGACGGGTCGAACGCAGGCGCGCATTGACTACGAGAGCTTTGCGCGGATGCTCGGCGGCAGGCTATTGAGCCTGATGCGCGGAGACTTGGAACATGTGCTGTTCAAGGCACTGCCGGCCTCAGTGGACTTACGGTTCGGCATCACGATCGAGTCGATTCGAGATGGAACAGACAAGATCGAGGTCACTCTGTCAGATGGAACACTCGAAGAGGCGGAGCTCGTTGTTGGCGCCGACGGCATTCACTCGCGAGTCCGCGCGCTCGTCTTCGGAGAGGAGAGCCAATTTCGCCGCTACCTTGGCTACCACACCGCCGCCTATGTCTTTGAAGATCCAGCGGCTGTGAAGGCGCTTGAAGGACAGTTCAAGATCATGGCGTTGCCGGCGCGGCAAGCGGGGTTCTATCCACTTCGGGCCGGCAGAGTTGCGGCGTTTTTCGCTCACGTCGCCGAGAACCCGGAGCTGCCGGCCGATCCAGTCGCCCAACTCTGTCAAATTTATGGCGACCTTGGCTGGCTGGTGCCAACCGGCCTTGCGCACGCCGCGAAGCTCCCGGGAATCTACTACGACCAGATCGCGCAGATCGAGATGCCACGCTGGACCCTCGGCCACGTGGCGCTCGTCGGTGAAGGAAACAGGAGGGCGGACGAAAGACGGCCCGCTGGATCGTCCCTCGGACCCGGCTGGATATTGCGGTGAGGAACTGGACTCTGCGCGTCGCGCTGCTGCCTGGACTCAGTGGACTTCTGAAGCCGTTGCTGATCTCGGGCACCGAGAGCATCATCGGCGCGTCCAGCAAGAACTGACGGGCTTCACTCCGGTGACAGTCGTTAATACTTGGAGTCCAAAGTATTGCTGTGATAAAAGACTTGTAAGCGACTGGGCTTCGATCGGTGGGTGGCGACATGATCACGAGCTTCGCGGGATGGACTCGCTTTGTCACCGGCCTTGCTGCCGCTGTCGGCGCCGTGGCCGGCTCGGTGGTCCGTGCTCCTCACCGTTTCGAGCGGATCCTTCCGAAGAGCCCGGGCGTGCCCGCACTCCCGCGGGACCGCGAGAATCTCCACAGCTCTCCTCAGAAGTCCGGCGCTTGGACGGCGACGAGGCTGAAAGACACGTTACGCACGAATCTCGACGGCCAGCGCGTCATTGTCGTCGCCAATCGTGAACCCGTTATTCACGAGTGGATGGGAAGCCAGATGAACGTGCGCCATCCAGCCAGTGGGCTTGTCACGGCCCTCGAGCCAGTCATCCGTGCCTGTTCGGGTGTCTGGGTCGCTCACGGTGGCGGATCGGCCGATCGTGCGGCCTCAGACGCAGACGGGCGATTCGCCGTTGTCGGCGGCGACACGGCTTACTCTCTTCGCCGTGTCTGGCTGGCGCCGGAAGAAGAGCGCGGCTACTACTACGGGTACGCGAACGAGGCGCTGTGGCCGCTGTGTCATCTGGCGCCCGCGCAACCGGTCTTCCGGAGGGAGGACTGGGCGCAGTACCGCGCGGTCAACCAGCGCTTTGCCGACGCGGTCGCGGCCGAAGCCGACTCGGAGGAGCCGATCGTCCTCGTCCAGGACTATCACTTCGCGCTGGTGCCGCGGCTGCTCCGGGAGCGGTTTCCGCGCGCGACGATTCTGACCTTCTGGCACATTCCGTGGCCGAATGCCGAGCGTTTCGGGATCTGCCCTCACCAGGAGGCGTTGCTCGACGGGTTACTCGGGAGCAGCATTGTGGGCTTTCAAACGCCTCTCCACTGTCACAATTTTCTCGAGAGCGTCGATCGGAGTCTCGAAGCGCGAGTGGCGCGCGACGAGATGTCCGTCGTCCATCAGGGGCGAACGACCGCCGTGCGGGCGTACCCGATATCCGTCGAGTGGCCCAATCGCTTCTCGGTCGATTCGCCCGACGTCGAGGAATGCCGTCGTCTCGTCCGAGCCGAATATTCGCTCGGTTCGGATGCCCGTGTCGTCGTCTGTGTAGATCGTCTCGACTACACGAAGGGTATCGAGGAACGTCTGCAGACGTTTGAGCGCGTCCTGGAACGATGGGATCACGCCGCCTCGAGCCTGGCCATCATCCAGATCGCGGCGCCCAGCCGAACGCTGATCGACCGCTACCGCGAGTTCGGCGACCGTGTCTGCGCACACGTCGAGCGAATCAATGCGCGCTTCGCGGACCGCGCCAGTCCGGCTCTGATCTTCGTGAATCGGCATTGCGAGCCACGCGAGATCTTCCGCTACTATCGTGCGGCCGACGCCTGCTACGTCAGCAGTCTGCACGACGGGATGAATCTCGTCGCCAAGGAGTTCGTCTCTGCTCGGGCTGACGAGCGCGGCGTGCTGGTCCTGAGTCGGTTCGCCGGTGCGTCTCGGGAATTGACGGAGGCGTTGGTCGTCAATCCGTACGACATCGATGGCGTCGCCGACACGCTGCTCATGGCGTTAGGCATGCCCATCGATGAGCAGCAGGAGCGGATGCGAGCGATGCGTGAACAGGTCGCCGCCCACAATGTGTACGGATGGGCGGGGCGAATGCTAATCGATGCTGCTACCTGGCGTCAGCGTGAACAGATGCTTCGGCGACTGGCGTCCGGGCTGCCTCAGGTTCCACTTCGCGCCGGCCGCTCGTAGATGCGGAATATTCTCGCCAAGAATAATCTCGCAGCGTTGGCCGACTTTGCGAATTCAAACGTACTCCTGGGATTCGACTACGATGGCACGCTTGCCCCGATCGCTGCGAGTCCGACGGGGGCCCGATATGCGTGTAGCCACGCGCCAGCTTCTCGGACGCGTGGCACGAGCCTATCCCGCTGTGGTGATTTCCGGACGCGCGCACCGCGACCTGACCAAACGGCTGGAGCGTTTATCGCTGTGGGAGGTGTTCGGGAATCACGGCATAGAGCCATGGGAGCAATCTCGAGAGTCAGCGGCGTCAAGTGGACGAATGGGTGACACAGCCTCGGCCCACAGCTCGCGCAATATCCCGGCCTGGTCATTGAAGACAAGAAGTATTCGGTGACGATTCACCACGGCGCCGTTCGCGACAAAGCCCGCGTGCGGCGGGCCATTGCTGCCGCCGTTGAGGCACTACCCAACGTGCGGACGCTTGCTGGGCCGCAGGCCGTCAATCTGTTGCCGCGAGACGGGCCCCACAAGGGGGTCGCGCTCCAGAGAGCCCGGGTCGCCCTGGCCTGTAAGGCAGCCATCTACGTCGGAGATGACGACACCGACGAAGACGCTTTTATCTCCGACGATTCCGAACACCTACTGGCCATTCGTATCGGGCGTTCTCGGACCTCCAGCGCCCACTACTACGTCAAGGCTCAGGCGGACATCGACGCCCTCCTCTGGCAGCTGCTTGCGCTGCGAGCACGACGGCCGAGCACGGTCGAGCCGCTGCGGAGCGTGTTGTGAGCGGGCGGAAACACCGACGAAGTCATTGTTTGTCGACCTTGTCCGCGAGCTCTGCGATTTGAAGCTCGACGCGTTTGACTTCACGCGTGTGCGTATGGCGGTTCATCTCCATCCAGTACCAGAGCTTCAACATTGCCACACTGATCGCGGCCACCTGGAACACGGTTGCGTAGATGATCCAGTCGCGCACCGTGACCGCCCGGAAGAACGAGACGGCCGCCCACGCGGCCACGGCGGCCCAGACCGCCGTGAAGCACCAGCTGATCATCACCCACACGCGCATCCGCGTTCGGAACGTCGCCGCCACCTGCTCGATGAGCCCCTCGTCGCTCGCCGTGTCTCCCGCCCGTACTGCTTTTCGAATGTCGTCATCAAACGCGTTCATCGGACACCTCTTTCCACCAGTTCCTTCAATCGGCCGCGAGCGTGATGGAGCCGCGATTTGACCGTTCCTGGCGGAATGTCAAGGGCCAGGGCGGTGTCTGCCACGGACAGCCTGTGCCTGCTGAAATGTCCGTCTGAAGGTGTGTGGATGCTTGATTCGGATCTCAGTGTGCCGCGCCGCATTTTATGAGGCGGCAGGCACCGGAAACGTGTCCATGGCGAATTCCAAAATGCTCAGGAAATGAGCAATTCGCCATGCACAGGTGGAACAGAACGCGTTCCCGGCGAACGTGAACCGTCAGGGGATTCGGAGCCAGACCTACGTGAAGATGCACCGTCTCAGCAACGCCGACGACATGCTCGGGCGCTAGAGAAGTACCGAGAGGCGCAGCAGCCGTGGCGCGCCACCACGGCGGCGACCATCAGACGACGGGAAGTACTAGGGCCGTCTTGCGTTTGCATAACACGCCTTCTCGGACACCGCTCAACCCCTTCCCCCTCCGACCGACGGTGCCTGTCGTGGTCGCACCATCGTTCGACTCCCCGAGACGATCCGCGTCATTTCGAGGCAGCGATCTCGTCGTAATAGGAGGGAAAGCCGGCGAAGAAGGTCGTCCAGCTGACGGTGTTCTCCCAGCCCAGCTCCTCGAGCTTCAGCGCGGCGCGCGCCTGGTCCCACGTCTTGAGCCGGTCCTTCGTCACGCCACGGTCAATGAGGGCCTTCATCCGGCGGTTCATCTCCGCGAACCGCATCCGGTAGTCGCGCACTTCCTGCTTCGTCATCGTCCGCCCGTGGCCGAGGATGGCCGTGTCGAAATCGAGGGTCAGCATCCGGTCAATCGTCGTGAGGAACTCGATCGCGCTGCCGCCGCCGGGGTAATCGATGACGGGAATCGCGTCGATGATGATGTCGCCCGTGTGGATCGTCTTCAGGTCCGGAAACTCGATGACGGTGTCGCCGTTGGTGTGGGCCCGGCCAAACCAGTGGAGCTTGACCTCGACGCCGCCGAGGTAGACCGCGGCCTCGTTTGCGAACGTGATGTTCGGCTCGCCTGGCTGCTTGATCCTGAGGAAGTTCGCGCGGATGTTCCTCTGCGCGATGATGTTCACGCCGAACGTGTCGCGCGCGTACTGGTTGCCGCTCGCGTGGTCGGCGTGGTGGTGCGTGTTGAGGACGTACTTCACAGGCAGCGGGCTGACCTTCTTCACCTGCGCGAAGACGTCGGCGGCCTGGCTGGCGAACTTGTCGTCGACGACGATGAGGCCGTCGGGGGTGACGCGGACGGCGACGTCGCCCGACTCGTGGATAAGGCCGTCGCCCTTGTCGCCGGGACGGCAGCCCGTCATGCAGGGCATGGCTGGCCCGCGAATGATGTAGAGGCCGTCCTTCACCTTGACCGGGCGCATCGGCGCGTCCGTGAGCACCTCGACGTTCTGTCTCAGCGGAAACTGCTGCGCGATCGTGACGACGGCGAGCACGGCGAAAGACGCGGCGGCGGCAAGTCTGGTGCGCATGCACGGTATTCTACGCTCGCATGCGGGTTCTCGGCTCGCATGCGGGTTCTCGGCCGCGGCGCGGCCATTGCCGCCTGTTCCTGGCGAAAACTCGATTCGCCGGAACTTGATCCATCTGCGGTCGTGTTGTGTGGTGAGTCGGCTCAAAAGGGGCACCAGGTAGCTCTCTCGTCGGTGTGGGGAGCGTGCGAATACGCACCGGAATGCTCGGTCGTACAGAGTGTGACGGACGCCGACCGTTCCGAGACCGACGGCCTGGCGGGTGACAGGGGAGTGTGGCTACGCCGCCCGACGGTCGTCGCGATGGTGGAGGCCGCCCACCTGTGGAATGGCGACGACCGGGCCGATCGTTGGTGGCGCGATCGGCCGAGGCTCTGGCGAGTCCTTGGTCAGCGAGAGATGCGTTCGAGAATCGTGGTAGTACGCCAGATATCGACTCAAGACGCGGGACAGTCCGGTTCATTCACGATGATTACGTGATGGAGGCACTCGCGACGGACCCACAGGAGTCGGTCCACACGGGTGAGCCGCATCCGTTGAGGGCGGGATCAATGTTCGCAAGAAGAACGGAGTTCTTAGCAGGCACAGGCGCGTCAGCGGCGACCGGGCCGACAGCGCTCGCGCCGGCTGTAATCGTCAGCACCGCTGCGCAGGCCAACATAGACCAAAGATTGATTCTCATCGCGTGTGTTTCGGTGCGATACTGCCGCGCATGACGACTCATCATAGCCGCCGTGCCGTGTCTTGTCCGCTCTTCGCCGCGCTCGTGGTCGTTGTCAACGCAGCGGCCGCGCAGCCGCCCGGCGCCAACAATAATCAGCCCGACACTCCGGGGACCGGACGTTTCCCCGCGATGAAAGAGGAAGTCGCGTCGCTGCCGGCACACGTCGTCTACCGCCCGGAGGATCTCACGGCGCCCGGTTCAATGAAGCTGGGCGTGGTCGCCTGGGCCAACGGCGGATGCTCCGATGACGGCGCGAGCACCAGGCTGCACCTGCTCGAGATCGCCTCGCACGGTTATCTGGTGATCGCCAGCGGCCGCATCCTGAGCGGTCCGGGCGCCCCGCCACGCGAGCCGCGTCCGGCGGCTCAGCCGGGCCAGCCGGTGCAGATCCAGCCGCCGCGCACGAAAGCATCCGACCTCACGGACGCGATCGACTGGGCGCTCGCCGAGAACGTGCGATCCGGCAGCCCGTTCTTCGGACGCATCGATCCCGCGCTTATCGCGCTGTCCGGCTGGAGCTGCGGCGGCCTCCAGGCGCTCCAGGTCGCGAAAGACCCGCGCGTGAAGACGATGGTGCTGCAGAACACGGGCGTATTCAACAGCGGCTCGAGCGCGATTCCAGGCATGGACGTCCGTAAGGACGTGCTGGCGACGCTGCACACGCCGACGATCTACATCCTCGGCGGACCGAAAGACATCGCGTACGAAAACGGCATGGACGATTTCGCCCGGATCTCCCACGTGCCGGTCGCGGTGGCGAATCTGCCCGTCGGCCACGGCGGCACGTATTTCGAGCCGAACGGCGGGGCGGCGGCGTCGGTCGCTGTGAGCTGGCTCGACTGGCAGCTTCGCGGCGACAAGAAGGCCGCCGAGCGGTTCGTGGGGGAGAACTGTGGGCTCTGCCGGGACGCGCAGTGGACGCTGGAGCGCAAGCAGTTTCCGGCAGCGGTTGGCCACTGACGCGGCCGTCGCTTCTCGAGCGACGTAAGAAGTAGCGCCAGGGGAGAGGAGTCGTCGGGTTAACGCATGAGCCGGTTCCACAGGGATCACTCGCGGCGCGAGTTCGTGAAGACGGCGCTGACAGCGGGCGCAGGCGCGCTTCTTCCGGCCGTCAACGCCGCGGGCCAGGACCGGCGGCAAGGCCGCATCGACGTACATCACCACTGCAGAACCGCGGTCCAGGGTGGTGCCGGCCGCGGGCCCGGTTCAGACTGGTCTCCCGAGAAATCCATCGAGCAAATGGACAAATTCGGGATTGCGACGTCGATCATTTCAGCGACCGTGCCGGCCGAGCCGTTCTATGACGGCACGGAGAAATCACGGACGGTCGCTCGCGGTGTGAACGACTTTATCGCGAAGATGATCGTCGACCATCCGGGGCGCTTTGGACTGTTCGCTGCCATACCGATGCCGGACATTGATGGCACGTTGCGCGAAATCGAGTACGCCTTCGACACGCTGCACGCGGATGGCATCGGCATCTTCAGCAGCGTTCGCGACAAATATCCCGGCGACCCGGTCTTCGCGCCGATCTGGCGCGAACTGAACCGGCGCAAAGCCATCGTCTTTGTTCATCCGACGTTCCCGAGCTGCTGCGGCAACGTCGTGCCCGGCGTCGGCGCGCAGATGGTGGAGTTCGACTTCGACACGACTCGCGCAGTCGTCAGCCTGCTCGTGAACGGCGTGCTGTCGTCCTTCCCGGATCTGAGAATCATCGTCAATCATTCCGGTGCCGCGATTCCGACGCTGGCCGGCCGCATCAAAGATCGGATGCCCGCGGGAACCGAAACGACGGTGCCGAAGGGCGCGATCTTCGAGTTGCAGAAGCTCTACTACGAGGTCGCGCATGCGACGTATCCGTACCCGATGGCCGCACTGCGAAGCTTCGCGCCCTCGACGCACATCCTCTTCGGCACGGACTACCCGCTCGAGCCGATCGAGTCGACACACAACGAAATGGCGAAGCTGCGGCTGCGGTCCGATTTGCAGCGCGCGGTTGATCGGACGAACGCAGAGCGGCTCATCCCGCGGCTCGCGAGGGCGCAGTGATCTCGCGTCGGGCATTCCTCGCGGGGCTGACGACGCTCACCGCAGATGCACTCGTGCGTTCGGCTGAGGCGCAGGCGCCGATCAGCGGCGATCGCATCGACGTGCACCATCATTTCGCGTCGCCGGCGTTCATCGCGATGATGCGCGAGAAGCAGACGCAGGGTTTTCAGGTGTGGCAGTCCTACACCCCTGCCAGGGCAATCGAAGACATGGACCGGGGAAGTGTCGCGTTGTCCCTGCTCTCGATCACCACACCGGGAATCTGGTTCGGCGATCGTCAGGAGACGAAACGCCTCGCGCGAGAGGAAAACGAGTACGGCGCCCGTCTCGTCGCTGATCACCCCCGGAGGTTCGGGCTCCTAGCCGTCCTGCCGCTGCCTGATGTGGACGCCAGCCTGCGCGAAATCGAATATGCGTTCGATTCGCTGAAAGCCGTCGGCGTCGGACTCTTGAGCAACTGGAAGGACAAGTGGATCGGCGACAGCTCCTTCACGCCGGTCCTCGACGAACTCAACCGGCGAAAGGCGTTCGTGTACACTCATGGCGCCGCGCCTGGTTGCTGCGGCGGTTCGTTCGTTCCAGGCGTACCCGAGATTACCGTCGAGTACAACACGGACGTGAGCCGGGCGATCGTCAGCCTGTTAACCAGCGGAACGGCCGATCGGACGCCGAACGTCACTTATGCGCTGTCGCATGGCGGCGGCACGATTACGGCGCTTGCCGGACGGGTCCTCGGCGCGGAGGCGAGCGCTCAGAGGCTCGCCGCGACTCCGACCCTCAACTCACGGCTCTATCATCTGCGACGGTTCTACTACGACACCGCGATCTCCACGAGTCCCATTCAGATGCAGGCACTCAAGACTCTGGTTGGATCGTCGCAGATTCTGTTTGGAACGGACTATCCTTTCGGGAGCGCAGGCCCGACGGCCGCAGCGCTCCGGCAGTCCGGGCTCGGGGCGAGTGAACTTCGCGACATCGATCGAAACAATATCCTGCGGATCTTCCCGAGTCTCATCAGCTAACGGCGATGACGTGCAACGGCTGAACGGAGAATACTATGGAGAATCTGTGAGGACCACTGTTCATGCGTTCCTGATCGCGGTCACTGCAGCGCTCCTCGGCGGAGCTCATGCGTCCGCGCATCACTCATTCGCGGCGGAATTCGACGCGCAGAAGCCGGTGACGCTCAAGGGAACCGTTGTGAAGTGGGAAATGATCAACCCGCACGGCTGGATCACCCTCGCCGTCCCGGGTGCTGACGGCAAGACGACCGAGTGGATGATCGAAACGTCGAACCCGAACGGGCTGATGCGGCTCGGCTGGAGCAAGCGGTCGCTGAAGTTCGGCGACGAGGTCACCGTCGACGCCTATCGGGCCAAGGACGGATCGAACACCGCCAACGCTGCGACCGTGACGCTCGCGGACGGCCGCAAGATATTCGCTGGCTCGTCCGGCACACCGTCAGGGACGCCATGAGCGGCCGCGGACTGCGCCTCTCCGGCCTGTTTCTGACGGCCGCGCTCTGCGCGCTGCTGTCACCGCGCGGGTCCTTCCAGCTTCGGGCGCAGGCTGCGCTGCCGCGATTGCCTGACGGGCGCCCCGATCTGCAGGGCCTGTGGATGAAAAGTGCCGGAGGCTTTCAGGGACTGTTCGTCGGATCGCTCGACGGCACGAATTTCGCGGCCGGCGTCGGGCGCGGAGGCCGTGGCGGCGGCCGTGGGCCGGCGGCGCCCGAGTATCCGTACACGCCCGAGGCGGCGGCGGAGCGGGCCGACCGCCTCAAACGCGGCTACGAAGATCCCGAAGCGCGTTGCCATCTTCCGGGAGTCCCGCGCGCGCTCGATCAGCCCGGCGGGCTCTATCCCGTACAGATCATCCAGGACGAGAAGTCTGTGGCGCTGCTGCACGAAGCCATGCACGACGTGCGCATCATTCCTACGGACAACAGCCGGCACCCGCGCAACTACTGGGCGTGGGACGGCGACTCGCGCGGGCGCTGGGACGGCGACACGCTGGTCGTGGACGTGAGCAACTTCAACGGTCGGACGTGGCTCGACATGCAGGCGAACTTCGTCGACGAGAACGAACACGTCGTCGAGCGGTTCACCCTCGTCGATCACGACACGATTCAGTACGAAGCCACGATCACCGATCCAACCGTCTTCGTCAGACCGGTGCAGATGCGTTTCACCCTGAAGCGTGTGCCGGCGGAGCAGCAGATTCTCGAGTACAGCTGTCTCGAAGGCGAGCGGAGCCTGCAGCACTACACCGAAGAAGACGGCGGCAGGAAGCAGAGGTCGCGGTGAGGCTCTTGACGGCCGTCATGGCGGCCGCGGTCCTGGCGAGTGCTTTTTCGCCCGCTCGCTTGTGGGACGGCAAGACGCCGGACTTCCGCGGCATCTGGCAGGTGCGCGATACAGCGTACGTGAACATCGAAGGACACCCTGCCGAAAAGGGCATCGCCGCGGCGAAGAGCATCGTTGTCGATCCGCCGAACGGGAAGATTCCGTACAAGCCGGAGGCGCTCGCCCGGCGACAGGAGAACTACAAATCGCGGACAACCGCCGATCAGGCGGGGCAACTTCCACAGCACCGACGTTCACATCGTCGAGCGCTATCGTCTGACCGGAGCCGACACGCTCGAGTACGAGGCACGGATCGAAGACCCGATCGTGTACACGAGACCCTGGACGCTGCGGACCGTGCTCTATCGCGTCAAACAGCCTGGAGCGCGCATCATCGAGGACGAGTGTCTGGAGGATGCGAACGGCGTTCGACACCATATTGCGCCAACCGACGCCCGCAACCTGCTGAAATCCGATTACACACGCTGGAAGCAGCGTCCACCGAAATGACCGACTACAATACCGGCCTATGAAACACGCGCGCCTGTTCTCGCGACTCGTGCTGGCCTTGGCGATGCCGCTCCTGGTGACGCCCGGCCTTGCGGCGCAGGCCGCATCGATTCAGATGAACCTGCTGGCGGACTGGACCAGCCAGAAGGACACGCTGATGAAGATCGCCGCGGCCATGCCAGAGGACAGGCTTGGCTACAAGCCGACGCCGCCGCAACGCAACTACGGCGAGCAGATCCTGCACATTGCCGAAGCGAACGTGAATCAGATGAAACGTCTGGCGTCGAAGGAGACAGCGCCGGTCATCGACATGAAAGCCACGTCACGCGCCGTGATTCTCAAGGCGCTCGAAGATTCTTTCGACTACGGCACTGCCGTGATCAGGGAGCAGACCGACCAGACGATGCTGCAGGCGGCGGCCGAGACGAGGTTCGATCCGTTCCGGGGCCAGTCGACGAGAGCGCGCGTGGTGTCGTTCGTCATGGGGCACACCTGGGACATCTATGGACAGATGGTCGTCTATCTCCGGCTGAACGGCATTACGCCACCGGCGAGCCAGCGTCCGTGAACGGTCAGTCCTTCCTTGGCTTGTAGCCCTTCCACACCCACTCGAACGCTTCCGGCATCGTCTGCATCTCGACGCTGCGTTCGACGTGCCCGGACGCTTCTGAAAACACGAACTGGTGGGGATAGCCTTTGGCTTTCAGGGCAGGCGACCCGCCAGGTAGCCGCCGTCTCCGTGCATAATGTGCACTCGAGTTATGGCTGAACCTCAGGTCCTCATTGCCGGGGGCGGGATCGGCGGGCTGGCGACGGCCCTCACGCTTCACCAGATCGGCGTACCGTGCATGGTGTTCGAGTCCGTGCGGGAGATGAAGCCGCTGGGGGTTGGCATCAACCTGCAGCCCAACGCCGTGCGCGAGCTCTATGACCTCGGCATCACGGAAGCGGAGCTCGACGAGGTCGGCCTGCCCGCGACAGAGTGGGCGCTGGTCGGCTTGAACGGCAACGACATCTACTCGGAGACGCGCGGGCGGCTCGCCGGCTATCGCTGGCCGCAGTACGCCGTCCACCGCGGCCAGCTGCAGATGCTGCTGTACCGCAAGGTCGCGGAGCGGATGGGCGGCGATGCGGTGCGGCTTGGCGCGCGCGTCGCGGGTTACCGGCGGCTGTCGGACGGAGGGGTGTCCGTCCAGGTTGCGTATGCAGATGGCCGCCGCGCGGATCTTCCGGCCGCACTGCTCATCGGCGCCGACGGCATCCACTCGGCCGTGCGCGCGCAGATGCATCCAGACCAGCCGCCGATCCACTGGGGCGGCAGCATCATGTGGCGCGGCGTGACCTGGGCGAAACCGATCCGCACAGGCGCATCGTTCGTGGGGCTGGGCACGCACAAGCATCGCATCGTCTTTTATCCGATCTCCCACCCGGATCCGGAGACGGGGCTCGCCCTGATCAACTGGATCGCCGAGGTGACCTGGGATCACGCCGACGAGGCGCAGCTTGGCGGCTGGTTCCGCCCGGTGCCCATCGAGACCTTCCTGCACCACTTCGCCGACTGGACCTGGGACTGGCTGGACGTGCCGGCGCTCATCCGCGGCGGCGAGTTTGCCTTCGAGAATCCGATGATTGACCGCGATCCGGTGCCGACGTGGGTCGACGGCCCTGTGGCGCTGCTCGGCGACGCGGCGCACGCCATGTACCCAACGGGTTCCAACGGCGCCAGCCAGGCCATCGTCGACGCGCGGGTGCTGGGCGCCCTGATGTGCGACCACGGTGCGACGCCGGCGGCGTTTGCTGCCTACGACGCGCGCTTGTGCGGTCCGATCTCCCGTCTGGTCCTGCGCAACCGTGGGGCGGGGCCCTTCGGTCTGCTGAATCTGGTCGACGAGCGCTGCGGCGGCCGATTCGACAACATCGACAATGTGATTCCGCCCGACGAGCGCAGCGCATTCATGGCCGATTACAAGGCCGCGGCGGGATTTGCCATCGAGACGCTCAACCGGGCGCCTGCGACCATCGCGCCCGGCGCACGCGTGGCCGCGGTACCAACTCCACAAGAGGTCGATGCGGTCTAGTTCGGCACGTCAGAGTACGCGGAAGATCTCGAGTTCGACCACGTCGGGCCGGCGCTGCCCCTGGCCGACAAACACATGGTCGGCGAGCCACCGGTGCGGGCCGTCCTGAACCTCGAATCGGGGCGTCGTGCGGAAGTAGTACAACGACGGCTCGACGACCTCACCAGCCGCGAGCCGCGCCATGACCTCGGGCGGCCCTCGCCGCACGCCGCGATCCACCACCGTAACCAGCGTGCCGTCGTCGTGCCGCAGCGTGTAGCGCGCGTCGATCCGGGCGACACCGTCGGCCACGCGCACCGACTGCCAGTCAGCGCCGCCCGGCAGAATGGCGCCCGAGAATCGTGGGCCTTCAAACGTCCCGCCGACGATAGGCAGGAAGCGCCGGCGTTGACTATCCCAAGTGCCCTGGTCGAGCGGCGCGCCGATCTGCACGCGCATGCGGAATTCGAACTCGAGGGCTGGGGCTGACATCCGGGATCTGCATCGTACCCCAAGAACGCAGCCGTTCACCGCGAAGGTGTTCTATCGTTTCAGCCCGGACACGCAGCTGATCGAGTTTGTCTGTCAGGACAAGGACGCACAGCACTATATCGGCGACGCATCGAAGCAGTCGACGAAGTAGGACATTCGGCTCGGTTGAGTCATGGAACATTACGGGAGCGTCTGGTACAATCCGCAACCCAAGGTGACGTGATATGTCAGATACCCACGTCTATTTCTCACCAGGCGGAGCGATGAAGTATCTCTTGAGTGCCGTCATCCTGGCGCTTTGCGCGGTCGCGGCGTCCGCGGCACATCACTCGTTCGGCGCGGAGTACGACGACCAGCAGCCAGTCACGATCACGGGTGTGGTCACACGCATCGACTGGACGAACCCGCACAGCTACGTGTTTCTCGACGTCAAGGACGGACGCGGACAGATCGCGAACTGGAAGTTCGAAGGCTACCCGCCGGGCGTGCTCTATCGCACTGGATGGAAACGCAACGTGACGATGAAGGCGGGAGATACGGTGACGATCTTCGGCTGGCGCGCCCGCGATGGATCGAACTGGGCGCATTCGCGTCAGGTCACGTTTGCCGGCGGCATGAAACTGTACTTCGGTCCGCCGGCCGGCACCGGCGATGGCGGAGCCGCGCCGCCTCCGGGAACGCAGCCGTAATGAAGGGAGACATGATGAGATCGCTGTTCCTCTCCAGTTGCGCTGCGCTCGTCTTTGCCGCGCTGCCGGTTGCGCAGCAGAGGACGGCTCCGCCTGTTCCGCGGCTCGCCGACGGACATCCCGATCTGAGCGGCGTCTATCAGGCCGACGCGCGCGCGCGTACCGGAACGTGGGAAGAAGCCAATCAGGGCATCGGCGTTCCCGAACCCGCATCGCTTCCCGTCGGCGGGCAAGGCCGCGGACGTCAGAGCGGCCCGCCATACCAGCCATGGGCGGCGAAACTGGTACTCGACGACTACAAGACGCGAAACGTCGACAGTGCAACCGCGAGGTGCCTCCCCAACTTCATGTTGCTCAATGTCGGGTTGTTTCCGGTCGAGTTCGTGCAGACGACGAAGAAGCTTGTGATCCTGATGGAGTACATGGGACTGAATCGCAATATCCCGATCGGCGTGCCGTTTCCAGACGACACGGAACCGACGTTCCTCGGCACGTCCGTTGGTCGTTGGGACGGGGACACGCTCGTCGTCGAAACGAGGGATTTCAACGAGCAGCTGCATGCCGGCGGTGGGGGTGGGCGCATGCACAGCGACGCGCTCCACACGATCGAGCGCTTCACGCGCGTCGACGGCAACACGATCAAGTGGGATGTCGTCTGGAACGATCCGAAGGTGCTGACGCGGCCCGACGAACTGCACACGCAGTTCATGCTCCGCCCGGGCACGCGCGTGCGCGAATACGTTTGTCAGGAAAACAATCAGGATCCGGCGACCTACGACGTCATGAAGAAGGCCGGCGACCTCCACATGCGAAAGTGACGACATTCCGCCTACGCGGGCCTACTGCTGCACCGACTGTTAATGTTTGTAAAGGTGGAAAATCGCTCCTTGGCGATGTCCATCTGTAACCGTCGCAGTTCAGCGATGGCGCTGTCGCGGTCAGACTCAAATACTCTGAGCGCGGAACCGCCAGGCTGGCGGGAATACCAGGAGAACGTGCCTGACGTTTCGTCCGGGACGAACGCTGCGATGCCGATTCTTTTCGAGTGCGCCTCTCGCCAACGATGCTTCGAAGCTGGACGAGAACGTCGCGATGGTAACCAGCGCCTCATCGTCTCTTGCCACACCAACACCATACGCGTGGGTGTCTGGCTTGCCAACCCCTTTACTCAGCGCACTCTGAGGGCGAATTGTGTTGTGGCCGGACGCGCAGCCAGCACCAATCCACCAGCGAGGCGTATGCCACGGGAGAGGCGCTGTACGCCCTGTGGCCCCTCCGCAGCCAGCTTGCCGACGGCTCCTCGTTCATGCCAGCACGAGCGGTGCCGGTGCAACCGCACACGTTCGAGGGCGGGTTTCCGCTCGGGTGGCATCAGTTCGCGTCAGCCGGTGCCTCCAGCTGGGCGACGATGGCGTTGCTGTACTCGCTGCCGGACCCGTAGCGGCTTGACCGTTCACGCGCCGTCGTCAATCGTCGTATGCCGCCCTGGTTCAAACGTTCCCGCCGTACCGACCCGGCGTGAGTAAACTGGCTCGGCTGAGAGATGGAACGATACGGGGCCGCCGGCGTAGCGACCGTCGACAACGAGGCGGCGCGCGTATCCGACCGTGCTGGAGCGCGCCGATCTGTAGAATGGACGCCGAAAGGGGATGCACATGCAGAAGCAGCTTCTGATTCTCACGGGCGCGGCGGTCGTAGCGGTCGGCGTTCACGCGTCCTTCGGCTTCGCTCAGGGCCCGCAGGCGCCGGTGCTCCCGCCGGACATCAATTCAGTCACGCTGTCCCGCTTCGCGCCCGTGACACCCGCCGATCTCGACGCGGAAGGGCAGAAGGCGCTCGCTGCGAGGACGAATCCCCCGAATCCGGGACCCGGTCCCGGCGCCGCTGGCTCGTACAGTCCGCGAACGTCGGAGGGACGCGGCCTGCTCGGCCGCGCGCTCGGCGTGCCATCGGGCCAGAATTTTCCGGCCGGCGTTCGCACTTACCAGCTCGTCGTCCTGATCACCGCGCGAGAGATCGATCAGCAGTATGAATGGTCCGCGCACGAGCCCGCGGGGCTCCGAGCCGGCCTCGAGCAGTCGGTCATCGACATCGTCAAGTACGACCGTCCCGTGGACGGGCTGGCCGAGAAGGACGCGACGCTGATTCGATTCTTCCGCGCGCTGCTACGCGAGCACAAAGTGACGAGCGACCTGTTCGCGAAGATGATCGGCGCCTACGGCAAGCAGCGGACGGTCGAGATGATGGAACTGGCTGGCGACTATTGGACGGTGGGGACGATGATGAATGCCGGCGATCAGCATTTGCCGGCCACGCGCCTGCCGTTGATGCCGCCACTCGCGAGAGACGGGCGGCGGGTGGACTGAGCGTCAGGCACGCGTTGCGCGCACAGCAGTGGAGGTGCGCAAGTGGCCCGGATGGCAACGGGCGGCGGACGATGGCCTGCTAGTTGCGTCTGGTGTCTTTCTCGTTTTCGAGACAGATGAATTCCATCAGGTCGGCCTCAGGCAGCAGCGTCGCCGTCACCGTGTTGCCCCACGGTCCCGTGTACGCCCCAGGATCGTCGATCGTCACGGCGATCTCCATGTGCCCGAAATCCTTCCGCGTGAGCCTCGTCGTCACGTGCAGCTTCTCGGTGGACGGCTTGCCGAGCTGGTCGAGCCACACCCGGCCGTTAAAGCCGCGGCTATCGACGACGAGCGTGTCGCCGTTCCACGTCGCCGTCGAGTAACCGTGCCACGTCGGCGCGTTGTCGGGGCTGCCGTTGTACTGCCGGCCGTCCGTGAACGCCTGCCACCAGAGGTTGAACGCCTCGTGGATGAAGAAGACGATCCCGTCGGTCTGCACGATGCGCCACGGTGCCGGCGCCCACAGGATTTTCGGCACGCCTTGGGGCAGGCAGTTGGCGTCCGGCTCCTCGCGCCACTTCGCGCCCGACGCGCGGACGTCTGTACTCGGCCTTCGCCCACGGCTGGAAGGGCACGGGTTCTTTCAGATCCCGCCCGAGATCCCGTATAAAGCCCGCCGCCGGATTCCAGACGCCGGACAGATCGGGTTTGCCGTCGGCCCGCCGCGGCGCAAGCGCCGTCAGATTCGGCCGGCCATCAGGAAGGCGAGGCAGCACGGCGCGCGGCACGTTCTGCCACTGCGCGGACACCGATGCACCCAGCCCTATCAGGATCGCCACAAGGATCATGCTCTTTCCCATCACGGTTCTCCGTTTGTTGCGTCTCTGCAGGACCGCCATCGACCGTGGTTTCGCAGACGTCGATGCCCAGCTTCAAGAGCTCGCCATGGATCCGCGGCGCGTCCCACCAGTCGCGCGCCCGTGGCACTAGCGAAGTAAGGCGGCGCGCTCTTCGGCACGCGCTCCCGCCAGGATGCCGGCCATGCCGTAGTTGCCCTCGTGGCAGCCGTACTGGTACATCGGATGATCCGCGCGTTTCAACGGAATCATCAGACTCCACGGTCTGGTCCACGTGCCCGGGTCGTTGATGGTGATCTCGTACTTCAGGGTATCAGGGCCGGCCTGCGAGAAGCGCTCTACGACATGCAGCTCCTCGCTGGACCTGCTCATGAAGCTGCGGGGTTTGTAGTTGGCCGTTTCGACGACGAGGGTATCGCCCTCCCAGTGTCCACGCGAATCGCCAAGCCACTGACGGACGACAGCCGCGACGTGGGGACGTCGATTCAGAGGGATCACACGAGTGTCGTGAATCATTTCCAGCGTAAGCGCCACCGTATCGGGCGTTTGTACGATCTCGTACGCGCTCTGGTATCCGGCCACCAGGCTCGGCGACCCGTAGGTGATGCAGCGTTCCTGCAGTGCCCGATCGGCGGGCTCCGCCGGCACCCGTGCCATTGCCGCCAGACCGGCATCGCGTCTTTGCGTCCCCTCGGGGGTCATCGGCGGCATGCGCCCGTCGGGCGGGTCGGTGATCAAGGCAGTCCGATTCTCCCAGTCTCTCTCGACCGTCCAGACCGAGCTGTAATCACCCGTCTCACCGTCTATGCTCGTGAACCCGGACCGGACCCCCGTGATATTCGCCCACACGGCGTTGAAGACGGAATCGCCAAACGCGGCGTCCCCCTGCCCGCTGAAGAGTTCATGCGCCTTCTTCTTCATGGCCGACAGTTCTTGGTCAGTCAGCGTCGCGCGTCCCGCGAGCGCCTCCGGCCTTTCGAGCGGCGTGGCGATGTTATTGACCCAGACGCCCTGAAAGTCGGGGCGTCCATCCGGAGTTCGCCGCTGCGTCGCCGTCCGCCCGTCGGCCGCGGATTGCGCAGCGAATGACGAGGGGGCGAGTTGTCCCGGCGCCACGAGCACGAGGGCGGCGAGCGCGATGACGAGAGAGAGGTGTCGGTGGTTCATGTGTCTCTTCCTCCGTGCGCGACGAGTGTATCTCCAGTCAGTCGCTCAGGCGTTTCAAAATGACTGGCGTAGTGTCTCATTGCTCGGCCGACTGGCTTCAAGGCCGTGAAATCCGCCCGGTGGTATTGACTCTCGCGTCAACGCGTTCGCCTTGCGCATGCTTCTGTGCTTTCGGAATTCCATCCGAATTCGGGCTTCGAGCCGCTAACTGTTGCCGTTGAGCCCGGGTGTTCACCCCAGGGGACAGTGAACAATCAGCGAACAATTTGCTCCCGAACACCAGGGAAAACCAGCCACGATGAATGAGGTAAACCTACGAAGAACCAACAAGATAGACAACCTGCATATCTGTTAACCGGAGGGTTGCTGGTTCGAATCCAGCCTGAGGAGCCATAAACACAACGGTATATACCGGTCACATGGGTGACGGTTTATTCCGAGCACATAGGTAACACTTTCGGGCCGAAGGGATTCGCAATCGGCTCGACGCGGCCCACCTCGTCGTCAAAGTAGCCCAGATCGTACTGCATGAAGGTCACGAGCCAGACGTGGTCGCCCACCTGGGTGACGCCCACGTTTTGGCCCGCGAATACATGACTGAGATTGATCTTGCGGCCGTGGAAGCAGATCCGGCCGCAGTGCGTCACGGTGAACGTCGCGTCGGCGAACGGATAGCTGAGGTCCTCGAGGCCGCGGTAGACGCGCGGTGACCGGGCGTAGACGTCGGCCGGCACCTGCATGCCGAGGGCTTGATGGGGTCGGTCCTGGTTGTAGCGGGCCACGAACGTGTCGAACCGGGCTTGCTGTTGCAGGACATTGGGTGCCGCGGGCTTGGTGGCGTCGGCCTTGAGCGTGCGGTGCATGCGCTCGTGTCGGCCGTTTTGTTGCGGGTGCCCCGGAGCGATGCGCTCGATCCGGATGCCGAGACGCAACCACCACACCGCCAGCTTGCTGAGTCGATAGAGCGCGGTCGGCGACGCGAACGGCACGCCGTTATCGGTGCGAATCGCCGCGGGCAGCCCAAAGTCCCGGAAGGTGCGGTCGAAGGCGGTGAAGGCGAAGCGCTCCTGCGTCGTCAACAGCGCTTCGCAGGTCAGCAGATAGCGGCTGGCGAAGTCGGTGATCGTCAGCGGATAGCAATAGCGCCGATTGCCGAGCATGAATTCACCCTTGTAGTCCGCGCACCACAACCCGTTCGGTTCGGTCGGCCGCGTGAGCGTGGTGGCCGCGGGCACGTCCCCGCGTCGCCGGCGTCGCCGCTTCACCAGGTGGTGGCGATCGAGCACGGCGTGGACGGTGCTGATCGCCGGCAGCTGCACGGGCGCGATCTGCGGGCGTAGCTTCTCGCGAATCTTGGGGGCGCCCCAGCCGGGATATTCGCGCTTCAGCCGGACGATCGTCGCCTCAATCGCCGCCGGCAGGCGATTCGCCTGGCGATAGGGCCGTCGGCTCCGGTCGGTGAACGCCACGACGCCGCAGTCCTGATAGCGGTCGAAGATCTTGTACCCCGTCTTGCGGGAGATGCCGAACTCGGCGCACAGGGGCGCCATCTTCTCGCCCTCGAGCAGGCGGGCGACGAACCGAAGCCGCTCGTCCATGATGTGACACTCCTTCCAAGGCATGCCCCCTCCCTTCGAAGGGGCAAAGTGTCACCCATGTGTCCGGAATACGGTGTAACCTCCTAGCCAGGAAGCACAAACAATTTAGAGTTGTTAGCGCCGAATCGACATTCTGAACAATTCTCATCGCCGATTGCCCGCGCGGCCTCTTGTTGCCAACGCCCAGTCTCGAAAACTCTCGAGAACACTGAACAATTTCGCGAGACCGCGGACGCACGCCAGATGAGCATCCGGTCTCGAACCGGAGGGTACTTCTTCTGCAAGTGTTTCCGATGCTGGTGGCTAAAGTCAGGATGGCATCGCGTCGCTCAACAGAGCCCGCTCGGTCCCGCCGCAATCCGCTTGAGAAAATCAGCAGTCGCTCGCACCTTCGGATCGCGGCGGAACTCCGGGTGCGTAATCAGCCACACGTCGTGGTCGGCGACGTTGTCGGACACCGCTATTAGCTCGTCGTCCGCACGCGCGACGAAGCGGGGGAGCACGGCTATGCCGGTACCCGCATGGGCGGCGGCAAGGAGGGTGTGAGTGCTGTTAGTCTCGAGCCCGATGGTTGCGGAGGAGAGAATCGTCTGGAACCACTTCGCCTGCTGCAGCATCTGATACGGTGACGTGTAAACGAGGAGCGAAAGGCCTCGCAGCGCTTCCACGCTATCGACCCAGAGTCGCCCATTCCCGATCAAGGCATTTGACGCGTAGAGCGCCGCCGTCGTGTGCGCGATCCGGACAGCGACGAGCCCCTGCTGCCGCGGACGAGGTGACTGAATCGACAGCTCGGCCTCGCCGCGGGTGAGATTCCGTTCCCGCGTACCGACCAGGATCTGCAATTCGATGTGCGGATGCTTCGCCCGGAAGGCCGGGAGCTCGGGCGCGAGCCAGTGCGACGCGAACTCGGGCGCCAGGGCGAGCCGGACTCGGCCGGCAATGGCGCCGCTTCCTTCGCGCGCGCGCGCCGCAATCGCAATCGCCGTGCGCTCCATCGTCTCGGCGCTCGCGACGACGTTCTTGCCGTGCGGCGTGAGGAGGTACCCGGTCGTGGTCCGGTAGAAGAGCGGAACGCCAAGCTCCCTCTCAAGCACCTCGAGCCGGCGCGAGACGGTCGTGTGCTCCACCCCCAACCGCCTGGCAGCGGCCGACACCCGGCCAGTCCGCGCGATGGTGAGGAACACCTGGAGGTTGTCCCAGTCCATGCCGGTGCATTATTGCACAGCAAATGTGCGTACTTATCGAGTGTCGCGGCGGGTCGCGTGGCGTATGCTGGCGCAACGATAAAGGAGGTCCTATGGCCGTGCTGATTACTGCCGAAGTTCCAGGTCAGACGAAAGAAGGTTACGAGGGTGTCCTCGCGGCGGTGGGTCCGCTGCTCAAGAAGGCGAAAGGCTTCATCGCCCACGGGGCCGCCCACACGGCAGACGGCTGCCGGTCGTTCGAGATCTGGGAGACGCAGGAAGATGCGACGCAGTTCTTCGCGAAGTATATTCATCCGAATCTGCAGGACGGCATCAAGCCGAAGCGCTCGATTCTGGAACTGCACACCCTGATCAAGATCTAGTGACGGTCAAAGACCAACAGAAGAAGCACTGGAACGCGGTCGCCGACGGATGGGCCGCCTGGTTCGACTGGACCGAGCAGAATTTCAGCGCGGTCACCAATTGGTTCCGCGACGCCGCCGACTGGAAGCCGGGCGTCCGCATCCTCGACGTGGGTTGCGGCTCAGGGTTTCCGGCGCTCGCGGCTGCGGCATCCATTCGTCCAGGCGGCTCCGTCGTCGCCACTGACATCTCGCCGGAGATGCTAGCCGTGGCGTCGTCGCGCGCGCATGCCGACGGCCTCGACAACATCGAGTTCGTCGAGATGGACGCAGAGCAACTGACGTTCGATGACGCGCGGTTCGACGCGGTCACGAACGCGTACGGGTTAATGTTCTGTCCCGATCTGCCGCGGGCGTCCCGCGAGGCCCACCGGGTACTGAGGCCTGGCGGCCGCTTTGCGCTCGTGACGTGGGACGACCCGTCGCAGAGCCCGTTCTTCTCGGTGATCACACCAGTCGCGGTTCCATTCCTATCACTTCAGCCACCAGACCCAGCTGCTCTTGGCCCGTTCAGACTCTCGTCACCCTCACAGCTCGAGTTGCTGCTGCGCGAGGCGGGATTCTCGGACGTTCGCGTCGACAGCGTTGCGATGACACTGGAACTCGCATCGACCGACGAGTACTTTCGGGTTTTCAGGGACGTGGCGTGGAAGGCAAGGGTGGCGTCGCTGTCTGACGCCGACTTGGCTCGCTTCCGCGAGGCGGTAGCCGAGGCGGCGCGGCCGTATCTGGACGAAGTCAGCGGCCGTCTGCGGTTGGTGGCAACATCCCTCTGTGCGTCCGGCCGAAGGTAGCTGGACGCAGGTACCCGCCAACGTGAATACATTCACGGTCCGCTCCTGGAAGAGTCACGCCGTGGCCGGGCGGCGCTGGCCCTCATGGTCGATGAGCGCCACACGCGCCTGCTAGGTGAGCCCGTCCACGAGCGCGAAGACTTCGCGATACCCAGACTCCACCAGCGGCGCAATCTTCTGATAGTTCGCTTGCCAGTCTTTGTCCCCCATGAGCCGGGGCGCGTCTCCTTCGAATGCAGCCAGATTCGGCACGGTGATTTCCAAGACGACCGTGTAGAAGGGGCCAGTCACATCGGTGAGCAGTCGAGTCGAAAAATCCGATCCAGCGCCAACCCGCTTTTGGACGGCGATGCCCTCCTTGAACAGCGCGACTGCCTCACGAGCCTTCCCGAACTTCAGGCGAAACACGTTCTGGATGACGATCATGATCAATTCCTTTCTTAGTTGAGGTTTGACGAATAAGCCGTCCGAAGTATTCGAACCATGGCGATCAGGTCGTTACGCGCGCGCCGCCCATGATTGCGCCGATATTCTCCGGCGAGAAGAACGCCGCCGGTGAGATCGTCCCCGCGTTCGTCTGGACGAAACCGTCCATGGCTTTCTGGTTTCCGTGGATCGCGCCGAACAGCTGTTGCATCTCGGGCGGCGGTGGTTCTAGCGTTGCCAGCTGGCACGTAAATTCGTACATCGGCAGCGCGTGCTGGTCACGAGTGCGCTGGTACTTGCCCATGGCGTCATCGAATGAACGAGCCCCCGTGAACGCTTGGTCTGATGCGATGGCACATAGCTCGGCGTCGCGAAAGGCATCGGTGATGCCCTGGGCCGTGATTGGGTCCTTGTTGTAACCCGCATCACCGACGAGCGCCCAACCAGGACCGTACGGCTTGCGGAAGAAATTCGGTACGGCCGCGCCGGCAAACGGCGCCACGCGTCTGGCACCGCGGATGCGTGCCGCGAACTCGGGCGCGAGGTCGAACATCTTCAGGAAATTGCCCTCGACGTCCTTCTTGTTTGCCTCGAATTCCGCATGCGGCCAGCCACCGACCGTGAGTGTCAGCCCGTCGTGCGTCGGCGCCGCCGCGAATCCGCGGTGTGCGCGGATGTAGGTTTCAAACCGACCGTCCATTGGAAGGTCGCTCCAATAGGTGTAGTAGGCGGCAAGCAGCGGCGGCCTTTCGTTGTACTGCTCGGGCCGGACGGCCTCCGCCACGAGGGAATAGCGGCCATCGGCTCCGACCACCAGATTGGCCCGCTCGGTCACAGGCTCACCACCCTTTGAGCGGCCCTTGATGCCAACGACGACTCCGTCTTCGACCAGGACCTCCTCGACGGTGAAGCCCTCTCGAATCTCCGCGCCGGCCTCAGCCGCTGCGTCGACGAGCAGTTTGTCGAGTACCGTCCGCCTGGCGCAGTACGCGACTGGCGCGTCTGTCGTGCCCGGCGACCCCGAGAGCGTGAAGGGGCCGAAATCGAAGGCGTACGTGTGAATCGGCGGGCAGCCGGTCGCCGTGAGGCGGTCGATGAGTCCCCAGGTTGCGAGCGCGGCGACGGCGAGCGGGTGCATCACGTGTGTGGAAATGGTGTCGCTCGGGAACGTCGCGCGGTCGACCACGAGCACGCGGTAACCCTTGCGGGCCAGCAGCATCGCCGTTGGCGAACCGGCGCAGCGCGCCCCGACGATGATTGCGTCATATGCCTGTTGCATCTCTGTGCTCCTCTCAGTCCTGGGTCAGTGCGATCAGTCGCGCGTCGCGACGAGGTATCGGAAGCGGTTCTCGAGCCGGTATCGTCCGTTCGACAGCCGGAACGGCGCGATCGCGCGTTCGAGCGTCGCCCGCACGCGATCGCGGCCCGACGTCTGGATGGCGAGAATCGACGGACCGGCCGCGAGCATCGCGACGAGGGCGGTGTCGAGTTCCTCGAACTGCCACGTGACGTCCACATCTTCAACCAACTGCGGTGTCAGGCCGGCCGACGCCACGAGTGATCGGAGCGCTCCCTCGTTGGACAGCGCAAATGGACCGCCCGCGCCTGGTGGCGCCGGAGGCAGCAGCGGCTTGAGCGCCGCCAAATACGAGGCCGCCTCACACGCTTCGGGCACCCCCCATGTGGCGACGAAGATCTGGGCGCCGCGTTTTGACACACGTCTCGCTTCGCCGATGGCGCGCAGCGGATCCGCGGCATACTGAAATGAATTCATCCCCGTGACGACGTCGAAGGTCTCGTCGGGAAAAGGCAGCGCCTCCATGTCCCCGTGATAAAACGACGCGCCTGGCGTCCGGCGCGCAACCAAGAGCAGCGGCTCCGAGGCATCGAAACCGGTCGCGTCGCAGCCACGTGCGGCCATGAGCTGCACAAAGAGTCCGCTGCCGCAGCCGACATCGAGCACGCGCGCGCCTGGCGTGAAGCGGCCGCGCGCGAGCACCGCGTCGAACAACGACCGCCCTTGCGGTTCCATCAGCGACGCCCAGTCTTCGGCGGCGGCGCCCCACAACGTGCCCTGGATAGCACCCGATCCCTGCGTCTGCGTGATTGTCATGAGCCTGCCTCCTACCGTGACGATACGCGGGCGCGTATCGGCAATGCTTCGCCGGATCGGGCTATGCACCCGCGACGTCCGCGGATGGCCCGATCGGGCCAGACTCAGATCGCGCCAGACCGCGCCGCCGTTGCAGCCGCGGCCGCCCGCGAGGGCAGATCGAGTTTCGTGAGAATGTTCGAGACGTGGCGGTGGACCGTGTGCTCGCTGAGACCCAGCCGCTTCGCGATCTCGTGATTGCTCAGACCATCGCTCACGAGCCTGAGCACGTCGCGCTCGCGCGCCGTGAGCCGATCGAGGCTGGTGCCGGACGCGCGGTTCGCCGCTGGATCTGGTCCGCCGGGATCCGAGTCGAGTCGGCCGCACAACTCGATCGCACGTCCGGCGTCGCGCACCGCGCCGATCGCCTCGAAGATCCGAGCCGCCGCGCGAGCATCGCCACGCGCATCTGATCGGCGGCCTGCCCCCTCGAGGGCCCGTACGCGATTGAGCCGGGCGTGTGCCGCCTCGAACGGCATGCCGGCGCGCGTGAAGAGATCAATCGCATCCTCAAATGCCGTCCGTGCCGCATTCCAGTCGGCGTCGGCCAGCGCGAGAACACCGGAGCTGCTGGCCGTCATCGCGCGGATCGGATCAGTCGCGAGCTTGGTTGCAATAGCTCGGAGTTCTTCAACGGTGGCGGCAGCTGCGGCGCGATCCGACAGCGCCGAGGCCGCGCGCACGAACAGGTCGAGCGCTGAGATCCTTCCGGTGCAGTCGCGCGGAGGCACCCGCCGCAGATACCGCTCAACGAGTTCCCGCGCTTCTAGCGGTTGATCCTGATCAAGCGCCAGCGCGGCACGCCCCAGTACCGCAAGCGGATGCGACGCCGCATCGGTGAACAGCGCCGCCGCCTCCTCGAAGCGTCCCTGGCGGCGACGCAGCTCGCCGAGCCGGGCGAGAGCTTCGGGGATTGCTGCTGGATGTGAGGCCGCCAGTTCGCTGGCCGCAGATGTCAACTCCGCTTCGGCCTCCGGCCAGGCCCCGCGTGAGAGACAGATGCCTGCGTACAAGGTTCGGCAGACAGCAAACAGCGGTCGGATGCGCCAGCGCGCCGAGAATTCCTTGAGTCGCTCGCACCACTGCGCGGCGCGGTCGTAGTCATGCGTGCGCTCGCACGCGGCGATGACATGGCAACTGGCCGTCCCGATGATGGCCAGGTCGGTCAACTCGCCGCTGACGATGGCCGTCATCGCCTCGTCAAGGCAGAGGCGGCCGGCGGTCGGATCACCCTCGGTGACGTGTGCCAAACCCTCGAGCGCCAACGCACCGACCTCGAGGTCCACCCAGTCTTGGGCGCGACCGATCGCGTGGCATGCCACCGCGTGGTCGCGCGCCGCCGCCGGATCGTGATCGCCGAAGAGGGCCGCTTGGGCCTTGCGATAGCGCAGCCAGCCATGCTCGCGGGTCTGGTCCAAACCTTCCAGCAACCGTTCCGCGCGTTGGAGCCAGCCGTTCGAGACCGCGGCATCGCCTCGAAACGCCCTGTAATCCCAGTACAGCAACAACGCGATCCGCGCCGCTGCTGCCCGGTCTCCTCGCTCGCGATACAGCCGATACGCTTCTTCCCGCGCCTCGAACACACCTGCGCCATCGTCGAGCCACCAGTTTGAGGCCCCGAGCCCCTCTAGCGCTTCGGGACTGCGTGTCTGTTGGAGCGCCGCTTCGAACGCACCGTGGGCCTCTTCCCAGGCGCCTCGTGTGAGCGCCTCCCAGCCCCGCTGCACGAGCGTGTGTGGCATCAGGGGAGTGTATGACGGACGGTGTCCACGACAGAAACTCCGTTCGCGCCCTAAATTGATCCATTCACGGTCGGGGGTGTGCGGAGCGGTCGACCGGGTCGAACCCGCTAGGTTGCTCTTCCGTGGCGACCCGCTTGTTCGGATCCGTACCGGTGTGCTCGGGTTGCGAGGGCTGAGACGAGCGTCGACCGATTCAATGAACCAACTACCTAGGCACGGGAGATGTGACTACGTGGCGCGGCGGTCGTACCGATGGTCCAGACCCCGACCTGCGGGCTGGCTGCGACTGGGCCGAGCTGTGCCGGTGCTATCGGCCGGGGCTGTGGCGGGCCCTTGGCCAGCGAGAGACGCCTCCGCGGCTGGTGGTAGTACGCCAGGTACCGCGTAAGGGTGCGAGACAATCCGATTTCATTCACGACGATCACGTGGCCGAGGTACTCGCGTCGAATGGAGCCGATGAAACGCTGCTGGCAGGACTGAACAATCTCTGAACAATTCTTTGCCGACCATCAAAAACAACAGGTTCTGATCCGAGCTACCGGCACGAAGAACCCGCGAGTCCGACCACCTGCATTACGCTGTTAACCGGAGGGTTGCTGGCCTGCCCGCCGGAGCCTTGGCGGAGGTGGGTTCGAATCCAGCCTGAGGAGCCAATCTTTTCAGGTATATATCGGTCACATGGGTGACGGTTTATACCGAGCACATAGGTAACACTTTGGGCCGAACGGATTCTGAATCGGCTCCAGCCTACCGCCGCTCGACGGCTTTGGTTGACGCTGGCTTGCCCCGCGCCTCCACCAGGCTCTGGAACTCCGCATCGTCCAGATAGACGACGTTGATCCACACCTGAAGCATGTCGTCCACGCTCCGCTCGCCAAAGCCGACCCACATGTTGGGATCGGGATTCCGCCGATTGGCGGACGTGTTGTCATGAATGCCGATCATGTGCAGCACCGTCCCCGCCGGCAGCAGCGGCGCCGCCTCGTCCGCATACACGTAGTTGATGTGCCAGTTGAAATCGAAATGATCGACCGAGCTGAGGATCTGGGTCCTGTTGCTGGCCGGGCTGATCGCTTCGAGCGTCATGGCGCGCCCGCGCATGTGCATGTGCGGTTGGAACGCGTCGATGCGCGCGTTCCTCGGCAGGCGGAAGTAGCCATCTGTCCGCACGACGGTATTGGGCGGGATCTCGAGCTCGTCGTTGGGCGTGTTCCGAATCGGCACCGAGGTGACGCGGTATTTCGGCGTGACGCCTTTCGGATAGAACTTGAACGCGATCGTCGTCTTGTTGTGCTGCTCGGAACCGACCGCGAAGTAGTGCATGTCGTAGCGCAGCCGCGTTCCCGCTTTCAGCAGCCGGCCGGTGTTCTCGCCGAAAATGTCGCCGTACTTTCCGACCGCGTATTCGTGGAGCTGGACGCCGCCCTCGGGTGTGCCCTCCGGGGCATCCGGTTCGATGGCATAAACCACAGCGTGATGGACGATCTTCGGGTTGCTCGGCTTGATCTCCATCGCCTTGATCCAGCGATCCTCCGTCAGCTTCACCTCGCCGAACTGATCGATCCACCAGTCCGGTCCCCGGGGGTACATCGCGAAGTCGTTGTCGGTGGTGACCTTCAGGTCCGGTTCGCCGATGAACCATTCAGCGTCGGGCCGGAACGTCGGGGGCTTCGGCATGTCGGCCGGATTGCCTTGCGGCGCGCCGCTTTCCGCCCACTGCACGATCGTGCTGATCTCGTCGTCGGAGAGTGACCGGTCGTTCTTGTACTGGCGGATGCCGACGGTCTTGTCGAGATGCCAGGGCGGCATGTCGCGGTTGGCGACGCGCTGGCGAATCGATTGGGCCCATGGCCGCACGTCTTCGTACGACACGAGCGACATGGGCGCCGACGTGCCCGCGTGGTGGCACGCGTCGCACTTGGCCTGGAAGATCGGAGCAACGTCTCGCGAGAACGTCACCAGGCCGGGCGCTCTGCCTGCTGCGCCCGCCCGGCTCTCGCCCTTGACGGTGAGGTGCACCTGCGCGTTGGTCCAGCAGCAGTGGTAACCGAAGTTGCCCGCCGCTTCGCCCGATCCATCGTCGACGACGGCTTGCAGAACATATTCGCCCGGTTCGCTGAAGCTGGCGGAGGTCGAGGATCCGCCGCCAGCCACGCGCGATTGCGGCGCGGCGAACGTGACGGGGCCGGGACCACGGTACTTCGCCCACATCACCGTCATGCCGACCGGCTCGCCGCGCCGCTTCGGCAGGCCGTCGTCGGTAGCGGACACCGTCAGCGTCACCGATCCGGGAGACGCGACCGTCCGATCGGACGACTGCACCGTGACCACGGGCGGCAGATTCGAGCTGACGCGCTCACTGTTGCCGCCGCGTGTCGTGCGCTGGCGATCGATCTGCCAGACCGGTTTCAGGGTGCCCACAACCTTGTGTGTCTCACTGTGCGCCGTGAGCGTCCAGGCCAGCGTCTGTTCGCCGAAGTCCTTCGGCACGGTGACGCTGAAGACATCCTTGTGGCGCCGGGGCGTGAAGTGCGTCGGCTGTCCGCGATCGACGCCTGGCTCGAACGCGTTGTTCGGCCCGATCGGAATGTCGACCTCTTCCTCGTAGTTCCGGTTCATGTAACCGAACCACATGTTGTACGACCCGTCCGGATTGACATCGAAACCCTCGTACACCGCCGCCACGCCTTGCCCGGACGAATGGCGGACGGTGACGAGCTGGGACGCACCGGACTGGGCAAAGACCGGGACCGCGGTGACGGCAGCGACGATGACGGACAGTCGAAAAGCTGCGCCCATGGCCGACAGTGTAGGCCGATCCGGTCCCGGCGGCGCCGGTATAATTCGCCCATCATGAACCCTCCACCCCTCCTGACTCGGCGCACGGTCTTGCAACGCGCGGGGCTCGTGATCACGACGGCTGCGTTCCCCGCTCAAGCCACGGTGGCGGCAGTGATCGAACCCGTGGTGGCCGGTCAGACGCCCGCGGCAGCCGGCGACCATTCCATCAGCGAGGTCATGCGGCGGCTGTCCGACTACATGAGCCGCGCGCGCGATCGCGCGATGCCTGAGACCGCGCTCGAGCAAACGAAGTGGCACGTGCTCGACACCTTCGCCGCGATGGTCTCCGGCTCCGAGTTGCCGCCGGGCCGCGCGGCGATCGACTTCGCGCGCGCCTACGGTGGCGAGAAGGTGGCGACCGTCGCCGGCGACACGATCCTGTGCGGTCCGCTCGAGGCGGCCCTGGCGAATGGCGTGCTCGCTCACGCCGACGAGACAGACGACTCGTGGCCGGGCGGATGGCATCCGGGCTGCACCGTCGTGCCGGCCGCGCTGGCGAGCGGAGAGCGGTTTGGCATCGAGCGGAATGCATCTCCTGCGCGCAGTGGCGCTTGGCTACGACATCGGGGCACGCACGCTGATCGCGCTGCGGCCCGGCCTGCCGAACAGCCACAAGAGCACCCACAGCATCGCCGGCGTCTTCGGTGCGGCAGCGGCGGCCGGCTGCGCGGCAAGCCTGGCCGCTCCGCAGATGCGCTGGATGCTCGACTACACCGCGCAGCAGTGCTCCGGCATCGCCTCGTGGTTTCGCGACAGGGACCATATCGAGAAAGGCTTCGTCTTCGGCGGCATGCCGGCGCGCAACGGGGTCACGGCGGCCTTGCTGGTCCACGCCGGCTGGACGGGCGTCGACGATGTCCTGTCGGGACGCGACAACTTCCTCCTGGCAAATGCTCCGCAGGCCGACGCCGGAGCTGCTGGTCGAGAAACTCGGCGAACGCTACGAAGTCGTCGCGACGACCATCAAGCGATGGACGGTGGGAACGCCCATCCAGGCGCCGCTCGATGCGATGGAGGCGCTGCTGAAGCGGCAGCCGATCGATCCGGATCGGGTGCAGCAAATCCTCGTGCGCTCGGCGCCGGGGTCGGTCGTGGACAACAGCGATCCTCCGGACATCAACATTCAGTACGCCATGGCGCTGATGCTGATCGACAAGACGGCCACCTTCCGATCGATCCACGACAGAGCCGCGGATGCAGGATCCGGCGATTCTCCGTCTGCGGGCCAAGGTGCGTCTCGAAGCGCCCGCCGGCGACGGTCGAGGCGGAGCCGGTGGGCGACCGCCGCTCCTCGAGATCACCCTCGCCGACGGCACGCGCGTCAGCCAGGATGCCGGACCGGTGCTCGGCACCGTGCAGAATCCGATGACCCGCGATCAGCTGGTGGCGAAATGCCGCGACCTGATGACGCCGGTTCTCGGGACGTCACGCTGTCACCCGTCTCATCGAGCGTGTGCTCGCGCTCGAGACGGTGAAAGACGTGCGGGACCTCCGTCCGTTCCTGCAACGGATCTATCGCGCCGGTCCGCCCAGACTCTCGAGTTATCCGACGGCCGCAGCCCGCTGAGCGGTAGCGGCCTAACGCTCTTCGGCCCGGGCCGCGCTGAGGATGTTGCGCAGCCCGTAGTTGCCCTCGTGGCACGCGTACTCGAGCACCGGCTCGCGGTCGTTCATCGTCAGCGGCATGGCAAATGTCCAGGGCCGCGTCCACGTCGCCATATCGTCCACGGTGACCGACCACTCGACGCGGTCCGCCGCCGTGCGCGTGAAACGCTCGATCAGACGCAGCGAGTCCGGGTCGGCGTTTCTGTACACGCTTCGGTCGCTGAAGTTGGTCGTCTCGACGACCAGCGTGTTGCCCTCCCAGCGGCCGCGCGCGTCGCCCATCTCCAGGCGAATGCCTTTGCGGACGTGCGGACGGCCGTCGAGCGGAATCACTCGCGTCTCGTGAATCAGCTCGTAACGGATGCTGACGACGCCCGGCGCCTGCACGATCTGATACGAATTGCCGTGGATGAACGGCATCATCGAGCCGGGGAGCCCGCGCGTGATGCAGCGATCGAACAGGCTGAGGTCCTCCGGTCCGTTGAACGGGCCGTCGCCAAAGCTGCTGCCGGCAACCGGCAGGCCCGTTCACCGGATTCAAGGTTCCGGACGGGGCGAGCCGCCGCTGCGCCAGCGGCGTCAGGCGGGGAATCCTGCCGTCGGGCGGATCAACGACCAGCCAGGCGCGGCTGCCTCTCGTCACATCGAGGCTGTCGCGAAACTGGAGCGGCCCGACGCCTGGCGCGCGGTCGAGGACCTGCTGCTGCCGCGTGTTCAGGATGCCGGCCAGCTCGGCGCCACTGACGTCTTCGAGGCGTCGTCCTTCGAATTCCCGCGGCCGCTCGAAGGGGGTGCTCTGCTCGTATTTGTTCGTGTAGTTGCCCTGCAGGTTCGGATCGCCCCAGGGCGTGCGCGGCGGCGTGTACAGTCGGCTCGTTTGCTGACGCGCGCCCGTGACCGCTGAGGTCAGGGCGATCGCTACCGCAAGCACGCCCATTTCGAGAAGCCGGTTGTTCATGACCACTCGCTTTCCGACGTTGCGTCCCGGTCATTGTAATGCCATGGTATGTTTCTGATGTCACCTGCAGTTCGCCTGGGTGCTGCGCTGGCGGTCAGCACCGTCCTGGTTGCAGCCCCTGGCGTCGGGGCGCACGCCCAAGGTACCCGGGATACGCCGTACCCCAAACCCTCTACGCTCCCAAATCCGTATCGGCTCGTGCCGGACTGGCCGACGCTTCCCGCGAGCATGAAGGGCCCGAATGGACATCGATGGGGCGAGGTCATCAGGGTGCATGTCGCTCCCAACGGCAATGTCTGGGTGTTTCACCGCTGTTTCTACGACAAGCCCTCCGGCGACGCCACGTGCCTCAACCGAGGCAATGCCAATCCGCCGATTCTGGAATTCAGTCCGGCGGGCAAGCTTCTCAAGAGCTTCGGCGTCGGACTGTTCGCGCATCCGCACGGATTCACCGTCGATAAAGACGGGAATCTGTGGACGACTGATACGAATGACGACAAGACGATCCTTGGTATGCCCGCCACGAACGCGCAGGGCATCACGATGGGCCACGAGGTCCTCAAGATAAGTCCTGCTGGTCAGGTGCTCATGACGATCGGCCAGGAAGGCGCGGCTGGGAATGGGCCATACACGTTTGACCGACCGACCGGAGTGGCCATTGCGCCCAACCGCGATATCTTCGTGGCGGATGGCCATGCCCCGAACAAATCAAATAGCGCCCGGGTGGTGAAATATTCGCCGAACGGCACCTTCATCAAGGAGTGGGGACACCTGGGGTCGGAACCAGGCAACTTCAGGGAGCCCCACGATATTTTCGTCGGCGGGTCCAAGGGGTATCTGTACGTTGCCGATCGTCAGAATAATCGTGTCCAGGTCTTCGACCAGGACGGCCATTTCATCGCCGCATGGAAACAGTTCGGTCAGCCGAGCTCGGTATTTGTCGACAAACGCGACAACCTCTTCGTGGGCGCCGTCTACCAGAGCGCGGACGCCCCATCTCGAGGCCGCTCAGTCGTGGGACCGACGACCAGCGCGAACGACAGGGCCATCGTGATCGGGAACGCGATCACCGGCGAGCTCAAGTACGTGATTCCCGATCCGGGCGATCTGAGCAAGATGACGGATACCGGGACGTCGGCGTCGGGGATTGCGGCAGACGACCAGGGCAACATCTATGCAGCGGACGTCGGTCTCAACAACTTGAGGAAATATGTGAAGGTTCAATAGGGTCGCCTCATCATGAAACACCAAACTGGAAGGTTCCCCAGGCAAGACGTCACGGTTTCTCGACGCAGCCTCTTTAAGGCTGGCGCTGGGGTTGCCATTGCTGCGGCCGCACCGCTCTTGCCAGCGTCGGCCGAGGCCGCCGGACAGGCCGCCGAAGATGCCGGCACGCTCGATCGGTCCCGGCGTCAGGCGCCGGCGTCCAACCAGCGCATTCTTCTCAAGGGCGGCACCATTATCAGCATGGACCCTCAAGTCGGCAACTTCGCGAAGGGAGACGTGCTGATCGAAGGTAAGAAGATCGTCGCGGTGGGCGGCGCCGGCCAGGTCAAGTCGCCATCTGGCGCACAGGTGTTCGACGCGTCGAACACCATCGTGATCCCGGGCTTCGTGGATGCGCATCGCCATTCGTGGGAAGGGCAGCTTCGGCGCATCATTCCCGACGGCGCGATCGGCGACTACATGGCGACGACGCACAACGGGTTTGCCCGGTACTACCGGCCGCACGACATCTACGTCGGCAATCTCATCACGGCGCTTGGCTGCATCGATGCCGGAATCACGTGCATCATCGACAACAGTCACAACTCACGGTCGGCAGCCCATTCGGACGCGGCCGTGCAGGCGCTCATCGACTCCGGCATCCGCGCGTCCCATGCGTCGGGTGCGCCGCAGACAGGCGACTGGGACAAGCAGTGGCCCCAGGATCTCGAGCGGCTGCAGAAGAAGTTCTTCGCATCGACCGATCAACTGGTCACGCTGCGGATGTTCGCGGCGATGAACCGGGAACACTGGGCCCTGGCGCGCCGGCTCGGCATTCCCATCACGACCGAATCGAACGCCGCCGGCAGGGAATTCGAAGAGTTTTCGAACGAGAAGCTTCTCCGCCCCGACAACACGTTCAACCACTGCCAGGGCTGGCCGGACGCTGTCTGGCAGCGCGTCAAGGATTCGGGTGCGACTGTGAACGTGTGCCCTCGATCCGACTCGCAGTATGCGCTCGGCGAAGGCGTGTCATCGTTTCAGAAGGCGCTCGATCACGGCATGCGGCCGGGGTTCAGCATCGACAACGAAGTGTCCTACGGCACCGACATGTTCACCGAGATGCGCGTCGCGTTCTATGTGCAGCGCGCGATGGCCACGTATCGCAAAACCAACGGCGACGCGAAGGCGCCGGCGCTGGTCGGCGTTCGGCAGGTGCTGGAGTGCGCGACGCTCGGCGGCGCAGCGTGCGCCGGCGTGGCCGACAAATGCGGGTCGCTCACGCCCGGCAAGGAAGCCGACATCGTCACGATCCGGAGCGACGATATCAACGTCTACCCATCGAACCATGCGCTCGGAACGGTTGCGCTGGCCGCGGACGCCCGGAACATCGACACCGTCATCATCGGCGGCCGCGTCCGGAAGCTTCGCGGAAAAATGGTCGGCGTCAGCATGGACAAGTTCAGGCAACTGGCCGACGAGTCGCGCGAGTATCTGTTCATGAAGGCGGGTTACACGCTGGATATTTTCTCGAAGTCATAGACCGTTCTGGTGACGCGTCGCTGAGAGGGAGGCATTCATGAAGATCAACTGGCTCGTCGTCCTCTTGTTCGCTTCGGCGCTGACGGCACGAACAGCGGTTGCACAACCGGCCCCGTTCAACGAGCTCGGCGTGACGATGGGCCACTGGCATCTTGCGTCGAAAGATGTGGAAGCGAACAAGCAGCTCTTTCTCGCCATGGGCGGCAAACTGTTCATGCCCGGCGGCAACCCGTTGATCATGTTTCCCGGGCTGTACATCAACCTGAACCTCCAGAACGAGCGGGGTGACGGCGGGACTGTCGGTTCGGTCGTGAACCATGTCGGCTTCATCGTCAACAACGTCCAGGAACGCGCCGCACAGTGGAAGGCCGCCGGCGTGGCGGTGCTCCCGGGCACCAACAACCGGCTCGACCAGGCCTTCGTCGTGACGCCGGACGGCGTCCGCATGGAAATCCTGGAAGACAAGGCTCAGTCGGTGCCGATCCGCGGTGAACATGTTCACTTGTCACTGACGGAAGCTGAACTTCCCAAGGCGCAGGCCTGGTATACGAAGACCTTCGGCGGGAAGATGGACACTCGCAACGGCGCCCCCGTCGTGGATCTTCCGGGAGTGCAGGTCCGGTTCGCCAAAGCGGACGCGGCGCAGACGAAGACGCGAGGGCGCGTGCTCGACCACATCGGTTTCGACGTCAAGAACCATGCGGCCTTCGTGAAGAAGCTCGAGTCGGACGGCATCAAGCTGGACGAGCCGGTTCGCAAGAGCGCCGCCGGCAACACCATCACGTACATCACGGATCCGTGGGGCACCCGTATCGAGATTGTCGAGCGGGTGCCACTGGGGCCGCAGGTACGGTAGCGCCAAGGAGCGCCAGGGCCCGGACGGCACAGATGGCCTGGGGCCTCGTTCTCGGATCATCGACTCTCGACCTGCCAATGAAGTGGGAGCTTGAAAATGACGAAGTACGTCGCCTTGTTGCTGACCCTGACCTGTCTGCCGCTTTCGGCCCAGTGGCTGGATCATCGCGATCCTGGCACGGCGCGCACAAAAGACGGCAAGCCCAACCTGGCTGCGCCGGCGCCGCGCCTCAACAACAAGCCCGATCTCTCCGGCCTCTGGCAAGCCGAGCGTACCCCAGAGCGCGAGTACACGAGCGTCCTCGGCAACGGCTTTGTCGGACTGCAAGTCGATCTGCACGACATCAACAAGTTCGTGTTGAACGTACTTTGGGGCCTGAAACCTGAGGAAGAACCCCTGACCCCAGAGGGGGCCGCGGCGTACAAGCGCCACCAGGCAACTCCGCAACAGTGGGCTCATACGCAATGTCTTCCCGCAAGCATCCCTGCGGACATGTTCGTGATGACCTTCAAGATGTTCCAGACGCCGCAGGAGATCGTGATGCTGACGGAGCTCAATTCGCCGCCGCGCCAGATCTACACCGACGGGCGACAGTTGTCCAAAGATCCCGAGCCTTCGTGGATGGGATACTCGGTCGGCAACTGGGAGGGCGATACTCTTGTGGTGGAGACCAACGGGTTCAATGAACGAGCGTGGCTCGACGCGTTCGGCCACCCGCGCAGCGAGCAGATGCACGTGACCGAGCGGTATCGCCGGCGCGATTTCGGACACATGGACCTGGAGTTCACCTTCAACGATCCGAAATACTACACGCGGTCGTTCGGCCTCAAAACCCTGCTACGGCTGATTCCCGATAGCGATCTGTCTGAGTACGTCTGCGCGGAAAACGAAAGAGACCGGGCTCATTTGGGGAAGTAACCGTTGGTGTAGTATCTGCGGACGCGCCGCAGCCGAGGCAGGTGGGTGTGCCAGCCTCGTAACCGACACTCGACAACATCATGCGCGCCATCATCATCGGGGCCGGAATGGGCGGGCTCTTCTCCGCCCTGTCACTGCGAGAGTCGGGCGTGTTCAGCGCGATCGACGTGTATGAACAGACACGTGTGCCCAGCACCGCGGGCGCCGGCCTGAATATCGCACCAAACGGCGCGCGGCTCTGCAGATGGCTCGGCGTCGATCTCGACGGCGGGAATCCGAAGGGGCCGCACGGCGCGATCGACGGCGGCCGCGCGTCGATCCTGAAGGCCACGCGCCAGGTGAGGCCCGACAACACGATCTCGCTGAAGCCGATCGATCACGACACCGCGGTTGGTGACGGCGCGGGTTTCCATCACATGCATCGGCTCGATCTGCTGATGTGCCTGTACAAGAGAGTCTTCGACTTCGGCCCGGACCGAGGCGTGCCGTGCCCGATTCGTGTGCACATGCACGCACGACTCAGCTCGCTGTCGCAGACATCCGACTCGGTCACGGCAACCTTCGCGGACGGGAGGACGGCCGACGGCGACGTGTTGATCGGCGCCGACGGCATCAATTCCCACGTCCTGCGGCTGCTCTGGCCCGACACGCCTCCGAAGCGTTGGACGCAGGTCGTCGTCTATCGCGGGTTGATCCCGCGCGAGGCGGTCGCCGCGCTGAGGCATGCGGACGGCCGCCCGCTCGACTTCAACCCGATCGACGCCTACACCATGGACGTGCGCAAGAACGACTACGCGTCCTGCATGACGTATTGGGTGCGCGGCGGCGAGCTCTTGAACACGGCGTTGATGTACTACGAGCCCGAGGCGGCCGAGTTCGAGCGCGAGGACTGGGGCGATTGGTTCCCGATCGACCATGCGGAAATGCAGCGCACGATGCGCACGGCGTTCGGCGACGATCCGCGCACGCCCGATGTGCTCGCCCTCGCGGGCGCGATGATCCAGCCCACCAAGTGGGGGCTCTACGATCGCGACGCGTTCGAGCACTGGCAGGACGGCCGCGTCTGTCTGCTCGGCGACGCCGCGCATCCCATGTTGCCGACGATGGGGCAGGGGGCGTCGCAGGCCTTTGAAGACGGCGCCGCGCTGGGCTGCTGCTTCACCCTGCACGGCACGGACGTCCACAGCGCGCTGCTCCACTACGAACGCGTCCGTCACTATCGGGCCACGCGCTTTCAGTTCGCGTCCAAGTTCCTGTTCAAGCACCTCGAGCCGCCGGATTCGCCGGAACGCAGACTGCTGCTCCAGGCGCTCAACGAGCGCGACTATCCCATCTTCGATCACGAGCAGCGGGCGGGTGATGACGACTCGTGGATCTACGCGTTCGATGCACGTGAGATCGGCGACGCCCTGCCGCCGAAGAAGCGTGGCCCGTGGGACTTTCGCCCGCGCCGCGCGGCGCTGGACGCACGCAAACAGATTGCGAGGAATCTGTGGACCCCCGCGAAGTCGTTGAGCGGCGATCGCAGGGTCACGCGGGCCGACGTCGCGCGGCACGACACGTTCGAGGACTGCTGGGTCATCATTCGCAACAAGGTCTACGACTTCACCGAATGGAAGGATCACCACCCCGGCGGGCCGTTCGTGGCCAGGATGTACGCGGGCAAGGATGCCACCGCCGAATTCGGAGACTTTCACAGCGCGCTGGCCGAGAAGCACATGGCGCACTTTTGCGTCGGCGAGCTCGTGGAGAGCTAGGTACTCTACAAGAGCACACCGATCCTGAGCCGAACCAACTGCGGCGCCAATCACGAGACCATCAGCAAACAGAGCAGGGCCGCACCGAAACGACCTGGCCTGACGCCGTCAGATAAGATCGCCAGAGACCATCAGCGCCAACGACTACGGCCTCAAGCGCACGACTCTTACGACTCAGAGTCCAGCGGATCGCTGTCGACGATTCCTTGTCCGAAGCGAGCATCGCAGGTAAATCGTGACCGATCCGAAAGCCCCGAACACAACACTGGGGCGGCACACTACAATTCTTAACAATTCTGGCAGTCCGGCTCCGTTGCTCTCGGGCAGAATCAAGGGCCTTCCACCATCTCGCCCGATCGCTCGATGCCGACGGCGGAAGTCGGTCCGGACCGACCGACAATCTGGGCGCCGATGCGCGAGAATGTCCGCGCTCAATCCTGGCGCGGAGCCGATTTCGTCGTCGAGGCCGCGGCGGCATCTGTACGACGCGCGGGCACTCGCCACCACGATCGTGCCCTGGGAACAGATGCTCGACGCCTATATGCAAGCGATGGAGCGGACAACGGTCGCTTCGGTCATCACATTCGGATAGGGAGCCGCCGATGCAGAAACTGATTGTCGCAGTAGTAATAGGCATCGGCGTTGTGGTCGGCCTGCCGGTCGAGGCGCAGGCACAGGCGACCGCCAAACCGCAGTTCATCTGGAATCAACAGGAGCGCGAGGCAGTCGACGCCGTGAAGGCATGGGTGAAGGCGTGGTCGACGAAGGACCCGCAGCGCGTCGCAGAACTGATGGCCGACAACAGCGTGTTCCGCGCCAATCCCGCCGAGCCGATGAAGACCGGCCGCGAAGCGTTCGTGGCGCTGATTACCCCGCTCATGCCGCGCGTCGACAGCATGACGATCGACGAGATCTACGTGACGGGGACCGAATGGGATTCGGCCGTCATGATCAAGCGGAGCGACAAGATGAGCGCAACCGCCGGCGCCGCGCTCGCCGGCCGGACCGTGACGATCGCCGCCTTCTTCCGCGCGAAGAACAGAAAGATCACCGAGTGGCTGGATACCCCGGTCTCGGCCCCCGCACAGGCATCGAGGTGACGCCATGAAGACGGTGGTGTCACGCCTCGTGCTGTGCGGGCTCGTGGTTGCGGGTTCTGGTCACCAGTCGGCGGCGCAGGCCACGGGGAAACCGCCCGCCAGCTACAACCCGCAGGAACGCGCGGCCGTTACCGTCGTGCAGGGATGGATCGAGGCCTGGAAAGCGCATGACATCGACAAGTTGATGTCGTACATGGCCGACAACCTCGTTTTCCGCGCGGACGTATCAGAGCAGCTCCAGTACGGCCGCGACGGCTTCGAGCGGGTCGCCAGGGGCGTGATGAACTTCTGGTGTGGCATGGATCTGGAGGAGGTGTTCGTTGTCGGCGGCGCCACTGACACCGTCGTCCTGGCCAAGCGCATCGACTATTTTCCAGGCAACCCGCCACGAGGGCGCGGGCCGGGAGGGTTGACCGGCATGGCCATTCCCGTGGCGATCATGTTTCGCGTCAAGAACGGCAAGATTACCGAGTGGCTCGACGCGCCGCTGATTCCGGTCGGCCCCGGCGCGCCATCGCCGCCGGGAGCCAGAGGCCGTGGCGGCCCGCCTCCTGGCGCGGGGCCTGGAGGGCCAGGCCGTGGCGCCGCGCCGACGATCACCCCGCCAACGCCGTGCATCGGCGCCTGAGAAGAAGATGCTGCGAGGGCGTAGCAGATGAACAAACACTGGATTGCGGCAGTCGTGTGCACATTGCTTCTTGTTGGCGGCTCGCTCCTTGGGCAACAGCCGGCGAACCCGCCGGTGCCGCCAGCCCGCCAGGGCGGACCGGGTGGTCCGCCCGCCGGGGGCCGGGGGCCGGGGCGTGGTGGCCCACCGCCGCCGATGTCATTCTTCGTGACCAGCGTCGGAATCGGGCGGGGCGGCAACCTTGGAGGTCTCGCCGGGGCTGACGCGCAGTGTCAGTCGCTGGCGGCCGCGGCCGGCCGCGGCAACGTGACGTGGCATGCCTATCTCAGCACGCAGGGTCCCAATGCCGTCAACGCGCGCGATCGCATCGGCAATGGACCTTGGTACAACCAGCGCGGACAGGTTATGGCCGGCAGCGTCGCCGAACTGCACGGCGACACGCTGGAGCAGGCGCGCATCGGCAACTTCCTCGGCGCCACCAATACTCTCGACGAAAAGGGACAGCCGGTTGCCGGCAACGAACATGACATCCTCACCGGGTCGACGCTCGACGGACGCGCGTATACCGATAACACGCGCGACTTCACGTGCAGCAATTGGACGAGTGCCGCGGATGGTGGTCTTGCTGCTGGCATCGTGCCCGATCCGATTCCGCCTGGCGTCCCGTCGGCTCGTCTGGGGCACTCCGACAAGGGCAATATCGTTCCGTCGTGGAACTCGTCCCACCCGAGCCGAGGCTGCAGTCAGGAGTCGCTCGTCGCGACGGGCGGCGGCGGCCGGTTGTACTGTTTCGCTACGAACTGATGGCCGTGAGGCAATCACTCTGCGCCAGTTAGCGCATCTCATTGTGTGCGTCGTCGGCGGCCGTGCTCGACGCGTTTTCCCTTCGAATGCTCCTGACGGCGTTGGTCGGCTGGCTCAACCAGCGGCAGCAGGACGCCGTCGCCTACTTGGAGTTGATCGAGGGTGTTTCCACGGGGGCAGGAAATCTCGGCCGCATTCGCCGGCGCTCGCGGCTCGACGGGCTGCTCAACTACGACTGTCGCGCGGCGTAATGGGGTCCGCAGATTAATGCGACGGGTCGGCTCACGAATGAGACATTACGTGCTCATGACAACCGGTGAGCCGCCTTCCGCGAACGGGTCAGCGACACCAGGACCCCGAACAACACGAGCGCGCCAACGCAGTACGGCGAACTCGCTTCGTACAGGAGTGCCAGTCGGTGTCCGGCGAACACGAGCGGCAGGATCGTCCCGGGCACGGCCATCGCCGCGATTCCCGCCAGAATCGCGCGGCGTTCGTGCGGCGTCTGCGCCCGCAGCAGCAACGCAAGCAACGCCACAGCCGGGACGTATAGCGCGACGTAGTAACGTCGCTGTGTGTGCGGCGACGCGATGAGCATGCCGGTCAGGACGATAGACAACTCCAGCAGTCGGGTCACGGGATCGGGGTCGTCACGCCAGACTGCCGCAAACGCCGCCATGCCGAGCACCAGCAGCCCACACAGCCACAGGCCGTCAATCACCCGCATCGGCAGGTTGGCCAGGTTGGCCGCTATGTGCGTCACGTCCGGCGTGTCAGCGGACAGATAGCGGACGAGCATCCCACGAAGCGAGTAATTGTCGTGCTCGCCGATCTTTTCCAGCGCGAAGGTCGTGAAGGCGCGCAGTTCGCGCGCGTTGGCGGCTGGTCCGATGACGGCTGCGGGAAGAACGACCAGCAGCGCGAAACACGCAATGGTCGCGACACAGAGGCGAGCGCGGCGTCGAATCGCGAAGTACGCCAGCAGGGCGATCGGTATCAGCTTGGTGGCGATCGCCACGGCCGTCGCCAGCGCCGGCCCCCACACCTCACCCCGTTCGGCGCGATCCCAGGCGACCACCATGAGCGTCACGCAGAAGAAATGCGCGTTGCCAAACCGTAGCTCTTCGACGAGATAGCCGCCGACGACCGTAAACGCGAGCAGAAACGCCCGGTGTCCCCAACCGGCGGCTCCAGCATGCTGTGCGACGATCGCGCCGACCCACCACAGCGCAACCAGTTTCAGCAGGAAGAACGCCAGGGCAGCGGCCGGCAGCGGCAGCACGGCGAACGGCACGAACAGAACCGCGACGGCCCAGAGATATCGGAACTCTTGCGACGGTCCGGGATGACCCGCGTAGGTTTCTGGGCTGTACAGCTGGTACTCGCCGGCAAGCAGGTGCCGCCCCGCGCGGTGATACACCGGAAAGTCGATCGAGCGTGTCGCAGACTCACGGGCGAGGAGCGCCAGAAGAACCACGACCGCAACCGTCGCGAGAACCTGGACCCACTTCATGTCCACATTGAGCTTGACCCGATTCGGTGGACGGTTTAGCTCATCAGCGTAGCCACTGAGTCGAAACGAACTGAACAATCTCTGAACAATTCCTTGCCGAACAGGCTCTGAGGATCAACGGCCCCGCCCTACTTCAACTCGTCGAAGACGACCTGAACGTTCTGCAGCAGCCTCACCGGGCTCGGCGTGGCATAGCCCGCGTACTTCGCCGGAATCTTCCAGGCCTTCGCCACCTCGTCCGCCGACTTGCCGGACGCCTTCGCCGTACGCACGTCGTTCGCAAAGTCGCGATTGAATTGTGCGTACTCGCGGAGATCCGCCACCGTCATCGTGCTGCTGTGCCCCGTGATGATGGTGTCGATGTTCTTCACCGTGTCTGCGGCCTTCGTCAGCGAGTCGGCGATCGCGAGACCGCTCCCGCCGTTAACGGCATCGAGGCCCGGGATGTTCTTGCCCGAGAAGATGTCGCCGGCATGCATGGCGCGCAGCGCCGGAAATACGACCCACGCGTCGCCGTTGGTATGGCCACGGCCGAAGTAATACAGGTCGATGCGATCGGCGCCGGTCCCGATCGTCGTCCGGTCCTTGAAGGTCTTCTTCGGCATGCCGCGGCCGTTGTTGGCCTTGAAGATGTTCGGGGGCTGGCCGCTCGGCGCGGTCTGCGTCGACGCGCGCATCTCCTGCATGTTCGCTGCGGTGTTCTCGTGCACGATGACCTCGACGGTCGCCGGAAACTCGACGTTCCCGCTCACGTGGTCGCCGTGGGTGTGTGTGTTGATAATGGTCGTGACCGGTTTGGGCGTCAGTTTGCGGATGACCTCCAGCACCGGCCGCCCCCAGTCAGGCAGCTTCGTGTCGACGACGACGACGCCGGTCGCGCCGACGAAGACAGCGGTGTTACCGCCCCCGCCCTTCAGCATGAACAGGTTGTCGCGGAGCTTCTCGACCTCCACGACCTTCGGTGCCGCCGCCTGCGCAGCCGCACCGCCGGCCGGCTGTTGCGACGCGGTGACCGCCAGCGACAGGGCGCCCGCCATCAGTAACGCGGCGAGCACGATGACCCTCTTCATTCAGCCTCCTATTTGGTGTCCTGTGCGCGCCCCGTGGTCAGCGATAGTTCCTTCCCGGGCCGATTATGCGCCGAATGGAGCCTCGTCCGCAGGAGGCGATCGAGCACACGCGCGTCCGCGCGAAAGTCGGCGAGGCGGTTGCGAGCGGGAGCATGAGGTTGCACCTGGTACCGGGCATGAATCATTGCCGGGGCGGCGAAGGCGCCGACACCATCAACATGCAGGCTGTCGTTGAAGCGTGGGTCGAACGGGCCCAAGCGCCGACAAACGTGATCGCGTCAAGGGTCGTCAACGGACGGGTTCAGAGAACGCACTTGCTCTGTCCATATCCTGAAGAGGCGGTCTTCAAGGGCTCCGGAAGTCCGGACGAGGCGGCGAGTTTCGAATGCCGGCTCCGATAACGTCGTCAGCGGAGCCGAAGTGTGGCCGGATCTCGGGGCCAGATTCCTCCGTATTTGAAGCGTCGAAGACGTGGAGACTCTCAGAATTTCACTGTGAACGACGCGTTCAGAGTGAGTCCCATCAGGTTGATGTTGTTCTCCAGGATCTGTCCACCCACGCTGGTGAATTCTTTGTACCAGACGTTCTGCCGGTTGTAGGCGTTGAACACGCTCAGCCCCAGAGTCGCCGTTTGGCCATGATCCCCGATGTGCCAGAGGTGATTCGCGGCCGCATCGAGGCGATGGTATGCGGGCAGGCGCGCGCCGTTCCTGTCGCCGACAAGGATGCGCTCGATGCTGAACGTGCGATCGCCCTGCGGGCTGGGCACCGCAATTGTCTCTGTGCCGGTCGGTTCCGTATAGGGGACACCGGTAGAAAAGATCCAGGTCGCCGAGAGCGCCCATGGACCGAGCCGGAACGTGTCGACGAGCTTGAGCTCGTTGGTGCGGTCGTGGTCGGCCGGAAACGTGCCGAGCTCCGGAAAATCGTACAGGACGCGGCTCAGAGTGTAGCTGGCCAGGCCCGTATGTCGGCCGATCTTTTTCTGCACGAGCGCTTCCAGGCCACGCACGTGGCCCTGGCCCTGGTAGAAGAACTGCGACAGATCGAGACCGCCGGTAGATCCGGTCGTTCTGGGCACGAGTTGCGTGAGGTTGGACAGATGGCGGACGAAGACCTCGGCGTCGACCATCGTGTGGCCCGTGTCGAACGTGGCGCCTCCGGACATGTTCGTGGCGGTTGACACCGGGATGGTCGCGCCGTCAGCCATTGCCCAGAACTCGCGGTTGCCCTGCAGCACGTCTTCGCGCGTGAGCTTGCTGACGAATTGGTGATACTGTCCCCACGCGCCCTTGAATCGCAGGGCATTGGTGGCGAGGAGCGTCGCGGACAACCGGGGCTCGACGTACCGGTCGCCTGTCTGCGAGAAGCGAGTGACCCGCACGCCCGGCGTCGCGACGAAGCGCGAGCCGGCGACCCAGTGGTACTGTGCAAACAGCGCCGTCAGCGCGCCGGCGGTGTCGCGATTGAGTTGACTGGTCAGGTTGGGCGACTGGCTGGTGCTGTCACCGGCCTGCAGCGCCTGCACGTTCTGAAGGTCGTACCGCACGCGGTTGGCAGTCTGCTGAAACCCGACCGTCAGCTCGGATGTCGGTGTCACCTGGATCGGCACGTCCAGCCGGAAGTTCGTGTCGGCCACGGTATTGGTCTCGCCCGTCGATCCGTTACGTCCGCCAGCGTTGGTCCCTCGTGTCGTGGTGGTGTCGTAGGTGGAGTGGGCGAAGGTCGCGATGCTCCGCACCCGGGGAAACCACTCCCGCGTCCAGCGGCCGCTCGCTCCAACGTTCCTGAACGCACGCACGTCGCTGACGTTGATGGCGCCGCTTGGAGGCGTGATCCCGCGATCTTTGAGAAATTGAAGCAGGTCAGCGGGCAGTTGGAAGTCTCTCGAGTTATCGAGATCATCGTGGCCTTGGTAGACGCTGATGGCGACCTGATCGTGGGATCCCGGCCGCCAATCAAATCGGCCGTTCATGTCGTCAAAACTCGACTTGGGTTGCGTGTCGAACTGCGCCGCAAACGGTCCGCCTCTAGGAGGCGCGGCCCCGCCCGGGCCCGCAGGCGTGGTTTGCGAGTTGACGAGCCCGAGAATCCGGTTGTACAGCGGGCCCTGAAACGACCGGCGTGCGCCCACGAGAAGAGAGGCGCTCCCGCCCATCGGCACTTCCACGACGCCCTCGCCACTCAACAAGCTGCCGCTGATGCTTCCGCTCACGTTCCCCGGTGAGGTTCGCGAGTGGATCTCGGTCAGACTCGACAGCCGCCCGCCGTACCGGGCGTCATAGCCGCCTTTGCTGAGCGCGACATCTTCAATCGCGCCCATGTTGAACGCGCTGAAGTAGCCAAACAGATGGTCCACGCTGTAGACAGTGAAACCGTCATAATCGACCAGGTTCTGGTCCGGCGTGCCTCCGCGCACGAAGAGGCCGGACGAAGTCTCATTGCTGCTGACACCCGGAAGGAATTGCAGCGCCCTGAAGATATCGCGCGTCCCGAGACTAGGCAGCGACTCGACCTGTTCGGGCGCCAACCTCACCTTGCCGGCCTCGATGGACGGGCTGAGCATCGGCAGCGACGCCGTCACGGTGACCTCAGCCGAAAGTGTCGGCGTACCATCCGCCGAGAAGCTCGTGATGCCCGAGACCGCGCCTCCTGGATCGGTTTGATTGCTGGGGGACCGTTCGATGGGTTCAACTCTGGTCACTCGGACCGGTGGTGGCGGAATCGGACTCGGGTGGTCGGGGGTGCCCGGCAACGCGATATCGACCTGTTCGACCCGGAGCGTGACGAGCGTGTAGCGAGTCTCCACGAGGGTTTGCCCTAGCGCAACGGTCACCGCCACACGAATGCCGGCCTTCACGTTGTCGAAACCGTACTGCCCTCGCGCGTCCGTGATTGTCTGGAGCTTCGGCTCACGAATCGACACGGTCAACCCTGCGGCCGGACTGCCGTCGGCCCAGACGACGGTGCCTTCAACGCGACACTGTGCGTGGGCCGCACGAGCCAGCGTGATGAACAGTCCGACCATGACTGCGGCCCGCAGCAAGCCCGGCGTCCTCCTGCAATTCGCTCTCGACAACGACATCGCCTTGGTCCTCTTTTGAGACTTGTGCTTCACCAATGCGTTCGACCACGCTTAACGTTCCGACGCCCGCCTCCGTCCGGACCGTCTGGCGCGGGAGGAGTCGAGCTCAGTTCACGGTTCAGCGTCCAGCCGCCGAAGTAGGCCGAGTGATCCTCCGGCACGCGAGGCTGCGCTTGAAGAGCGTCGGACGCGACGACTGTGGCTGGCTGGATCAGCGCCGGTGACGCCTCGGGGATCCCGGTCTCGACAAACGGTCGATCGCAAGGACCGCCGCGATCAACACGATCGCCAGGATGAATAGGGCTGTTCCGGTCACGCGGCTTCCTGCCCCCTTGTTCGATGCGTCAAGGCTGACGTATGTGGCCGGCGCCTCCGCCCCGGGCCGCGGGAGGGCCCTGCGCGATCAGATCGCGTGCCGCCTTGCGCTGCTCTGGCGTCAGGATCTGGGCGATTGTCAGCTCGAGTTCGACCCGCGCCGATAGGGCCGCCGCCTCGGCGTCGGCAATCGAGCTGCGAATCTGCTCGATCCGTCCGGCGTCCGGACTGTCGGCGTAGATCGCGGCCTGGAGCGAGCGCTGCCAGTCCATCATCGTCTTCATGGACTGCCCGCCCTGGCGGCGCTGTTCGTCGGTGAGCGCCTGGATTTGCTGCTTCTGAGCGTCGGACAGGTTGAGCTGGGGCAGGATCGGGATTGGGCCGCCGGGGCCGAAGCCTCCGCCGGCGAATCCGCGTCCGGCGGGAGGCTGCGCCAGGGCTGCCGTCGAGATGGCGGCCGTCAGCGCAAGCGCGATGGCGGCGAGCGTGCAGAACGAGCGGGATTGTATCGTCATCGAATCGGTCTCCCTTGCTGTTTGTTCCCGCGGACCCGACGGAATACTTCCGGGGATCCGATAGCGCCGTCGTCTGAATCAATGTGCGGTGGTGCCGTCGTAGACGTAGCGACCGACTGGACCGGCGCGACTTCCATCTTGCAAGACCGCGACGGAGAGAAGGAGTCGATTCGTGTCTCGATAGTAGTGTTCCACCACCACCAGGCCGGGTCGTGGGCTCATTTCGAGCCGTAGCGTGAGTCCGTCCAAGCGCGCACGCGTGTAGACCTCGAAACCGCGAACAACTCCGTGCTCGTTCTCTCCCGACAACAGGTATCTGCGCCTCGTCCCGTCTCGGCCGTAAAACGTCGCCATCGTGTCCGTCACGCTGAGCACGATCTCTGCGCTCGGCAGAAGAAGTTCTGGTGGTGCCGCGTATCCAGTTTCTTCATAAGGCACGTCCTCGCTCAAATCCCAATTGATGCGCCACGTGCCTGACGGATTCTGAAACGCCGACGTGATGCCGCTGAACAACAGTGCGAAGAGGATCGCCATCTCAGACCTACCGTTCGTCCTCGCGATCGTACACACTCTTGTTCGCCGGGACTTTCCCCATTCGAGCGTCGTCGAGCGTCGTACTGATCACGAGTCGCTTCGCATCGTCGAGGGCGAACGTCTGCGTGACCGTGATACCTCCGCCAAGCGCGCTCTGCTGCACCAGCGTCACGCCGTTCCATTTCGTGGCGGTTTCGAGAGTGCCTGCCTTCAGCTGATGCCGTTCCTTCTTTCCATCGGCTGTGAATGCACGGGTGTGTCCGTCCCCGTCAACGAATGCGATGCGAAGCCCGTCGCGTTGAAAGATGCTGAGCCGCGGCGTTGCCGTCATCAACTCGTCCAGCAGTGCGCGCGTGTTCTTCATTTGTTCCGGATCCGGAGGGCTGCCGCCGAAGTCTCCGGTGGGGCCACCGCCGAAGCCGCCGCGCCCGCCGACACCCCGGCCGCCACCGTCCGGAGGGGGACCTCCGCCTGGAGGCCCGCCGTCGCGCCCACGTCCTCTACCCGTATCTCCTCCTTCACCAGGAGAAGGCCGTGCCTGACTGAGCTCTCGATTCAAGTTCCACCTGCCCGATAGCGCCATTCGATCCTCTGTGTTCGGAGACTGACCCACAGCCAGAAGCGTGGCGCAGACAACGGCGACGCTCAACATCGAGAGCAGGGCTGCGTAGAACCGATTCACGTGACCTCCGCATTGCCGAGACCTGACGGTTACTCCACTAGACGACGATGGTGTTGTAGAGGTCTGAAATCGACGTGACAAATGTGTGACAGCAAGGCTGTCGCTTGTATGCCCGGATCTCTGTGGCGCAATCGCATCTCCACCGAATGTAAATGTTTGTTAAGCGCTGTCTCATCCCGCGCGAATGGGCATACGTTTAACTCTCGTCCTCGCAATGTGAACTGTCGTCGATGCGATCGGAGGGTTGCGATGACGAACCATGCAAGCTGGCGGTCAGCGCCAGCCATCGTGAGCGAGCGCTTCACGGATCGTCTGCCAGAAGCGGCAGGCGGATGAACATGACACAAAGTCGCGCTGCAAGACGACGTCGCCTGATGCTGTCAGACGAAATCGCCAGAGGTCATTCGCGCCAACGACTTCGGCATCGAGCGCACGACCGCGACGACTCACCGTCCAGCGGATCGCCGTTAGCGGGTTCTTGATCGAAACGAGCATTGCGGGATTGGACGTGACGTCTGTTACATGGCGGTGACAGTCGAGTGAAAAGAGGTTAACCGTGTATCGAAGCTTCTATTGGCGAATCGCGATCAGCTTCGTGGTGCTGGTCGTCACCGTGCTGGGTTTACAGGTCGCGATGTTTGGCATCATCAGCGTCCGTTCGATTGATGCAGCGCCTCCGCTGTACATCTCCATGCAGAACGGTGACATTCTCTCGAGTCGACCGGAACAGCTGGATGCGACGACTCGAGCCGGCATCGCTGATGTGGTTGGTCGGAAGCCGGTTGAAGCGCCCCGCACGGCGCCGATTTACGTTGACGGACGACAACTCGGGACGATCGTCTTTCCGCGGCGGCCGCCAGGCCCCGTGCGCCAGAACCTGTTGCGCCTGGCGGTCCCTGGCACCATCGTCCTTGCCCTGGCGACGGCGATTGCCGCGCTGGTGATCTTTCGGCCGGCCCGTCAGCGGCTACGAGAACTCGAAACAGCCGCGGAGCGCCTTGGCGACGGCGAACTGACGGCCCGCGCACCAGTCCGCGGTGGTGATGAAATCGCCCATCTGTCCGCGGCCTTCAACCGGATGGCCGACGAACTCGCCGCCCGCGAAGAGTCCCTGCGGGCCGCCGATTGTGTGCGTCGGCAGATGCTGGCCAACGTGTCTCATGAACTGAAGACACCGCTCACTGCGATGCGCGGCTACGTCGAGTCGCTTCGAATCGACGGTGAAGCACTCGGCCGGGAGAGGCGCGAGCGGTATTTCACGATACTCGAACGCGAAACCCTTCGTCTGGACCGAATCGTCCAAGACCTCCTCGAACTTGGACGTCTCGAAGATCAGGCGATGCGTTTCGAACATCGGGTCTTCGCGATCGATCGAGTATTCGATCGCGTGGCCGCCCGGCATGAGGTCGACGTGGCGGCGCGCGCAATGGCCTTTGCCGTCAGCGTCGGCGAGGGCGCTGATCACATGGTGGGGGACCCGCATCGAATCGAGCAGGCGCTGGAGAACCTCGTGGCCAATGCGCTGCGCCATACACCCGACGGTGGCTCAATCGAACTCTCATCGTCGGTCGCACTTGGTACCATCCAGCTCTCTTTGGTCGATTCGGGGGAAGGGATTCCCCTGGAGCATCTTCCTCACATCTTCGACCGTTTCTATAAGGCCGACAGATCGAGGTCTGGATCGTCTGGCAGTGGACTCGGGCTTTCAATCGCCCAAGCGATCGTCGGCCGCAGCGGAGGGCGTATCTCCGTCAACAGCAGACCCGGTCGAACGCAGTTCATCCTGACGTTTCCCAACGACGACACGGAAACGGCCCCTTCCTGGCGAAACCGGTCTGATCCGGTTCTCGCGTGTGACGCCAAGAGTGCCGAGCACTCCGATGTGAGTGCATTGGTACCCTCTGATCGGCGCACATGAGTGCCTGAACGCGTTCGACAGCGATGACACTATGCAGTATCGGCGGCGACCGAAATATCAACCGCCTGGCACACGAGGGTAATCGTTCGACCGTATCCTCCGTTCGTACCCGTGCTGATGGTCACGACCGTCGTGTCCTCGCGTGAGAACCACCGTGTTGCCGCATCCGCTATGTGTACGACGTCGTCCGATAAAGCGGTATGCGTTCCTGATGGGTTGTGGCCAGGGAATGGCTACTGTTTCTGATCTCGCCCCACGAACTTGTAGCCCACGCCACGGACAGTCCGCAGTCGGACCCCGTCCGAGGACACAGATTCAAGCCTTCGACGTACGCGTTTGACTAGTGCGTCGACGGAGCGCTCCGTTACGTACGTGCCGCCAGTCCAGATGATGTCGTGGATTTCTTGGCGTGTGAAGACTACCCCAGGACGCGAGGCGAACATGAACAGGAATCGGAACTCCTGATCCGTCAGCTTCACTTCTACGCCGTCAATGTCCACACGACGTCTGGCCGGATCAAGCGTCAGGCCGTCGTGCGTCACAAGCATGGGAGTTCTGCGTTGGCCGATGCGAGTGCGTCGGATCAGAGCGCGCGCTCGCGCGAGAAGTTCTGGGACGCTGATCGGTCGGATGATAAAATCGTCAGCGTATCGCTCCAATGCAGTCAGGACGCGGGGATCATCCTTGCGGTCGACGAGCAGCAGAAGCCTTGTCCGATACGGCAACACCTTGACTAGCCGATCTGGCAAGTCGCGTACAAACCGACTGGTTGAACAAAAATCCAGCACTACCAGATCGACAGACCGTTGACCGAGGCAGCGCACCGCATCGTCGGTAGTCTCCACCCCAACGCACATGCATCCATCCAATTGGAAGTGGAAGCAGATCCTACGTAGCAAGTTGGGTTCCGACTCGACCACAACGACAGAGGCTTCTGGGGGCACGGGGGTCGGTCGTTGTGCTGCAAGGACCGGGCCGTGCAGCGCCCTCTGAAATAGGCCACTGGGGGAGGTACTGTCCTAACTAGTGACCGCCCTGCACTCAGCCGAGGTCAGCAGACTTGTATCCGACGCCCCAGGCCGTAAGGATCAGTTCGGGATCCTGTGGATCTGCCTCGATCTTCTTGCGGAGGCGACTCACAACGGCATCGACGGTTCGTTCTGTCACGAAGGCATCTCCACTCCAGACGCGTGCGAGCAGTGCTTCCCGACTGAAGACTATGCCCGGGCGACTGGCTAGCAGGTACAGCAAGTCAAATTCGTGCCGTGTGAGATTGACGAACTCCCTCCGGACTCTGACCTCACGCCGATGCGGATCGATCGAAATGTCTCGATGAGCGATCAGATGAAGCTGATTGCCAGGGTCGTGGTCCGTCGTGGCCTGGCTGCGACGCAGGATCGCGGCGATACGGGCCATGAACTCGCGCACGCCGAATGGTTTCGTCATGTAGTCGTCAGCTCCACTCTCTAGGCCGAGGACTTTGTCCGACTCGGTGTCGCGCGCGGTCAACATCAGAATGGGTGTGTCGCTGTTGACACCCTGTGCCCGGATCGTTCTGCACAAAGTGACTCCATCGAGACCCGGCAACATCAAGTCAAGAACAATCAGTTGGTACGTCTCGACCCGAGCTCGTTCTAACGCCTCTCGACCATCGGCACGCTGATCGACAACAAAACCGGCAAGCGCGAGTTGATCGCGCACGAGTTCACGAATAGCTGCGTCGTCCTCGACCAGGAGCACGCGTTCGGCGCGGGGAATACCTTCGCCCATCTTCCACTCCTTTGTGCGCTGAACCCTGATGTCACCCAAGCGATTTGATCGATTCGAACAGCAACACGTCTTTCGACGAGCGACCACAGTTCTGCAACATCTGTTCGATTCGGTACGAAGCGTGGTGGTCTATGATTCGTCGTGTCAGCCCGTATTTATTGAGTCAAGTGACTCAGTACGGCCCGACCACACGAGAGGCCGCCGGACTGTTAACCGGAGGGTTGCTGGCCTGCCCGCCGGAGCTTTGGCGAAGGTGGGTCCGGCCGCTCCCGCCAACGTTTGCAGGAACGCTCGCCGGCCCCGGTGCTCAAGGTGGCGCTAAAACGCCCCCTCACAGTGGCTGTTCCGCGGATTGCGCTCAGTTGGTCGCGAAGCAGTACAGCAGGCCCGCCCCACCCGTCGGCGCGAGTTGCTCCAGGCCGCAACCTTGCGACGGGTGAATCTGGTTCCAAGAGTTGACACCCGGGTTGCGGCCCAGGCGATCGGCGTGGCCGAGCATCGCCTTCGCGTCGGCATTGCCCACCGTCCAGTCCCGGCAGGTGTCCGCGTTCTTCGTGCCGTCTTCGTTCGTGCCGGTGAGGATGTCGTGCTGCAACGGCTGCGCGACCGGCTGGGGCGGATTGCCCGCCAGGTAGTTCGGGGCCGCACCCTTTTCGGTCAGCGCCGTGGCCGCCGTGATCTTGTTGTTCGCGCTGTGCAGGTCGGCCACGCTGCTCGCAATGAGCTCGCCTTTGAAGTTGTACCAGGGCCCGTTGCCGATCCGCGTCTTCGCATCGACCGTGCTCGAGCTCAGGTAGGCGTGCCAGGTTTTGCCACCTGCGCCCGCGGCCTGCGCCAGCGATTGGCAGACGGCATCGCCGCCGGAGAGGCCACCCAGGTTCCCGCCCTTCGGGTTCGAGCTCGTGACGAAAAAGCCCATGTTGGCTGCCGGGCGTTGCGCCAGGACCGACGCCACCGCGCCAGTGATGCACACGGTCATGGCGACCGCCAGAAGTTTCTTGTTCATCGCTCGCTGCTCCTTTTGACGGCCCGCGCCGTCAGAACCGATTCCATCAAACAGTCTACTCGCGCTGACGCCGCGGCTGAGAGGACGCTCCCGGCAGGGCAGCACTCAACGTGAGGCCGTGTTCATTCGCGGAACGGGCTTGCCCCAGACCTCGAACTTGGAAACCGAGACGAAGCCGCCAACGCCGTGGCCGGAACCCGGTATCAGCTGCGCCCATCCAATCTCGTCCACCCTGGACAGGTCCGGCTTCTCCACCCAGGTGCCGTGGGTGACCGTCTGGGGCACCTCGAGCTTCAGCCACCGGAGCGACGACAACACGACCTCGTTCTCGATATGAGAAACGTCGGGTGTGCCGGTGCCGGGATCGCCCACGAGGAACGTCCCGTCCGCCAGCTTCACGACGAGCCTGGCCACGTGAAACCCCGAGACGTACGTGCCCCAGATGACACGACCGCGGTTCGACAGGTCCACGAAGTTGTTCTTGTGACGCAGCGTCACGGTCACGGCGCCGCACGAGCCGGCCCAGAGTTCGGGCCGCTGGGTGCCGTAGATGAGGAGGCACGTCGGGCCGCCCCAGTCGTCTGCCCACGAACCCGGGCGCAATGTCTTCCTGTAATCAGGGATGTACTTCGCGTTCGGATCGTAGACGTTCAACACCAGGTCGGGCGTCGTCACGACCTCCTGCGTCACGCTGGTCAGCGGAAGCGTGTTGGCGTCGTAGGTCTTGGGATTCCGCCAGTTCTCGCTGAAGAACCGCGGTCCCGGGTCAGGCGGCTGGGGAATCCCTCTGGGACGGGGAGGGGGTTGCTGGGCCAGCAAAGACGTCGCAACACTACCCGCCAAAGCAACCGCCGCACACAGACGAAGGAACGTGGGCATAGGGCTCTCCATCCGCGAGGACTACACCACATCTGCTCGGATCGATCAACGATCTCGACGGCCCGCCTTCGCGTGGCTCGCTCGCGGGACGGGCCGGTAGAATGTGCGCAGACTTCCGGGAGGGGGCGCTGTGAGAGTCACAGGGGTCGTTGTACTGATGCTGGTGTTGACCGGTTCCGACCGTGTCTCGCGCGGAACGGCTGGGCAGGTGCGGAACGGAGCTGCCGCCGTCAGAGGCTCCTGGGTCACCGAAGGCACCGGTGCACATTACATGTACATCTTCGCGGTTCAAGACGATCGAATCTCGGGGGTCGTCTGCACGCGCTGCTTCGATCTCGACAACCTTGCGTTCGTATCGGATGGCAGGGTCCAGGGGGATGCGCTCTCGTTCACCCTGCTCCACGACCGGGGAGACGGAAAGCCCTACCGGGAGACGTTTCGTGGAAAGGTCGTCGGCGAGCGAATCACCCTCACGGCTTCGCGTGAGGGCAACCCCGGCCAGTCACTTGCGGTGACGTTGAAGCGGCCAACGCCGAACGCCGCCGCGATCCTCGCGGAAGGTCGCCGACCCGGAGGACCCGAACCGTACATGCCCGCGGGTCCACCCGAGCCGCTCACGCCAGAGAAGGTTCTGGGCGTATGGAGAGCGCCAATGGGTCCCACCGCCTATCTTCTCAAACGAGTGGGTGATCGCATTCTGGGTATCGCGTGCGACCCCAGATGCGAGGACGGCTCATACTCGGCTTTTATCGAATCTGCCGTGATCAGTCGGAATGCGTTACTGGTCAGCATCGCGCATGTGGACGCGGCGGGAGAGCCCACAGCAAATCTCCTGACCTTGTATCTGTCCCAGGGTCGACTGACCGGCACTTACATAGGCAATACGCGCCCCGATCGGCGGAACAACTTCGTGTGGGTGCGTCAGCACGACCCTGACGCTCCCAAGGACTCCGTTTGGCGTGGCGCCTTCGAAGAGCAGCCGTGAGACGACGCTCGTGAGTCAGTTGCGTCTACCCGGTGTCTGCTGCGGAGCCGCCAGTTCGAATACCCAGAGCGTTGCGCCTCGATCGGGCGGATTCCTGATCTCCGGCACAAGCGCCGGGAAGGTCGCGGCCTGCGCGCCGCCGTTGCCGGTCACCAGCGCGATGTACTGCCGTCCGTTGACCAGGTACGTGATCGGCGCCGAGCTCGGCACGTCGTTCAGGCGTGTGTGCCAGAGCTCACGCCCTGTCGCATCGTCGTACGCCGAGAATCCCCGGTCGATGGCACCGGCGAAGACGACGCCGCCCGCGGTCGCGAGCACGCCCGTGGACATCGGCGCTCGTTGACGCGCCATCCACAGCGTTTTCTTCGTCTGAATGTCGATGGCGTGGACGCGCCCGTACTTGCCGTCGCTGTCCGGCCGTGGCCGCAGCGCCCAACGCACGCCCGTCGACAGGCTGCCGCGTCCGCCGGGCGCGACCGGCAGCAGATCCATGCACGCTTCGACCAGCGACACGAACAGGACATGACTGTCGGGATTGTAGGAGTCCGGCAGCCAGTTTTTCGAGCCGCCGGCGTGCGGGCATGTCATCACGGTCCGGCCGTTGCCGGGTGTCAGGCTTGCGTCAATCCGCTTCGCGCCGGTCTTCGGATCGACGCTGGTGATGACGTTCTGCACGCCGAGATCGAACGAGAAGGCGTACTCGCCCTGCTTCGCGTCGAGATAGTCGTAGACGGCCTGCTTGCCGCCGGTGCCGACGAGCAGACCGCCGCCCGGCGTCAGCCTGATCAGCATGCGAGTGAACGCCCAGTCGTAGTCCCACTGATCGTTCGACAGATGCTGGTAATGCCACTTCAGCTTGCCGGTGTCCGGGTCGATCGCGAGCGTCGAGTCCGTGAACAACAGATCGTCGTTCGCACCGGCGGCAGGATCGCGGTACGGCCCGGTGTCATACGTCTGGCCGACGCCGATGTAGAGCAACCCGGTCGATGAATCGTAGCTTCCCGGCACCCAGACCGATCCGCCGTTACGCTTTTCGTACGGCACGTTGTTCCAGGTGTTCCCGCCGAACTCGCCGTCCTTTGGAATCGTGCCGAAGCGCCACGCCTCCTTGCCGGTCTGCGCATCGAGCGCGACGATGTAGTTGCCCCCCGGCGCGCGTCCGGTGGTGCTGGCGACGATCTTGCCCTTCGCGACAGTCACGCCGCCTGTCAGACCGTACCCCTGCTTCTGATCGGCAATCGGCTTGTCCCAGACCATGCGGCCGGTCCTGGCGTTGAGCGCCACGATATGTGTGTCCGACGTGCCCACGTAGACGTTGTCGCCGTAGAGCGCAATCGCACGCTTGACGGTGGGAGATGTGCCCATCGGCAACCGTCGCGAGTACGCCCACAGCAAGTCGCCGGTCGTGGCGTCAATCGCCTGGACTTTGTCGCCGTAGGCGTGGACGAACAGGACGCCATCATGAAACAGCGGTGTGCTTTCGTTGGGACCGTTGGGCAACGCCCAGCTCCACGCCGCGCGCAGCGTGCCGACGTTGTCCTTGTTAATCTGCTTGAGGGGGCTGAACCCCTGGCCGTCGTAACCACGACGCCACGTCGGCCACTCGCCCGCTGCGGGGGTCTGAAGCATGGCGTCGGTCACGGGTGTGTACCTGTCGAGCGGATTCACGACCGCCGGCCCGGGCGGCAACACGGCGTTGGGCGACAGGCCGCCGCTCGGCCCGCCGGTGGCGCCTGGCAGCAACATCGTCCTGAGCTGATCGATATCACTCGGCAGCTGTCTGGCGCTGGCGATCAGCTGATTCTGCGACATGAGATACGCGAGCAGGTTGGCGTGCTTCTCGGCGCCCAGCGAGCCCGGCGCTGCCGGCGGCATCGCCTCGATCTTGGCGAACACGACGTCCGCGGACCTGCCGAACCAGGCCGATCGGAACTCGACACCTTTGAGCGGCGGGCCAAATTCGCCGTCGTCCAGATTCTTTCCGTGGCACGACGCGCAGCTCTCCTGGTAGATGGCGTCCCCGGCGCTTTGCTGCGCCGTCGTGAACGTCGGCGCGCCGAGCGACTGCGCGGAGATTGGGCCGATCAGGCGAGACGTCAGAATCGCGGTCGCGACCGCGCAGGAAACGGCCAACAGACGGATGAGGTGAACTCGCATAGGCTGTACCCTCGGGGAGGGAATGTTGTTTTCAATGTGACGGCGGTCTGGGGATCTTCCCGTCCCGCATCGCCGCCTGCCACGCGAACGTCGCCATGACGATGGCGGACTGCTTCAGGTCGTCCTCGCTCATGCGATCGGGGTAGTCGGCGTTGGTGTGCCGCATACGCTCGTCGTACGCGCGGAAATCCTTGATGACGTTGAAACCGGGCAGTCCCGCCTCGTTGAACGGCACGTGATCCGTGGAGCCGATGCCTTCGATGATGTTCCGCGTCGCGCCCAGGTCCTTCAGCGGCGCGAGCCAGCGATCGAAGATGGCCTTGGCTTCCTTGTTCCCTTCCATGTAGAAGCCGAGCGTTCTGCCGCTTCCGGGATCGTCGTTCAGGTAGACGGCGAGTTGATCCCGCGCCGCCGGCGTGTTGAAGTGCTGCGCGACGTAGGCGCGGGCGCCGAGCAGCCCCTGCTCTTCGCCGCTCCAGAGCGCCCCGCGGATGGTGCGCCGTGGGCCGGCGCCGAGCGTGCGGAGGATGCGCATCGCTTCCATGACGGCGACGGCGCCGTCCGCGTTGTCGGCGGCGCCGGTCCCCGTGTGCCACGAATCGAGGTGCGCGCCAACGAGCACGACCTGATCGCGCAGCGCTGGATCGGTACCCGGAATCTCGGCGACGACGTTGTAGCTGTTCCGGTCCTCCTCGAGGTATCGCGCCCGCAGCTCCACGCGCAGCGACACCGGTTTTCCGTCCGCGGCCAGCCGGGCCATCACGTTGTACTGCTCACCGGCAACGACGATCGACGGGACCGAATCCGGCGCGGTGGCGCGATTACCGGTGACGCCGACCGTGCCATCGCGGTACGCGCTCGGCCGCAGCGCCACGGCCGCCCCGGCCCGCTTGAGCAGCGGCATCAGCTCGGCGGCCGGCGTCGTGCTCCGCGGCTGCGGCAGCGCCGGGTTGCCCGTGGGCACCGGTCGATCGTCCAGTCCGGGCTGCGGCCGGTCGCGGGCGACGAACTCGGCCTGCGGCAGGTGCGTCAGCACGATCGCGCCGCGAAGCTGCGCGGCCATCGCCTCGATCTGCGGGGCCGTCTTGTCGCCGACGTACACCGCGCGTCCGCTCAGCACGCCGCTGGTCGACGGCGACCACGCGTCGGCGTACGCGACGAGCGGAACGTACCGCGGTTCGGTCATCGCCACCGACAGCTGCTCGAGCTGCCAGCCGCGGCCGAACTCGTACGGCTCGAGGTGCGGGTTGGCGAGGCCCCATTCCGCGAAGCGATCGAGCGCCCAGCGCGCGGCCCGCATGTGGGCCGGCGATCCGGTCAGCCGCGCGCCGATGTCGTCCGTCAGCGTCCGGAACAGGGCGAGCGCGCGGGAGCGTTGCTGGCCCTCCGCCCGGATGCGCCCCGCCATGTCGCCAGGTTGTGCGGAAATCAGCGCGACACCGGAGACCAGGGCCGCAAGGGTGGCGAGAGACCGTCGGCGGGTTGTCATTGATCCGGGGCAATTGTAACGGGCATTGCCGGCGCCGGTCCTGCATTGACAGATCTGCTCGTGCGCCACGATGATCCGCTTCTCAACCGGAGCCGGTGGGCACCCGCTGCATCGGTCTCCCCCTGAACAGGAGCTTCCCATGAAGGTGCTTAGAGCCTGCGCGCTGACGGCAATCGTGGCAACGACGCTTTCCCTGGGCGCGTCGGTCGCGCTGCGCGGCGAGGACAACACGGCGCGCGAGACACGGGACCGCCACGAGATCGAGGCGCTGATGTGGAAGTACACGCGAGCGCTCGACAAGGGCGACGGCGCGACCTACGCCTCGACCTACACGACGGACGGGGAGTTCGGGGCGGGCGAGAGAGTGACGAAGGGCCGCGAGGCGCTTTCGAAGCTCGTCGTCCGGCAGCCGGCCGCCGGCGAGCCGGCACGGGCGCCGCTGTATCACATGGAGCTGAACCACTGGATCGAGTTCGTGGACAAGGACCATGCCCGGTATCACGCGTATTACCTGACCGTCTCCGGCGCGATGGGTCGCGACGTGCCGCCGCGGATCGTGGCGGCCGGCCAGAGCTTCGACACGATGGAGCGCCTCAACGGCAAGTGGCTGCTGAAAACGCGGGACGTCGCGGCGAAGGACTAGGCCAGGAGATTCCATGCCGCACGACACGAGCCGCCGCCGCTTCCTCGCCAGCCTCGGCGAGGCCGGGGCCTGCCTCGCTGCCGGCTCGTGGCTGGACGTGATCGGCTACGCGCAGGCCGGACGAGCGTCCGCGCGGGCAGTGATCGAGCCGTTGCGCGCGTCCGGCGCCTTCGATCGGCGGCTGCTCGGTTCGTTCCTCGAACATCTCGGCCGGGCCGTCTACACAGGCGTCTACCAGCCGGGGTCCGCTCTGGCGGACGCCCGCGGCTTCCGCACCGATGTGGTTCGCGAGATCAAAACCCTCAACGTGCCGATCGTCCGATATCCCGGGGGCAATTTCGTGTCCGGGTACAACTGGCTGGACGGCGTCGGTCCGAAGGCGCAGCGGCCGACGGTCCTCGACCGGGCCTGGAACTCGCTCGAGACGAATCAGTTCGGGACGAACGACTTCATCGACTGGTGCCGCCTCGTGGGCACCGAACCGCTGCTCGGAATGAATTTCGGGACCGGCACGGTGGAGACGGCGGTGGCCTACGTCGAATACTGCAACCTGGAGCGGGGCACGAAGTGGAGCGATCTTCGCCGGTCGCACGGCTATGAGCAGCCGCACAACGTGCGCTACTGGTGCCTCGGCAACGAGATGGACGGCCCGTGGCAGATCGGGCAAATGCAGGCGCGCGAGTACGGCCGGAAGGCGCGCGACGTGGCAAAACAGATGCGCGTCATCGACAGGGGTGTGCAGCTGATTGCGTGCGGGTCGAGCAGCACCGGCATGCCGACCTACCTGGTCTGGGACCGCGAAGTGCTGGAGGAGTGCTACGACCAGGTCGACGGCATCTCGCTGCACGCGTACTACGGCAACACGCGTGCCTTGACCGGCGGTAGCACCGCGCGCTATCTGGCGATGAATCTCGACATGGACCGCCAGATTCGCGAGATCGCGGCCGTGTGCGACTACGTCCAGGCCATGCGCCGATCGAGCAAGCGGCTCTGGCTGTCCTTCGACGAATGGAATGTGTGGTACCGCGCGCGTTCCGGACCGGCCACCGATGGCCGCCGCGCCGCCGCGCCGAAGCTGCTCGAGGAGGTCTACAACCTCGAGGACGCGCTACTCGTCGGCGGGTTCGTCAACACGCTGCTCCGGAACGCCGGGCGCGTCCGCGTCGGCTGCCTCGCGCAGCTCGTCAACGTCATCGCGCCGCTCGTCACGAGCGATGCCGGCGTGCTCCGGCAGAGCATCTACTACCCGTACGCGTGGGCGTTGCAGTACGCGCGCGGCCAGGTGCTCGACCTGCGGGTGGAATCGCAGACGTATCCGATCGCCGCCGCAGGGCTGCAGGCCGACTTCGCCCGCGACGAACAGGTGCCGTACGTGGACGTGGTCGCGACGCACGATCCGCAGAACGGCCAGGCGTGTGTGCTGATGCTGAATCGCGATCTCGACGGCGAGCGGGAGCTCCAGCTCGAATGGCACGACGCGACCCCCACGCGCGTGCTGACCTGCGAGACGCTGACCGGTCCGGACCTGCAGGCGTTCAATACCTTCGAGCAGCCGCGTCGCGTCCGGCCCGAGCGTCTCGAGGCGCCGGCGCCCGGCGCGCGGATGACGTTCAGGCTGCCAGCCCGTTCATATACAGTCGCCCACCTCGCGATCACGGCCCAAGCCTGACTGTTAAAGTTTGTTAAGACTGTGCGGCGGCGATGCCGATCTCCGCGATCAGAGATACCGTGGACTTGGACGATGCGCAACGAGAACGAATCAGGCGGCACAGTAGCGCCATCCGATCAGGGTGCGATGCTGATGGTGGACGACGACGTAGAGCTATGCGTGTTGATGACAGAATTCCTCGGTGCCCACGGTTTTCGCCTGACGGCGGCGCACGACGGCACCTCGGGACTCAACCTGGCGCTCAAGGGCGGGTGGGATCTCGTGATTCTCGACGTGATGTTGCCCGTGCTGAACGGGTTTGAAATCTTGCGGCTGCTGCGGCGTCGCAGCAATGTGCCGGTGATCATGTTGACGGCGCGCGCCGAAGAGCGCGATCGGGTCGAGGGACTCGAGGAAGGCGCCGACGACTATCTCGTCAAGCCGTTTTCGGCGGTGGAGCTTCTGGCGCGTGTGAGAGCCGTGCGCCGGCGCACCGCGGATGCCGGTGCGTTGGTGGCGCGGGTCATCGAGCGCGGCGATCTGCGATTGGACGTGGGGTCGCGAGAGGTGCACGGGGGCGGCGCGAGGATCGCCATTTCTGAAAGCGAGTTCGCCATTCTGGAAGTCCTCGTTCGCGCCGCTGGCCGCACCGTCTCGCGTGACGAGCTCGCCGCCGTCTTGTATCAGCGCGAGGCGACACCGTTCGAGCGCTCCGTTGACGTCCACGTCAGCCATCTGCGCAAAAAGCTGGAGCCGCACAGCCGGGCGGTGATCCGCAGCGCGCGTGGTGTCGGTTACGTGCTCTCGCTCGAAGCCTGACCCGTGCGATCACTGTACGTCCGAATTCTGCTGGCGCTGGTCGGAACCGTCCTCGCGTCGCTGGTCGCGTTTCTGGCGACGTTCTTTGCCATGACGCGGCCGGCGGAAGAGCGGTTGCTGCGCCAGTTTCAGGCCCAGCAAATCGAAGACGCGGTAGCCGCGTACCAGCGAGACGGAACCCCGGGGCTGTCCGCCTACCTCGATCGTCTTAATCGAGGGTGGGATGCGAGGCATTACCTGGTCGACACGAATGGCCGGGACCTCGTGACCGGAGAGGATCGATCGGCGCTGCTGGCCATACCGCGTCCGTTCTTGGGAGGTCCGCCGGAGGTTGACGGTCGTCTGCTGCTCGTCCAACGTGCGCCGGCCGGCCGATATCGACTACTGATAGCGGCGCCGCCGCCGTTTAACGTCCGGGCCTTCGTGCCGTATTACCTGCTCATTCTTGCCGCGGTCGCGTTGCTCTGCTGGCTTCTCGCCGTCACCATCGTCAAGCCGATTCGCCACCTCGCAGGTGCGGTCGAAGAATTCGGCCGGGGCGATCTCACCGCCAGGGTCCATATCGACCGGCGCGACGAGATCGGCCATCTCGCCGGCGCGTTCAACCGCATGGCCGACCGCATTCAGACGCTCCTGACGGCAGAACGGCGCCTGCTGCAGGACATTTCCCACGAGTTGCGTTCCCCGCTGGCCCGCCTTGGACTGGCGATCGAACTTGCGCGTACCGCGCCGGATCGCGAGGGTGCCGCCGATCGTCTGCAGAAAGAAGTCGATCGGCTCACCGAACTCGTGGGGACGTTGATCGAGATGACGCGCGCGGAAGGCGATCCGGACGCACGACGATCCGAGCCCCTGCGGCTGCACGATGTCGTGGGCGAGGTCGTGCAGAGCTGCAGTCTGGAGGCCGAGGCGCGGCAGTGCCGTCTTGTCGTCATTGCTGCATCCGAAGGTCTGGTCCGTGGCGACGTGGAGTTGCTCCGGCGCGCGGTCGAGAACGTCTTGCGGAACGCCATCCACCACGCGCCGGCGGCCAGTGAGATCGAGGTGCGCCTCGAGAGCCGCGACGGCGCCACGCAGGTCAGCGTGCGCGACACGGGCCCTGGCGTACCCGAAGAGTTGCTGCCTCGTCTCGCGGAAGCGTTTTTCCGGGTCGATGATTCGCGCAATGCGACGACGGGCGGGGTCGGTCTGGGACTGGCCATCGCAAAACGCGCCGTGCAACTTCACCAGGGAACACTCGTCGCGGAAAACGCGCGTCCAGGACTCCGCGTCATCCTCACCATCCCGAGCGATGCTACGGCCTAACTTTTACAAACCTTAACAACCTCGGCGGGGTCGGCCGCCGTAATGTGGTGCCTATGGCACAGAACGACGACAGCTCCGTGAGCATACAGGCGCGCCTCGGGATCACCCCAGGCGCGTCGCGGCGGCGCCGCCTGGTCCGCTGGATTGTCTGGTTGGTCATCATCGGGACCGGGCTCGCGGGCGCAGCCGTCGCCTCGCGGAGTATGCGGAGTGTTGTGCCGGTCCAGTATCAAACCGAGCCCATTCAACGAGGCCCCTTGACGGTCAGCGTGACGGCGACTGGTGAAGTGAAATCGCTGACCGAAGTCAAGGTCGGGACTGAGATTTCCGGCATCGTGGAGGCGGTCAACGTCGACTTTAACAGTCGCGTGCGGCGCGGGCAGGTGCTCGCCAAGGTCAACACGGACAAGATGGAAGCGCAAGCCCGGCAGATGAACGCATCGCTCGAGTCCGCTCGCGCCGACGTGACGAATGCCGAAGCGGCGGTCGAGGAAACCCGGCGCAACTTCGAGCGGGCGCAGTCGCTCGTCGACCGTGGCGTGATGTCCCGCAACGATCACGATGCGGCTGAATCGGCGTTCAAGAAGGCCGAGGCATCGCACTTGAGCGCCGTGGCGCGCGTCGGGCAGGCCGAAGCGAACGTGTCGGCGCTCGACACCGATCTGAAGAAGGCGTTCATCCGATCGCCCATCGACGGCATCGTCCTCGACCGGCAAATCGATCCGGGGCAGACCGTCGCCGCGTCATTTCAGACGCCGGTGCTGTTCACGCTGTCGGAAGACCTGACGAAGATGAAACTGAGCGTGAACGTCGACGAAGCCGATATCGGGAAGGTGCACGTCGGGCAATCGGCGACGTTCCGCGTCGACGCGTATCCCAATCGATCCTTCGCGTCACGAGTGGCTGAAATCCGGAGTACGCCCAAGACGTCGAACAGTGTCGTGACCTACGAGACCATTCTGAGTGTCGACAATGGCGACCGCCTGCTGCAGCCTGGAATGACGGCCACGGCGGACATCATCGTGACGACGATTGCCGATGCGCTGCTCGTGCCGAATTCGGCCTTGCGGTTCACACCGCCTGCGCAGACGCAGTCCGCAGGACGGAGTGGTGGTTTTCTCCTCCTGCCCGCGCCACCGGGCCAAAGACGCATCGCTCCGTCGGCGAAGGGACAACCGCGGGTGTGGGTGCTGGATGATAAAGGGCCTACTCCAGTGGATGTGACAGTCGGCCCCAGCGATGGAAAAGTGACGGTGATCACGAACGGCGGCCCGATCAAACCGGGCGCGCTGGCGATTGTCGACATCGCGACCAAGCCGGCCGCCTGAATCGGGTCGCATGAACAGCTCCCCAATCATCGAATTCGAGCAGGTCCGGAAGACGTACGGCACCGGCCAGGCGCAGGTCGAAGCACTCGCCGGGATCGACCTGGAGGTCCGCGAAGGCGAATTCGTGGCCGTCATGGGACCGAGTGGCTCCGGCAAATCGACGGCGATGAACATCTTCGGCTGTCTCGACGTGCCGACCGCCGGCGTGTACCGCTTTCGCGGGGTCGACGTCGGCACGCTGGATCGCAAGCAACGTGCCCTGCTGCGCCGGTACTACCTGGGATTTGTGTTCCAGGGTTTCAACCTCTTGAACCGGACGTCCGCGCTCGAGAACGTGGAGCTGCCGTTGCTGTATCGGGGGACCCCTCGCGCGGAACGGCGCGCCCGCGCGCAGGAGGCGCTCGACGCCGTCGGCTTGCGCGGTTGGGAACATCACACCCCCAGCGAGTTGTCAGGCGGACAGGCACAGCGGGTGGCCATTGCGCGAGCCATCGTGGCGGAACCCACCGTGCTCTTTGCCGACGAGCCGACTGGGAATCTCGACACGGCGCGCAGCGTGGAGATCATGGAACTGCTGGTTCGGTTCAACCGCGAACGTGGCCTGACCATCCTGATGGTGACGCATGAACCGGACATGGCGGCGTACGCCTCCAGGACGATCCGGTTCCGCGATGGCCACGTCGAGAGCGACGAGCGGACCGCGGGCGCCGAAAGGATGCACTGATGCTGTGGAACGCGCTGAATCTTGCGCAACGGGAAATCCGCCGGAACGTGCTGCGATCGTCGCTGACGACGCTCGGCATCATCATCGGCGTGTCCGCGGTCATCATCATGGTGACGCTCGGGAACGGCGCCACGGCGTCAGTCACCGCGGACATCGCGAATCTCGGCAGCAATCTGCTGACCGTCATGCCGGGACAGCGCGTCGGTCCGGGCGGGTCATCCGGCACGGCGAAGCCGTTTCATCAGC
>CAWGDD010000002.1:0-327393 GCA_963821285.1 uncultured Acidobacteriota bacterium
GTCGTCGACGATCGCGTCGTGGGCGGCACCTACCGGCGCTACTGCGGAGACGCCGGCGATCACGGCCGCGGCGAAATCCTTGAATGGGCGGGACAATGACCCTCGACATGAACGAGCGCGCGTGGGCGCTCGCCAGCTCGTACACCGATCGGGCGGCCGAGCTCGGCATCGCCGTCCACGTGCTCCCGGGCGGCGCGCGCGTGATCGACGCGGGCGTAAACGCCCCGGGCGGACTTGCCGCCGGCCGGGCACTGGCCGCCTTGTGCATGGGCGGCCTCGGGCACGTGGACTTCACGTCGCTGACGATCGACGGTGCCTCGTGGCCCGGGGTCCAGGTGTGGACGGATCACCCCGCCGAGTCGTGCATGGCCTCCCAGTACGCGGGCTGGGCCATCAACCCCGAAGGCTATTTCGCGATGGGCTCCGGACCGTTGCGCGCGAAGGCCCGCGTGGAACGCGAGTTGTTCGCGAAGCTCGGCTACGAAGAGAGCGCGGCGCGCGGGGTGCTGGTGCTCGAATCGCGGACCCTGCCGACGAATGAAGTGGCCGCCTGGGTGGCGGACAAGGCGGGCGTCGCCCCCGGCGCGGTGACCTTCGCCGTCGCCCCGACCGCGAGCCTGGCCGGCGGCGTGCAGATCGTCGCGCGCGTGATCGAAACGGGCCTGCACAAGATGGACACGATCGGCTTCGACGTGCGCCGCGTGGTGAGCGCGATGGGCACGGCCCCGCTCGCGCCGACGGCACGGAGCGACATGCGGGCCATCGGGCGCACGAACGACTGCATCCTGTACGGCGGCCAGGCGCGCTACACGGTCCGCGCCGAAGACGACGAACTGGCGCAGCTGGCCGAACGGCTTCCGGCGTCGGCGTCGAGCGACTACGGCACGCCGTTCTACGACGTGTTCAAACGCTACGACAGCGACTTCTACAAGATCGACCCGATGCTCTTCAGTCCGGCTGAAGTGTGGCTCACCAGCGCCACCAGCGGCCGGACGTTCCACGCCGGCCGGCTGAACCCCGAGGTGCTTCGTGCGTCGCTGTTTTCTCAGTAGGACGGGGCTTTCAGCCCCGCCGTCGGCGGCCCCGAAGGGCCGCCCTACTTTCCGTCCACCGAGTACGCCAGCAGGACGTTGCCGGGCATTCCGTTGGCCGCGTAGCCCGATTCCACGAACAGCATCCCGCCCGCGATCGCGGGCCCCGGCCCATTGAGCGACCCGCCGCGCGCCGGCACTTCGTTAACCGCCTTCTGAGGGCCGGCCGTGTCCGCGTCCCAGATCACGGCGCCGTTGCTCGTGGCGTAGGCACGCAGGTGCCCGTCGACCGAGCCTGAGAACACCACGCCGGGGACGGCGCTGACCGCCGCCGACTGGGCAGGGCTGCAACGTTTGCGCTCGCCGCACGGCGGCGGCGGCGTGTGCCAGACCTGCTCCCCGGTCTCGAGGCGAAGGGCGAACATGCCCCCGCCGCCTTTCGGATCGGGGTCGGTCGCCACGCTGTTGGGAATCGCGATCCGGCCGATGTCGGAGAGCGCCACGTAGACATTGGACCCGTCGGCGGCCGACCCCCACTGCACCCCGCCGTTGATGCCGCCCTGGCCCACGCGCTTCTGCCACAGCACGGCGCCCTCCCGGTCCGGATCGACGGCGTGGACGACGCCCGATTTCTGGCCGGCCACGAGCGCGCGACGCCCGTTCGCGAGGCTCACGAGAATCGGTGGAGAGGCGAAATCGAAGTCCGGGCCCTTCGACGCCGGGCAATTGGTCGTGTCCTCCCGGATGCAGGCGCTGTTCCAGGCGTCCGCCGCCGACGTCTGGCGCGACCACAGGAGTCTGCCGGACGCGAGATCGAACGCGAGAAACGCGTCGCTTGTCGGCGTCGGCGGATCGCTGTAGTTGTCTCCAGTGGTGACGTACACCGCGTTCCTCACAGGATCGATCGTCGGGCTCGTCCAGATGGGCGCGCCCGACGGGCCCAGCAGCTGCGTGCCTACCTTGTTCTTCTGGGTCGGGCGGGCTGGTTCGGCGATCGTGTACGTCTTCCAGATCTGTTCGCCCGTCGCGCCGTCGAGCGCCACCAGGCTGCCGCGAAAACGGCAGCATTCGTAGCTGGAGATTGCACCGGCGCCCTCCTCGCCGGAAGCCACGGGCACATACAGGCGGCCGTTGTGAAACACCGGCGACCCGGTGACGCGCGCGACGGGATGGGTGTCCACGGTTGTTTTCCACAGCAGCTCGCCCGTGCCCGCATCGAGGGCGTAGACGTTCGCCGCGCGATCGCCGATGAAGGCCGCGTTCCGGGATCGGCCGTTGGCGTCGATGCGGCCGACGCTGACGGCCGCACGGACCGGGGCGGCCGCCTGGAAGAACCAGTGCACGCAGCCCGTCGCGGCGCTGAGCGCGTAGACGTTGCCGCTCTGGCTGCCGACGAACACGCGCCCGCCGGCCACCGTGGGCTGCGCGTCCGCCGCGATGTCGCCGGGAAAGCCGAACGCCCATTTGAGCTTCAAACGCGGGACGGCGGCAGCCGTGAACCCGGCTGTCGCCGCGTCCTGGTATCGCGAGTTCGCGGTCGAGGCGCTCCAACCGTTCCAGGTCGGCCCCGAGAGCACGCTGTCGGCGCCCGAAGCCGCACCCGAGCACATGGCTTGCGGCGACGGTCGTGTGATCAGCGCCCGTTGAAAGGACTTGCCCGTGACGAACTCCGCGACCGTGCGGCGTTCCATCGCCGATCGGGCGGCCGTCATCGAGACCATCGATCCGCTCTCGAGCGAGGTCAGCACCCGCTCCGGCGACATCAGTTCGAGCGCGGCGCGGTTCGGGGCACGCTGGAGTCCCGCGTCGTGACAGGACGCGCACGCCGCACGGTAGACGGCCGGTCCATCCTGGGCGGACAGGGCTCCAGCGGTAAGGAGTAGTGACAGGGTACCAACGGCGCAACGGATGGTCGTTCTCATCGTGCTTCCTCCCGTGACCGCGCTGGCGCAGGGTAGCACAGGCGCCGCCCGACTTCCTCAGGCATCACGGCGGCGACTTCAGTAAGATCGTCGCGACAACCTCCTCGTCCATGAACATCGTCATTCTCAGCGCACGCACCGGCTGGCACACCGACGAGTTGTGCCGCGCCCTGTCCGATCGGGGCCACGGCGCCCGCGTCCTGCCGTACGAGGGACTGCGCGCGCACGTCGGCGGCGAGCGCGGCGCCGCGACGCTCACGAGCGAAGCCGCGGCGGTCCTGAACGCCGACGCCGTGCTGGCGCGCATCATCCCGAGCGGATCCCTCGAGCAGGTCATCTACCGCGTCGACGCCCTGCACTGGATCGAGGAACGCGGCGTCCCCGTGATGAACTCGCCGCGCGCGATCGAACGCGCCGTGGACAAGTTCTACACGACCGCCCTGCTCCTGGAAGCCGGGCTGCCGACGCCGGAGACGGTCGTCTGCGAGCGCCTGGCCGATGCCATGGAGGCCGTGCGCGCGATGCTTCCCGGCGGAGATGTCATCCTCAAGCCCATCTTCGGCTCGATGGGACACGGGCTCGTCCGCTTCAGCGATCCGGATACGGCATTCCGCGTGCTGCGATCGCTCGAAGGCATTCGCGCTGTCTTCTACCTGCAGCGGGCCGTCGATCACGGGGGCCGCGACGTCCGCGCCTTCGTCGTCGGCGGGCGGGTGATCGGCGCGATCGAACGAAAGGCGCTCGACGGCGACTGGCGAACGAACGTCGCGCGAGGCGCTTCGGCAACGGCGTTCACCCTGCCCGCCGACTGGGAGCGGCTCGCGCTCCGGGCAGCCGAGGCTATCGGCGGCGACTACGCCGGCGTGGATCTGCTGCCCTCGCGCGACGGCTCCGTCGTCGTCCTCGAGGTCAACGCGATTCCCGGCTGGCAGGGACTGCAGCGCGCCACGGGCATCGACGTGGCCGGAGCGATCGTCGCGCACCTCGAGCGCAAGGCGATCGATGCCACGGGCCATCCGCATGCGGTCCGCCGCTGACGTCGCGGCGGCTGCCCAACTCGCGTGCCTGCTCGAAGCCAGCGCACCGAAGCCGGGCAACGTCTCCCCGGGCCGGCCCTTCAGCGACGCGCGCTACGAAGACTTCCTGGCGAGCGCGGTCGCGATCGGCGAACCGCTCGCGGGCGCCGGCACCCGGCGGCTAGGCGCGACAATCCGCCTCGCGACCGAGTCGACGGCGCGCTGGACGCAAACGAACACCAACCTCGGCATCGTCCTGCTCATCGCGCCCCTCGTACGCGCGGCGCTCCGTATGACGGACGCCGGCGGCGGCCCGATGCTTCGCGCGGCACTGCGCGAGGTGCTTGCGGAGACGAATGTCGACGATGCCCGCGACGTGTACGCGGCGATTCGCCTGGCGGCACCGGGCGGACTCGGACGGGCCGCCGAGCAGGATGTGCAGAACGATCCGACCGTGACGCTCGTCGAGGCGATGCGGCTGGCGGCCGATCGTGACGGCATCGCGCGGGAGTACGTGGACGCGTTCGAGGCCACGTTCGCGATCGGCGCGCCAGCCCTCGAACGCGCGCGCGCTGACGGGCTCGGCTGGAGCGAAGCCGTGGTCGAGACCTTCCTTACGCTGCTGGCGGCCCGCCTGGACACTCACATCGCGCGGCGCGGCGGTGCAGCCCTGGCTGCGCATGCCACGCTACTGGCTGCCGAGGCGCTGGCCAGTGGCGGCGTGCGGTCCGCGGAGGGTCTGCGCGCCATCGAGGACATGGACCGCGCCCTGCGTGACGAACACCACCACGGCAACCCCGGCACGACCGCGGATCTGACGGCCGCGGCGATCTTCGTCGTCCTGCTCGCCCAGTTGTAGTGCAGGCCTTCAGGCCTGCCTGGGAGAGCGGCGCTAGGGCCTCAGGCTCCTGGGCGGTGTGATGCCGTTCATGCGCAGATAGACGGCCATCTGGCCGTAGATGTCCCACGTGTGGCCCAGCAGGAAATAGATGACGCGCGCACGAGACGACGGTCCCAGGAAGGTGTTCGTCGTCACGGTCTGCATCAGCGACTGATCTGTCTGTTCGTTGATGACCGCCGTGCCGAAGTCGTACGCATCCGCCAGCGCCTTCAGAATCTCGGTCTTCCCGGCCGCGTTGCCTGCGATCGCAGGAGCCGGCGCCGTCGCACCCATGAACCGCAGGTACACGACGTTGCCGTTGGCGACATGCAGGATCTGCTGGCCGTAATCGCGCTGAGGCGGCGTGGTCTTGTAGGAGAACTTCTCCGCCGGCATCGCGTCGGCGATCGCGAGCATGATCGCCTTCTGTTCATTCCAGTCCTTCAACAACTCGGCGCGCAGCGGCGATGACTGCGCGTGGGCGCCTGGCACCGCGAACGCCGTTTCGAAAGCAAGAAACGCGAGAAAGACGAGCTTGTGCATGTCGTTCACCCTGCCAGTTGTCGGCTGCTCCGCGAGACGATAGGATTGTCGTCCGCCATGGAATCAGAGACGTTCCGCGTATCGGTCACCAAAGACTATCTCGTCTTCGCCTCGGCGCACTTCATCACGTTCGCCGGCCACCGCTGCGAGGGGCTGCACGGCCACAATTATCGCGCCCGCGTGACGCTGGACGGGGCGCTCGACCCCGAGAGCTGGTTCGTGTTCGACTTCGTCGCACTCAAGCACATCATGCGCGATCTGTGCGACGCCATCGACCACAAAGTCCTCCTGCCGCTCGAAAATCCCAAGATTCAGATTGGCGACCAGGGCGACGCCATCACGGTGGCGTACGAAGGCAAGCCGCGGTACGTCTTCCCGAAGACCGATTGCGCGCTGCTGCCCGTCACCAACACGACTGTCGAGATGCTGGCACAGCTGCTCGCCACCCGGCTCCGGGCGGAGCTCGACAGGCGCGGCGCCCGCGGACTGACGGCCATCGAGATGGAAATCGAGGAAAACTTCGGCCAGTCCGCCATCTATCGGGTTCAGCTGACGACGTTGACTTAGGGTCGGCCCGCCTTTACCCTCAGGGGTATGGCGAGAAAGCTATTCGTCGTCGTCGTGATTTCCGCGGCCGCGCTGTCGGGCATGGCCGCGCCCCACGCGGTGGATGCGCAGGCGCCTGCCTCCCCCACCTACTCACGGGACATCGCGCCCATCCTGTATCGCAGTTGCACGAACTGCCACAGGCCGGGCGAGATCGGACCGATGCCGCTCCTTTCGTACCAAGACGTGCGCCCGTGGGCCAAGTCCATCGTCACCCGCGTGACGGCCGGGACGATGCCGCCGTGGCATGCGGATCCGTCAACGGGCGAGTTCGACAACGACCGACGCCTGACGGTGGCGGAAAAGGACGCCATCGCGCGCTGGGTGGCAGCCGGCGCACCGGAAGGCAATCCCGGCGAGCTGCCGGCGCCCCCTCAGTACACGACCGGCTGGGGCATCGGCCAGCCGGACGCGGTGCTGACCATGCGGGAGGACTACCCCATTCCGGCGAGCGGTACGGTGGCGTATCAGTATTTCGAGGTGCCGACCAATTTCACCGAAGACAAGTGGGTGAAGGCCTTCGAAGTCCGGCCCGGCAACCGCAGCGTCGTGCATCACGTGATCGTCTACTCGCGTGGGCCTGCGCCGGCAACGCCGCCACCGCCGCGCGATCCGAACGCCCCGCGGCCGCAGCCCCTCTTCACGTTCGGCGACGACATGGACATTCCGGCGGGACAGACCGGCGGTCCCGCGCTGCCGGACGATCAGCGGAAGCCGCTCGGACCGAACGACAGGCCGGCGCCGAAGATGCTCGGGCCGTCGGTCGGCGCCTACGTGCCCGGCACGGCGAGCCGGATCTACCCGCTCGATACCGCCGCGCGCCTCGTCGCGGGCTCGACGCTGATCTTCCAGATGCACTACACGACGACGGGCAAACCGACAACCGATCGCACCAGCATCGGTCTCGTATTCGCGAAAGAGCGTCCGAAGACGGAGTTGCGGTCAACCGCGCTCATCAACGGCAACATCCACATTCCCGCCGGCGACGCCAACTACCGCGTGGACGCCACGATGACGTTCAACCGCGACGTGACGCTGTGGAGCATGCTGCCGCACACGCACGTCCGCGGGAAACGCTGGAGCTACGAAGCGACGTATCCGGATGGCCGCAAGGAAGCGCTCCTGGCGGTCCCGCAATACGACTTCGAGTGGCAGACCGACTACATCTTCAAGCGCCCGGTGAAGCTGCCGAAGGGCACGACGCTCCACGCGACGGCGTGGTACGACAACTCCCCGAACAACAAGTCGAACCCCGACGCCGCCAAGGAAGTCTGGTGGGGCGATCAGACGTGGGAAGAGATGATGTTCACGGGGCTGCTTTACAGCGTCGATCCGGCGCCGCCGGCCCCCGCAGCCGGCGGGCAGTAGCGATCTCGGCCGCGCCGATCCGGCCGTCGTGCAGCGCTGTGGCCACCAGCGCTGCGTCGCAGCCGGCATCGGCGAGCCGCGTCAGGTCCTCGGCTCCGCGCACGCCGCCGCCCACCACCAGCGTCAGGTGCGGCACGGCGGCGCGGACATCGTCAACCAGATGCAGCTCCAACCCGGCTTCCCCGCCGACACGCGCCAGGTCGATCACGATCACCGAACCAGCCCCCGCGTCGGCAGCACGTGCGGCCAGCGCGGCGGGGTTGTCGCGCGGCCCGCTGAAGAAGTCCGCGGTCAGCGGCCGGCCGTCGCGGAGGTCGAGGCTGAACGCAACGCGGCTTCCTCCGACGGCCGCGCAGATTGCCGCGAGCGCGCCGAACGACGGGAGTGTTTCGAGGCCGACAATCACCCGGGCCGCACCAAGATCGATGAGACCTCGAGCCCGCTCTACCTCGCCCACGCCCGCGTCCACCCACGTCGGCGTGTTCAGTGTGGTCAGCGCGGCGATCGGCGCGTCCTGAACCGGGCCGCCGGCAATCGCGTCGAGGTCAGCGACGTACAGTTCGCTCAGGCCGAGTGGGCCTGTGTACGCGCGCGCCAGGGCCACCGCGTCGCCCGGCTCGATGGCCGATGCGCCGACGCGTGCGACGGGAGCATAGCGCCCCCTGTCGCCTCCCGATGCGTGGACCGCGCGACCCCCGGCGAGATCCACGACGCCTATCACCCGCACGACGGTTTTCTCAACGCGCGCGTTTCCTGTAAGGTGATCCTACCGTGATCGGCTGGGATGTCGGCGGCGTGAACACCAAGGTCGCCCGCGTGGCGGGCGGCCGTGTGCTCGCCGTGCGGGGCCGCCCGTACGAGCTGCAACGCGCTCCAGACGCGCTCGTCCCGCTGATGCGCGAGTTGGCGGCCGAAGTCCACACCGATCCGAACGCCGCGCCGCACGCCGTAACGATGACGGCCGAGCTGTCGCAGATGTTCCGGACCAAGAAGGAGGGCGTCGCTTTCGTGCTCGACGCGATCACGGCGGCGTTTCCGACGGCTGCCGTGCATGTGTTCACCGTGGACGGCGAGTTCGTCGGCGTCGACGAGGCCTGCCGCCGTCCGCTGGCCGTTGCCGCTGCGAACTGGGCCGCGACGGCGTGGGCCGTCGCCGCGCATCACCCCGACGCCCTGCTCGTCGACATCGGCACGACCAGCACCGACGTCATCCCGATCGTCTCGGGGTCGGTGGCCGCGCTCGGCCGCACGGACCCCGATCGTCTCGCGTCAGGCGAGCTGGTATACACCGGGGCGGTGCGCACCCCGGCCGAGGCGATGGCCAGCCACGTGCCGTTCGGTCCCGGGCTCGCCGGTGTATCGGCCGAGGGCTTCGCGCTGGCCGGCGACGTGCACGTCTGGCGCGGAAGCCTGTCGCCCGCCGACTACACGTCGCCGACGCCCGACGGCCGGCCGGCGACGCGCGAGTTCGCCGGCGAACGCCTTGCTCGCGTCGTCTGCGCCGACCGCGACATGCTCGACGATGAGGGCGTCTCGGCCATCGCTGACGCGCTGGCTCTGGCGCAGGTCAAACGGATCGCCGCGGCGATCCGCCGCGTGGCCGAACGCCACCCATCGCTTCGCACCGCGGTCGTGACGGGCCTCGGCGCGTTCATCGCGGACGAGGCCGCACGGGCCGCGGGGTTCACCGTCGTGCCGCTGGCCGCCACGATCGGTGACGCAGCCGCGCGTTGCGCGCCCGCGGCGTCCGTCGCGCTGCTGCTCGAGCGGGAGATGATCACGTCCGGCCGGCTGAAGCCGGGCGCTACAGGAGCAGGCGTCGCGTCCGGCTTTAGCCGGACGCTCGCCGTGGTCGGCACCGTGGTGAAACTGGGCGGCGGCGTGCTGGCGCACCCGGCGCAGTTCGAGGCCACACTGAGAGCGATCGAAACCATCGCGTGCGAGGGGGGCGTGCTCGTCGTACCTGGCGGCGGGTTGTTTGCCGACGCGGTGCGCGAAGCCGACCGGCGGTTCCAGCCGGGAGATTCAGCCGCACACTGGATGGCCGTGCTCGCGATGGATCAGCACGCGCATCTCATCGCCGCGCGGCTGCCTCGCGGCATCGTCGTGACGACCGCGCGCGAGGCGAAGGCGGCAATCGGAGCCGGCGCCATCCCGGTGCTGGCCCCGTATCAATGGTTGCGCGACGCCGATCCGCTTCCCCACTCGTGGGAGGTGACGAGCGACAGCATCGCGGCCTGGGTGGCTGGCGCGCTGGGCGCCACGCGGCTGGTGCTGATCAAGCCGCCTGGCGCATCCGGCAGCGACCTGGTCGACGCGTACTTCTCCCGCGCGCTCCCGTCCGGCGTGACGGCAGAGGTGCTCGCCGCCAACGATCTGCCGGCCTAGATCGCCCCGAGAATCTTCTCGAAGAGGAACAGCGTCCCCAGCGCTGCGCACCAGGCGCCAAACTGGAGCGCGAGCACGGTCAGCGCCTCCCTGGGCTCTCGCGGCAGCCACTTGAGCGCGAAAAACAGGATGATGGGCGCCTGCAGGACCATGAGCAACTGGAAGAGGTGAGCGGCGGCGCCCTCGTCTTGTGGCTGGCTGCTGTTCTTGTAGCCGTAGACGGCGACGTAGCCGAGCACCAGGGCCAGGGCGACGAGCGACATGGCCACCGGGAGGTACGCGCTCGGCCGTTTCGTCAGCGAGAGGTTCATGTCAGCGCCTCCGGGATAGGCAATCCAGAAAGCACTTTACACTACAAAGACAACGCCGTCAACAACGCCGGGCCGGACTAGCGCCCGGCACTGAGCGCGCGATACATCCCCGCCACGTTCTGCGGGCGCTGCTGCGTGTAGAACTCCCAGTCCTTGTACGCGTCCATCAGCACGCTGGCCTGCGCCTGTTCGAGCGTCTGCCCCGCCGCAATCGCAGCGGCCACTGCGTCCCTCAGCGCCTCTCTGTACCGGATGCTGGCCGTGACATCCGCCTTCTTCCCCAGCATCCCGTGGCTGCAGACGAAGTGCTCGAAGTCCATGGCCTCGACCGTCTTCACCACGGCAGTCTCGGCATCGCCGATCGGGCCGAACGGCAGCCGGTGTACGGTGATCCAGTCCGACGCGAACAGCACGTTCGTGCCGTCGACGAACCGGACGATCGTGTTGTCGTCGGCGTGGGCGGTAGGCTTCGAGATGATCTCGACGCGTTTGGCGCCAAACGTGAGCGTCAGGCGGTCGGTGTACGTGACGTCCGGAGGCCGGACGTTCGCGATCGGGCCGCGCGCGACTTCCGCGCCGCTCAGGACGCCGTCCTTGTTGGCATCGTACAGGTCGAACTGCGCCTTGATGTTGCCCTGCGCCTCGCCGGCTTCGATGCGCCCGTTGCCGTTGGCGTCCTGCGCGCGGACCGCCTGCGGGAGCGGTGTATCCGCGGGAGGCATGGCGATGTTCTTCACCAGGTTTTCGTGGCCGATGAAGCGAGCCGTGTCCGCGTAGACGGCCCCGCCCGACGCGTGGTCCCAGTGCGAATGGCTGTAAATGACGAACCGCACCGGCACGCTGAACCGTCGGTTCAGCTCGCCCTTCAGCCACGCCGCCATCTCCGTCCCGATGGGCTCGACGAGGACGATGCCGTCAGGGGTGACCATGAAGGCGGACACGTAGTCGTCCATGCGCGCGTAGTACACGTCGCCGGTCAGCTTGCCGATCTCCTGCCCCTTGTATTGCGTCTGCTGGTACAACGCGCGCGGCTGCGCCGCCGCCGTGGACGCCGTCCCGCACAGCAGACATAGAATCGAGATGCCCAGCCAGCCGTTCTTCATGTCTCCCTCACGTGCGTTTGAAGCTCAATTGGAGCTGACGGACACGCTCGGCCGACACCTGTCCGCCGCGGCCGCCCTCGCATGCGGCACCGCGGACACCGGCGATATCTGCGCCGGCGTCCCGAATGAACGGCAGGTCTGCGGCGCTCAGTTGTCCCGCGAGCGCGACGAACAGCCCGGCCTCGCGCACGCTGCTCACGAACGCGGCGAGAGCGGCGGCCTCCATGAGATCCCGCAGCCCGGGCCCGCTCTTGTTCGCCGTATCGAGCAGCAGGCCCTCTGCCCCGGCTCGCGCGGCCGCGGCCACAAGGGCAAACGGCGCAAGGCCAGCGGCGCGGTCCGCATCGGCGAATGCGACGGCCACCACGCCGCAGTGTCCCGGGCCGCCAGCTCGCGCACCGCGCACCGCGGCCTTCGTCAGGATGCCGACGTGTTCGCCGCTCGTAATGCCCGCAAACCCGATCTTCACGAACCGTGCGCCGGCCTGTCCGAACGCGCGGGCGGCGCGCTCAACGGCGTCTTCCTCCGCGGCGTTTCCGAGTGCTGCCGTCACAGGGCGCGCGCCGGCCACGGCAGCGCAGATGGCGGCAAACTCCCCGGGCGCTACGGCCGCGAGCGCTCCACCCGTCGGGTCTTTCGCGTCGATCAGGTCGGCGCCCCCTGCCAGGGCCGCCGCCGCATCCGCCGCGTGTGCCACGCTGACCAGCAGCCGCATCGGGCGCTACTGTATCATTTGGTCATCTGATCATCTGGTCATTTGGTCATTTCTGTTCCACTTACAAAATGAACCAACGATGACCAGATGACGAGATGACCAGATGAGCAGATCCTCCGAAGCCGCCGCGGGACCATTGGCCGCTCGTTCGGTGCTGGTCACGGGCGCGTCGAGCGGCATCGGACGGGCGATCGCGCTGGCGGCGGCCGCCGCCGGCGCCGATGTCGCGCTCACCTATCACGTGAACGCCGACGGCGCGCGGGACACGGAGCGCGCGATCGCGGCTCTCGGACGCCGGGCCGCGGTGCTGCGGTTCGACGCGACCGACGATCAGTCCCTCCGCGCCCTCGGGCCTGCCGCCCGCAACGCCCTCGGCCGCATCGACGTCTGGGTCAACAGCGCCGGCGCCGACATCCTCACCGGGACGACAGCGTCACTCCCGATCCAGGACAAGCTCGACCTCCTGCTCGCGGTCGATCTCCGCGGCACCATGCTGGCCTCGTGGCAGGCGGCCGACATCCTCGGCGCGCAGCGGGACGGCGGCGTCATCATCAACATGAGCTGGGATCACGTGCTCACCGGCATGCCGGGCGTCAACCCGCAGATGTTCGCCGCGGTGAAAGGCGGCGTCCTCGCCTTCAGCAAGTCGCTCGCGCGCTCGGTCGCGCCGCGCGTCCGCGTCAACGTCGTCGCCCCCGGCTGGATCGAGACTTCGTTTGGCGCCCACCTGGATGACGACACGCGCAACCGCGTGGCCGACTCGACGCCGCTCAAGCGCTGGGGCACGCCGGACGACGTCGCCGGCGCCGTCGTGTTTCTCGCCTCGCCGGCCGCGGCGTTCATCACCGGGCACACGCTGATCGTCGGCGGCGGAATTGTCATGTAAGAACACCGCAACGCGCTGGGCGGCCACGGTTCCCAAGGTGCTTTGGCGGTCACGGCTGCAAAGTGCTGGGCGGGAAAATGCACTGTGTGCTTGCGTAACGAGCTCCAACGTGCTCTGGGCCGCCGAGCACGCTACAGTATGACGATCAGCACGCTGGAAACCGTGGCCGCAGCAAGCACCTTAGGAACCGTGGCCGGCCGAGCACTTTGGAGACTGTGGCCGTTAGAGCACGTTGGGAGCGTTATGGGCGAGAAAGAAGCGACGTACAACGAAGCGCAAATCGTCGAGCGGCTGAATCAGCTGCCGGGTTGGTACTTCGAGGACGGCTGGATTCGCCGCAACTACAAGACCGACGGCTGGCCGACGACACTCATGCTAGTGAACACCATCGGCTATCTGTCGGAGGCGGCTTACCATCACCCTGATCTCGCGGTGACGTGGGGCCGGCTGCAGGTGAAGCTCTCCACGCACAGCGCGGGCGGCATCACGGACAAGGACTTCGACCTGGCGCGCCAGATCGAGGACCACGTGCTGTGGCGCCCGGCCGCAGGCGCCGCGCTGACCGGCACGCCGAACAAGTGGGTGCGCAGCGCCGACCCGCGCGGATGAACAGTCGGGCAGTCGGCAGTCGGCAGTCGGCAGTCGGCAGTCGGCAGTCGGCAGTCGGCAGTCGGCAGTCGCAGTCGGCAGTCGGCAGTCCCGGCAGTCGGCAGTCGGCAGTCAACCGACGGCCCACGTCGAGTGCTGTTTGTGACCGGCCGGCTCGCCGAGCCGGCCTTGCGGCGTGTGCTCGCCGCGACGCCACTGCCGTTCGCGTACGAGGTGGCGGTGCTCCGGATCACGGTCGCCGCGCTGATGACCACGGCCTGGATCGCGCGCAACCTGTCAAAGCTCGACGTGCCTGAGGGCACCGACCTCGTGATGATTCCGGGGCTGTGCGAAGGCGATCCGCAGCTCATCGGCGACACCCTGGGTCTGCGCGTGGAAAAGGGACCGGGCGATCTCCGCGAGTTGCCGGGGCATTTCGGCAGGCCCGCCGCGCCGGATGGCTACGGCGCCTGGGACATCGAGATCGTCGCCGAGATCAACAACGCCCCGAAGCTCACGCGCGAGGCCATCCGCGGCGCCGCCGACTACTTCCACGCGTCCGGCGCCGACATCATCGACATCGGCTGCACGCCCGGCTTGCCCTTCCCCGCGCTCGGCGACATCGTGCGCGACCTGGTCGAGGCGGGCCGGCGCGTCAGCGTCGACACGTTCGATCCGGAGGAGATTCGAACGGCCGTCGGGGCCGGCGCCGAACTCGTCCTCAGCATCAACGGTTCGAACATCGAGGTCGCGAACGATCTCGCCGGCACGAAGGTGCGCGTCGTCGCCGTGCCGGAGCTGGGCGGTACGCTGGACACGCTGGAGCCCACCCTCGACCTGCTGGCCAGACGCGGGATCGCGTATCTCATCGATCCGATTCTCGAGCCGATCGGTCACGGGTTCACGGCGTCGATCGAGCGCTACGCCGAAACAAGGCGGCGCCACCCCGAAGCCGAGATATTCATGGGCATCGGCAACCTCACCGAGCTCACCGCGGCGGATTCCACGGGTGTGCACGCCGTGCTCATCGCCATCTGCCAGGAACTGGGGATCCGCACGGTGCTCACCACGGAAGTGATTCCGTGGGCGCGTGGCGCCGTGCGCGAGGTGGATGTGGCGAGGCGCCTCATGCACTACGCCGTTACACAGCGCACCATCCCGAAGGGCGTGGACAACCGCCTCGTCACCGTGAAGGATCCGGCCGTGCTCACCTACTCGGAAGACGAGCTGCGCGCGCTCCAGGCCGGGATCACCGATCCGAACTTTCGCATCTTCACGGATCGCGAGGGGATCACCGTCCTCAACAACGAGCGGTTCGTCCGCAGCACCAGCGCGTCGGCGCCCGGCGAGATCTTCGCGCAGCTGGGCGTGGACGAGGCCTCGCATGCGTTCTACCTTGGCACCGAGCTCGCGAAGGCCGGGCTCGCCGTGGCGCTCGGCAAGACCTACCGGCAGGACCGGGCCCTGGCGTGGGGATACCTGACGCCGCCTGAGAGCGAGACACCGAAACACATCAGGCTCACGGCGCGCGCGAAGCCGGTGCGCAAGCCGCGGGGCCGCACCGCACGCGCGAAGGGCCGGAAGCCGTGAGCGCACCCGTGCACGGCAATCGGGGCTTCGTGCCGCTGGTCGAGGAGCTGGTTCCGCTGCCGGACCCGGTGCGCTGCTGCGAGCAGCTCGGCGATCTGCCGTACCGCCTGTTTCTCGACAGCGCGGCCCGGAGCCCGCGGCTCGGCCGCTATTCGTTTCTGACCGCTGATCCGGTGGCCATCGTCCGCAGCAAGGGCGCGCGCGCGGAATGCGATGGCGCGCCGATCGCCGGCGGCGACGCGCTCGACGCCCTGAGGACTCTGCTCGCACCGTTTGCCGCCAGCCCACTGCCCGAGCTTCCTCCGTTCCAGGGAGGCGCCGCCGGCTACCTCGCCTACGACTGGGGACGTATCCACGAACGCCTTCCGGCGCCCCGTTACGAAGACCTGGGCGTGCCGGACGTCGTCCTCGGGATCTATGACTGGGTGCTCGCGTGGGATCACGAAGCGTCGCGCGCCTGGCTGATCTCGACCGGCCTCCTCGAGCCATCGCCCGAGGCCAGGGCCCGGAGGGCGGCTGAACGCGCCGGTCCGGTCCTCGATCGCTTGAGGGCGGCGCGGACTCCTCCGGCTTCACCTCCGCCGGCACGGGAAGCGCGCGGACCCGGACGGGATGACGTGGCGCGCGCGCCGACGTATTCAGTCGGCGGCTCCGCCTCGGATCCACGGCTCGAGCTTCGCTCGTCGTTCACGCACGCCGGCTACCTCGACGCCGTCGCTCGTGTGCGCGAGTACATCTTCGCGGGCGACATCTTCCAGGCCAACCTGTCGCAGCGGTTCGATGCGCCGCTGACCGAGGCGCCATGGGAACTCTATCGCCGGCTCCGCACGCAAAACGCCGCCCCGTTCGCGGCGTTCCTCGACTTTCCCGAGGCCATCGTGCTCAGCGCGTCGCCCGAGCGCTTCCTCTCGGTCAGCGCCGATGGCGGCGTGGAGACGCGGCCGATCAAGGGCACGCGCCCGCGTGGGATCGGTCCCGAACACGACGCGGCCCTCGGGCTGGCGCTCACCGCAAGCGCCAAGGATCGCGCCGAGAACCTGATGATCGTGGACCTGCTCCGCAACGACATTTCACGCGTGTGCTCGCCGGGCAGCGTGCGCGTTCCGGAGCTCTTCGCCCTCGAACACTACGCCACGGTCCACCATCTCGTTTCGACCGTCGTGGGCGATCTCGCGCCGGGCGAGGACGCGCTCACCCTGCTGCGCGCGGCGTTTCCCGGGGGCTCCATCACGGGCGCGCCGAAGGTCCGGGCCATGGAAATCATCGCCGAGCTGGAGCCGTCGGAGCGCGGCGTGTACTGCGGGGCGATCGGGTACGTCAGCCTGACCGGGGCGCTCGACTGCAGCATCGCGATCCGTACCGCCGTCGCCCACGCCGGTCGGGTATATTTCAGTGCAGGGGGCGGGATTGTCGCCGACTCGGATCCCGAAGAAGAGTACCGCGAGACGCTCGACAAGGCCCGCGGCATGATCGACGCCCTGCGAACACCGGAATGATTCTCCTCATCGACAACTACGATTCTTTCGTCCACAACCTGGCGCGGTACGTCCGCGAGCTTGGCGGCGAGGCGGTCGTTCGCCGGAACGACGCGATCACGCTGGCCGGCGTGGAGGCGCTCGCGCCCTCGCACATCATCCTGTCGCCGGGGCCCTGCTCGCCGGCCGAGGCCGGGATCTCCGTGGACCTCATCCGCCGCCTCGGGCCGGCGACGCCGATTCTCGGTGTCTGCCTCGGTCATCAGTGCATCGGCGCAGCCTACGGCGCCGACATCGCGCGCGCGGGCCGGCCCGTGCACGGTCGCACGTCGCCCATCTCACACGGCGGCGGGGGCATCTTCGCGGGCTTGCCGTCTCCGTTTCTCGCCGCGCGCTACCACTCGCTCGTCATCGCGCGGCGATCGCTGCCGCCGGGCCTTCGCGTCACCGCAACGGCCGGAGACGATGGCGAGATCATGGCAGTCGAGCACGAGGCCCATCCCGTGATCGGCCTGCAGTTCCACCCGGAGTCTGCCGCGAGCCAGTACGGATACGCGATGCTCGATTGGTTCCTGCAGACCGATCACGCGCGCCGCCCCGGCCTGCCGACCGGCGCCGACGGCGTCGACGGGGCCGAAAGCGCTCTGCGGGCGGCCGAAGCCTCCGGCGCCCAGGTCCTGCCGTGGGGACCTCCCGATCGCTCGTTCGTTCCGCCTCCCGTCGAGCTGGTGCGCTGAGGTGATCCTCGAGACGATCGTCACCACTGTGGCCGAGGACGGCGCCGTCAACTGCGCGCCCATGGGCGTCGAATGGGGCGAGGACACGATCGTGCTCAAGCCGTTCATCGACACCGCCACGTACCGCAACGCGCTGGCGACGCGGACGGCCGTCGTCAACCTCGTGGACGACGTGCGGGTGTTTGCGCGGGCGGCGATCGAGAGCCCCCGGTATCCAACGGTGCCCGCTGTAGTCGTGCGCGGCGCGGTGCTGGCGGACTGCTGTTCGTGGCGCGAGCTCGACATCCGATCGATCGACAGCACGCCGCCGCGTTCGAGGCTCGACGCGGCCGTGGTCCATCAGGGGGTTCGCCGGGAGTTCATCGGCTTCAATCGTGCGCGACACGCCGTCCTCGAAGCGGCGATCTACGCCACGCGGCTGCACCTGCTGCCGCGCGCGTTCATCGAGAGCGAACTCCAGCGGCTCCAGGTGATCGTCGACAAGACGGCGGGCGTCCAGGAGTTCGAGGCGATGGCGCTCCTGACCGAGCACGTACGGACGAGGCCTGAGAGCGCATGAACGGAGACACAGCCGTCTTCGTCGAAACGGCGGCGCGCCTCCACTTCGGCCTGCTCGATCTCGGCGGCACGCTGGGACGCCTGTTCGGCGGCATCGGCGCGGCCGCGCCGGCGCCGACGCTCCTTGTCTCGGCGCGTCCGGCCGCCACGCTCGAGGTTTCAGGAGACGATGCCGCGGGCCGCGCGGCCGAGTTCGCACGCCGGTTCCTGTCCGACGAGCGCGTCGCGACGCAATCCCACGCCAGAGGCGCCCGCATCTGCGTGCATCGGAGCCTTCCCCCGCATGCCGGCCTCGGATCGGGCACCCAGCTCGCGCTGGCCGTGGCGCGGGCGCTGGCAGAGCTGCACGAGCTCGACGTCGACACCGCGGGGCTTGCGCAGGCCGTGGGACGCGCGCGCCGATCGGCGATCGGCACGTGGACGTTCGCGGGCGGCGGCCTCGTGCTCGAAGGCGGCCGGAAGCCGGACGGCGGCGGCGTGGCGCCGCTGCTCGCGCGGCTCCCGTTTCCTCCGGCGTGGCGCTGTGTGGTGGCCGTTCCGGATTCCGCCCCCGGCATGAACGGCGGCGCCGAGGACGCCGCGTTCGAGCAGCTGCCGCCGCCCCCCGGGCAGGACGCGGCACGCGTCGCACATCTGGCGCTGATGGCGCTGATGCCGGCGCTCGCCGAGGCCGATCTCGCGACGTTCGGCGAGGCGTTGACGGCGATCCAGGCGATCAACGGCCGCTGGTTCGCACCCGTACAGGGCGGAACGTTCGCGCCCGGTCCGAGCGAAGAGCTCGTGCGACGTATGGCCGAATGGGGCGCGGCCGGAGTCGGCCAGAGCTCGTGGGGCCCCACGGTGTACGGCATCGTCGAGGGGGCCGATTGCGCGGCCCGTCTCGCCGACCAGGTACGGTCGCTGCTCTCGAGATCGGGTGTCGCGGGCAACGTGTACGAAGGTCCGTTCCCCGTCGGAGGGGCTCGCGTGTGGCGCGGGCCCGCCGGCGAATGAGGTCCCATGTCCGAGCTTGGCGAAACGATTGCCGAAGTCATTGAAGAAGCCCACGAATCGCGCCTCGGCACGATTGTGGCGCTGCTGGTCGCACTGGCCGCGACGTTCGTCGCGCTCGCAGGCGTCAAGGACCGGAACCTGACGCTCGGCATGACGCGGGCCCAGACGAAGGCCGTGGACGCCTGGAATCAGTACCAGGCCAAGAGCATGAAGCAGAACCTCGCTGAGGCGACGCTGGACGAGCTCCTCGCGATGCAGGAGGTGTCAGGAGGCACCGCCCCGGCCGCGCAGCTGGCCAGGCGCATCGAGACCTACCACGGACAGGTCGCCCGGTACGAGCGCGAGAAGGAGGAGATCAAGGCGCAGGCCGAAGGGTACGAGCACCAGTACGAGGCGCTCAACATGCGCCACGATCAGTTCGACCTCGCGGAGGCGGCCATTTCCGTGGCGATCGCCTTGCTGGGCGTGACGGCGCTGACAGGGAAGCGCTGGCTGCTCGGAGTTGCCGGCGTCTTCCTCGGTGTGGGCGTGTTATTCGGAGTGGCGGGATTCATGAACTGGAACATTCACGCCGATATATTGGTTTCCTGGCTGGCGTAGCACCCTTGAGTCTGTTACATTCTCCCGAAATCCTTCTCCGGAGGACTGCATGAAGAAAGCTCCCTTCCTTGCGTTGTGCCTGGGCCTCGCCCTCGCCACGACCGCGGCCGCGCAGGCACCGAACGCCAATGCGGCAGCGCGTAAGAAGCGCGTGGCCGTCTTCGACTTCGACTACGCCACCGTCCACCAGTATTCCTACGCGATCTTCGGCCGCGACATCGACGTCGGCAAGGGCGTCACCGACCTGCTGGTGACGATGCTCGTGAAGGACGGCACCTACTCGGTCATCGAGCGCAAGAACCTCGACAAGATCCTGGGCGAGCAGAACTTCTCCAACAGCGATCGCGCCAACCCTGCGTCGGCGGCCAAGATCGGCAAGCTCCTGGGCGTGGACGCCATCATCGTCGGCAGCATCACGCAGTTCGGCAACGACACCAAGAACACCGGCGTCGGCGGCGTCGGCGCCGGTCTCGGCAAGGTCGGCCTCGGCGGCTTCAGCCGGAAGGAGACCAAGGCCATCGTCGGGATCGATGCCCGGATCGTCGACATCGACACGGCTGAAATCCTCGCCGTCGCCGAGGGCAAGGGCGAATCGAAGCGCACAGCCACGTCGATGACGGGCGGCGGCGGCGGATGGGGCGGCTTCGGCGCCGGCGGCGTGAATTTCGGCGCGAGCGATTTCCAGAACACGATCATCGGCGAGGCCACCAAGCTGGCGACCGAGCAGCTGAGCACCAACCTGATCGCCGGCAACTCCAAGCTGGTCGTCAGGACCGTCGTCGTGGAAGGCCTGGTCGCCGCGGTCGATGGCGGTCAGATCGTGCTCAACGTCGGCGCCAAGTCCGGCATCAAGGTCGGGGACCAGATGAACGTCGAGCGCCTGTCGCGCGAGATCAAGGATCCGGCGACCGGCAAGGTGATCCGCCGTATGACCGCTCCGGTCGGCGTCATCAAGATCACCGACGTCGACGATCAGTCGTCCGTCGGACGGGTCGTCTCTGGTACCGGCTTCAAGGTCGGCGACACGGTGAAGACGCTCACGCAGTAAGGACGTGAGCGTCCCGGGAGGCGGCTCCGCGCGATCGGCCGGGCTGGTCCTGCTGGCCCTGTCAGCAACGACGCTGATGGTCGTGGCCCTTGCGGGACAGGCCGGCCCCGGCGGCGCCGCCAGCCGTTCGCTGGCCGGTGCGATCGACATTCACGTCCACAGCGCCCCCGACAACACGCCGCGATCGGTCGATGCGATCGACGCGGCGAAGCTTGCCCGCGCGGCCGGCATGCGCGCCATCGTGCTCAAGAACCACTACGACCCCACCGGCGGGCTGGCCGACATCGTCCGCAAGGAAGTGCCCGGCATCGACGTGTTCGGCGGCATCGACCTGAACCTGACGGTCGGCGGCATGAACCCGGCGGCCGTGGAACACATGACGCAGGTGTCGGGCGGATGGGGCCGGCTGGTCTGGATGTCCACGTTCGACGCCGAGAACCAGGTCGCGGTACTCGAAGGAGAACCGGCCGTTCGTCGCCACGTCGCGCAACGGCGAACTGCTGCCCGAAGTGAAGCAGGTCATCGGCGTGATCGCGAAGCACAATCTGGTCCTCGCGACCGGACACGTGTCGCCCGACGAAGGTCTGCTGCTGCTCCGTGAGGGCAAGCGCCAGGGCGTGCAGCGCATGGTCGTCACGCACGCGATGAACCCGCCCGTGCTGATGGACCTGCCGCGGATGCAGGCGGCGACGAAAGAAGGCGCCTTCATCGAGTTCGTCGCGGGTTCGCTGACGACCCCCGACGCCGGAACGCGGATGGATCGGTACGCGCAGGCGATCCGCGCGATCGGCCCGGAGTTCTGCATTCTGTCTTCCGACCTCGGTCAGCGCGGCAACGCGCTGCCGCCCGACGGCTTCGCGGCCTTCTTCGCGGCGCTGCGGGCTCGCGGGCTCAGCGAGCAGGAGGTCGATCGGATGGCCAAGCAGAATCCGGCGAAGCTCCTAGGACTCCCGTAACACAGAAGTAGTGCGGACCTTCAGGTCCGCCGTGGCCGGCAGGCCTAAAGGCCTGCACTACGACCGACCACGACGGCGAGCTCATCAGCCGCCAGACGGTGGCCTTCCGCCGTCCAGTGGCCGTCAGCACGGAAATGCAGGCCGAGCGGATTCCCGGTCGCTTCGAATTTCGCCCGCACATCCACCACGGGCAATCCCGCCTGACGCAACAATGCGGCGAACGTCTCGTGCGTACGCGCCACCTGTCTGCGATGTTCGTCCGTACCGGCCCACAGCGCACGCGAGGGCACGATGAGGACGATCGCGGTCCGTCCGCTGACGAGCGCTCGCAGGCGTTCGGCTGACGACCTGACCGCGTCGTCCGACGCGTCCGACTCGGCGATCGCGGCCAGACTCGGCACCAGGAGGCCTGCGCTCGCCGCGACGCGTTCGACCGGAGGCGAGCGGTGAATCGCCGCCGCGATCAACCCGTACAGCGCCGAGTGGTCGGTGAGGAAGTTCTTGGCGGCCGACAGTCCGCCTTGAGCCGTCCGCACGGGTTCGTCCGGTCCGTACTCGCGCAGATCGTTCTCCATGCACACGCTGACAACGAGCGTGCCGATGCGCGCGCCGTGCGATTCGGCGTAGCGCAGCAGGTGGCCGTACCCGTCGAGGTCGGCCGAACCCTCTCCGATGTTGAAGACCGGCCGGCGCGAGCCGATCCTGCAGCACGTCAGAGAATCGCTGCGACTCCTCCACGCCCCAGCCGAACGCAAACGAGTCGCCGACGACGAAGATAGAGTCGCGCGTCGAGGTCTCAAGAGGCTTCGGGTCGCGGAAGCCGAGCGTGTTGAACCTGACGAGCACGTCGTAGTCGCCGGTGCTTTTGGTCTGCCTGCGCACGGTATCAGGCAGGCCGATCGGCGTGCCGTCCGGTAGATAGGTGAACGCGACACGGCCGCTGGGGTTGTAGGCTGGCGCCGCCACGCGCGCGACGCCTTCGACGATCAGCAGCGCGGCAAGCGCGGCGCCGAGCGCCACGGCAATCCTCATGCGATCGTCCCGGATGCTACTTGAGCTCCGTGATGATCGCCCTCGACTCACCCTCGACGAGCGTCTCGGTATGCACGCGGTCGCGTGCGTTGAACGTCGTCTTCCCCACCGTCAGCGGGTTGACGACGCTCTTGCCGTCGGGCGTGGTGGATTTGAGCGCGCCGTTCTTCAAGTAGACGACGACCGTGTCCTTGTCATGAAAATGCACCGGCGTCGGCTGTCCAGGGGTCCAGGTGTAGTCCCAGACGATCACGCGATCGTTTTCGAGCACCTTCTTGATGGCGGGCCTCGGAAACGCGTTCGGATACGCTGACTTGTTCTCCATCGTCGACGGGGGCGAATCCTTGAGCGCGATCACGATCGAGCGCGCGGCGGCTCCCGAAGACGGCGCGGCCTGCCGCACCGCGCCCCTGGGCCAGTACACAGCCTGGCCAGCAACCGGGGCAACCGACACCCAGACGGCGTTCGACGTCGTGCGTTCCATCGCCTCGGGCACGCCGCGCGTCCAGGTGAAATCCCAGATCGTGACGCGGGCGTTGTCCATGATGGGCCGCGAGCCGTCGAGGGTGAGCGCATCGTTCAAACCAGGATTGCGGCGCTCGGGTTGCTGCTGCCACGGCGCGAGAAGCCACATGAAGCAGGCTGAACAGAAGCATCATGGCGGCCATTGTAGCGCCGGATCATGGCAGGCCGGGCGGGCTCGTCGGGCGGGGCGGGCGGGCCGGGCTAGCGATCGAGGACGGTCTGAACGAGGTCGCCGAGCTGCTGGGCGGTGAACTCGTTGCCGTCGAGGTTGCCGACGAGGACGCCGCGGCGGTCGATGACGGCGGTGTGGAACGAGTGAGTCAGCGACCCCTCGTCTTGCCAGAACTGGACGCCGAACAGACCGGCCACGCGTTTGACGTCGGCGAGCGGGCCGGTCAGGAAGTGCCAGGCGCGTGCATCCGTCGTCCAGGTGCGCGCGTAATCGGCGAGCGCGGTGCCGCGATCGAGCTCGGGGTCGATGGCGATCGTCAGCAGGATCACGTCCTTGCCGAGACGGTTCTTGAAACGCCGCTGCAACTGAGAGAGGTTGCCGGCCAGGCGAAAACAGTACGCCGGGTTCGGGCAACGCACGTACGTGAATGTGAGCACGGTCACCGAGCCGTTCAGCTTCGAAAACGTCACGGGCTGCCGCTGCTGGTCGGTGAACGTGAAGTCGGGCACCTGCTGACCGGGTTCGATCCGCTTCACGGCCTCGCCGCCGGCCAGCTGGCTGAGCAGCTCGAGCTGTCGGTACTCGGACGGCTTCGGGTCGATGCTCTGGTATCGGCGCACGCGCAGGCTCTCGATGTTCGAGGCGTTGCCATCGAGCGCGACGGTGAACGCGATGGCGGCGCCCGGCCGGACGTTCGCCATCAGCGCAGCGTCCTTTACCGCGAACGTCATGACCATCGCGGGCATGACGCCCGGCACGCTGTCGCACGACACCGACAGGCTCTGCTTCGCCGCGTCCACGCTGAGCACGACGCCCGTCATCTGGTGGCGCTCGACCGTCGACGCCTGTGCCGTCGCGGGACCGCCCAGGCGGACCGGCGTTCGAGCCAGTCGCGTGTAGTCGGTCGCCGATTCCGCGATCTGGATGAACTGGTTTGGCGCCACGTTAGTAAACCGCTGGCGCGTGTTCGAGGCAGGCCACCAGACCGTCATTTCATCGACGCGCGCGGCGCCGCCGAGGCCGACGTGCATCTCCATCGGGTTCGCGCCGAACGAGCCGCCGCTCGACACGGTGCGGTGGATCTCGCGGCCGCCAGCCGTCAGCGTCACGCGGGCGCCGATCGCCGCGCGATTGCTCTTCGCGCCGACCAGCCGCACGTTGATCCAGCCGTTCGCGTTGCCGGGGTTTTCGAACAGCCGCAGGGGGTGCCGGTCGGCCTGCACGGCGCCGCCCACTTCGGCCACGATGTCCTCGTCGCCGTCGCGATCGAGATCGGCGAACGCGATGCCGTGTCCCTTGTGCAGTTCGCCGGTGCCGGAGGCGGCCGTGGCGCTCACGAAGGACTTCCCCGCCAGGTTCAGCAGCAGCTCATGCGGCATCACGGAGGTGAATGACGGGCTGCCCATGCCCAGGTAGATGTCCAGGAAGCCGTCGTTGTTGACGTCGCCGAAGTTGGCAGCCATCGGCATCCAGACCTTGTCCAGTCCAACCTCCGCGGACACGTCCGTAAAGCGGCCGTTGCGCAGGTTCCGGTACAGCTTCAGCGTCTCGGCGTTGTGCGGACGGCCGAGATACGTCCGCACCGACTCGTCGGTGCTGATGTAGTAGCTGGTGACGAACAGGTCATCCCAGCCGTCGTTGTCGTAGTCGAAGAACCAGGCGGCGAAGCTTCGCCAGGGCGCCTGCACGCCCGCGTCCTTCCCCACCTCGGCGAACGTCCCGTTGCCGTTGTTGTGGAGGAGCAGGTTGTTGCCTTCGTAATTGGTCAAGTAGAAATCGGCGAAGCCGTCGTTGTCGTAGTCGCCGGGCACGACGGCCTTGATGAATGCGTTCACGTCGATGCGCGCCTGCCGCGTGACGTCCTCGAACGTACCTCGGCCGGTGTTCCGGAACAGCCGGCTGGGACCATCCTCGCTGGCGAGGAAGAGATTGACGTTGCCGTCGTTGTCCACATCGGCCCACGCCGCCGTCTGCGTGCGGACCGACGGCGGCAGGCCGGCGTCGCGCGTGACGTCGGTGAACGTGCCGTTGCAGTTATTCCTGAGGAGCGAGGGACGCAGCGGGAATTCCCACCCGCCGCGCAGCACGAGCACGTCCATGCAGCCGTCGTTGTTGTAGTCCGCCTCCACCAGGTTCAACCCGCCGAGCTGATCGGACAGCCCGGCCTCCTTCGTCTTCTCCGTGAACCGGCCGTCGCCGTTGTTGTGGAAGAGGTGCAGGGGCTCGCAGACGTCCATGCTCGACGTGAGGACGTCCAGGTGGCCGTCGTTGTCGAAGTCCTCGACGATCGCGCCGCCGGCGAGCGACGCCGCGTTCAACCCGGCCTGCGGCGCGACGTCCTTGAAGCGCCCGATCGCCGCCGCCGGACCAGACGCGAACGCCGACGGCGGAATCAGGTGCGCCGGCGGCACGGCCGACGGGTAGCCGCCGAGCGTGAGATACGCCATGTTGAGCAGCCACTTCACTTCCAGATCGTCTGGCTTTCGCGCGAGGTACTGCTCGAAGTACTCGACGGCCTTGCGCGACGATGCGGTCTGCGGAAGTGCCGTCTTCGCGCCCGGCGCGGGTGGAAACAGGCAGAAGTCGCCCGGCGTGCGATAGACACCGTTGTCGAGCTCAGACTTGTGCCAGTGGGCCAGGCCGAGGGTCTCCAGCAGGCGCGGCAAGGCGTCCGGAATGCCGTCCGCGAACTTCCGCGCGTGCTCCCACAAGGCGATCGCCTCGTCCATCTCGCCCAGGTACGCGTGCAGTTGCGCCCACGCGTACTGCGTGTCCATCGCGTCGATCCAGAGGTCGCGCGGCAGCGCCGCCGGCTCGATCGTTCCGCTCACGTCGGGCAGGCCCGTCTTCAGCCGCTCGACCACGGCCGGAATCGATTGACGCCGGACCTCGCAGACACCCTGGAGATCCTCGCCCCATCCCGGACGCCGCAGCATCGCCAGGAGCACCGCGTCGGCTTCGGCCAACCCGCTCACGCTCAGGCCCGCATACACGACGCTCGAGGCGCTGGTCGACAGCCGCTGCAACTGGCTGGCAGCCGGTCGGCCCTCTGACTCCGACGCCGGCACGACCTTCAACACAGCGTAGCCGGTCGGGATGCGGACAATGGGCGTGAGCCCGCCTGTGCCGACACCGCGAAGCGCATCGCGCAGCTCGGGGCGCAGCGTCGCCGGATCGATCGTGCCCAGGAAGCCGCCGTCCCGAGCCGTCGGTTCGATGGACTGCTCCGCGGCGAGCGTCGCGAAGTCGGCCCCCCGGGCGAGCTGTTCGACGATGCGCGCGGCATCGTCCGGGGTGGCCACGACGATCATGCGGAGCGTGACGGCGGGGGCGGGCGAAGCCTGGGACGCGAACGGTCCCGCGCCCAGGGCCATCGCGGCGGCCGCAACAATCGAAGCGCCGAGCGCCACACGCCACAGTCGCGTCATCAAGGCGCTCCGATCTTCCGCTGCCTGCTACAGCGCGTCAACCATCGTGTAGACTGGCTGGCGCCTGGAAGATTGGTTCCGTAGCGTCCGGCTTTAGCCGGACGACTGCGTTCAGCAAGGAGACCTCATGAAGCGCGCCGTTCTGTCCGCAGTCCTCGCCCTGGCCCTGTTTCCGTCGCCGTCGCGAGCGCAAGTCCCCACCGGCAGCGATCCGGTGATTTACGGGCACCACCACCTGAACACCACGAACATGGAGGCGCAGAAGAAGTTCTACGTCGAGGCGCTCGGCGGGAAACTCATGAAGATCGGCGCGAACCAGCAGGAAGTGATCGCGTTCCCCGGCGTCCTGATGTTTTTCCGTCCCATGCAGGCGCCCACGGGCGGCACGATCGGGTCCACGGTCAACCACATCGGGTTCTCGGTGCCGGATCTGCGGCCGCTCGTCGCGAAAATCAAGGCGAACGGCTTCAAGATGATCACGACCGACTCGGTCGCCGCCACCGTGAAGGTGACCGACGACATCGCCGCCGCGAGCCCGACGACGAACATCGCCTACGCGCTCGGACCGGAAGACACGAAGGTCGAGTTCGTGGAGGTGAAGACCCAAACGGCGCCGATTCAGCTGCACCACCTGCACTTCTTCGGGCAGCAGAACGCCGAGATGCAGGCCTGGTACGCCAAGACGTTCGGCGCGAAACCGCGTCCGGCCAATCCCGCGCAGGCATTCGTGTGGATCGACCTTCCGGGCATCGCGCTCAACTTCACGCCGTCGCCCACGCCGACCGTCGGCACGACGGGCCGCGCGCTGGACCACATCGGGTTCGAGATCAAGAACCTGGAGGCGTTCACCAAGAAGCTCGAAGCCGACGGCATCAAGCTGGATCGGCCCTACACCAAGGTGGCCGCCCTCGGCATCGCCATCGCGTTCATCAAGGATCCATGGGGCACGAACATCGAGATGACGGAAGGGCTCGATACGATCAAGTAAGGGGCTAGAGGCTAGGGACTGGGGGCTGAGGCTTACGCCTGCCGCATCCGTTCCAACCGACGCAGACGAACCTCGTGATCGCCGAGGCGTTCGGAGCTCGCCCGAATGGCCTCGGCGAACAACCGCAAGTCATCGCGCATACTCTCGGCCACGACATCGAAGTGACGCCGCGTTTGTTCGGATTGCTGCCGAACCTCTTCTCCCAGCCGGCGAAACCCCATATCAGCGTGTCGAAATTGCTGATCGACCCGCTTGAATCGCTGATCGACCTGCTTGAATCGCGAGTCCATGGCTCGTTTGAGCTGGGCAATCGTCATGGGTTCACGCCGCGCGCGCATCATAGCATCGTCGTGCATGCGACGACGATGCCATGACGGAGACCACTGAAGACGCCATGTTCTGGGTGCATTGGCGCGTTCGCCGACTTGTGCGTTGCAATTTCTGCCACTGATCGCCCCCCTGACATGAGTATCGTTGACGGGCGATATAATCGCGTCAGCTGCCCCATGCGACTGAGACTTGACTACGGGACCGGACGGACTCGAGGTCGATCTGCCCGACGAGCGGGTGACGGTTATCGAGCCGGTCTTCCGGCCGGCGGTGCCGGACGCGCACGAGGCGCTCCTGAGCGCGTTGCGCGCGCCAATCGGCCGGCCGCCGCTCCGCGATATCGTGAGGCCGGGACAGCGCGTGGCGATCTCGGTCTGCGACGTCACGCGGGCGCAGCCGCGGGCCGAGATGGTCCGCGCGCTGATCGAGGAAATGCCCGGCATCCGCGCCGAGGATGTCACGATCCTCATCGCCACGGGTACACACCGCAGCAACACGCCCGCCGAACTGGAACGCATGCTCGGCGCCGACATCCTCGGCCGCTACACCGTCGTCAACCACAACAGCCGCGACGACGACTCGCTGGCGCACGTGGGCGAGACGAAGACCGGCGTGCCGGTGTACCTGAACAAGCGGTGGCTCGCCGCCGACGTGCGGATCACGACCGGATTCGTCGAGCCGCACTTCTTTGCCGGTTTCAGCGGCGGGCCCAAGATGGTCGCCCCCGGCCTGGCGGGCCTCAAGACCGTCATGGTGCTGCACGACGCGACGCGCATCGGCAGCCCGAACGCGACGTGGGGCGTCATCGAGGGCAACCCGATCCAGGACGATGTCCGCGAGATCGCGCGGATGACGGGCGTCTCCTTTTCGCTCGACGTGACGCTCAACCGCGACCAGCAGATCACCGCGGTCTTCGCCGGCGAGCTGTTCGCCGAGCACGGCCAGGCCTGCGCCGCAGCCAAAGGCAGCGTCATGCGCGCGGTGGACAAGCCGTTCGACGTCGTGCTCACGACGAACTCGGGGTACCCGCTGGATCAGAATCTCTACCAGGCGGTCAAAGGCATGTCGGCGGCCGCCAAGGTGGTCAAGCCGGCCGGCACGATCATCTGCGCGGCGGAGTGCCGTGACGGCCTGCCGAACCACGGGTCCTACGGCGAGGTCCTCGCGTCGCGGCCCTCACCACAGGCCCTGCTCGAGATGATTCATGCGCCGGGCTACGGCGTGCCTGATGCCTGGCAGGTGCAGATCCAGGCACAGATCCAGGTCAGGGCGCGGGTCCTGATGAAGAACAGCTTCATGCCGCCTGCCGCCATCCGCGCGGCGCACCTTGAACCGATCGACGATGTCGCCGCCAGCGCGCGCCAGGCCCTCGCCGCTGCGGGAGCCGAAGCGACACTGTGCGTGCTGCCTCAGGGACCCCAGACAATCCCTTACCTGCGATAACGACACGACGATCAACACAGAGCACGCCGAGCACACCGAGATCGCTTTCGGCTTGCAATCGGAAGACTCTGCGTGCTCCGTGTGCTCTGCGTTGAATGTCGTCTTTATTGGGGCGCTGGTTCGATGCGCAGCAGCGCGCCGTGGTCTTCGTCCGTCAGCACGTACAGATACCCGTCGGGGCCCTGGCGGACGTCGCGGATGCGCTGACGCATCTCGAGCAGGAACTGCTCGCGACGGATTTCTTCCCATTTGTCGTTGAACACGATGCGCTCGATGTGGCCGGTGCGATCGATCTCGCCCTGGCGCATCGCGCCGACGAACACGTTGTTCTTCCAGTTCGGGAACTTGTCGCCGCGTATAGAACGTCAGGCCTGACGTCGCGATGGACGGCACCCAGAAGACGAGCGGCAGCTCCATGCCTTCCTTCCAGGGCACCTCCGACTGATTCGGCCCGGCGTACTGGCGTCCGTAGCTGACGACAGGCCAGCCGTAGTTGCGGCCCGGCTTGATGACGTTGATCTCGTCGCCGCCGTTGGGCCCCTGCTCGCTCGCCCACAGATCGCCGTTCACAGGGTTGAAGGCCAGTCCCTGCTGGTTGCGCTGGCCGAGCGTGTAGATCTCCGGCCGGTACCCCGCGCGGCCGACAAACGGGTTGTCCTTCGGCACGGTCCCGTCGTCGTTCACGCGGATCACCTTGCCGAAGTGATCGTTCGTGTTCTGCCCGCCATCGGGACGGTCGCGATCGCCGCACGTGATGAACAGCGTCCCGTCCTTCGCGAACGCGATGCGCGAGCCGAAGCGCCCGTCGCCCAGATCGTTGCCCTTCATCCACGACTCGGCGACGAAGACGTCCTGAACGCCGGTCAGCGCCATGCCATCGAGCCTTCCGCGCGCCACGGCGGTCGTCGCGCCTTTCTCGCCGTCCTTTACATAGGAAAAGTAGACCAGCTTGTTGGTGGCGAAGTTCGGATGGAGCGCGACGTCGAGCAGCCCGGCAAGCCCGCGGACGTGCATGGGCGGTAAACCGGAGATCGACGCGGGATCCAGCGCCCCGTTGCGGAGGATGCGAAGCCGGCCGGCGCGTTCGGTGACGAGCATGTCGCCGTTGGGCAGCCACGTCATGCCCCACGGATGTGACAGCTCGCGTGCGACGATCGCGACGCGAATCTTGTGCTCCTCGGCCGTGTCGAGAACGACGGGCCCCGCGGGCAGCGGCACCTCGGCGACGCCAACAGAGAGCCGGCCCCCCCGGCCGCGCTGCTGCGCGGAGCCGGCGGCCGTGACAATGGCGAGCAGGAGCACGGCAAGAGTGAGGATGCGGCTCATGGAGGGCAAGTATAATCACAACCTTCATGTAGGGCGGCCCTTTCAGGGCCGCCAACGCGGGGCTGAAGCCCCGCGCTACGTTCGCAAGGAGACCGCATGCGCGGACGAATCGCTCTGGTGCTGGCGGCGGGAGTGGCCCTGTGGACAGTGGCGGGATCGGCCGCCGACAAGGGCAGCGACTGGCCGGCGTATTCCGGCGACAAAGGCAGCACGAAATACTCCGCGCTCGATCAGATCAACAGGAACACCATCAAGGGTCTGAAGATCGCCTGGCGCCAGTCGAGCGTGCCGGACGAGCTGAAGACGCTCTTCCCCGACGCGCAGGGATCCACCAACTGGCAGAACACGCCGATCGTGGCCGGCGGCCTGCTCTACATGAGCAGCGCGGTGGGCACCGTCGTGGCGCTCGACCCCGCGACCGGCAAGGTCGTCTGGTTCGACGTCCCCCCGCATGAAGCAGGCAAGCCCCCGGCGCGCGCGGGCTCCACACGCGGCGTCGCGTACTGGGCCAACGGAAACGACTCGCGGATCTTCGCCATGAACGGCCCGAACCTGATCGCGCTCAACGCGAAGACCGGCAAGCGCTATCCGGACTGGGGCACGAACGGACAAGTCGATCTGACGAAGGTCGGCTACGACCGCGGCGGCGTCACAGGCTACCGCAACAGCAGCGGCCCGATCGTCGTGCGCGACGTCGTGGTGGTCGGCGGCGTGCCCGCGCCGGCGACGGATTACCTGAACGAGCGCGTGAAGGCGACGAAGGAAGCTCCGCCCGACGACATCCGCGGCTTCGACGCGAAGACGGGCAGACATCTGTGGACGTTCCATGTGGTGCCGCGCGATGGCGAGCCCGGCGTCGAGACCTGGCTGAACGACTCGCATAGGTACTCGGGCAACAGCGGCGTGTGGTCCCTGCTGAGCGCGGATGAAGAGCTTGGATACGTCTATCTGCCGATGGAAGAGGCCACCGGCGACTACTACGGCGGCACACGGCCCGGCAACAACCTCTTCGCCGAGACCATCCTGTGCCTCGACGCGAAAACCGGGAAGCGCGTCTGGCATTTCCAGACGCTGCACCACGGCCTCTGGGACTACGACCTGCCGGCGGCGCCGATCCTGACCGACATCACCGTCAACGGCCGCAAGATCAAGGCGATCGCGCAGGTCACGAAACAGGCCTACGTGTACGTCCTGGATCGCGTCACCGGCCAGCCCATCTGGCCGATCGAAGAGCGGCCGGTGCCCAAGGGAGAAGTGCCGGGCGAATGGTATTCACCGACGCAGCCGGTGCCGACGAAGCCGCCGGCGTTCGACCAGCAGGGCGTGTCCGAGAAGGATCTCCTCGACTACACCCCGGAGCTGAAGGCCGAGTCGCTCAAGATCATCAATCAGTACAACTACGGCCAGCTGTTCACACCGCCCGAGGTCGTCGGCACGCCCAAGGGCAAGCTGGGCACAATCTTCCAGCCGGGCACCAACGGCGGCGCGGACTGGGGCGGCGCGGCGTTCGATCCCGAAACCGGCATGCTGTACATCCCCTCGACGCACATGCCGGACATCATCGGCCTGGTGCACTCGGAACATCCCGAGTCGAACATGCCCTGGGTCAAGCGTGCGTGGCCGAAGATGCTCGGGCCGCAGGGGCTGCCCGATCCGTTCAAGCCGCCGTACGCGCGCATCACGGCCATCGACCTGAACACAGGCAATATCGTCTGGCAGGTGGCCAACGGCGACGGCCTCCGCAATCACCCGGCGTTCAAGGGCCTCAACCTGCCGCCGATCGGCACGCCGGGCCGCAACGCGGCCATTGTCACGAAGAGCTTCGTGTTCATGGGCGAAGGCAGCGACACCGGCGTCGGTGTGCCACCGGGGTTCGGCGGGAAGATGTTCCGCGCGTTCGACAAGAAGACGGGCGCGATCGCGTGGGAGATGGAGCTGCCCGCCGGCGTCAGCAACAGCCCGATGACGTATCGGGTCAACGGCAAGCAGTTCATCGTCGTCGCCGCGTCGGGACGGAACTTCCCGGGTGAGCTCGTCGCGCTGGCATTGCCGTAACGGATCATGCGTAACACTCCCCTGCTGGCCACCACCGCTGTCGCCGCCGCGATGGCGGCGGCCGTCGCGGCTCAAAGCCAGTCCGCGGCGAAGACGGTTCCGGCCGTCACGTCGCAGATGCTCGAGAACCCGAGCCCCGAGGACTGGCTGATGTACAGCCGGACCTACGACGCTCAGCGATTCAGCCCGCTCGAGTTCATCAACCGACGGAATGTGAGCCAGCTCAAGACCGCGTGGACGAAGGAGCTCGGGACCGGCAATCACGAAGGCATCCCCATCGTGTACCAGGGCGTGATGTACGTGATTCAGCCGGGCGCCTCCGTGGCGGCACTCGACGCCACGAATGGCACGCTGCTGTGGGAGTACAAGCGCGACACGCCGCTGGCCTCGCGGACCAAGACGCTCGCGATCTTTCGCGACCTCGTCTACTACGCGGCACCCGACGGCTTCATCGTCGCGATCGACGCGCGAACGGGCAGGATGCGGTGGGAAGCGAAGACCGACGGCGGCATGACGTCGGGACCGGTCGTCGTCGAGGGCAAGGTGATCACCGGCCGGACGTGCGCCGCGAAGCGCACCAACTGTTACATCTCCGCGCACGACGCGCTGACTGGCCAGGAGGCCTGGAAGTTCTACACCGCGGCGGGCGACGACGACCCCGGTGGCGCGACATGGGGCGGCGCTCCCGAGGCCGGACGGCTGGCGTCCACCTGGGGCCTGCCGGGCAACTACGACCCCGTGACGAAGCTCCTCTACTGGGGCGTCGCCAACCCGATGCCGAACACGCGGATGGCGAGGCACCAGGGAAACGTCAACGCGATCGGCACCTCCGCGCCGGCGGATCTGTACAGCAACTCGACGCTGGCGCTCAATCCGACAACAGGCAAGCTGGTCTGGTATTTCCAGCACCTGCCCGGCGACGACTGGGACGAGGACTACACGCACGAGCGGACGCTCCTGCGCACCGCCGTCCGGCCCGATCCGAAGTTCGTGAAATGGATCAACCCCGATATCCGCCGCGGCGAACAGCGCGACGTCGCGGTGATGGTGGGCGAAGGCGGCGGCATCTTCGCGCTCGATCGGCGCAACGGCCAGTTTCTCTGGGCGAGCCCGTTTCCGTTCGACGCGCCGAACTTCCTCATCAGCAACGTGGACGGCAGGACCGGCAAGGTGTCGCTCAATCAGGAGCTGCTGTTCCACGGCCCGGGCGAGCGTCACGTGATCTGTTACTGGAACACGCGCAGCTACTGGCCAACGGCGTATCATCCGCGGCTCAACGCGCTGTTCGTGCCGTGGGTGGACAACTGCCTGGACATGACGTCGGCGATTCCGGCGACAGCCGACAAGCCGGCCGTCAACGAGAAGCGGACCGGGATCCCGCGGGCGGGGTCGACGCCGGAGGAGTTCGCCGGCCTCGCGAAGATCAACATGGAAACCGGCGAGATCCAGCACATCTACAAGGGCCGGGCTCCGGGTAACGGCGCCGCGCTCGCGACGGCCGGCGATGTCGTGTTCTGGGGCGATCTCGACCAGAAGTTCCGGGCCTTCGATGCCGTGACAGGTAAGATTCTGTGGGAATCGACGCTCGGCGGATCCATCAACAACAGTACCATCACCTACGCGGTGAACGGGAAGCAGTACATCGCCGTGATGTCCGGCGAGGGACTGCTCACCGGGGGACTCATCGGGCAGGCCGGCATCCAGCCGGCACGGAGGCACAATGAGATCTACGTATTTGCGCTGCCGTAGCACATCGATTGCGCTCGCGGCGTCCCTCGCCGGCGTTCTGGCCGGCGGAACGGCGGCCCACGCGCAGCAGCCCATCCAGATCTTTCTGAGCGCGGTGGACATCGACGCCAAACCCGTGGTGGACCTGAAAGAAGAGGAGATCGACATCCAGGTGGATGGCGTCGCCTGCCCGATCGCCCGGTTCGAGACGATCAACTGGCCCACGAAGCTGACGGTGATGGTCGACAACAGCCCGGTGTTCAACGACTCGCTGCGGCAGCTGCGCGAGTCGCTCCGGGCGTTCTTCAACGCGATCCCGCCGAGCATGGAGGTCTCGCTCATCAGCACGGCGCCGGCGCCGCGGTTCGTCTACAAGGCCGGCAACGACCGCGTGAAGCTGATGAGCAGCATCGACCTCATCACGCCCGACAGCGCCGCGCCGCGATTCATCGACGCGCTGGCGGAAGCCGCGGACCGCGCGGCCAAGGAAAAGGCCGGCAAGGAGATCAAGAACTTCTTCCCGGTGTTCTTCATCGTCGGCAACAACGGCGTCGAGGGCAGCAACCCCCGCGACTACCAGGTCAACAAGCTGTTCAAGCAGACCCTCGAGAGCGCCGCGACGGTCCACGTGGTGATGCTGAGCAGCTCGAGCCGGCAGCTCGACATCGGCACCGGCACGAACCAGATCGAAGTCGGCCTGAAGCTGACGCAGCTGACCGGCGGGCGCTACGAGGCCATCGCAGCCCAAACGAGGCTCACCACCCTGCTGCCCGAATTCGCCACGCAGATCGCCCGGAGCCAGGTGCGGCAGTCGAACCAGTACCGGATCACCTGCCAGCCGCCGGCCGGCTCCAAACCGCAGCGCATCACCGCCGCGACCCGGCGCGACGGCATCTCCGCGGCGCTCACCTTCGACGGACGGGTTCCCTGACGATATGCTGAAGCCATGCTGACGACGGTTGGCGAGATCGAATCGATTTACACGGCGCCGCTGCTCGACCTGGTCCACCGGGCCCAGACGGTCCATCGGGCACACCACGCGCCCAACCAGGTCCAGGGCTGCGTGCTGCTGAACGTCAAGAGCGGCGGCTGCCCGGAGGACTGCGCGTACTGCCCGCAATCGGCGCACTACTCGACCGGCGTCGATCGCTACGAGCTCATGAGCGTGGACGCCGCGCTCGACGCGGCGCGGCGGGCGCGCGCGCAGGGCGCCACGCGGTTCTGCATGGGGGCGGCCTGGCGCGACGCCGCCGAGGGCGAGGAGTTCGACCGGATCATCGACATGGTGCGCGGTGTCCGGGCCCTCGGGATGGAGGCCTGCTGCACGCTCGGCATGCTGACGCAGCCGCAGGCGGACGCACTGGCGGCGGCGGGGCTGTCGGCGTACAACCACAACCTGGACACCTCGCCCGAGTTCTACGGAAACATCATCACCACGCGCGACTACACCGAGCGCCTCGACACGATCGGGCGCGTGCGCCGGGCCGGCATCACGGTCTGCTGCGGCGGCATCATCGGCATGGGCGAGACGCGGCGCGCGCGCTGGGGACTGCTCCAGCAGCTGGCGTCGCTCGACCCGCATCCCGAAAGCGTGCCGGTGAACATGCTGGCCCGCGTGGAAGGCACGCCGCTCGGCGATCGCCCCGCGGAGGATCCGCTGGAGCTGGTCCGCACCATCGCGACGGCGCGCATCCTGATGCCGGCGGCCTTCGTCCGGCTGAGCGCCGGCCGCCTGTCGCTCTCGCCGGAGGCGCAGGCGCTGTGCTTTCTGGCGGGCGCCAACTCGGTGTTTCTCGGCGATCAGCTGCTGACGACGCCCAACCCGGCGGCCGACGTCGATCGGCGGCTGTTCGCGGACCTGGGCCTCCAGCTCCAGGAGACACCCCGTTGACCGATGCCCCTGAATCGCTCGAATGGCGCGTCGGCCAGCGCCTGCGCGCCATTCGAGAGGATCAGCTCCAGCGCACGCTCGTCCCGCCGGCCGGCACCGACCTCTCGTCGAACGACTACCTGGGCCTCGCCAACCACCCGCGCCTCAAGCAGGCAATGACGCAGGCGATCGAGCACGGCGGCGTCGGCAGCACCGGCTCCCGATTGCTGCGCGGGGATCGCGAAGCGTTCACCGACGTCGAGCGGAACTTCGCCGCGTTCAAGCGGACCGAGCGCGCGCTGTATTTCTCGAGCGGATACCTGGCCAATCTGGCCGTCCTGACGACGCTGCCCGAGCGCGGCGACGTCATCTACTCTGACGAGCGCAATCACGCCAGCCTGATCGACGGCATCCGTCTGTCGGCCGCCGGGCGCGTGGTGTTTCCGCACAACGACATCGAGGCGCTCGCGTGCGCGCTGCACGATCGCCCTGCCGGCGGCCAGGCGTTCGTCGTCACGGAGTCGCTGTTCGGCATGGACGGCGACGTGCCGCCGCTGGCGGACTACGCCGCGCTGTGTCGATCGACCGGCGCCGTGCTCATCGTGGACGAAGCGCACGCCGTCGGCTGTTACGGGGAACGCGGCAGCGGCCTGATCGAAGCCTGCGGGATCGAACGGGACGTCTGCGTCTCGATCAACACGGCGGGCAAGGCCCTCGGCGTCAGCGGCGCCTTCGTCGCGGGACCCGCCTGGGCGATCGGCTATCTCATTCAACGCGCGCGTCCCTTCATCTTCTCCACGGCGCCGCCGCCGTCGGTGGCCGCGGCGCTCGATGCGAGCCTCGAGATCGTCGCGCAGGAACCTGAGCGGCGTGCGCGGCTGGCCAGCCGGGTCCGCCATCTCCGCGAGGCGCTGCGTGCCGCCGGCGTGCCGGTTCCCGACGGCGCGCACATCATCCCGATCGTGCTCGGCGACAACGACCGCGCGCTCCTCGTGGCCGGCCAGCTGCAGGCTCGGGGGTTCGACGTCCGCGCCATCCGCCCGCCGAGCGTCGCGCCAGGCACGGCGCGGCTGCGGATTTCGGTCAATGCGGACCTCCCCGACGAGATTCTCGACCGGTTTGTGGACGCGCTGTCAGCGGCGCTGCGGGAATCCGTTCCGTGCTCCGCGGCCTCTTCGTAACCGGCACCGACACCGGCGTCGGCAAGACCGTCGCCGCTGCCGCCCTGCTCCACCGCTATCGCGGTGAGTGTCCGCTCAGATACTGGAAGCCCATTCAGACCGGCATCGAGCGGGACGACGACACGGCCGAGGTTTCGCGTCTGGGGGCGTGCAGCCCGCACGAGGTCCTGGCGGCCGGCGTGCGCCTCGAACGACCCGTATCCCCTCATCTCGCAGCCAGGCTCGCGGGCCAGCCGATCGACATCGAGACGGTGCTCGCGCCCGTGAAGGCCGAACCGGCTTCGACACGATGGGTGGTTGAAGGCGCGGGCGGTTTGCTCGTCCCCGTCAGCGACACGGCGAACATGGCCGATCTCATCAACCGGCTCGGGCTGCCCGCCGTCATCGTCGCGCGGACGGCGCTCGGGACGATCAACCACACGCTGCTGACGATCGAGGCCCTGCGGAGCCGATCGATTCATGCCGCCGGTGTCATCATGGTGGGCGTGCCGAACGCCGACAACCGCGACGCGATCGAACAGTACGGTCGCATCGACGTGCTTGGCGTGATACCGCCTCTCGAGCCGCTGACCGCCGGCTCGCTGGCCGCATGGGCGGAGGCCGAGTTGGATCAGGACGGCCGTCTCGGACGGTTCCTGGAATGACCCTCATCGACCGCGATCGCGCGCTGCTGTGGCATCCCTACACGCAGATGAAGACGCAGCGCCCTCCCCTCGCGATCGCGCGAGGCGAAGGCGTGTACCTCTACACCGAGGACGGCCGGCGGCTGCTCGACGGGATCTCGTCGTGGTGGGTGAACATTCACGGACACTCGCACCCGCGGCTGAACCAGGCATTGGCGGACCAGGCGGAGCGGATCGAGCACGTCATCTTCGCGGGCGCCACGCACCAGCCGGCTGTCGACCTCGCCGAGCGGCTGCTCGGCGTCCTGCCCCGCGGGCTCACGCGCATCTTCTACTCGGACAACGGATCGACGGCCGTCGAGGTCGCCGTGAAACTGGCCGTCCAGTACTGGCGCAATCAGGGTCGCGCACGGCACCGCATCGTCGCGCTGCATCATGCGTATCACGGCGATACGGTCGGCGCGATGTCGGTCAGCGGCGAATCGGTGTTTACCCGGGCGTTCACGTCGCTGATGTTCGCGGTGGATCGCGTGCACCCGCCGTACTGCTACCGCTGCCCGCTCGGGCTGCGGCGGGAGAGCTGTCACATTGACTGCCTGGGCGACCTCGAGAAGACGCTGGCGACCCGCGGCCAGGAGGTGGCCGCCGTGCTCGTCGAGCCGATGCTTCAGGGTGCGGGCGGGATGATCATGTGGCCCGCGGAATTTCTTGCCGGCGTCCGCTCGCTCTGCGATCGGTACGGCGTGCTGATGATCGCCGACGAAGTGCTGACCGGGTTCGGCCGCACCGGCCGCATGTTCGCCTGCGAGCATGGCCCGGTGACCCCGGACATCATCTGCCTGTCCAAGGCGCTGACGGCCGGATACCTGCCGCTCGCCGTCACCGCCGTGACCGGCGCCGTGTTTGACGCCTTTCTCGGCGACGATCACAGCAGGACGTTCTTCCACGGCCACTCGTTCACGGCCAACCCGCTGGCGTGCGCCGTGGCGATCGCGAGCTTCGATCTCTTCCAGGAGAACGACCTGCTCCCCCGCATCGCGCGGCTCGAGGCACAGCTTCGGGCCGGGCTGACGCCTTTGCTGCGCCTGCCGATCGTCGGCGACGTGCGTGTCCTGGGCGGCGTGGGCGCAGTCGAGCTGGTCTCGGACAAGGCGACGAAGGATGCCGGAGGGTATCTGGATCAGATCGGCCCCCGGCTGTCCGCGGCCTTCATCGAGCGGGGATTGCTGCTCAGGCCGCTCGGCAACGTCCTGTATTTCATGCCGCCGTACGTCATCACGGACGATGAGGTGGACTGGGCAATCGACCAGATTGGGGAGGTCTTACAGGAGGTTAGAGGTTAGGGACTGGGGCTGGAGGCTGGGGATATACTTACTGTTTCCTTATCGTGCTCGAACCGCGGTCAACACCTGGAGAGACGTTATGAAGCAATTCGCAGTTCTGACATTTGGTCTGGCCGCGCTCGTGGCCACCGCGGCGTGCGGGCAGCCGGCGGGCACGCTGGCTGCGGCAGCCGACGCGCTCAAGGCGAGCGAGACGAAGTCGATCGAGTACTCGGGCACCGGCAAGTGGTTCCAGTTCGGACAGGCGGCCAGCGCCACGCTCCCCTGGCCTGCAGTTCGACGTCACCGCCTACAACGCCTCGATCAACTACGAGGGTCCGGCCGCGCGCATCCAGATGACGCGCAAGCAGACCGTCGACCCGGCGCGCGTACGACCGACGCCGGTTGAGCAGAAGCCCGACCAGTACATCAGCGGCACGTCCGCCTGGAACATGGCGGTTCCCGCCGGCGCGGCTGCCGGCGCCCCTCCCGCGGCGGCTCCGCAGCCCGCCGCTGTCGAAGAGCGTACGATGGAAATCTGGTCGACGCCGCACGGCTTCATCCGTGCCGCAACGGCCAACAACGCGACGTCCACGGCGGCCAACGGCGGCTCCGAGGTGACGTTCACAGCCGGAAAACACAAGTACGTCGGCACCATCAGCGCGCAGAACGACGTCGACGCGCGTGCAGACCTGGATCGACAACCCCGTGCTCGGCGACACGCTCGTGGACACGACGTTCGCCGACTACAAGGATTTCGGCGGCGTCAGGTTTCCCGCGCACATCACGCGCACGCAGGGCGGCCACCCCGTCCTCGACCTGACGGTCTCGGCCGTCAAGGCGAACGCGGCCGTGGATGCGACGGTTCCGGAAAACGTCAAAGGGGCCACGGCGCCTCCGATCGTCGTCACCGCCGAGAAGCTTGCCGACGGCGTGTACTACCTCAAGGGCGGCACGCACCACAGCCTCGCGATCGATCAGACGGACCACATCGTCGTCGTGGAGGGCCCGCAGTCCGAAGAGCGCTCGCTGGCCGTCATCGCCAAGGTCAAGGAGACGATCCCGAACAAGCCGATCAAGTACCTGATCAACACGCACGTGCACTTCGACCACTCGGGCGGCCTGCGCACGTGGGTGGACGAAGGCGCGACGATCGTCACGCACGAGTTGAACAAGGCGTACTACGAACAGGCCTGGGCCGCGCCGCACACACTGAACCCGGACAAGCTGGCACAGTCCAAGAAGACGGCGACGTTCGAGACGTTCTCGGGCAAGTACATCCTTACCGACGGCAAGCGGACGATCGAGGTGTACCGACATCACGGGAAGCGGCCACAACGACGGGTTCGCGATGATCTATCTCCGGAAGGAGAAGATCCTGGCCGAAGCTGACGCATATACCCCTGCGGCGGCTGATGCGCCTCCGCCCGCGACGCCAAACCCCTACTCCGTGAACCTCTACGAGAACATCCAGCGGCTCAAGCTCGACGTGAAGCAGATTGCCGGGCTGCACGGGCCGCGCCTCGCCACGATGGCGGACCTTCGGACGGCCATCGGCGCCGGGAAAGCCTCAGCGAACTAGCCAATCCGGCGGCAGACGCACTACACTGGGGGTGCCGGATCGAGCATTTCTTACTCGCTCGGTCCGGCACGACCGTCACAAAGCCACGGACACTTCCCGGGTAGGTACAACCCGCAAGATCTTCAGAATCAGGATGATGTCGTGTACAGGCGACGTGCGCGCGCGGGTACCGCTTTTGCTCAATTCCGCTCAAATGCTCCTCCGCTGGGACCGACCGCTCGTCGGAAAACGGGACCTGCGCATCGACTGGCTGCGCGGCCTCGCGATGACCTGCGTCATCGTCGATCACTCGCGGTTGTGGTCGCTCCTCAGCTGGTTCACGTACGAGCGGTTCTGGATCGTCACGGCTGCCGAGGTCTTCGTCGTGCTCTCGGGCGTCGTGATCGGCACGGTCTACTCAGACAAGCTGCTCAGGTACGGGTGGGTGCCGGTTGTCCGTGGCCTGGCCCGGCGTTCGCTGACCTTGTATCTCGCCTTCCTCGCCGTCACGCTGTCGCTTCTGCTCGCGGCCGCGAGCGGGCTCGACGTGCGATCGTTGACGGGGTCCCTCGACGCGTTGACGATGGGCGCGGCGGACTGGCGTGACCTCGCGCTGATGCGCGTCGGCCCCTGGCCGTTTCAGATCGTCGGGCTCTACGTATGGCTGGTGGCCGCCGCGGCGCCCTGCCTGCTCCTCATCCGCCGCTTTGGATGGCGCGTGCTGCTCGGAGCGAGCTGGTGCCTGTATCTCTGGTACCGCGTCTCGCCGCACGCGCTGACGACGGCCGAATTCGAGACGACGTTTCCGATCCTCGCGTGGCAGCTGCTGTTCGTGCACGGAATCGTCGTTGGTGCCCGCCGCCAGCACATCCAGGGGTTCGTGGATCGTCTGCCGCGGGGAATCCCCATTGCGGTCGGGGCGGCCGCTGTCGGCTTCGTGGTCCTGGCGATGAGCAATCCATGGGCGGACGGCCCCGGCTTCCTCTATTGGAACGTCGTGTCGCCCGAGCGATTCACGGATCTCTACTTCACGTACTTCCCCCTCACCGAGCTGGGCATCGGCCGCATCCTGAACCTCGCGGTGGGCCTGCCAGTGGGGTACGCGCTGCTTACGTGGTGCTGGAGAATCGCGCGGCCACTGGGGACCGTGTTCGTGACGCTCGGCCAGCAGTCGCTGGCCGCGTTCGTGATGCAGGTCTACGTCGTGCTCCTCGTCGAACAGCTGCCGCTGTTTCAGGCCAACGATTTCTGGATCAACACGCTGGCGCAGATCGTTCTGCTGGCGTCGATGGTGGCGCTGCTGAAGGGCGCGAAGCGCCTGCGGGCGCTCATGGCTTCTGGAGACGGAAAAGGGCCCGTTCGGCCGCCTCGAGATCTCGTTTTCGGCTTTCCCACGCCGAGCGGGCTGCTGCCTCTTCCCGGTGAGCCTGCGCAAGCGCTGCCTGAGCCGTCGTGATCTCGGCCTGTCTCTGACGTTCGGCCTGCGCGGCCGCCTCGGCCCTCTCCTTTTCCTTCTGCTCTCGTTCGCGCGCGCGTGGATCATCCCGACGACTGGTTGGGACCGCGCGAATCGCGGCGGGCGGCGTGTCCCTGACCGCGATGCCGGCCAGCGATTCGAAGCCCGCCGGCTGGATGGGTTGCGTCAGGCGCCCGGCCGGCTCTCCCGGCTTCGTCGCCAGCGAGAGCGCCTCGAGCGTCTGCATGAGCGCGTCCTGATTCGGGTTCACGCCAGCGGAGGCTGATGCTCGCTGCGCCTCCTTGACCGCCGCCGCGAGCGCCTGGCGGTGGGCCTCGGCGGCGCCGCGCAGATCGGCCGCACGGCCGCCGAGCGCCGACACTTGCGCCGCCCGCAGGGCTCCGCCGCTCTTGATCAGCCGATCGTAGATGGGCCGCGCGTGCCAGTAGACCTGGTTGACCGCCCAGGCGACGGCTGCCGGCTTCTGCAGACTCTTGACCCGCTTTGCGGCATCGTCTCCACCGGGCGTCTTCACCAGCGTCTTGGCGAGCGCCGTTCGCGCCGAGACGAACTCCGACAGCGAGCCTTGATAGAGACGATCGATGTGCGACTCGAGCGACGGCACCGCTGGTTACTTGCCGGAGGGCCGCTGGCGTCGCGCGCGCGCGCTGGTTTCGGCGAACGGTACGCCGGCACGCCGTCCCTTGCGCGTCTTGTTGGGCAGAATGCCCCGGCGGACGAACACGCCTCGGATGGTCTCCTGGTTCTGCCCATGGTTCAGCTGTGTGTCCGCCGTCAGCAGCGCGTTGGCTCCGTCCTCGAACGTTGCCTGCGGCGTGAGCAGGAAGTGGTGCGCAAGCACCAGCTTGTCCGAGGTACGGCGTCCGAGGGCGGAGCGAATCTCCCACAGGCAGCTCGACCAGATCTCTCCGTCGTCGTGCTCCTCCCCCTTGATGTCCTTGGGGTATTTCTTGTTGCTGTCGAGCCGGCGGAGGCACGGCGGCTCCGCGCCGCTGTACGACACGGCATCCCAGTTCCCGACGGTCGGACGCATGGGTTGCGGCTTGACGTCGGCGAAGAAGCTCGCCGCCAGGTAGTCGCCGAAGCCTTCGCCCATCGCGCTGCCTTCCTTCGACCCGCCGAAGCCCGGCAGCTGATCGTCCTGCAGCGCGTGGCCGTATTCGTGGAGGATGATCTCGGCGTCCTCGGCGTCGTCCACGCCGCCGGTGCCGAAGGTCAGCGCCTTCGTGGTCGGGCTGTAGAACGAGTTGTCGTCCGTCTGGCCGTCGATGTGGACGCTGATCGGGTGGTTGAGCGCGTTGTTGAACCCCAGGTCCTGGATGTAGCGCTGCGCGCGGTCGATGTGGAAGTACACCATCACTTCCTTGAACGCGCGATCGACCCGGGTGAAAAGGAACCGGCGATTGGTCCGCTTGATACGATTCGGCGTGTTCTTCGTCGACACGTACGGGCCGTCGAGGAACCCGCTCGACTTGAGATCCCGCAGGTCCACCTCGGTGTACGCATTCATCGGAATCGGCGACTTGTCCTTGAGCGACGTGTCGTTCAGGACGGCTACCGGATTCGGATCGAACACCCGGCCCCTGCCGGTGACCTGCTTGAGCAGGTTGTGCCGGCTGAGGACGTCCCCGCTCGACGCGTCCAGGTAGATCTTCCATTCGGCGGCCGGTTTCCGCGTCTGCACGACCACCTTCCACGCCAGCGTGGGACCACCGCTGGACTGGAAGTAGCACAGCTCCTTCGCCAGGACCTCGGTCTCCTTGGCTGCGCCGGCGCTTGCGACGGCCCGATCGACGGCTTCGCGCTCGGTCAACTGCGTCGGTGCGACCGCCCTCGCGGGGGCTGCCGCCGCACGCCTTCTCACGGCGTTCATCGTCGGCATCGGGACCACGTCGTTGGTGACGTTGAACACGTGGCCGTCCTTGTCGATGTCCACGCGGATCCAGGCCCCTGACACGGGCTTGCCGGCGTGATACTGCTGGTAGGTGACGTGTTTGCCGAGCACGGTTTCGCGGACTTTTTCGTACTTGAGATCCCCGAGCTTCGGATCTATTTTCAGTTTCGAGGCCAGACGCTTCAGCGCCGCGTCGGCAATCTGGCGGGGCGTGCCCTTCCCCGCCACCAGCCTGGGCGCCGACAGCCTCTTCGTCACCTTGCGAACCGGATCAACCGCCCGTGGAGCGGCCAGCGTGCGCTTCTTTGTCATCGGTTCACCCTTTGATAACCACTGAAAACTCCGTGTGCTCAGCGTGCTCCGCGTTTGACGTCGTCAGCCAGCGTTGCGCACCATGAACCAGTTCGGGATTCCGAGGATCTGATCCTCGGCGACTGTTCGAAAACCGAAGCGCTCGTAGATCGCGACGTTCAGAGCTTTGTCCGTCTCCAGATAGGCAGTCGCCAGCTCCGCATCCATCCGCGCGCAGAACGCCCGGAGCAGCGCGCCGCCGACGCCCTTCCCCTGCAGCGGGCGCTCGACGCCGACGGGACCGAGGTGCCAGTGGGGTTCCTTCGGATCGTGCTTCGCCCAGCCGCCCGCCCAGCTGAGCGACCGTAACGCCGACCCCAAGCCGCCGGCGCCAATCAGCGTCGGCACCATCCGCAGCTTGTCCGTCGCGGTCAGCTGACACCCGCCGGGCGGCACCATCGAACAGACCCCGACGAGCGTCCCCGAAGAGTACGCCCCGAGAATGGTACCCTTCACCACGTGTCCGCCAAGCACGGCGCCGAACAGCCGCGTGAGCGCCGCCTCGCGACGCTTCGGGTCCGTGCCAAAGGCGCGCTCGTGAATCGGGTTGTCGCGCATCCCGCGGCCGAGCACCGCGGCTGCCGCTCCGGTTTCGGCCTGCACGAGCGGCCGGATGTCGACTTCTGTCACAGGATGTTCCAGCTGAGCACCCACGGCCGGGGGATCACGAGCAGCATCAGGGCCGCACCAAGCAGCGCGAGGTTCTTCTGGAAATTGACGCGCTGGTTCATCTGCTGCATCGCATCCTTTTCCTGCCAGTAGGCGTGCATCATGAACGTCACGGGCACGAGGAACACGACGATGCACAAAACGCCGATCTCCGGGCTGCAGCCGACGACGATGCAGGCGCCGCCGAAGATGATCAGCAGGCCCGACACGATGATCGCGACTTTTCCGGCCGGTACACCCTTCGAGGCCACGAACCCCGACATCATCCCGAGATGCACGAAGTGATTGATGCCACCCATGATGAAGAACCCGCCGTAGAGAATGCGGCCGAGCAGGAAGACGTAATCCACATGAGCCTCCAGTCCGCCTAGTGTATCCACGCCGAATTCCGGGACATAATCATCTCTTCAGAACCGTGCAACGAACCTTTCTGAGCGACCTCGCGCGCGCGGTCGGCCCCGGCGGCCTCCTCCAGGATCCGGCTGACCTCCTGACGTACGAGTCCGATGGCCTCATGCACCTGCGGGCGACACCGGCGGCCGTCGTCCTGCCGCAGACGACGGCGGAAGTGCAGGCCGTCGTGCGGCTGTGCCGGCGGGACGGCGTCCCGTTCGTGGCGCGCGGCCACGGCAGCGGCCTCTCAGGCGGCGCGCTGCCGGTCAAAGACGGCGTCGTGATCGGGCTGTCGCGCATGAACCGGATCCTCGAGGTCGACATCCCCAACCTGCGGGCCGTGGTCGAGCCGGGCGTGACGAACCTGGCGATCACGAAGCACGTCGCGCCCTTTGGCTGCTACTACGCGCCCGATCCGTCGAGCCAGATCGTGTGCTCAATAGGCGGCAACATCGCGGAGAACTCGGGCGGCGCCCACTGCCTCAAGTACGGCTTCACCGTGCACCACGTCCTTGGCGTCGAGGCCGTGCTGCCCGATGGCGAGATCGTCCACATCGGCGGCGCCGTGCTCGACGCGCCGGGCCTGGACCTCCTCGGCGTCATCGTCGGCTCGGAAGGGACGCTGGCGATCGTCACGAAGGCGACGGTCAGGCTGCTGCGGCGCCCCGAGAAAGTCACGACGCTCCTCGCCGGCTTCGCCTCGATCGACGCGGCCGGCTCGGCGGTGTCGGCGATCATCGCGGACGGCATCGTGCCGGCAGCGGTCGAGATGATGGACCGGCTGACGATCGACGCGGCCGAAGCGTCCGTGCATCCCAACTTCCCGAAAACCGACGCCGTCCTGATCGTCGAGCTCGACGGCCCCGAGTCGGAAGTGGACGAGCTGTTCGCCACGGTCGAATCCCTGTGCCGCTCGTGCGGCGCGCTCACGATGGAGGTCGCGAAAGATCAGGCCCAGCGCGAACGGATCTGGAAGGGCCGCAAGGCGGCGTTCGCGGCGATGGGACGCGTGTCGCCGAACTACTACGTCCAGGACGGCGTCGTGCCCCGCACGAAGCTCCCCGAGGTCCTGCGCAGGATTCGTGCGCTCGAGGCGCGCTCGGGCTTGCGCATCGGCAACGTCTTTCACGCCGGTGACGGCAACCTGCACCCGCTCATCTGCTACGACGAGGCCGTTCCGGGCCAGGCGAAGCACGCCGAAGAGGTCGCGTCCGAAATTCTTCAGTACTGCATTGAAGCGGGCGGCTCGATCACGGGCGAGCACGGCGTGGGAGCCGACAAGAAGACGTCGATGTCGCGGATGTTCGCCCCGGACGATCTGGACACCATGCAGCTGGTCCGCTGCGCCTTCGATCCCACCGGCATCTGCAATCCGGGCAAGGTGTTCCCGACGCCGCGTCTGTGCGGTGAGGTGCCGGGCCCCTACCGCCAGCACCCGCTCGAGCAGGCCGGCGTGGCGGAGCGATTCTAGATGGCGGAAACGTTCGAGCCAGCCGACGCGGCCGGCATCGCCGCGAAGCTGAAGTGGGCAAACGGCGAGGGTTTCGCCGTCTCGATCCGCGGAGCGGGCACCAAGCAATCGTGGGGCGCCCAGGCCACTCGATCCGACGTCGTGCTCTCGACGCTGGGCCTGAACGCGCCGCCCGATCACGTCGCCGGGGATCTGGTGGCCACCGTGTCCGCCGGCGCGTCGCTCGACGCCGTCAACGACGTCCTGCGGCGGGAACGCCAGTGGCTGCCGCTCGATCCGGCCGGCGCCAGCCGCGCGACCATCGGCGGCATCATCGCGACCAACGACAGCGGTCCCCGGCGGCATCGGTTCGGCACGCCGCGGGATTTGATCATCGGGATTGAAATCGCGCTGGCCGACGGACGGATCGCGAAGGCTGGCGGCCGCGTCGTCAAGAACGTCGCGGGGTACGACCTGTCGAAGCTCCTGTGCGGATCGCTGGGCAGCCTCGCCGTGGTCACGAGCGCGACGTTCAAGCTGTCGCCGCTGCCACCGGCATCGTCCACGCTGGTCGCCACGCTTCCCGACGCGCAGAGCGCCGGGGCGCTCGCCGTCGCCTTCGCCGGTTCGGCTCTGACGCCATCGACAGTCGAACTCCAGTCGCCACCCCACCGGCTACTGGTTCGCTTCGAGACGTCGCCGCGCGCCACCGAGCGGCAGATTGCTGCCGCAGCCGGCCTGTGCGCGAAGCACGGTGCCAGCACCGAGGTTCTGACCGGACGGGCGGAATCCGATGCCTGGAGCGCGCACGAGCGGCACGTGGCGGGCGATGCCGGCACGGTAGTGAAACTGACGACGCTGCCAACCGACATGGCCGGGATGCTGTCGCGTGTGGAGACGCTGACCGCCGAACAGGGCGTCGGGTTCACGGCGACCGGGCGGGCGGCTCTCGGCGTGATCTTCGTACGGCTGGGCGGCGACCCGGCCAGGCATGCCGTCATCGTCGGCGAGCTGCGCCGGGAGGCCACCGCCCGTCGCGGCAGCGCCGTGCTGCTTGCGGCGCCGACCGACCTCAAAGCGCGGCTCGGAGCATGGGGACCGAATGGCGACGCCGTGCCGATCATGCGCGCGGTCAAGGCACGTTTCGATCCCCGCGGCACGCTCAACCCCGGCCGTGAGCCCTGGGAGCCCGGTCAGTCATGAGCAGCGCCGCGCCGCAAGAGTCCGACTTCGCCGGACTCGGCCTGCTCGAGCCGCTGATGGACAAGTGCGTGCATTGCGGCTTCTGCCTGTCGACCTGTCCCAGCTACCTGCTGCTCGGCCAGGAAATGGACTCGCCGCGCGGACGCATCTACATGATGAAAGCGGGCGTCGAAGGCCGCATGGCCATCAGCGACGGCATGGTCGGGCACTTCGACACCTGCCTCGGCTGCATGGCCTGCGAAACCGCCTGCCCGTCCGGCGTCCGCTACGCGCCGCTCATCGAGGAAACGCGCGCGGCCATCGAGCACCACCACGAGCGGCCCGCGGGGGAGCGACTCTTCCGCCGCCTGCTGTTCTTACTGTTGCCCTATCCGGCGCGCCTGCGCGTGTTCGCGCTGCCGCTGGTGTTCGTCAACCTGATCAGGGGCTGGACGGTCCTGCTGAAACTGCTCCCCCGGCGGCTGAGCAACCTCATCGAGCTCGCGCCCGATGCGAAGCTCTCAGGGTTGATGAGCCGTGTGCCCGAGCGAACGCCGGCGGCCGGAACGACTCGCCTGCGGGTCGGGCTGATGACCGGCTGCGTTCAGCGCGTGTTCTTCAGCCACGTCAACGACGCCACCGTCAGGGTGCTGGCCGCCGAGGGCTGTGAAGTGGTGGCGCCAGGCGACCAGGGCTGCTGCGGCGCGCTCGCGCTCCACTCGGGCCGCGACGAGGACGCGCGGACGTTCGCCCGCGGGCTCATCGCCTCCTTCGAACACGCCAACGTGGACGTCGTCGTCGTCAACGCGGCCGGGTGCGGGTCGACGATGAAGGGATACGGCGAGCTGCTGAAGGACGATCCGGTCTGGGCCGCGCGGGCAAAAGCGTTCGACGCCAGGGTCCGCGATGTCACGGAAGTTGTGGCGGGCCTGGACCCGGTGCGCGCCACGCGGCACCCGGTCGAGATGCGCGTCGCCTATCACGACGCGTGTCACCTCGCGCACGCACAGGGCGTCCGGCAGCCGCCGCGTGATGTCCTGGCGTCGATTCCCGGCCTCACCATCGTGCCGATTGCCGACGGCGACATCTGCTGCGGCAGCGCCGGGATCTTCAACCTCGTGCAACCGGACATGGCGGCCGAGCTCGGACGCCGCAAGGCCGCGAACATCGACGAAGCCCGGCCCGACATCGTCGCCACGACAAACCCCGGCTGCATGCTGCAGATCGGCGCGGCCGGCCGCAAGGCCGGGAATGCCCGGCCCGTGTTTCACGTCATCGAGCTGCTGGACGCCTCGATTCGAGGCGAGAGACCTGCCTTATGATCATCGACCCGACGACCGTTCCTGCCAACGTCAACTACAGGATTCTGGTCAGCTCCGTCGTGCCGCGTCCCATCGCGTTCGTCTCGACAGTGTCGCCGGAAGGCGTCTACAACCTGGCGCCGTTCAGCTTCTTCAACGTCGTCTGCGGCGATCCGCCGGTCGTCTGCTTCAGCCCGATCTGGCGTAACCCGCCGAAGGACACGATCGTCAATATCCGCGCGACGGGAGAGTTCGTCGTCAACATCGTCAGCGAGGAGTTCGCCGACAAGATGAACGTCTGCGCCGGCGAGTACCCGTCGAGCGTGGACGAGTTCAAGATGTCGGGGCTGACGCCTGCGCCGAGCGAGGTGGTGCGGGCGCCACGGGTGCAGGAGTCGCACGTGAACATGGAGTGCCGGCTGCTGCAGATCGTCGAGGTGAGCGCGCGCCCCATGGGCGGAAGCCTCGTCCTCGGCGAGGTCGTGCGCTTCCACGTGGACGACGCGGTGATCAGCGACTTCAGGATCGACGCGGACAAACTGGCCGCAGTCGGGAGAATGAGCGGCTACGACTACGCCCGCACCCGCGACCGGTTCTCGCTAGTCCGCCCGGCGTAAGGGCACCGCGTAGTTCTTCGTCCACCCCGTGCGGCCGTTGGTGACGGCGAAGCTGCCGTCGTCGCTCGCGCTCAGCTTGAGCCACGCGGCTCCGTCCCGGTCGTTGAAGAGCAGGTTCGCGATGAACGGGTCCGGGAAATTCTCGGCGCCGTCGTTGATCGTGCGGTGGAGCTGCCAGACGTCCTCGAGGCCTTTGAAGGCGTGCAACTGCGCGAGCGCGGCCGCCGTGGCGCCCTTCCACGGGCCGTTGTTCGAGATGGCGACCCTCGGCTGGAGCGCCTCGAGCGTCGCCGGCAGGTTGGGATCGTTGTTGGCGTGGTGCGCCACGAGATAGACGTCGATCGGTCCGACCAGATTGGCCGGGCAGATCAAATCGCCGATCCGGTTGCGAATCAGGTCTCCGATGTCGAGAAAGCGAAACGCCCCGTAGCGGATGCGAACGCCGACCGACCGCGGGTTCTCGCCGCGAATCTGCCCGCCGTATTCGACACCCTCGCAGGAAGCATTCCACTGCCCGCCGCCGTCGAGCGGCCGCTTCAGCGTCGCGCCATCCGCGCTCACGAACTCGACGTCCACGCCCCGGAACGGCAGTCGATCGCCTGGCTTCGGCACGAGATGTTCGGCGTGCGTGCGCGCCTCCTGGTAGGCCGCAAACGAGGCGACCACTTCCGGCGACGTCTCGTACGGCGAGCCGTAATCGATGAACGTGCCGATAGGAAGCCGCCGCTGCAGCTCGGCCACGCCGCCGTTGTGATCCTCGTGCAGGTGCGTGACCATGAGGTAGTCGATGCGTTGCAGGCCGGCATCGCGCACAGCGGCGATAATGCGGTCGGGATCGCGTGCGTCGCTCCCCGGGTAGCCAGCATCGATGAGCAGGGACTGCCCTGCCGGCGTCACGACGAGCGTGGACTGCCCGCCTTCGACATCGATGAAGTAGATGTCGAGCGTTTTCGCCGCGGCTCCGGCGTGCGCGCCGGCGGCCAGGGCCACGGCGAAGATCACTGCTGCGAGCTTCATCGGTAGGTTCTCGTCATGCCGGTCCTGCCGTTGGTGACGGTGAAGCGGCCGTTCTCCTCGGCGCTCACCTTGATCCATGCGCCCGCATCCGCCGGACCGTCGTCGAGGTTGGCGATGAACTCATCGGGGAAGTTCGTCGCGTCCGCGTGGCCGGTCTTATGCAGCTGCCAGGTGTCCTCGATACCCTTCTGTCCGCGAAGGGCGGCAAAAGCGTCCGCGTCGCCGCCCTTGAGCTTGCCGTTGTTGAGGATCGCGACGCGCGGCGTGACGGCGGCGATCACGGCGGGAATCGCGCTGTCCTCGTTTCCGTGGTGAGGCACCAGGTAAAGGTCGACGTGGCCGATGAGATTGGTCGGGCACGCGAGCGCCGCCAGGTTCTTCCCGGGCAGATCGCCGAGATCGAGGAACGTGAACTTGCCGAACTTCATGCGAATCCCCAGGGAGCGCGGATTTTCTGTCTGCGGGTCCGCCAGCTTGCCGAGCCCCGCGCAGGCGGGGTTGGCCTGCCCCGCACCCGCTGTCCCTGACAGTGCCGTAGTCATCAACCGGCCGCCCGCGCTCAACACGTCGACGTCCAGTCCGTTCAGAGGAAGCTTGTCGCCCGGCGCCGGATGCACCTGCCGCGCGCCCTCTCGGACCGGCTTGTAGGCGGCAAACGGCGTCGCTGCGAACGGCGTCGTCTCGACGGGCTCGCCGTAGTCGACAAACGTCTTCACGGGCAGGCGCCGGACCACTTCAGGCACGCCGCCGAGATGGTCGCTGTGGAAATGCGTCAGCAGCAGGAAGTCCAGCTGGCTGATGCGCGCGTCGCGGGCGGCGGCCAGGATGCGATCCGGATCGCGGTTGGCGAACCCGGCCCACCCGGTGTCGATGAGCATCGACTGTCCGGCTGGCGTCACGACCAGCGTGGACTGCCCGCCCTCGACGTCGATGAAGTAGATGTCGAGCGTTCGGGGCTGCTGCGCGGCCGCCGAACCGGCTGTGACGAACATCAAGATCGTCATCGCCGCGAGCGATCTCATAGAGCGACATGATACAGAAAGATCGCCGGGTTCGGTGCGCGTGAACGTGGCGGGGGCTGTAAACTATCGCGCATGTTGAAACGGCCGGCGGCCCGTATTCTGGCAGCCCTCGTCTCGGCCGCCCTCGTCGTGGCGGCGTCGCGGCCCGCCCAGGCGACGGCCGGGAGCCGCCTGCCGCCGCGCCTCGCCGATCAGGAATTCTGGTCGCTGGCCACCGACCTGTCCGAAGTGGGGGGCACGTTCCGGTCGGACAACCTCCTCTCAAACGAGTCGCGGCTCCAGTTCGTCATCCCCGAGTTGCTCAAGACCGTCGGGCGGGGCGGTGCGTACGTCGGCGTCGGGCCGGAACAGAACTTCACGTACATCGCAGCCCTCCAGCCGTCGATCGCGTTCATCGTGGACATTCGCCGCGGAAACCTCCAGCTGCACCTGATGTACAAGGCGCTCTTCGAGCTGTCGTCCGACCGCGCCGAGTTCGTCTCGCGCCTCTTCTCCCGGCCGCGCCCCGAGCATCTTGATGCCGCGTCCACGGCGTCGGAGCTCTTCGAGGCCTACGCGAGCGCCGCCCCGAGCGACGCGCTCTACGAGGAGAACGTGAAGGCCATCGAACGCCAGCTCACCGACGTCCACGGGTTCGCGCTCTCGGCCGACGACCTGCGGGGCATCGCGCACGTCTACCACGCGTTCTACGCCTTCGGCCCCGCCATCAACTACTCGTCCAGCGAGACGGGCAACGCCAATCTGGGCTACCGGCCGACCTACACCGATCTCATGGTCGCGACCGACGGCGTGGGCGACGCGCGCAGCTATCTGGCGGCCGAGGAGTCGTTCGCGATCGTCAAGTCGCTGCAGGCGAGGAACCTGGTCGTGCCCGTCGTCGGCGACTTCGCCGGGGCCAAGGCCGTCCGCGCCGTCGGTGCCTATCTCAGGCGCCACGACGCGATGGTGTCGGCCTTCTACGTGTCGAACGTCGAGCAGTATCTCCGGCTGGAGCGCGTCTGGGGATCGTTCTGCGGCAACGCCGCACGGCTGCCGATCGACGAAACCAGCACGTTCATCCGCGCGGGCCGCGGCGGCCGCTACTCGCGCGGGACCGCCCTGACGGCGGAGCTGGCGTCCATCGCCGTCGAGGTCGAGGGGTGCGACCGGCGGCCATGAGCCACGCATCCCTTCTGTGGCACAATCCGCGTAACTCAAGGAGGCCGGCGATGCGGGCATGGATCGGATCGCTCGTGATTCTCGCGCTTGCTGTGGCCGTTCCCGCGGGCCAGACGCGCCCGAAGGGCCTGGACATCTACGTCGTGGACGTGGAAGGCGGCAACGCGACGTTGTTCGTCTCACCGTCCGGCGGCTCGGTCCTGATCGATTCGGGGAACCCCGGCCCGGGCGCCGCGCGGGACGCCGACCGCATCATGGCCGCCGTCAGGGACGCGGGCCTCACGCAGATCGACAACCTGATCACCACCCACTGGCACGGCGACCACTTCGGCGGGATGGCTGAGCTGGCCTCGCGCATTCCGATTCGCAACTTCATCGACCACGGCGCGAATGTACAGCCGGCTCAGGCCGCCGACGATTTCCTGACGAAGGTGTATCCCACGCTTTACGAGAAGTCGAAGCACACCGTCGCGAAACCGGGCGACAAGATCGCCGTCGCCGGCCTCGACTGGCGCATCGTCACATCCGCCGGCGCAACGCTCAAGACCGCCCTGCCCGGCGGCGGCAAGGCGAATTCGTACTGCTCGACCTTCAAACCCCAGGAAGTCGACAAGAGCGAAAACGCGCAGTCGGTCGGCAGCATCGTCACCTTCGGCAAGTTCCGCGTCGCGCACCTGGGGGACGTCACCTGGAACAAGGAGTTCGACCTGATGTGCCCGGCCAATCCGATTGGCACGGTCGACCTCTTCGTGGTGTCGCATCATGGCCAGGCCATCTCGAACTCGGAGGTGCTCGTGCACGCGCTGGCGCCGCGTGTCGGCATCATCAACAACGGCACGCGCAAGGGCGGCCAGCCGGATGCGATGCGCATCCTGCACTCGTCGCCGGGCCTCGAGGACCTCTGGCAGATGCATTTCTCCCAGTTGAGCGGTCAGGAGTACACCGTGCCGGGCATGTTCATCGCCAACTCGACGGACGAGCCCCAGACGGCGATGCCCATCGCCGCCATCCAGGCGCCGCCGCCCGGTCCGGGCGCCGCGCCGCCGCCGGCGCATAACGGCGCCGCGTTCTGGTTCAAGGTATCGGCCCAGACCGATGGGTCGTTCACGGTTACCAACGCGCGCAACGGCTTCAACAAGACGTACCGCGCGCGCTGACCACGCGTTGCGAGGAGGCACCATGCCGAAGACATATCTGGCCGCGGCCGCCCTGGTCCTGATCATCGCGTCGACGCCGTCGGCGCAGGATGCGAAAACGGTGATCGGTGACGCGTCGACCGCCATGGGCGTCGCGAAGCTGAAAACGGTGCAGTTTTCGGCGACCGGCTTCGATTTCGTCCTCGGCCAGGCACCGAATCCCTCCTCGCCGTGGCCCAGGTTCATCGAGAAGAGCTACACCCGCGCGATCAACTTCGAGACGCCGGCCTCCCGCGTCGATCGCGTGCGCGCGCAGGCCGAGAACCCGCCGCGGGGGGGCGGTCAGCAGCCGATCGTCGGAGACCAGTCGCAAAGCCAGACGATCATCGTCGGCGCCGAGACACCGTGGGCGCAGCAGCTCGAAATCTGGATGACGCCCCACGGCTTCCTGAGGGCGGCCGCGGCGCGGAACGCCACGATGGCCACTCGCACGGTCGGCGGCGCGCCCTATCGCGTCCTCATGTTCGTCGGCGCGAACAACGCCAAAGTGAACGGCTACATCAGCGCGCAGAACCGGGTCGACCGCGTCGAGACATGGATCGACAACCCGCTGTTCGGCGACATGCTGTTCGAAGCCGTTTACAGCGACTACAAGGACGTCGACGGCGTCCAGTTCCCGATGCACATCGTGCAGCGGCAGGGCGACTACCCCGTCTTCGACCTGACGGTCAGCGAGGTGAAGGTCAACGCTCCCGTGAGCATCCAGGCGCCCCAGGGCCGCGGCGGCGCACCGGCAGCGGCGGCGGCTCCGGCCGCGCCTCCGGCGCAGTCGGAGAAACTCGGCGACGGCGTTTACCTCATCACGGGCGGCTATGCCGTCATCGCCATCGACTTCAAGGACCACATCGCGCTCGTCGAGTGCGGCCAGAGCGAGGCCCGCGCGCTGTCGGTCATCGCCGAAGCCAAGCGCCTGATTCCGAACAAGCCGATCCGCTACCTGATCAACACGCATAGCCACATCGATCACTCGAGCGGTCTCCGCGCGTTCGTCGCCGAGGGCTCCACGATCCTCACGCACCAGATCAACGAGAGCTACCTCGAGAGAGTCCTGAGCCTCCCCCACACGCTGAGCCCTGACAAGGCCCACGGCTCCGGAAGAAAACCAAAGGTCGAAGGAATCGGCGACAGGAAGGTGCTGACCGACGGCAATCGTGTCGTCGAGCTCTATCACCTGAAGAACTTCGGCCATCACGACGGGATGCTCGTGGCGTATTTCCCGAAGGAAAAGGTCCTGCTCGAAGCCGACGCCTACAACCCCCAGGCGCCGACCGCCACGCCGCCGAATCCCCCAAGTCCGTACACCACCAGCCTGGTGGACAACATTCAACGGCTCAAGCTCGATGTCCAGCGAATCGTGCCCGTGCACTACCCCGCCGACAACCGGGCCGTGACGATGGCCGAGCTGCTGAAATGGGTCGGGAGGTCATGACGCCATGCGACGACGAGAGTTTCTGACGACATCCATCACCGCGGCCACGGCCGTGGCAGCCACGGGCGCCGCCGCGGTCCTGGGCGGACCTGCGAACGCGCAGGCGCCGCGCCCGCCGATCAAGCGCAAGGGGCGCATCAAGCAGGCGCTCTTCCGGACGGTGTTCGGGCAGGACACGCCCGGGCTGACGACGCTCGACGAGCAGTGCCGCGAAGCGGCGCGCCTCGGCGCGTACGGCTTCGAGCTCGTTCAACCCGCCGATTGGCCGACCCTCAAGAAGTACGGGCTCGTGCCGACGATGGCGCCGATGATCTTCACGACGATCCCGGACGGGATCGTGCGCAAGGACAAGCACGACGCGCTCGAGAAGGCGCTGCGCGACGAGGTGGACGTCTGCGTGGCGGGCGGCTGCGAGAAGATCATCGCGTTCGGCGGCCAGCGCAAGGGCATGTCCTACGAGCAGGGCCTCGACGACTGCGCGCTGTTCCTGAACCGCGTGAAGGGGTACCTCGAGGACAAGAACATCACGCTCTGCATCGAAAACACGAACAGCAAGTACCCGGACAACGTGCTCGGCCGGCCGGATCAGCTGTGCGACCGGGCGGCGTGGGGCTTCGAGCTCTGCAAGCGCGTCAACTCACCGCGCGTGAAGATGCTGTACGACATCTACCACGCCCAGGTCATGGACGGGAACGTCGTCGCCACGATCAGGGACAACATCCAGTGGATCGCGCACTTCCACGCGGCGGGCGTACCGGGGCGGCACGAGATCGACGACACCCAGGAGTTGAACTACCGCCTGGTGGCCCAGACGATCGCCGACCTGAACTTCACCGGGTACGTCGCACACGAGTACCGCCCTTCACCCGGCCGCGACCCGATCAAGAGCATCGAAGCGGACATGGCGATTCTGGACGTGTAGGTTCTGGCAGGCCTAAAGGCCTGCACTACTCCCGAAGGCTACTGGCAGGCGCTATCTGGGCCAGAGCCAGCCGAAGACGCCGGCGGTGAAGCACGCGTAGATGAGTCCGTCGATCGTGGACTTCATCGTCACGACCCAGCTGTACCTGAACCAGATCGAGTTCTGCCACAAGGCAAGCGAATAGCCCATGAACGCGGTCGTGCCGATGAACCTGAAGACGATCAAGTAGTTCGTCCCGACGCCGACTGCGCGGCTGGTGATGTAGGCCGAGAAGAAGCTGATGACGATGACGTAGATGAACCAGTTGATCAGGTTCGTCGTCATCGGCATCATGCGGTTCGGCATCACCTGCAGTATCAGCACCGGGCCCGCCTTCATCTTCTCCTGGAATTCAGGCGACCCCATCTCCTTCTGACTCGACGAACGCGGCACCATGTACCCGCCGGGCGGGATGTTGAGCGGGCGCAGTGCAGCCCGTACGGCGTCCTCGTTCGGAACCTTCGGGTAGTCGTTCTTGTGCCACGGCAGCACCATATGAACGATCGAGCTGACGATGAACACGACGACGGCTGACAGCAGAATGGGAATCCACAGGTCGGCCAGACTCACCATTACTTCCTTCCTTTCGGTTTCTGTTTCTTGACCGGCTTTTGCACCGGCTTCTTGACTACTTTGTTCATGGCGTTCTGCCACGCCAGGGTCATCGCTTCGCCGAGCGTCTCCTCGTCGGCCGCCGCGAACCGGACGGAGGTGGCGCCGCCCCGTCCCCAGGCCCCGGCGACCGGACAAAAGGCGTCCGGTGCGTCTCGGATGAACCGCTCCTGTTGTTCCGGTGTGAGGAGGAGGCTCCCGGACTCGTGACTGTGGTGGATGGTGGCGAAGATGCGGCCGCTCGGACCTGGCGCGCGGAAGTCGGGGTGGCCCATGTGCTCGCGCTCCACAGCGTCCGCCATGCCGAGCGCCATGCGTCGATAGTCGTCAGGACCCATCGGCTACTTCTTGTCCTTCAGCAGGGTACCGAGGTCGGCGAACGGCCGGTACGTCGCATGCGGAGCCTCTGCCTCCGGTCCTGCCCCGTCGTAGGCCTCGGCGACTTCCCGACGCGAGTGCTCATTCTCGTGACAGTAGAGGCACAACAGCTCCCAGTTGCTGCCGTCGGGAGGATTATTGTCGTGGTTGTGGTCCCGGTGATGAACCGTGAGGCCGCGAAGATCTTTGCCGCTGCTGAAATCGCGGCCGCAGCGCGCGCAGATCCAGGGATGGATCTTGAGCGCATGCGCCTTCACGTGTTCGCGACGTTCGTGTTCGCGGGGTGACTCGGCCACGGCTCTCCTAACGCGGGCCCGCAGCCTTCAGATCGCCGTTGGTCTGGTCCCGGTCCACGGTGATGGGCGGCACGTATGCCGCACCGATCTCTCGCTAAGGCAATCCATAAACAAACAATGCGAAGCCGGCAGCAATCGCGACGTACTGCTTGCCGTCCACGCCAAACGACACCGGGATGCCTCGGATGTTGGCACCGAGCTGCGTGTCCCACAGCGGTTTGCCGGTGTCGGCGTCGAGGGCGAAGAAGTTTCCTTCTTCCGTGCCCGCCAAACACGAGCCCACCCGCCGTCGAGAGCAGGCTGCTTCGTCCGGCCGAGAGCAGCTTGAACTCCCATTTCAGTTTGCCGGTTGTCGCGTCGAGGGCACGAACCGCGCTCCACGCATCGTCGCCGTTGATCGTGCGGCCGCCGCCGGCCGTGAAGCCGATGCCCGGCTTATACACCGCTTCGCCCTTGTAGTAGATCGTCCCCATCTCCACCGCGGTCTGGTAGAAGAGACCGGTCTTCGGGCTGTAGCTCGGCGCATGCCAGTTCGCGGCGCCCTGGATGCTTGGGTACACCAGGATACCTTCCGGGTTCGGATCAAGGCCCGACTTGGCGATGGGCCGGCCCTTCGCGTCGAGGCCATCGGCCCACGTCTGTTTCACGAACGCCGTGCCGGTGATGAATTCCCCGGTCGCGCGATCGAGCACGTAGTAGAAGCCGTTGCGGTTCGCCTGCGTCAGCAGCTTGCGCGCGCGGCCGTTGACGGTCGCGTCGAACAACACCACCGTTTCGTTCGCGTCCCAGTCGTGCGTGTCGTGCGGCGTGAACTGGAACGTCCACTTCAGGCTGCCATCGTCCGGGTTGATGGCGAGCACCGAACACGTATAGAGGTTGTCCCCGGGCCTGAAGTCGCCGTTCCAGTCGGGTCCGGGATTGCCGACCTGCCAGTACAGGAGCTTCAGCTCAGGATCGTAGGAGCCGGTGAGCCAGGTGGAGCCGCCGCCCGTCTTCCAGCTGTCCTTGCCGCCCCAGGTTTCGTTGCCCGGTTCGCCCGGCGCCGGGATCGTGTGACGCCGCCAGACGCGCTTGCCGGTCTTCGCGTCGTACGCGTCCACGAATCCGCGGATGCCGTTCTCCGCCCCCGACACGCCGACGATGATCTTCCCGTCGATGGCCAGCGGCGCCAGCGTCAGGTAGTAGCCGATCTTGTTGTCGTCAACCGTGACGTCCCAGCGCAGCGCGCCCGACTTGGCGTCGAGTGCGGCGAGATGGCCGGCGATCGACCCGGCGTACACCATGTTGTCGAGCACGGCCACGCCGCGATTGACGGGCGGCGACCCGATCACGATCACGTCGTCTGGAATCTTGGGCGTCCAGCTCCAGAGCGGCCGGCCGGTGCGCACGTCGATGGCGGTCACCGTGCTCGGCGGCTCGGTCATGTACATGACACCGTCGACGACCACCGGCGACGTTTCGAAGACGCCGCCGGTGCGCAGCTGGTACACCCAGGCGGGCTTCAGCTGGGTGACGTTCTGCTTGTTGATCTGGTCGAGCTGCGTGTAGCGCTGCGACTTGTAGCTGCCGGCGTACGTCAGCCAGTTCGCCGGCTCGCTTTCGGCCTTGACGATGCGGTCGTAGGGAACCTGCGCGAAGGTCGTCGCCGGCGCCGCGAGGCTGGCGAGCAGAATCACGCGAACGATCGTTTTCATGGTTCACCCTGCAGGCTGGCCAGATAGGCCACGAGATCGGTGAGCTCTGCCGGCGTGAGCCGCGTCGAGAAGCTCGGCATCAGGCTCTTCCCGGTCTGTTTCTCGAGCAGCTCGAGGTCCGCCTTGCGCAGCGAGTAGAACTTCCCCGCCTGGTCGCGGACCTGGATGCTGAACGTGTCTTCGTTCACCCGGATGCCGCGCACCTCGCCGCCCTGCTTGGTGACGATGCGCAGCGGGAGGTACTCGGCGTAACCGCGTGAGGGAACCTGGAGCACGCCCTTCGGCAGGGCCGCCCCGGGATCGACGATCGCCTGCCTCAGGTACGCCGGACCGCGCATGAAGCCGATGTCGGTGAGGTCGGGCCCGAGGTTACCGCCCTGCCCGCCGACGATGTGGCAGCTCGCGCAGCCGAGGCTGCGGTACATGTCGGCGCCCTTCTTCGCGTCGCCCGGCACCTTCGCGTCCGCGAGCTTGCCGATCGACCGGATGTAGGCGACGAGCTGGCGCGTTTCGCTTTCGCTGAACCGGCGCACGCGCGGCATCGCGGTGTTCGGGATGCCGTTCTGGAGGATGTTGACGAGCGCGACATCCGTCGGCGCGTGCAGGAGCTTCGGGCGGTTCAGGCTGGGCGCGTCGCCGCCGGCGCCGCCCGCGCCGTGGCATTCCGCGCACATGCCCTGGAAGAGGAGCTTCCCACCGTCGACGTCAGCTTTGCTCTGGGCGCCTGCGCGCGCCGGCATCGCGGCCAGCGACAGGCAGAACGCGGCTGCCCACAACGATCGTTTCGTCATCTGCATGGCTTGCCCTCTGCCCTTTGCCTTCTGCCCTACTTCTGTGCGCTCTGTTGCGCCAGCACAGACCGGAAGACGCCCTCGACGATGTCCAGCTCGGCCGCGTAGCCCGTCGGGTCGATATACGGGTTCGGCCCCTTGCCGACCTTCGCGTACTTCTCAGACATGCTGTACATGCCGGGATGCGAGCCCAACGGAACGTCAGGCCGGAATTTTCGAAGCGTCGCAAAGGCTCGGTTGAATTCCTCGGCAATCTGGGGCGCGTCCGGATTGTTCACGAGCTTCATGCCCGGATTCACTCCCACGCTGCCGATGATCAGCACCTCGTAGTTCTTGCCGTTCTCCTGCTCCCTGAAGGTCCACGTCGTGCAGCCCCGCGTGTGGCCCGGCGTCAGGTGCGCGACGAGCGTCATGTCGCCCAGCTTCACCTCGTCGCCATCGTGCAGGACCTTGTCGATCGGGTGCGGCTTGCCGCCGGGCATCATCTTCTCGAGTGCGGGCACATCCTCGGCCATCGCCATGACCGTTGCGCCCGTGAGCTGCTTGACGAGCGCGTCGCCTTCCATGTGATCCGCGTGGGCGTGGCTGCCGAGGACGATCTTGACGTCCGCGTACTTGAAGCCCAGCTGCTCGATCGATCCGCGCACTGTCGGCACATTTCGCTCGTAGTCGCTGTTGATGAGGATGTGCCCCTGTGGCGTGGTCACCAGGAACGACGCGAGCGATCTCGTGCCGACGTAGTACAGGTTGCCGATGATCTTGTGCGGCGGGAACGCGGTGTCCTGATCTTCACGCGTGCCGATGTTGCGGCGGAACAGTTCGTCGGGCGTCCAGACCTTCGCCGTTTGAGCCGCCGGAATCGCCACTCCGATACCGGCCAGCATGATGGCCAGCACCGCCGGTTTGACTGCAGGCATGACGCGATATGATGCGCCGAATGGAGGCAAAACGCCACATGATGTTGACGTCTTGGGGCAGTGACCGACGCGTACATGCAGGCGGCCCTCGAGGAGGCCCGCCAGGGACAGCGCGAGGGCGGGATCCCGATCGGCTCGGTGCTCGTCCACGCTGGCCGGGGCATCATCCTGGGACGCGGGCACAACCGGCGCGTTCAGCGTGGCAGCGCGGTGCTGCACGGCGAAATGGACGCCCTCGAGGACGCGGGCCGCCAGCGTGCGCAGGTGTACCGGCGAATCCGTCCTCTACACGACCCTCTCACCCTGCGCGATGTGCAGCGGCGCCATCCTGCTGTACGGCATCCCGACGGTCATCGTCGGCGAGAACCGGACGTTTCTCGGCGAAGAGGAACTCCTGCGTTCGCGGGGCGTGTCGGTGACGGTCCTTCAGGACCCCGGGTGCATCGCGATGATGGCGGACTTCATCCGCGCCCATCCCGGACTTGTGGAACGAGGACATCGGCGTCTAGCAGCCCGTGGTTAAAGTCGGAGGCGGCCGTCCTGAGCCACGGACGTGTCATTCCCGCCGGCAGTTGGGCCAGCTAGCGTGGTGCGGAGACAACGATAATCAGGGCGAAATACGCGAGAACCGATACACCTCCGGCCACCATCTTCCATGGCTTCTTGTCATCGATTCTGCGATCGAACAGAGCGGCCAGGCAAGCACTGATGAGAACGAAGTGCCCGATCCCACCGAGTAACACCATCATCGGGACAATCGGGTGCGGCCCAAGCTCTCGCATCTGGCCCGTCTGCAGGAGAGACCAAAACACCGTCACCCCCCTCTGCATGTTATGAGTTACGAAGAGATTGAGACTGTTCCAGGCGACGGCGATCGTCAAGCCCGCGCCAATCGCCCACATGCTGTTGCGGCGCGCAAGGATCACGATGGCGACGTAAATGAGCGCCTGGAGAACGTGAAGGAGCCGAAGTTCGGGAAGGACCACCGCCGACACAATCAGGGCGACCGTGAAGAGCGCGGCTGAGATTGGAATCCAAACGCGCGTTGCCGAAATCCAGGTTGCTGGATTACGGTTCATGGATACCTATTACGGCAGCGCTGGGCTGGGAGTTCCATCCTTCTGGAGCCGTGGCGACGTGGACGCTCGTGTACGAGGCGATCGCCCTGATCTGGAATTGCGACGCGTCGAACACCAGTCAGGCTCCCGTCGCCTGTTTGTGTCACGGGTGCGTGAAAACGCCACTTGTACCACGGGCTGCCAGGCAGGCCTGAAGGCCTGCACTACACCTGAGTGAAAAGCGCTCTCACTTCGACCACTGATCAGCGAACTCCCTGACCCACCGATGGAAGGCCTGCACGTGGTAATGGACGTAGAACATCAGTCTTGTCTGGCGGTAACCCGGGCCCTGCTGCCTGAGCGTGACGAGCTCGCCAAGGCTCAGGCCCTCGCGGCCCTGCGCCTTGACCTGCCGTACATACTCGGGGCTGATTCCGTGATCGCGCGCCGTCGTCAGCTCGTCGAGCGTCAGTCGATAACCGAGACCTTGAAGTTCCCGAACGTACTCCGGGGACACTCCGTGATCCCGCGCGGCAATCAGTTCGTCGAGCGACATGCGCGGATAGCCGAGCGCGGCCAGATCGCGAACGTATTCGGGGCTGACGCCGTGGTCGCGAGCCGCCGTCAGTTCGGCAAGCGTGAGCTGGTAGCCAAGTTGACGCAGGTCCCGCACGTACTCCGGCGAAACGCCGTGGTCGCGCGCACGGATCAGATCTTCGGCCGTGAGGCGAGTCAGCCCCTGCGCGCCGAGCTCGCCGAATGTACTGCGAAGAGACTCCGTGGTCGCGTAGCCCGATCAACGGGTCGACCTGAGCGAACCGGTATCCAAGGCCGCCCATCTCCCGCAGGTAATTCAGATCCACGCCGTGCTGCGCGGCGTTCACGAGCTGGTGCAGATCCGGCCGGGCGTAGTGCTGCGCGGCCAGCTCGTCGATGAACGCGAACGCCACGTCTTCTCGTGCGAGCAGATACTGTTCGGCGGCAGTCGGCCGGGCAAACCCTCTGGCGACCAGCTCGGCCGGGAAGCTCGCACTTGGAACAAACGTATACGTCCCGGCGCCGGACCCGGACCTGAACATTCCCTCGAAGGCAAACGTGCCCGCCGCGCGGCGGAGGCTGAACGTCGCCGGGCCGCCGTTCGACAGAAGCGACGGCGCGAGTCCCTGGAACCGGTCGAGCGAAATCGTGGACCCATGCGACGAGTTGGCGCTCTCGCTGAGCCTCAGGTTCACAACCCCCGAAGTCTGGGTCGCTCGAATCTCCCACGTGCCAGCTGCCGTGCTCGCCGGAGTGGACACCGCCTCGGCATCCTGACCGGCGGCAGCCGAAAGGGCGACGCCTCTGGCGCTTTCGCCTTTCGCAGAAACGACGATGCCCTGGACACCAGCCAGCGGCACGAGCAGTGCGGCCGCGACCGCGGCAGCCGCCAGGCGGCCACGCCAGGCCGGCACGGCCCGATTGCGCGCCGCGTCCAGCACCGCGAGCATGCGTCCCTCGACCTGCCCGCGCCTCGCCATGCTGACAACAAGCGCCGGCGCCCGGTAGTCCCCGAGCGCGTAGGCCAGTTCCAGCAGGTGCTCGGCGTAGTCGCGCGCCCGCGCGCCGGCGTTGATCACTTGATCGTCGCATGCGAGCTCGCGCTCCACGCGAAGGCGGCGCGCAATCCACCACACGCCCGGGTGGACCCAGTAGATGGCGCACGCCACGGAGGCCATCAGCTGCGTGAGGCAGTCGTGGCGGACGATGTGCGCCAGCTCATGGAGAAGAACGGCGCGGCGCCGGTCCCCGGTCCACGTGTCGGCCAGGGCGGGAATCAGGATCGAGGGTGTGCGTGTGCCGAAGGCCATCGGCATGCTGCGCTCGAGACTGCGCAACAGGCGGACACGAGGCCGGACGCCCATCTGCGTCGGCGCACTCGGAGAGCAGTTGCGTCCATTCGGCGTCCTCGACGTCCACGGCGCGTCGAGCGAGCCGATGCACTTGCCATCGCTCGTGAACGAGCCGGAGCAGGAGCAGGAGCACGCCGGCGAGATAGATGCCCGGCAGGATCGCGGCGAGCGACGCTTGCCGGCCGACGGTCGGTTTCGCCGTTGCTTCGGCGGCGCCAGCCGTGGCGGCCGGCGAGTCCGCGATTTCCAGGGTGTCGGGCGGGACGACGATGGCTGCGTTTGGCGCGAGGGCGGCAGGCATCGCGACCCGCCAGCCCGGCAGACCGACCGACAGGACCGGCAGAGCCAGGAGGCCGGCCACGGCGAGCGTCCACACCAGATGCCTGAACGAGGCCGACGAGCGCCGATGCCGCAGCGCGCTGACGATCGCGGCGGCGCCCATGATGCACGAGGCTTTGAGGACGATCAGCAACAGGTTCATCGCTTCTCCCCCTGCTCGCGAATCCGCTTCAGCATGCCGGCCAGCCGCCGGTATTCGTCGTCGGAGAGCGGCTTGCCCGACATGTCGAGGAGCGCCGCCATCGCCGAGCCGGGCGAATCGTTGAAGAACGTCCGCACCAGCTGCTTCAGCGCCGACCGGCTCGCCTCTTCGGGCTTCGCCGTCGGAAAGTACGAATAGCGCGGGCCGTCGTACTCGCGGCCGAGGAGGCCGCGCTCGATCATGATGTCCAGCAGCTTGCGCACGCTGGACGGGCTGGGGGCGTCCGGCAGTTCCGCCCGGATGTCCTCGACGGTGGCGCGCTGCCGCCGGTGCACGATCGCCATGATCTGGCTTTCACGCCGCGTGAGATCGATTGTTTTCAGCTTGGCTCATAGGGGCATCAGGCGTAGGCGAATTTTTTCGCCCTCGGCGAATATATTCGCCTCGCCCGCCCGTGTCAAGACCGGCCGCTACCGGTCTTCGGCCCGCGCGGCGCTGAGGATGTTGCGCAGGCCGTAGTTCCCCTCGTGGCACTCGTAGGCGAGCAGGGACTGCGGGTCTGAGGTGAGCGTCATGCCGATGGTCCACGGGCGCGTCCACGTCGCGGGATCTTCGATCGTCGCGGTCCACGCGATCCGGTCCGCCGCCGGCCGCGTGAAACGCTCGACGACGCGCAGCGTGGCAGCGTTGGCGCCGCGGTACGCCGCGGCGTCGGTGAAGTTGGTCGTCTCGACGACCAGCGTCTCGCCTTCCCAGTGGCCCCGCGCGTCGCCCATGTGTTCGCGGATGCCCGGACCGACATGCGGACGGCCGTCGAGCGGGATGATGCGGGCCTCGTGGATGATCTCGTACGTGATCACCACGACACCCGGCGCCTGCACGATCTGATAGTCGTTGCCGTACATCACCGGGATCATCGAGCCGGGCACGCTCCGCGAGATGCACCGGTCGAGCAGGCTGAAGTCCTCGGGGCCGTCGAAGGGCCCGCCGACAAAGCTGCTGCGAACACGCCGCGCCGCCCGCCGCTGCCCGTCAGCCGTCAACGCGGGGATCTTGCCGTCGGGCGGATCGATCACCAGCCACGCCTGACGGCTGTTGGCGACGTTGAGGTTCTGCACCCACCACGCGTCGGGGCCGCGGACACGCCCGCCCGGCAACGCGTCGATGACGGCCTCGAGCTGCGCGCGCCTGACGTCGGCCAGTTCCTGTCCCTGGATGTCTTCGAGGCGGCGGCCGGCGAATCGATCGGGCCGCTCGAGCGGCGTGGTGTAGGCGTCGCCGTTCGAAAAGACGCCGCGGAAGTCCGGGTCGCCCCAGGGCGTGCGGGGCAGCGTCCAGGCCTTCGGCGCGGACTTGCCCGCGCGCGAAGCCGACTGGGGCAGCGCGCGGATCGCGCCCGTCATTCCCACGAGCACGGCGAACGCCGTCGCGGCGACCACTGTCCGCATGACGCGTAGTCTCCGCCCGCGCGCCGACCGAGTCAACAACCTTCGGGCTAACGAGGAGTGGCCGGCGGAGGCGGCGGCGGGCGCGCCGCAGTTCTGCGTGCACTTGTCGGGCCGGACGAACGCGTCCCTGATCGTCCGGCGGAACTCTGGATACATCGTCTCGGCTCCGCCCAGCGTGGCCTCGCGCGGGATGCCGTAGAACCGCGTCAGCTCGTCGATCGACGGGTTCTCACCGGGCAGGTAGTGCGGCACCTTGCCTTCGCCGCTCGTCCCCTCGTACCCCGGCACGCACGGCGGACCGACGGGCGCGATCGCGGCCGCATCGAGCTGAAAGTTCTTCGACACGATCTCCGGCTCGGACAGATAGATCGGATCCTCGATGATCTCGAGCAGCGTCAGCAGATCGCCGTGACGGATGAAGTGCGTCGTCATCGTCGCCTGGTCGCTGCTGGGCGCGCCGTTGCGGCGGATGCCGCCGGCCTTCATGTGCGTCGTGTACGCGACGAGCGTCGAGCCTTCCCAGGTGCCCGTCGTGAAGCCGCCGCGCTCGTGCGGCGCGTTCGCGGACGGGTGCGGGCGCCCGTCCATCCAGATCGTCGTGGCCGCGCGATCTTCCCACGCGCCGATCTTCCACGCGATGGTCGCACCGCTCACCGGGTCGGTTTCGTTCCAGATCTTCATGCCGAACGGACCGAAGGCGAGGTAGAACGGAGGCCATCCTCCGCATTGCCGCTCGATCATCGCCAGCTGTGATCCGGAATACGTGAGCGCCTTCGCGCGGCCTTCCTCATTGAGCGGCAGCCCCGCGTAGTCCACGGCATACGGGCCGCCCATGCGCTCGAGCGCATCCTCGTGGTTTCTCGCCGCCCACGAACCGGACAGGTCGCCTTGCGCGAGCGCTGGCCGCGCAGCGGCCATCACGATCGTCAGCAGCATCAGCGCCGGAGCGTGTCGAGCTGTGATGGCCATGGTCCCTACCAGGTCGCCGAACACGGCGAGGGGTCCCACCCCTTCCCGTCCGCCTGCTTCTTGAATTGCGTGCTGACGATGAACGGCTGCCGCAGATACTTCGCGTCGTCCACGACGGCGGTCACGACCAGCAGCTGATCCCCGCTGCGCTCGCGGGCGATGTCGAAGTACTCGGTGACCCTCGCGTCCTCGCTGTAGGGCACGCCGTTCTTCCGCAGGTATCCCGCTTTCAGGTTGGTGGTCACGACCTTGAGCGACCCGTCCTGGGCGCATCGGGAACCGCGCCGCGCCCACCGCGTCCGGCGCCCGGCGTTTCCCACTGCGCGATTGACTCGCCCTGCCAGCTCGGCTCGCCTTTCGCCCGGCCCCCGAATCCGGCCGGTTGACGGTTCGAAACGGAACGTGCGCGTCTGCGTGCCGGCGTCGGTCTCGAGCCGCAGCGTGTTGTCGTCCGGCCACGTGATGTGAACGCGGCCGGGCACGCGCATGATCGCGGCCGCCCCGTAGCTCCGGCACTGGTTGCCGGCGGCGGTGTCAGCCGCCGGGTCCCACGCGTCCGCGACCTTCACCGCGTCGGGCGTCATCGGCACGCCCTGATAGTCGCCTTTGGTGGGCGTCACCATCCGGTAGCGCCAGTCTTCGCTGACGATCGACACCCAGTAGCCGGTCAGGTCGATGGGGGCCGCGGCCTTCGGCGTCGGCGGCGCGGCCGCCGGCGGACCGCCTCGCTGTCCCTCGACCCGAACGGCCGCCGACAGCGACATGCCGGCGATCAGCAACGCAACGGCCACAACGCCTGCTGTTCACCTGCGCGCGTCTCCTTCGTGAGGCTGTTGTAGACCGCCTCGACGAACATGTTCGTCGTCCACGGACCCGAATCCGATCCGTAACGGGCGGTGTAGCCACTCGTCGGTCGAGCGGCCTTGATCTGGTCCAGCGTCCTGCCGTCCTTGATCAGGCGCTGGATGCGGTCGCGAATGATCGTCACCATGTCGCGGTAGTCGACGACGTCGAGCTGGTCGCAGAGGCGGCCGTGCCCGGGGACGACGTAGGTGCCCGCCGTCCTGCGACACGAGCGGAATCGAGGGGATCGCCAGGTCGACGAGCCGGTTGAGCGCGTCGATCTCGCCCTGGATGCTGCCGCCGCGCGCGACGTCGATCACCGGGAAGCGTCGTGGTGTCGAGGATGTCGCCGGCCACCACCACATCCGACCGGCGGAAGAAGACGACGCTGTCGCCGTCGGTGTGGGCCGCCGGCTGGTGCAGCACCTCGATGCCCTCGCCGTTGAGGTACATGTACTTGCGCTTCTGGTTGAACGTCTCGGTCGGCCACGCCGCGGTCGGAAACGGCGAGACCTGTCCGGTCGGCGCGCTCATGCGCGTCAGCACCTTTTCGGCCGACAGAATCGCCGCCGCGCCGCCGTTCGTCATGCCCTCGCCCAGCGGATTGTTCGTCTGAAACAGCGTCCGGCCGGCCTTCGACACGTGCTCGTTGCCGCCGACGTGATCGGGATCCGCGCTCGTGTCGATGACGTACCGGATCGGCTGTCCGGTCAGCTTCCGGATCGCGTCGAGCACGGCATCGGACTTCTCGAGCAATCCCGCATCCACGACGACCACCCCGTCGGCGCCGAACTGCACGGTGATGTTGGCCCCCGCGCCCGCGATCATGTAGACGTTGGGGCGAATCTGCAGCACTTCGATGTTGGCCGGGCTGTTGGAGTCGCCGGCATCCTTCACCGCGCGCTGTTGCGCCGCCAGGGCCGCCCCAACGGACAACGCCAGTACGGCAACCACCGTCGCGAATTTCGACATCGACCTCATGGCGGGCAACCGAATTGTGCCACAACGCCGAAAGCGTGAAGTTGACGCGGATCCGTCAATCGACTTGGGTATAATCGCCGCGCTCCAACACATGGCTCTTTGCAGGCCCTACGCGGCGTTGGTCGGTCTGGCGCTCGCAGGCGTGGGGATGCTGTTCGCGTTCGACCCGGCCGTCACCGCGTGGTTCCCGTCGTGCCCGCTCTACGCGCTCACCGGCTGGCTCTGTCCGCTCTGCGGATCGCTGCGCGCCGGCCACGCGCTGCTGCACGGCCACGTCGGGGTCGCGCTGGCGCTGAACCCGCTGACCACCGTGACGGCAGCTGCCGGCCTCGCCGCGCTCGCGCACGACGGCCTGCGGCCCGCCCGCCCCTCGTTCGTCGATCGACTCGTGCCGCTCTGCTTCAGCACCCCGGGCCTGACGCTCGCCGCCGCGTTCGGCGTCCTGCGCAACATCATTCGGTCATGAACAGATAAGGACACGTATGGATACTCCCGAGATGATTGCCGCCGAGTACCTCCGCCGCGACGTCGAGATCGATATCGGCAGCGCCGTCAAACGCGGCTGGGAGCTGGTCATGGCCAACGTGGGCGTACTGGTCGTCGCCACGGTCCTGACCTGGGCGATCAACGTCGGCCTCGGATTCATTCCGGTGATCCGGTGGGGCGGCGGCCTGATCATCGGATCGGTGCTGCACGCCGGGCTGATGCTGATGTTCATCCGCCGGATTCGCGGCGAGCGCGTCGAGCTCGGCGACCTCTTCGCCGGCTTCAACTTGGCACTGCCCCTCATCATCGCCGGCCTGCTGATGTCGGCCCTCACCATCGTCGGATTCGTTCTCTGCATCCTGCCGGGCATCTACCTCGCGGTCGGATACGTCTTCGCGCTGCCGCTGATCATCGACAAGAAGCTGGACTTCTGGCCGGCGATGGAAGTGAGCCGCCAGGTCGTGCACCAACAGTGGTGGGCCATGTTCCTGTTCGCGATTGTCCTGGTGCTCATCATCTGCGCGGGCGTGCTGCTGTGCGGCGTGGGCCTGATCATCGCGGCCCCCGTCGCAATCGCGGCGGTGTCGTACGTGTACGAGGATCTCTTCGGAGCGGCCGGGGCTGCCGCCCAGGTCATCACGCCGGCGACGGGTCCGACGGTTACGGCGTAGCGTCGAACGCGGTCTGAACGAAGGGCGCCTCGTGGACCTGGGGCGCCTTTCGCTTCGCCGCGATCAGCCACCACTCGCGCATCGACGCGAAGATCACGACGACGACGATCAGCATGAAGAAGATCGACAGCCCCGCGTCGAGCTGATCGTTGAAGATCAGGCGCGCCGCGTCCGGATTGGTGGACGCGGCGAGCGACTGGGCGTGCGACAGGAAGCCCAAGCGCGGGATCGGGCGAGAACACTTTCTGCCAGCCGGCGGTGAGGGTGGCCGAGGCCAGCCACACCAGGGGGACGAGCGTCACCCACGAGTAGCGCATCTTCCCCATCTTGATGATGATGGTGCTGCTCACGCACAACGCGATGGCCGCGAGCAGCTGGTTTGCGATCCCGAACAGCGGCCAGAGCGAGTTGATGCCGCCGAGCGGATCGATCACGCCCTGATACGTGAAGTAGCCCCAGCCGGCGACAACAACGGCCGACGAGAGCAGGATGCTGGGGTACCACGACAGCCGGCCAAGAGGCTTCCACACGTGGCCGGCGAGCTCCTGGAACATGAACCGCCCCACCCGCGTCCCCGCATCGACGGTCGTCAGGATGAAGAGCGCTTCGAACAGGATCGCGAAGTGGTACCAGAGCGCCGTGCCGGGCCCCGTGAAGACGTTGCCGAGCACGCTGGCCATGCCGACCGCGAGGCTCGGGGCACCGCCGGTGCGCGACAGGAGCGAGGTTTCGCCCATCTGGGCCGCCAGCGCGGTCAGCTGTTCGGGGGTGACCATGAAGCCCCACTCGGCGATCTTGCGCGCGGCCGATTCCGACGTGGTCCCGAGCGCGCCCGGCCCGACGTTCATCGCGAAGTAGACGCCCGGCTCGAGGATGGCGGCGGCAATCATCGCCATCAGGCCGACGAACGATTCCGTCAGCATTGCGCCGTAGCCGACCAGCACGGCGTCGGTCTCCCGCATCACCATCTTCGGCGTCGTGCCGCTGGCGATGAGCGCGTGGAACCCGGAAATGGCCCCGCACGCGATCGTGATGAAGGCGAACGGGAACAGCTTGCCGGCGAACACCGGGCCGGTGCCGGCGGCAAACTGCGTGACCGCCGGCATCTTGAGCGGCGGCATCATGATGACGATCGCGCCGGCCAGGATGATGAGCGTGCCCACCTTGAGGAACGTGGACAGGTAGTCGCGCGGCGCCAGCAACATCCACACCGGCAACACCGAGGCGACGAATCCGTACACGATGATCGCCCAGCAGATCTGCGGGCCCGACCACGTGAACGCCGCCGCCCAGACGGGATGCTGCGACACCCACTGCCCGCCGACCAGGCCGACCATCAGCAGCACGACGCCGATGAGGGACGTCTCGACGACCTTCCCCGGCCGGACGTGCTTCATCCACCAGCCCATCAGGAGCGCGATGGGGATTGTGGTCGCGATCGTGAACAGCCCCCACGGGCTGCCGCGCAGCGCGTTGACGACCACCAGCGCGAGCACCGCGAGCAGGATGATCATAATCGCGAGAATCGCGACCATCGCGCCCAGGCCGGCCACCGGGTTCACCTCCTCTTTCGCCATCTGGCCGAGCGACTTGCCGTCGCGCCGGATCGAGGAGACCAGGATCGTGAAGTCCTGCACGGCGCCGCCTAGGACGACGCCCACGATCAGCCAGAGCGTCCCCGGAAGAAATCCGAACTGGGCGGCGAGGGTCGGCCCGATCAGCGGGCCCGCGCCGGAGATCGCCGCGAAGTGATGGCCGTAGGCAATCCAGCGGTTGGTGGGATGGAAATCGCGCCCGTTATTCAGGCGTTCGGCGGGCGTCGCCCGCTGACCATCCAGGGCGAAGACCTTCGTCGCGAGGAATCGCCCGTAGAACCTGTAGGCGACCAGGTACGTGCAGACCCCGGCGATGAGAATCCAGGCCGCGCTGATGGTCTCGCCGCGCGACAGCGCGATGACGCCGAAACCCGCCGCGCCGAGCGCGGCCACCCCGATCCACATGATGGCTGAGAGCAGTCGACCCATGGTGCGATACTTTAATACAGGGCAGAGGGCAAAGGGCAAAAGGCAAAGGGGATCAATGATTTAAGCCCTCTGCCCTCTGCCCTCTGCCCTCTGCCCTCTGCCCTTTGCCCTTTGCTCTTTGCCCTCCCACCTATTCTGTCGCAGCGATCTGATACTGCTCCAGCCTGCCGTCGGCATGACGAACGTGGTCAGGCGCAGGGTCCGCGAGGCGAACCTGATCCGGTACGACCGCGCCGTCATCCCGCCGCGCAGCGACTGAGTGGCCTGCTCGAACTCCAGCGGCGTGCCGAGCGGCCCCAGGCCGGCCGCGAAGTCGGCGAGCGCGGCCTCCGCGAAGTACGCGTTGGCATTGGCCGTGAACAGCCCTCGTTCGATGCGGCCGTGCTGCAGGCCCTCGAACACCTTCCGGGCTGTCGCGAGCGCTTGCTCGGTGTCCGCCTCGCCGCCTGTGGCGCGGAAGAGTGCGTTCGCGATCCGGCTCGCGAGTTGCGACGACGCGCCGGTGGCGTCGAGGTTCGTCAGCACCACGACGGCCGCACGGTCGTCCGGGTAGATGACGTTGGCGGCCGTAAAGCCCGACACTTCGCCCGTGTGGGAAACCTGACGGCGGCCGCCTGTTGCGCTGACCTGGACGCCAAGCCCGTAGTTGGTGCCGAGCCCCAGCAGGATCGCGGCGGCCGTGAACTGTTTGCTGATCGAGCCGATGCTGTAGCGCATCCCGGTCGTGGCGGGGACAGCGGGCTCGATCCTCGCCTTGCCGTACGCCTGCAGGTAGGCGATCCGGCCGTCGCGGATCACCGCGATGGACGCACTCGGCGCACCGGTGCCCTCCAGCACCTCCGTCGCGGCCTTGTCGATCGCCGTCCGAACGGCGGCGGGCAATTCGGCAACAACCTGCGCCGCTGTCTGCGCGAGCAGGCGAGGCGGGAACACCGCGGCCGCGACGGCGAGTGCCGTGGCGAGGGCGAAGCGATGGCCATTCGGGGCCAGGAATATGCGCTGCATCCGCATAGTATCCACGGAGTCTCCTCTGCGTGCTCTGCGTTGACGTCGTTAAACGCCGCGCACGCCCCCGAAGCGCGCCTTGAGCTTCAGAAACGGCCGTTCGACGCCGTAGTACGACGCCGCGGCCGCCGCAACGGCGCACGGCATCCACCACTTCCAGTCGTGCGTCCAGGAGCCAGCCATCTTCGGCGCGAAATGCGCGATAAACAGGAACTGCCAGACGTAGATGGAGTAGGACAGCGTCCCGAGCAGGACGATCGGCCTGAGATTCAGCACTCGCGACATCAGCCCCGGCGTGTGAAACGCCGAGGCCCAGATCAGAAACATGATCGCGATCGCCTGAACGCTCGGGATGAGCGCGAAGATCCACGATGGAGGCTCCAGCAGGTGCTGCAGGGCGCGGCCCGCGGCCACCAGCAGAATCGCCACGACGCCGAAGACCGGCGATTCGAGCACCGGTGGCGACACCGTGCCCCTCCTGAGCAGAAACGCCGCCAGGCAGCCGACGACGAGCGAGTCGGCGTAGATCAGGCCGGACTGCGGTCCCAGGAGGCGGTTGGCGAGCGACCCGCCAGGCACCAGCGACAGCCACGTCGCCCGGACGATGGGACACATGATGATCGTCAGCACCGACACCGCCACGAACGCGCGCGGACGCCGCCAGAGCGCACAGGTCGCGAACGCCATCGGCCACACCAGATAGAACTGCTGCTCGACGGCCAGGCTCCACAGCTGCGAGGTCGCGCTCCGGCCCTCCCCGAACAGATTCCGCATGAACGTCAGCGACCCGAACCACGACGAGAACGAATCGTGGTAGAGGCCGAGCGCCGTCAGCAGCGCGAGGGTCAGCAGGTACGTGACATAGATCGGCAGAATCCTGAGCGCGCGCCGGACGTAGAAGCGGCGCAGAGAGATGGAGCCCGTCCGGCCGGCCTCTTCGAACATCAGGTACGTGATGAGGAAGCCGCTCAGCACGAAGAAGATCCGCACGCCCAGCTCGCCGTCGAAGACACTCACGAGGCGGTCTTCGTACCGCGCGGGGAAGCCCGTGGTGTACGGCGCGTGCGACACGAGCACCAGCGTGACGCCCACGGCGCGCCAGCCGTCGAGCGAACGAATCCTGTGCACTATCTGACCGGGAGCCCCAGGAGCTGCATCGCGGTGTGCCCGAGAATGGCTTCACGATCGGCATCGCTCAGCCCGGGCGCCGCCAGCACGTGATCGACGGGCGCGTCGACCCAGGGATACGGATAGTCCGTGCCCATCACGATGTGGTTCGCGCCGACTTCGGCGGCCAGATGCCTCAGCGCTTCAGGTGTGAACACGAGCGAATCGTAGTACATCCGCTTCACGTACGCCGTCGGGTGCTCTTTCGGCACGCCGGCTTTACATTGCGCCGGGAACGTGACGCAGCCGTGGTCCGAGCGGTTCATGTAGGACGGCAGGTAGCCGCCCCCATGGGCCGCGCAGATCTTCAGCCTCGGAAACTGGTCGAGCGTGCCCTCGAAGATCAGATGCGAGAGCGCGATGGTCGTTTCGAGCGGGTTGCCGATCACGTTCGTCAGCAGGCCGTTGCCCCTGAGGCGAGTGGCCAGGTCGGGCGTCGCCGCGGGCTGCGGGTGGATGAACACGACCGCGCCAAGCTCTTCGGCCTTCGCCCAGAACGGATGGAACACCGGATCGGCCAGCTCCCTGCCGGCCACGCTGCCGCCGATGGCCACGCCGCGCAGCCCCAGCTGCTTCATGCCGTGCTCGAGCTGCTGTGCGGCCAGATCCGGAAACTGCAGGGCGACGGACGCGAACGCCGCGAACCGATCCGAGTGGCTCGCGCAGAACGCGGCCATCGCCTCGTTCTGCACCGGGATGACCTGGGCGGCGAGATCGCGGCCGACGTCGTACCAGTTCGGGTTGATGCTGAGCACCGAGATGTCGATGCGCTGCGCATCCATCGCGGCGATGCGCTGGGCCAGCGCCTGGCCGTCGAGCATGAGCGGATCGTCGGTCCCCTGATTGGCGGCCGGACGCCGGAGCAGCTCGGTGGCTTTCGGCACCGCGCAGTGCGCGTGCACGTCGACGGTGGTAATCCGGCGTCCCCTCACGACGACCGGCCGGCGCACGGCGGCCCCGGCTGGCCGCGACTGCGCGGCGCCCGTGATGCCGCAGCCGACGAAGACGAGGCCGGCGGCGCCCGCCACGTCCTTCAGGAACTCACGACGGTTCGTCATGGCATCCCTCCCAGGGCCAGTTCCGCGGACGTCGCCAACCTCAGCCTCCAGCCATCTGCCCCACGAACGAACACGTCGGTGAACGCCGTGCGCCCTTCGACCCGTTCGCCCGCTGGCAGCCGCACCTGCGCCCGCTGCACGCCGCACACGACCGCGGTCTGATCGAACTGGTCCACCGACAGCGATTCGAACCAGAGGTCTTCGATCTGAAATTCGCCGGTCTCGACCGCCGCGATGAACGCGTCTCTGCCGAGCCGGCGGCCGCGCTCGTCGATCTGGACGAAGTCCGCGACGAGCACGGCTTCGAGCGCGCGCCGGTTGCGCGTGCGAATCGCGTCCATGATCTCGTGGCTGAGCTGCTCGAGCTCCTGCATCACTTGCCGTCCACCGACAACGCGAGCAGCACGTTTCCGGCCATGAACCCAAGCGACCCGTAGCCCGAGTTGACGAACACCATGCCGCCGGCCACCGTCGCGCCGGGGCCGTTGAGCGAGCCGCCGCTCGCGGGTACGCCGTTGACCGTCTGAACGCTGCCCGCCGTGTTGACGTCGAGGATCACCTGGCCGGTTTCGGCCTCGTATCCACGGAGATGGCCGTCGAGCGAGCCCGACAGCACGATCCCCGGCAGCGCGGTGACGGCGGCCGGCTGGCCCGTGTTGCACCCCGTCCGGTCCCCGCACGTGGCCGCCGCCGCAGGCGGCGCCGACCAGCGCGCCTTGCCGTCGGCGATGTTGATCGCCACCAGGCCTCCGGCTTCGCCCGACTTCTTCTCGAACGCGTTCGACAGCGAGACGTACGCCGTCGTTCCATCGGTGGCGAAACCCCACTCGATGCCGCCGAGCGTACCGCCTGCGCCGACGCGCGTCTGCCAGAGGAACGCGCCGGTGTCCGGGTTGAGCGCGTGCAGCATGCCCGACTTCTGCCCGGCGAGCAGCACACGCCGCCCGTCCGCGAGCGTCGTCAGCACGGGCGAGCTGCCGAAGTCGTGGTCGGGGCCGGCGCCGTCGGGGCACTTCACGCGACCGGCTCCGCCCGATTCGAGGCAGCTGACGTTCCAGGCATCGCCCGCCAACGCCTGCGTCGTCCACAGGATGCGCCCGGTGTCGAGGGCAAGGGCCATGATGGCATCGCTGTCCCTGGTTGGGGGATTGGAGTAGTTGTCGCCCGTGGTGATGTACAAGCGGTTGCGGTCCGGATCGAGCGCCGGCGTGGACCAGACACCGCTGCCGGATGGCCCCCTTAACTGCGTGCCGGCGCTGTTCTTCGTCGTCGGCCTTGGCACGTCGGACAGCGTGAACGTCTTCCAGAGCTGGCGGCCGCTCCCTGCATCGAGCGCGACCACGCTGCCACGGAACGTGCAGCATTCGTACGACGGGATGACGGCCGATCCTTCTTCGATCGACGACACGCCGGCGTAGAGACGGCCGTTGTAGAACGCCACGGCGCCGGTGACCATCGCATCGCCGTGATCGTCCACTTTCACCTTCCACCGCAGCGCACCGGTCGCCGCGTCGAGCGCGTAGATCTGCGCGTGGGCATCCCCGAAGAACACGCTGGCGCTCCCGCCCGCCGCCGCTCCGATGACGGGACTCGAACGAACGCCGGCATCGGCCTCGAATGCCCAGGCCAGGCAGCCGGTTTTCGCGTCGAGGGAGTACACGATGCCGTTGCGGCTGCCGACGAACGCGCGGTCCCCGACCACGCTCACCTGCGATCCGGAGGCGGAGACGCCCGGGAACCCGAACGCCCATTTCACCTTGAGCCGCGGCACTTCGGTGGGGGCAAGTCCGGCCGCCGCCGCGGGTTGAAATCTCGTGTTGCGAAGATCGGGGCCCCACCCATTCCAGGCCTGACCCGCCCGCAGATCGACGGGTCTGGCCGGGCCGGCGCAGTACGCGGTTTTCGGAATCACGTCGAGCGGCGCCCGGTACGAACCGGCCGGCCGGCCCGACAGGAACTCGGCAACGGCCCGCCGCTCGGCCGGGACGAGCGCAGCGCCCTGCCGGCGCATGGTGAACGAGCTCAGGGCCGTTTCGATGTGTTCGGGCGTGACGGCCCGCAGGGCCTCGCGGCTGGGCAGCCGCGGCATGCTGCCCTCGTGGCAGCTCGCGCAGTGCTGGCGATACACCGCCTCGCCGTTTGGAGCCGGCTGCTGCGCAGCCGCGAGCGCGGGCCCCGCCAGCACCAGACTCACCGCAGCAATGACGTGACGCATAAGGCTCCCTCAGTCGGCAGTCGGCAGTCCGCAGTCGGCAGTCCGCAGTCGGCAGTCGGCCTGCCGGAACAGTCGGCAGAGTGTACGCCCAGGCCGGTCGAAAAGCGTAGAATCCTTCGTGTGAAGATCACTCGCCGTGCCGGAGTGAAAGGATTGCTGACCCTGGCGGCGGCCGCCGCGGCGCCAGCCGGGGCGTACGGCGCGGCCGATCCGGTCGTCCCGCCGCAAGGCATCGGGCGCCGCATCCGGCACCTCTCCTACAGCGATCAGGGCGGGCGCCCCGACGGCGTGCAGGTGATGGTCAATCGGGGGCACGTCTATGTCGGCCACATGTTCAGCGACGGCGTCACGATTCTGGACGCCGCGGACCCGAGGAAGCTCAAGCCGGTCGGATTCTTCACGGCAGGCGTCAATACCCGGACGCACCACCTGCAGGTCGCCGAGGATCATCTGCTCCTCGCCAACGGCGCGAACATCGTCGCGATGCAGTCGTACGACAACCTGCGCGGTTATTTCGAGAACGCGCTGGCCGACAGCATCACGAACCGGAAGAAGTTCCGATCGGGGCTGAGCATCCACGACATCTCGAAGCCGGGCGAGATGCGGGAAATCGCCTTCCTCGAAATGCCGGGCTTCGGCATCAACCGGCTGTGGTGGACGGGCGGCCGCTATGCGTATGTCTCGGCGCATTTCGACGGCTACACCGATCACATCATGTGCATCGTCGATCTGCAGAACATCACGAAGCCGGAGATCGTGTCGAAGTGGTGGCTGCCGGGGATGTACCGCGCCGGGGGCGAGCCGCCCACGCTCGCACCGGGCAAACGCGTCGCGCTGCACCACATGATCGTCGCGGGCGATCGCGGCTACGGCGCGTGGCGCGACGGCGGCTTCACCATCCACGACATCAGCGACCGGACGAAGCCGAAGCTGCTCTCGCGCCTCAACTGGTCGCCGCCGTTTCCGGGGGGCACCCACACCCCTCTCCCGCTGCCCGGGCGCAACCTCGCCATCGTCGCCGACGAGGCCAACGCCGAGAAGTGCGCGAAGGGCCTGTTTCACACCTTCATCGTGGACGTTCGGGCACCCGAGAACCCGGTGCCAATCGCGACGCTGCCGACGCCGACCGGGCGCGACTTCTGCGGGTTCGGGACGTTCGGCCCGCACAACCTGCACGAGAACAGGCCCGGGTCGTTCCAGAGCGAGGAGACGCTGTTTGCCACGTACAACGTCGCCGGCGTACGCGTGTTCGACATCCGCGACGCGTTCGCGCCCAGGGAAATCGCGTCGTGGACGCCGCCAACGCCGAAGAAGCTGATCGATCCGCGTCCGAACGTCGCGCTGGCTGCGAAGTCCGCCGACATCTTCGTGTCGAAGGACGGCTTGATCTATCTGAGCGACTGGAACGCAGGGCTCAACGTCTTGCAATACGAGGGATAGAAGGGTTCACGGTTCAAGGTTCACGGTTCAAGGTTCACGGTTCAGGGTTCGGAGAGCAAGGAGGATGGCAATGCGTCGCTGGCTGTTACTCGGTCTCGTGGTGATGCTGACCGCATCTGCCTCGGCGCAGCAATCAGCGGGCGCGGTACGGAAGCCGAAGACGGGGCCGGCGCCGAGCCTGACGCCGACCGGCGTGCCGGCGCCGAATGCCGCCGATGCGGCAACCATCGCGGAGGTACTGGCGTTCGAGAAGGAGATGGAGGCCGCGGTCGTGCGCGGCGACGTCAAGTTTCTGGACCGCGCGCTCACGTCCGACTTCATCTTCACGCACGGCGACGGCTGGACGACGGGCGGGGCACCGCTCAAGGTCGATACGAAAGCCAGCTGGCTCGCGTACGTCGTGAAGCAGCCGCCGCCGTATCTCTACCGCGAGCTCGATCACGTGCAGGTCGAGCTGCACGGCAACGTCGCGCTGACGATCGGCCGGTACCTCTACCTGCCGAACCCGGGCAACCCGCCGTCAGCGAAAGAACATCTGTACGTCTGGTTCGAGCGGGTCTACATCAAGCAGAACGGCGAGTGGAAGCACGCGTCGCACCGGACGGTGAAAGGCCCGGTGCGGGAAGCCGACGAGCCCGCGGCAAACTAACGGGGTTCAGCAGGCCTGAAGGCCTGCGCTACTCCCGGCGGCGTCTACCACGAGCCGCTGGCGCCGCCGCCACCAGAGTCGCCGCCGCCGAAATCGCCGCCCCCGGACGAATAGTCCCCGCCACCGGAACCGCCGTCCCCGGAGTTCGAAATCCAGGGGGTCGAATCGGTCACGGTCCCCGTCGTTCCCCGCATCATGTTCGTCCACCGCGGCGCGCCGCCGGCGCGATACCCGACCATCGCCATGACGGCGCCGAGCGGGACCAGCGTGATCAGGGTGAGCGCAGGATAAGCGGCGAACCCGATGATGAGTCCGACCCCGAAAAAGAGGCCGCCCAGGATAAGCGGGACGACCGTCCGCGTGCGCGCCGCCAGCGCGGCGATGAACGCGCCGACCACGACGAACAGACCAAGGAACGGAATCGCCATGTACACCGGCATCCGTCGATCGACGGTCGCGGTCTCGCGCCGTTCACCGGCCGGCACGGTCTCCCGGCGCACGACGACGTCCGCCACGCGGCGAACGCCCTGAAGGATGCCGCGCCCGTACTGGTCATCGCGGAACGCCGGCAGGAACTCCTCGCGGATGATGCGGCCGGCGAGCGCGTCGGGAAGAATCGGTTCGAGGCCATAGCCGACCTCGATGCGCATGCGCCGTTGGGCGGGGGCGACGAGCACCAGGACGCCGTTGTCGCGGGCGCTCTTGCCGATGCCCCACTCAGCGAACAGCTTCACGGCGTACTCCTCGACGCTCATCCCGTCGAGCGAGCGCACCGTGACGACGGCAATCTCCGCGGACGTCCGGGCTTCCGTGTCGGCCACGAGGCGAGTGAGTTCAGCCGCCGTCGCCGCGTCGAGGACGCCGGCGAAATCATTGACTCTGCCGCGAGGCTCTGGGAACGCCGCCTCGGCGCCGACTATCGCCAGCGCGGCCAGGATCGCCACGCCGGCCAGGTGTTTCGGGAGCGGCACTCGCCTATTTATCGGTCGGATTCTTCTTCCCCTTTGACAGCATCTCGACGGTCTTCGCCAGACGCGCGGTGCGGGTCTCGGGCTTCTTCGCTTCGATGATCCAGCCGACGTACTCGCGCTGGTTCGTAAACGACAGCGTGACGAACTGCGCACGGGCCTTGGCGTTCTTGCCCAGCAGCTTCTGAAGATCGCCCGGCGGCGTGACCACGCGGTTCTTGCGGTCGACGCAGACGGTGCCGTCGACGTCGCGGATGCTTTCCTCCTGCCGCGCCTCGCGCGCGCGGTCAAGGCCGGGCGAGTGCTTGAACCGGACGCTGGACCACGTGTCGTCGATGCCGATCATCGCGACCGGATTCCAGTTCGACTCCTTCGTGGCCTCCCACGCGCTGATATCCAGATCCGTCTCGATACCGGAGCTCTTCTTCGGATACGACACCCAGAGCGCGCCGTCCGTCTTCAGCGCGGCGATCGCCTTCAACCACTGGGTGTTCAAGGCCTTCTGGCTCGACACGAATACCATCACAAGATCGAGATCGGGCTTGAGCGATGGTTCCTGTTTCACCCCGGCCGGGAGCTTCCCCAGCGTCCGGCTAAACCCGTCAGGCGCGTTCACCACGACGAACCGCATCCCGGGCTTGAGGTACAGCTTCCTGGCGAGCATCAGTTCCCCGCGTTGGCTTTCCCTGCCAGTCTGCCGAGCTCCGCGACGTCGCCGGTCCGGCCTCCGTGAAACGGCACGATCGACTGGACGTCGAGGTTCAGCCGCTTGATGTTGTCGTACAGCGCCGCCGCATACGGCACGGCCGTCACCACCAGCGGCGTCGTCGGCGTCGCCGGCGGCGTGAACGCGTCAGGCTCGGCCAGGATCTTTTCCTTCGGCAAGTACACGACCAGCATGTCGCCCGTATGCTCGTAGTTCTTCAGCAGATGCAGCTCGATCGTCCGCGTGCCGTCGGTCAGCTTCCCCATGTCGCCGACGGCCTGGATCTTCACTGACTTCTTCGACGTCGAGAACCGGTCGGGATTAATCGTGTGCGGAGTTCTGGCCACGCGTCCGAGGAATGCCTTGTTCGTCTGATGCGTGACGATGGTGGCGCCCTCGTCCATCGCGGCGCGAATGCCGCCGAGGTGATCCCAGTGATGGTGCGAGGTGACGAGGAATCTGATGGGCTTGTTGGGAATGACCTCTTTCGCCTTCGCGATCACGGCCAGCGCCCGCTGTTCGGTCTGCGGCACGTCGACGAGGACGATGTGGTCCTTCATTTCCACCGCGAGACTGTGATGCGAACCACCGGTCAGATAGAAAACGCCGTCGCCCAGCTTCTGTGCCGTGACGGTCACCGGCGCGGGCTGTGCCGTGCGAACGTTGTCCGGTACGGCGATATCGACGGCCGGGTTCGCGGTCACGGTCGCCACCGTGATGTCGAGGGAGGGAAAGCCGTCCTGGCTCTGGACGATTCTGGACGGGAACCGCACGCCGCCAAAGTCCTTGTAGCCGCTGTAGACGGTTTCGACCGGCATGTCGCCGACGATCGGCTGATCGATCCAGGTCCGCACGCGTTCTACGTCGTTCTGCGCGTTGATGATGCCGGTCATCTTGTACTTGCCGCCGACAGTGAACGACACCTCGGTGCCGCCCTTCGCCTTCCTGGTCGTCGCGTTGTTCGCCGTCGCCGCTTTGACGAAGCCCTGCGGCGTGGCCCAGATCATGAGCATGCGTTCGACGGCGTTGCCCGGCTGGGGAGCCGCCGGCTGCCCAGGAGCCCCAAGGTTCCAGGCAAACGTTCCGCCGACCACTTGAACCTGCCGCTGCTCGCCCGTGAACGGCGCGCCGCCCCCACGCGGCATCGTCGTCCCCATTTCGCGAACGAGTTCCTGCCGCATGCTGGCGGTGTCGAAGTTGATCGATGCCGTGTAGCTCTTCACTGTGACGCGCGGCCACGGTTCGGACGGCGTGAAGTTCTGCCCGACCGAGAAGTTCGCGCCCGAGCCGGTGAACTGGAGCGTCTTGAGCGTGCCGACACCGAGCGACGCGGCGGCGGCCTTCACAGCGTCCGCTTGCTGAGCCGAGGGACCAGCCGCAACAGCAAGAACCAGGGCCGTTGAAATCATAACCATGCGCATGGCAACCTCCTCGTCCACTACGGATTCAGGCGACTGAGAGTGTACTGGCAAGGACCGTAGCCTTGCCGCTCGGCGGTATTGAGGACCTCCGCGGCGACACGGGCAAACGCGCCGTAGGCAGCCAGGCCGTTTGACCCGTGCAGCGTTTTCGCCGCGTGTCCAAAGAGGGTCAAGGATGACACGAGTTTGAGGGCATCGGTTGACGAACCCATCAGCGTCTCGATCGAAGCGCCCTGCGACAGGTGCTCCGCCACGGCAGCCGTCACAGCCATCAGCCGCGAACGCAGTTCAGGATCCTGCAGGTACGCTTCGGCTTCTGCGAGGCCATGGATCCCGTATGCGCGCGAGACGCTCGAGCGCCCAAGCCCCGACAGGTGGGGAAACACGTACCAAATCCAGTGCCCCTGCTTGGAGCCCGCCTGCATCTCCTGCAGGGCCGATTCGAATCCCGAACCCGGCCGGTCCTGCGCTTCCCGGAACCTCTCCAGCCGGGGCTCGAGGTCAGGGTGCCTTGCAGACAAAATTCGCCGCGTCGTTGATGCTGCCGGTGCCTTTGTACTGAGCGACGCCGGGTACGGGCACAGCGGGCGCACCATGTCTACGCGGTTGTTGGTGACGTGATACGCGGTCATCGTGTCGGGCGCGGCGTTGCCCTCGCGCCAGCGCTCCATGATCGCCATGTAGTTCACCTGGTTCGGTCCGGCGCCACCGCCGCAGTGCTGCATCCCGGGTGCCATGAAGAGGCGGATGAACCCGTCCTGGTTCCCGCCCATCTTCTTGAGCACGCTCTGGTAGTAGTTGATCGAGTTGCCGGGCGAGATCGCCGTGTCGTCCCAGCCGTGGTACATGAGAACCTTGCCGCCGCGCGCCTTGAACGCGGACAGATCCGGGCTGACGGCGTTGACGATGCTGCCGACCTTCTCGTCCACGAGCTTCAGATCGCGATCGATGTCGAACGTCTTCGCGTCCCAGTTCGCGTCGTTGTAGGCCACCTGAAAGGAACCGACCGAGACGCCGGGCGCCAGCTGGCCCGCGAGCACGCCGCCCCAGCCGGTCTCGCTACCGGGCTCCTTGCCCGGGAACACGGCCTCGCCGCTCTTCGTCTTCGTGGTCGCATAGGCGCGCTTCACGGACTCGAGTTGCGGCCCGGTCAGGCAGCTGTCCGAGTCGGCTCCCTTGCAGAGCAGGACGGACGGATCGAATGCGCATGCGCGCGGGTTGTTGATGAGGCCATCCTTCATGCCGTCTTTCGCGTCGCAGGCGTCAATCGCGGCCTTGTTGAGCATCGCCAGCTTCGCGGCTGGCACGGCGGCCGCCGGATCCTTGAGCGCCGGCACGGCGACACTCAGGTCCCACGCGTGCAGGTGCGTCTGGAAGTTCGCCGGCGCGCCCGCGATGATCGCGTCGAAGTCCTCGGGGTATTTCTGCGCTTCCATCAGGCCCTGCCGTCCGCCGGTCGAGCAGCCATTCCAGTACGACAGCCGCGGGCCGCGATCGTAGAACTTCGTGATGAGCGCCTTGGTCTGCACCGTCGTCTCGTGCACGGCGCGGTACGCGAAATCCACGAGCTTTTCCGGATGGCCGATGGCAAACAGCGCGTTGCCGCCCTTGTGGCCCGTGTCCGTGGACGCCGTGGCGTAGCCTTCCTGCACCGCCGTCACCATCGCGGGGAAGCTGATGATGCCGGCCCAGCCGCCGCCGCCGACGAACTGGAACTTGCCGTTCCAGTTCTCGGGCAGCCAGGCTTCCATCTCGATCTCGGAATCGGGGGAGGGCCGAAGAATCGCGTTGATCCGGCAGTGCGCGGGGACATTTTGGGGCGGCGCCGTCGGTCCGCCCCGGCCTCCCCGGCCCGCGCCGGGTCCGCCCGCGGGCGCCGGGGGCGTGAACGAGCCCGCCGCCACCATCTCCGCCGCGACGATCGTGGTGTTCGGCAGCGACAGCGACTTCAGGCTGTCGCACGTCGCGGGTGACGAAGCCAGCGTAGCCGAGAGAGCAATCGCCAAAACCATCGTCAGCCTCCCATGAAAAACAAATGCGACGTCCGTTATTTGAACTGCAGAAACGCGAGCTTGTTGCCGGCCGATTCGGTGAACCAGAGCTTGTCGATCAAGTAGTCCGGCGGACGCCGGTCGCTGCCCGCCGTCAGGCCCGTCGGACCGCTGCCGGGCGTCGGGAGGTCGAATTCGGTGATGACGCCGTCCGGCGTGACGCGGCCGAGCTTCCCGGCCTTGGTGAACCAGATGTTGCGATCGGGGCCGACCGCGATGTTGATCGGCGACCCGCTCTGGCTGGGGATCGGAAACTCCGTCACCTTGCCGTCGAGCGTGATGCGCGCAACGCGATTGCCATCGACCACGCGGTCGTCCATGCGGCCGTTCAGCTCGACGAACCACATGTTGCCATCGGCGCCGGCCGTGATGTCGCCGGGCCCGCTGTTGGGACGCGGCAGGTCGAACTCCGTCACCTTGCCGTCGAGCGTCATGCGGCCGATCTTGCTCGCGTGAAACTCGGAAAACCAGATGTTGCCGTCGGGGCCGGCCGCCAGCGCACGGGGGCCGCTGTTGGGAGTCGGAATGGCGAACTCGGTGATGACGCCCTGGGGCGTCACCCGGCCGATCTTCCCGCCCGCGAACTCGCCGAACCACACGTTGCCGTCCCGTCCGAGCGCCGTCGCGCGGGGCTGGCTGTCCGGCGTCGGGATGTCGAACTCGGTGATGACGCCGGCGGGCGTGATGCGGCCCATCCGGTTGCCGAGATGCTCCGAGAACCAGAAGTTGCCGTCGGACCCGGCGGTAATGATCCTCGGGGAGCTGTTCGGGTGCGGCAGGGCGTATTCGACGATGCCGGAGCCGTCCGGTGCCATGCGGCCGATGCGGTTGCCCGCGCTCTCGGTGAACCAGAGCGTGCCGTCGCGCGCAATCGCGACAGTCGTGGGTCCGCTGCCCGGGTTGGGCAGCGAAAACTCCGAGAACGCGCCGGTCGCCGCCGGTGCGGCCAGGGCCGAGAGGGACAGCGCGCCAAGTGCCGCTATTGTCAAGCAGAACAACGTGTTACGGACGACAGCGGCGTGGCGCGCGCGCGGGCTGACAGTCATTCAGACGTGTTAGAATTTGCCCAGCGCACGGGTGAAAGTCAAGCTGCGGTCGTTTGCACTGCTCCTGGTCGTCTCGTGGGTCGCCACGTCAGCCGGTTCGAGCTATGTACGAGCGGCCCAGCAGGCCCCAGCGCCCACGCCTGCCGCGCCTTCGGCCGCTCAGCGGGCCCTGCTCGACAAGTACTGCGTCACCTGCCACAGCGCGCGGACGAAATCGGGCGGACTCGTGCTCGACAAGGACGCGATCGACGTCGCGCGCCCGCCCGAACACGCGGAGGTCTGGGAAAAAGTCATCCGCAAGCTCCACGGGCGCATGATGCCGCCGCAGGGCATGCCCCGGCCCGACGAAGCCACGCTTGATGCCTTTGCCGCGTCGCTCGAGGCTTCGATTGACAAGGTGGCGCTCACCAGGCCCAACCCGGGGCGGTCTCCCCTGCACCGTCTGAACCGATCCGAGTACGCCGCCGCGGTCCGCGACGTGCTCGCGCTCGACATCGACGCCACGGCGCTCCTCCCGGCCGACGACGAGGCGAACGGGTTCGACAACATCGCCGACGTGCTGAAGGTGTCGCCGTCGCTCCTCGAGCAGTACCTGACGGCCGCGCGCCGGATCAGCGCGCTCGCGGTCGGTAACCCCGCGACGACGCCCGTCGGCACCGTGTACCGCGTCCCCCCGGATCGGGCGCAGGGCGACCACATCGAAGGCCTGCCGCTCGGCACGCGCGGTGGAATCTTGATCCGGCACAACTTCCCCCTCGACGCGACCTACGAATTCAACGTCGTCCTGCTGCAGAACATCGTCGGCTACGTGCCGGGGCTCGAGTGGCCGCACCAGCTGGAGATCAGCATCGACGGCGTACGCGTCTTCGTGGCGCCGGTCGGCGGCGAGGAAGACAACAAGCTCTCGGACACGAACCTCGCGCAGACGAAGGAGACGCTGGACCGCCGGCTGCGGACGCGCGTGCCCGTCAAGGCTGGGCCGCACGCGGTGGGCGTGACGTTCCTTCGCAAGAACTCGGCGCAGTCAGACGAGCCGCTGCAGCCGTTCACGCGCAACCTCGACCTGCAGGACATGAACGGCGTCCCGATCATCAACTTCATTCAGGTGACCGGGCCGTTCGCTGCCGCCGGGCCTGGCGACACGCCGAGCCGGCGGAAGATCTTCGTGTGCAGGCCGCAGCGCGAGGCGGGTGAAGGCGATTGCGCGAAGCGTATCCTTTCGGGGCTCGCACGGCGCGCGTACCGGCGGCCGCCGACTGACGCCGAAGTCGATTCCCTGCTGGGCTTCTACAACACGGGCCGCCGCCGCGTGGGAACCTTCGATGCGGGCATTGAGGAGTCGTTGACGCTTCTCCTTGCGAGCCCGACGTTTCTGTTCCGCGCCGAGCCCGACCCGCCGCGCGTGGCGGCGGGCGCCATCTACCCCGTGTCCGATCTCGAGATGGCGTCGCGCCTGTCGTTCTTCCTCTGGAGCACGATTCCCGACGATGAGCTGCTGAACGCCGCCGCGCAGGGCAAGCTGAAGGATCCGGCGGCGCTCGAGAAGCAGGTGCGGCGGATGCTCGCGGATCCGCGGTCGAAGGCGCTCGTGGACAACTTCGCCGCGCAGTGGCTCTTCCTGCGCAACCTGCAGAGCTTCGTGCCCGACAGCGACGAGTTCCCCAACTGGGACGACAACCTGCGCCAGGCGATGCGGCAGGAAACGAGCCTGTTCTTCGAGAGCATCATGCGCGAGGATCGAAACGTCCTCGACCTGCTGACGGCCGACTACACGTTCGTCAACGAGCGTCTCGCGCGTCACTACGGCATCCCGGACGTGTACGGCAGCCAGTTCCGGCGCGTCACGATCGCCGACGAGAACCGCCGGGGCCTGCTCGGTCAGGGCGCGGTGCTGGCCGTCACGTCGTACCCCAACCGCACGTCGGTGGTGCTGCGCGGCAAGTACATCCTCGAAAACATCCTCGGCACGCCCCCGCCGTCGCCGCCAGCCAACGTGCCTCCGCTCAAGGAGACGGGCGACGGTGGCAAGGCGCTCCCGCTTCGTGCCCTCATGGAACAGCACCGCGCCAACGCGACGTGTGCGACCTGCCACCGGGTGATCGATCCGCTGGGCTTCTCGCTCGAGAATTTCGACGCCACGGGCAAGTGGCGGGTGAAGGACGCCGCGGGCCCCGTGGACGCCTCCGGACAGCTGGCCGATGGCACGCCGGTCGATGGTCCGTCCGCGCTGCGCAAGGCCATCCTCAGGCACCCGGAGCAGTTCGTGCGGACGATGACCGAGAAGATGCTGACCTACGCGCTCGGCCGCGGGCTGGAGTATTACGACATGCCCGTGGTCCGCGCCATCGCCCGCGACGCCGGCGCGCAGAACGACCGTTTCTCCTCGATCGTGCTGGGCATCGTGAAGAGCACACCGTTCCAGATGAAGCTGAAGGGAACTGAGAACTTAGAAGTGAGAACTAAGAGCTCAGAACTGTCTCCCAGTTCTAACTTCTAAGTTCTCAGTTCTAAGTTCAAGAGGAAACCATGTTCATCACAAAGAAGCACATCGCCCGGCGGACGTTCCTTCGGGGAGCCGGCGCGACGCTCGCGCTGCCGCTGCTCGACGCGATGGTGCCCGCGAGCACGCTGCTGGCGAAAACGGCGGCCAGCCCGACCTCGCGCCTCGGCTTCGTCTACCTGCCGCACGGCGCCATCATGGACAAGTGGACGCCGTCGACCGAGGGCAAGGGCTTCGAGTTCACGCCCATCCTCAGGCCGCTCGAGCCGTTCCGCGAGTACGTGGACGTCGTGAGCGGACTCGGCCACCGCGCCGCCGATACGTCCGCCGTTCACTCGCTGAGCCCCACCACGTGGCTGAGCGGCGTGCGGCCGAAGCCCACGCAGGGCGTGGACGCCTTCGCGGGAGTCACGGCCGATCAAATCGCCGCGCTGAAGATCGGCCAGGAGACGCCGCTCCCGTCGATTGAAATCGCGACGGAAGATCAATCAGGCCTCATCGGCTCGTGCGATCGTGACTACGGCTGCATCTACATGAACACGCTGTCGTGGCGGACACCGACGACACCGATGCCGATGGAGATCAACCCGCGGAAGGTGTTCGAGCGGATGTTCGGCCAGGGCGGCAGCCCCGCCGAGCGTCAGGCGCGGACCGAGAGCGACAGGAGCATCCTCGACGCGGTCACGCAGCAGATCAAGGACCTGCAGCGCAGCCTCGGCCACAAGGACACCGTGACCGTGAACGACTACCTCGAGAGCGTCCGTGAAATCGAGCGGCGTCTGCAGGTGGCCGGCCGCGAGCAGCAGACCAGCCTCGACCTCCCGCCGGCGCCCGTCGGCATCCCGTTCAACTTCGAAGAGCACATCACTCTGATGTACGACCTCATGGTGCTCGCCTACCAGGCGAACATCACGCGCGTGTTCACCTACATGGTGGCGCGCGAGGAAAGCAACAAGACGTACCCGCAGGTGGATGTCCACGAAGGCCACCACGCGACGTCACATCATCAGAACCGTCCGGAGAAGATCGAGAAGCTGGTGAAGATTCAGACGTATCACATCGGTCTGTTCGCCCAGTTCCTCAAGAAGCTGAACGAGGTGCAGGACGGCGACGGCACGCTGCTCGATCACTCGCTCATCCTGTACGGCAGCAACATGAGCAACAGCAACCAGCACAACCACTTCCCCCTGCCCAACCTCGTCGTCGGACGCGCTGCCGGCAGGCACCAGGGCGGGCGGCATCTGAAGTATCCCGACCATACGCCGATGACCAACCTCGTCCTGTCGATGCTCGACAAGGTCGGCGTGCCGCAGGATGCGCTCGGCGACAGCACGGGACGGATCGAGACGCTTTGATGCGCACGCAGTGGCTGATCGTCGCCGCAGTCTTCTGTAGCGTCCGCCTGGAGGCGGCCAACGGCGTCGACGCCCGTCTCGTCGAAGCCGTCAAGGCCGGGGACAAGGCCGCCGTCGCCACGCTGCTGAAGCAGAAGGCCGACGTCAACGCCGCCGAACCAGACGGCACGACGGCGCTGCAGTGGGCCGTCCGGCAGGACGACGGGGAATTGACGGATCGGCTCCTGCGGGCGGGCGCTGACGTGAAAGCCGCGAACCGGTACGGCATCACCGCGCTCTACCTGGCCAGCCTCAATGGCAACCCCGCCGTGATCGAAAAATTGATCAAGGCGGGCGCCGACGCGAACGCCGCCGTGACGGAAGGGGAAACGGCGCTCATGACGGCCGCGCGGTCGGGCCACGTCCCCGCGGCGAAGGTCCTGCTCGCGCACGGCGCCACGGTTGACGCGCGCGAACAGTGGCGCGGACAGACGGCCCTGATGTGGGCCGCCGCCGAAGGCCACCCCGCCATGATCCGCGAGCTCGCCGCGCACGGCGCCGACGTGAACGCGCGGTCCGCGACGCAGAAGTGGGAGCGGCAGGTGACCGCCGAACCCCGCGAGAAATGGCTGCCGCCCGGTGGACTGACGCCGATGTATTTCGCCAGCCGCCAGGGCTGCGTCGAGTGCGTGAAGACGCTCGCCTCGCTCGGCGCCGACGTGAACGCGGTCGACCAGGAAGGCATCAGCCCCATGGTCTCGGCGATTATCAACGGACATTTCGACGTCGCCGGCGCGCTGCTGGACCTGAAGGCCGACCCGAACATCGCCGACAGCACGGGCCGCACGCCGCTTTACGCCGCGGTGGACATGAACACGGTGCCGGCGTCGAACCGGCCCGCGCCCAACGTCGTCGAGAACCAGATGAGCGGAATGGACCTGATTGCGGCGCTGCTCGACCACGGCGCTGATCCGAATGCGCGGCTCAAGAAGCAGCAGCCGTACCGGACGAAAGTGGACCGCGGGAACGACACCATGCTGGGCGCCGGCACGACGGCGTTCCTGCGCGCCGCCCGGGCCGGCGACGCGGCGGCCATGCGTCTGCTGCTCAAGCGGGGCGCCGACCCGAAGCTCGCGACAGGCTCGGACACGCCTGTCGACGTGAGCCAGCCCGTGCGGCGTGCGCCCGGCGGCATCAACCCGCTGATGGCGGCGGCTGGGCTCGGCTCGAAGGAAGAAGATTCGGTCGGCCGGAAGAAGACGGAGAAGCAGTCCATCGAGGCCATCCAGGTGTGCCTCGAGGCCGGTGTGGACATCAATGCGGTCGACGGCCGCGGCCAGACCGCGCTCTACGGCGCGGCGCTGCAGGGCTACGACGAGGTCGTGCGGTTCCTCCTCGCGCACGGCGCGAAGGCCGACATCAAGGACCAGCGCGGCTTCACGGCGCTCGATGCCGCCGAGGGCAAGGCCGGCGGCTTCGGCTTCGGCGGCGGCTCCGCGAACCCGCACCCCAGCACCGCGAAAATCCTCCGCGAATCGAACGGAGCGTAGCCACGGTCACTTGACCGTGATCGGCACGGTCGCGACGTGCTGCTCCCACGCGAGCTTCAGCTCGACCTTGTTCGACCCCTGGTCGGTCAGCGCGTAATGCAGCTGCTCGACGGTCGCCGGCGGCTTCGCCATCGTCATCTTGACGCGTCCGAGATCCTGCGACGCGTTGTAGCTGAGGCCCCACTGCCCCGTCTGCTTGTTGAGGATGAGCTGCCACGACGCCGGATCCTGTACCCAGACATACAGCGTGTACGTGCCCTTCGGCACATGCAGGCCGCCGACGTCCAGATCGGCGTCAGTATGGAATGTGGTGGCCGAGTTGGCGCCCGCCCGCCACGCCGGATACGTGGGATCCCTCGAGAGCAGGCCGCCGTCGCCGAAAATCTTGCGGCCTCGAACCGAGGGCGCCGAATAGCGGACGCTGATGCTCTTTCCGGCGACGGACACGTTTGCCGACGCCGGCGGGCTCTGCGCCCACAGGTCGGTGGCTGCAACGGCAAGCACGGCGGCGGTCATCACGAGCGCTTTGGTCATGGCGGTCCTTTCAAACTGTAGGGCGGGGCTTTCAGCCCCGCCTTCCGGCGGCCCTGAAGGGTCGCCCTACGGGGTTCTAATACTCGTCAGCCAACGCGTAGCGCGGATCGGCCGCGAGACACGACGCCTCAGGCAGACCCAGTTCCTTCCGAACGATGTTGGTGCCGCGCACGATTGCGACCATCTTGTAGAACGCGATGCGCCGTGACATGCCCTCGCGCCCGAAACCGCAGTCGCTCGTCACCACCAGACGTTCGACCGGGATGTACCGGAGCGCCTTCCGGATGACGGCCGCGACCTGATCGGGCGTCTCGACCTGCAGGTTCCGGTGATCGACCACGCCGATCGCAATCTTCTTGCCGGTAATCGTCTTGCCGATGGCCTCGAGATCCAGGCCGTCGTTCGCGCACGTCTCGAACGTCATCACGTCCACGTCGAGCTTGTTCAGCAGCGGCAGCGCGCTCGCGTACGACTGGTTCGTCGCGTACAGCCGCTGCTGCGCCGGATTTCCCCAGCACGTGTGGCACCACACCTCGGTCGTGTCGCGCAGGCCCCTGACGGTGCGATTGAACGTCTCCACGAAGAACTCGGGGCCGAGGAGCGGCGCGCCGCCCCCGCGCTGGATGCCCGCCAGGTGGATGTTCGGCTCTTCCATCTGGATGATGGCGCAGCCGGCGCCAGCCAGATCCGAGAGCTCGGCCTGCATCGCATCGGCCAGCGCGAACAGCAGATCCTCCTGCGTCGCGTAGTGGTCGTTCCCAATCGACGTGCCGATGAGATCCGGCACGATCGTCCCGAACTTGACCGGCCTCGCGGTCAGGCCCTGTGCGACTTTCCACAAGTACGTGTAGTGCAGCGTGCCGCGCTCCACCGGGCCGACGCAGCGCGGCATCACGCGGCTTTCCATCACTTCGAAGATAATGTCTCCCTTGCGCGTGCCGCCATAGCCTTTCCGGGTGCGGTGATAGTCGCCACCGCCGAGGCCCTTGAGCCGCCGCGCCGGGTACTGGAACCAGCTCATGCCGCCGACGTCGCTGTCGAACCGAGCGTCGCCGTCGGTGACGATATCGAGGCCCGCGCGTTCCTGATCGCGGATGAACGTCCCGACAGCGTCCGTGTACTGTTCGCGGAAGCGCGCGTCGGCGATGGCGTCGCGGAAGGGGCGCTGACCGAGGTTCTCGACGTACCAGGCGGGCCGCGGCAGCGAGCCGGTGATGGTCGTCGGCAGGGTCATCGTGTCGGTCGTCTTGGGCATCGTGTCATGTTGCCACGCCCGTGGCGCTGGCGGTTTTGACGCGCGTGGGCCGGTCGAGGATCCGGGCGCGTCGTGGTGAAAGGTCGGCTACAGTTTAACCCTGCAGGAGATATTGAGGCATATGGCGAATCTCGGCTACGTGGGTCTCGGCGCAATGGGCAGTCAGATGGCGGATCGCCTCATGGCGAAAGGCCACACGGTCACCGGCTACAACCGCACGAAATCGAAAGCCGACTGGCTGGTGAAGAAGGGCATGGCGTTCGGCGAGACGCCCAGGGCCGTCTGCCAGGCGGCCGATTTCGTATTCGTGATGGTGACCAACTCCGCGTCGCTCGAAGCCGTTGCCAACGGTCCCGACGGCCTGCTCGCGGGCCTCGCACCCGGAAAGGTGATCATCGACATGAGCACGGTCAGCCCGGCCGTGAGCAAGGCCCTGGCCGCGAAGGTGCGCGAAAAGGGCGCCGACATGGTCGACGCGCCCGTGTCCGGCAGCATCGTCACGCTCCAGCAGGGGAAGGTCTCGGTGATGGTCGGCGGAACCAAGGCGACGTTCGACAAGATCAAGCCGATTCTGGACGACGTCGGCCCGAAAGTGACGCACGTCGGCGAAAACGGCCTCGCGCTCGTGATGAAGATCGCGAGCAACCTGAGCCTGTGCGTGCAGATGCTCGCCTTCTCCGAGGGCGTGCTGCTCGCCGAGAAGAGCGGGATTCCCCGCGCGACCGCCGTCGACGTGCTCACGCACAGCGTGATCGCGTCGCCGATGGTCGTTTACCGAGGGCCGTTCGTGCTGGAGATGCCCGCCGAGGCGTGGTTCAACGTCAACATGATGCAGAAGGACATGATGCTGGCGATGGAGCTCGGCCGGCAGGTGGACGTCCCGCTGCCGACCACCGCGGTGGCCAACGAGTACCTCACCGCGGCCCGCGCCATGGGGCTCGTCGAAGAGGACTTCGCGACCGTCTTCAAAGTCCTCGCGCGCATGTCGGGCGTCAAGCCGTAACCCCGCTCACTCGCCGATTCGGGCGCGCGCCGTCTTCACGCGGGAGGACTCCTGTTCGCTTTCGGTCCACGCCAGCACCACTTCGTCGCGCACGAGGGCCATCCGCGGATACCGCGTGCCGGACTGGTTCGCCACCGTGACGGCCGCCGAGCGCACGCCGTTCGGCTGAACACGCCGAATCTGGAACTGCGGCGTCTGGTTGGCTGACTCCACCCATCCGACGATTGCGGACCCGCTCTTCTCGAGCGCCACAACCACGCGGCCGAGCGACTCCTTGTCGTCGGCTCTGACAGGCGCGCCGAACGTCTTGCCGCCGTCGTGCGAAAACGCCAGATAAGACCGGTTCATGTCGTTGGGCGCGGTGAACCAGGCCACGACGACGTCCTTGCCGCGGGCCGAGATGGCGGGACCGTTCACGGGGCAGCCTTCGATCTTGAAGTTGTCGCGATGAACGGGCACGGGCATGGTCCAGCTGCCGGCCGCCAGGCGAGTGACGTAGATGTCCCGGATTTCGCCGGCGCTGCGGTTGCGGTACGCCGCAACGGGACCATCGGCGGCGAGGGCCACAGCAGTCGGGCAGCACTCGCAGACGCGCGCATCGATCATCGTGTCGGACAGCTGCTTGTGCGCGCTGTCGAACATCGCCGCACGCAGCTGCATGTCGCCTTCCTCGCCGTGCGTCGTCCGGCCGTCCAGCCAGACGAGTCCCAGGCCGCCGCCGGCCGTCGGAAACAGCGAGGCGAACCCGTGCTGCGAGATCGTCTTGTCGCGATTCGGCGCGACCGGCGCCGACCAGGTGCGCCCGTCGGCGGACCAGGCGAGCCTCAGATCGTAGGCCTCGGGATCGGGCCCGTTCTCCTCCATCCAGTGCGCGGCCAGCGTGCCGTCTGGCAGCGCACGCACCGACGGGACGTCGGCCGAGTTGACCATCAGGTGATCGCTCGACACGATCACGCGCGCCTCGGACCAGCCAGAGGCCGTGCGCTCGGCGAACTTCAGCGCCGCCTGTTTGCCGGAGCGTTCGACCCAGCTGAGGATCGCGCGGTCGCCTTCGACCGTCAGCTGCGGCGCCGAGCTGTTGGCGCCGGCCGGCGAGGCGATGGATTCAACGGAAAGGGGCCGGTCGTCGGCGGCGAGCCCCGCGCACAAGGCCAGGCTGCTGCAGAGACACAGGGCAAGTGCTCGCGCGTTCGACATCGTTGTTCTCCACGTCGAGTATGCCACGGGACAGATCGGCTGTAGTGCAGGCCTTCAGGCCTGCAGACACGGCAGACCTGAAGGTCTGCACTACTTCTGAGGACGCAGCCGCGTCAGAAGATTGTTCAAGTCGGCCGGGATGGGCGCTTCGAACCGCAGCCGCTCCCCGCTCGCCGGGTGTTCGAAGGCCAGCCGGTAGGCATGAAGGGCCTGGCGTTCGAACGAAATCGGCCGGAGTTCGTCGGGCCCGTACACGTACCGCCGCTCCCCGACAAGCGTATGGCCGCGCAGGCGCGCCTGAATCCTGATCTGGTTGCGCTTGCCGGTTTCCAGGCGGACCTCGACCAGCGACGCGGCGCCGAACGGCTCGAGCACGCGATAGTGGCTCACGGCGTCCATGCCCTTGGGATCGCGCGGGTGCGTCTCCTTCTGGATCAACACCCGCTCATCCCAGACAAGCCGGTCGCGCCACGTGCCGGCGGGCGGGTCGGGACGTCCATAGACGACGGCCCAGTACACGCGCTCCACCGTGTGGCGCTTGAACTGCGCCTTCATCCGGCCCTGTGCGGCCGCGTCCTTGGCGAACACCACCAGCCCCGACGTGTCCCGATCGATCCGGTGGACGACGAGCGGCCGGCGTTTGCCGTGGGGGCGCAGATGCTCCATCACCTGGTCGTAGACCGACGGCGCCCCGCCGCGACGTTCCAGGGGGACCGCGAGCAGCCCTGCCGGCTTGTCGAGCACGATGAGCACATCGTCTTCGTAGACGATGTGGAGGTCGCGCGATCGGCTCGGACCGCGCCCGCGCGCGCGGGCGCTGCCAGGGCGGTCCATCCAGACGCGGACAAGGTCGCCCGCCGTGAGGCGCGTCGCCGCGGCATCCTTCGGGGCTTCGACGGCGTTGACGAACACCTTGCCGCGATCGAGGGCCACCGACGCACGCCGCCGCGACCCCAGGCGTTCCGGGTCCGCGAGAAACTTGTCGAGCCTCAGGCCCTGCTCAACGGTACTGACGGTCCATTCCATCTGTTAGAATTCCGCGCGGGTGCTCATTCTCAAACGCGCCGCGGCGATCGTCTTCATCGCCGTCGCCATTCCCTACGCGCTCTCGCCAGTTTACCGGTTTCCTTCCCCGCGCACCTTCAGCGGCCCGGCACTCTGGAATCCCTACGCCCATCTCTCCGGATCGTGGCAGCGCGCCAACCTGCACGCGCACGGGCACGCGTGGAGCGGCCTCACCAACGGCACGCATACCGACGACGAGGTGGTCGAGGCCTACCGGCAGCGCGGCTACTCGGTGGCCGGCGTGTCGGACTATCACTGGATCGCGGCGCAGCACGGCGTGCCGACGATGTCGCTGTACGAGCACGGCTACAACATCAGCAAGGAACACCAGCTGGCCATCGGCGCCAAGCGGGTCGAGTGGCTCGATTTTCCGCTGTGGACCTGGCTCAACCAAAAGCAGTACATCCTCAACCGCGTTGCCTCGACGTCGGCGCTCGTCGCGATCAACCATCCGGGAACCGCCTACAGCGAAGGCGACCTGCGCCGCCTGACCGGCTATCACCTGATGGAGGTGATCAACGGGCCGTTCGGGTTCGAGGACCTGTGGGATACGGCGCTGTCGAGCGGACATCCGGTCTGGGCGCTCGCCAACGACGACATCCACGATCTCACGAACGTCCGGCGGCTGGCGATCGCCTGGAACATGGTCGACGCGCGGACGGGGAACGAGCCGGACATCATCGCCGCGCTGCGAGCCGGCCGGTCGTACGCGGTTTCTCTGGTGGGCAAGACGGCCGACGCGGCGCTCGCCACAGTGCGCGTGCACGAGTCGGCGCTGACGGTGTCGTCCTCCGGCGTGCCCGCGACCTACGTGTTCGTCGGACAGGACGGAGCGGTGCTGCAGACGTCCGATCAGGTCATGCAGGCGACGTATTCCATCAGGCCCGACGATACCTACATCCGCACGGTCATCCGCACACCCAACATGGTGATGTACCTGAACCCTGTCCTTCGCTACGACGGCGCTCGCCTGCCGGTACCGCTGGCGGTCGTCAACGAGCCGCTCACCTGGTTGTCGCACCTGTTCGTCGTCCTGCTGTGCCTCACGGTGCCGCCTCTCCTGTGGCGCCGCCGCAGCGCGCTGCCCGTCCTGGCCGCCGTGCTGATCGCCGCGGAGTTCGCCGCTCCGGCGACCGCCCGGGCGCAGACCCAGCCACCGTCCGAACAGCACACCACGTTCGAAACGAACCTGTCGCTGCAGATGCTGCGCGACCTGCCGGCCAGCAACAACGTGTTCTCGCTCCTCGAGACGGTCGATGCCAACGTGATCAGCGACCGGTTCTACGGCGGTGGCCTCAACATGGGCCGCCCCGGCCGCGGCGGCGCGTTCCTGAACTCGTGGACCCAGACCCAGTACCGCGTCGGCGACGTGAACATCACGGCGCCCGACGGCAGCGGATCGCCGTTCCTGTTCCCGACGCTCCCGTTGTGGGAGCGCGTGAGCGTCTCGACCGGCTTCATGCCGGCAGGATTTGGCGCGCCGGGACTGGGCATCTCGCTCGAGCCGATGCAGCCCGGCGCGACGTGGACCCGCGTGGTCGACGCGTCGTTTGCGGGATCCGGGCTGGTGGCGGGGCCGTCCACCGGAGCGCCCGCGCCCGCCATCCAGACGCTGAGCGACTGGCGGCACGTCGGCTTTCTGGGCAGCGGCCCCCTGGTGCCGGGCCGGCTCGGCCTGGTCACCGCGATCGAGTGGAACGATGCTTCGCAGGTCGAGCGGGCGGGGGCCGCACAAGCCAGCGGCCGGGCGGCATCGGTCTTCGCGAACGTGGTGTTCGCGCCCAACCGCCGCGACGAGATTCACACCGTCGGCTGGTATCAGCACACGCAGGCGCCGTTCGTGCCGGCGTTAACCGCAACGCCGTCGACGGCCACCGATGAGCAGACGTTCACCCACCTGCAGTCCACGTGGCAGCGCGCGCAGCAGGGTTTGCTCTGGCGGCTGTTTGGCGCGTACTCGCAGCGGACCAGCACGCGTACCACGAGCCTGCCCGGCACCACTCTGGTGATCGAACGCCTGACCGACGGCCCGGTGCCGCTCCTCGCCGCTTCGGGCGACCGGAGCGATCATCAATGGTCTGCCGGGCTGCGCGCGGCCCCGGCGCCGCCGCCGCTCGGCGGCGTCACGCACGCGCTGCAGTTCGGGGCGGACATTTCCGGCGGGACCTCGCGCGTCGGGCCTTTCGCCGGGTCGATTGGAGAGCTGGTCGACGGCGCGCGCGCAAGGATGTGGACGTTCGCGGGTCCCGGGGCAGACGCACACCGCCACGAAACGGCGTTCTCGGCGTATGTCTCCGACCGTATCCAGGCTGGCCGGCGCGTGGCTGCCGAGGTGGGCGTGAGCTACGACGGCATCCGCGGATCGGCGGATTCGTCCGTCCAGGGCGTCAGCTGGAACACGCTGCTCGGGAACGCGTCGTTCTGGTGGGCGGCCACCAAGTCGGAACGGACGTGGATCTTCGCGGGGTATCGACGGGCAGCCGATTCGCTGCCGCTCGACATGCTGGCCTACGGCGACCCCGCCGCGCCGGCAGGAACCGTATCCGCGTGGACGGCGCAGGGCGTGGGCCCCATCGTTGCGCGCGTTGGACCCGGCACCGGAGGCAACCCGGCGTTCAGTGCAATCGACGCGTCGCTCGGCCGTCCGACCACCGACGAGTTCACGGTCGGCGCCGAGTCACGCCCCATGCCCGGCATGCGGGTGCGGCTCGCGGGCGTCATCAAGCGCCAGCAGAGCCGGATCGACCTGGTGAACACGGGCGTGCCCCTCTCGAGCTACAGCGTCTCGACGATCGTGGACGGCCGGCCGGCGGCTGACGGGGGCAGCGTGCTGCTGCCGGTCTACAACCGCCTACCGTCGAGCTTTGGCCGCGATCAGTACCTGCTCACCAACAACGCGTCGGAGGAGGCGGCGACGTTCAGCGGCGTCGTCCTCAGCGGCGACATCGCGACGGGGGCGTGGACGTTCCTGTTCGGGGCGACCGCAAGCCAGACCGAGGGCCTGGGCGCCAACCGCGGGTTCCACGTCGACGAGAACGATCCGGGCCCGGCCGGCGAGGTGTTCACGGACCCCAACGCGACCACGAACGCGCGCGGGCGCCTGTTTTTCGATCGCGCGTTCACAATCAAGCTGGCATCCGTCTATCGCTTCGCGCACGGCGTGAACATCGGCCTCATCGCGCGCTATCAGGATGGTCAGCCCTTTTCCCGCGTCACCGTCGTCCCGGGTCTCAACCAGGGCACGGACGTGGTGCGCGCGTATCCCGCGGGCGACGCGCGCTTCAGCTTCACCGGCACGTTCGATCTGCGGCTGCAGAAGGGGTTCTCGGCCGGGCGCACGCGGATCGACGCCATCCTCGACTGGTACAACCTCTTCAACCTCGGCTACGAAGTCGAAGAACGCGTCGTGACGGGCCCGACGTTCCGCTACATCACTGCCATCCAGCCACCGTCGGCCGCACATGTCGGAGTGCGCCTGACCTTCTGACGAATCTGGTCATCTGATCATTTGGTCATCTGGTCATCGCTGATCAATTGATCCAATTTGGAAATGATCAAACGATGACCAGATGACTAGACGACCAAATGACCAGATTCGTGTTCGCTACCCGTGAGCGCGCGCAGGTGAACCTTGTTCTTGTACATGCGCGCGTCGGCCGCGGCAAACAGATCGCCGAACGTGACGCCGTCGGCTGGATAGACGGCGGCGCCGATGCTGACGCTGACGCGCAGGGGTTCGCGGCCGCCGACGTCTATCGCGAGGCCGTCGACGGCCTGTGCCAGCTCGACGGTCTTCAGGCCCGCGATTTCCGACGCAGCCCCTGACAGGACGACGACGAACTCGTCCCCGCCGTGGCGGGCGCAGATGTCGTGCGGACGCAGGCCACGGCGCAGGCACTGCGCCACGGCCTTCAGCACGACGTCGCCGGCGCCGTGGCCCAGCCGATCGTTGATCGCCTTGAAGTCGTTCAGGTCGATCGCGAGGACGGCCAGGCCCGATCCGCTGTGCTGCGCGCGCGCCAGCTCGCGCGCCATGTGGGCTTCCACGAACCGGCGGTTCGGCAGTTCCGTGAGGGCATCGGTGTGTGAGTCGGCCTGCGCGCGCTCGAACAGTTCGTACAGCTCGCCCTGCGCTTCGGAGATATTGTCGAGCACCGGATCGCGGCGATCGCCCTCGGCGGCCTTTGCCTCGATGACCGGCAGGATCTCGATGAACTTCGCCACGAGGTCCGGGTCGAGGCTGGTGCCGGCCTCGTGTCTGATGTGGGCGATCGCTTCGGCCGGCGACAACGGCGGACGGTACGGCCGCTCGCTGCGCAGGGCGTCGAACCGTTCGGCGATCGCGATGATGCGCGCGCCGAGCGGAATCTGATCGCCGCCGATCATGTCCGGATAACCCGTGCCGTCCCATCGCTCGTGGTGGTGGCGGATGAACGGCGCGACCGGATACGGAAACGGAACGGCCGACACGATGTCCGCGCCGATTTCAGGATAGCGGCACACGCGGGCAAACTCCTCGGGCGTCAGCGGCCCCGATTTCGCCAGCAGGTGATCGGGCACGCCGAGCTTGCCGATGTCGTGCAGCAACGCCGCAATGCGCACGCCTTCGATGAGCTCCTCGCGCAGGTCGAGCGCACGGCCGAGCTCGGTGGCGTAATACTGCACGCGCCGGACATGACTCCCCGCGGTCGCGTCCTTCGCCTCAATCGCCATGGCCAGTGCTTCGACGGTCGCCAGGTGCATCTCCGACAACTCGCGGACATGGCGCTGTTCGTCGTCCATGCGCCCGAGATAGACCTTGTAGAGGCGGTGCGTCAGGAACAGCGGCACGAGCAGCGCAAGCGTGCCGTACCCCCAGGAGTCCACGCCGGGGACGATGATCGCGGCCACGAACGCTCCGACGAAGTAGTTGGGCGCGCCCCAGAGATACTCCTGATCCCACACCCGCAGCAGCGACCGCCGCGTGGACAGCGCGACAGCGGTGGCCACGAGCAACGAGTTGCACAGAAAGTACGCGAGCGCCGAGGCGGCAATGGACGTGACGACGAGACGGCCCTGGCCGCCCGCGCCGCCCGTCCAGGCGAGCACGCGCCCGCCTAGTTCCATCGAGAGGATGAGAGACGACACGCTGAAGAGCGTCCGGTACCACGGGTTGCGTACCCAGACGTTGAACGTGCACTGCGCCCAGCCCCCTGCCGCGGTCACCCATATCGCCGCGCCCGGACCCAGCAGGAGCAGCGAACCGAAATTCACGGCGAACCCCGGCGACAGCGAGGACACCGAACGTCCGACCGGGAGCTTGATCTTTATGGTGTTGGCAAAGGCCGACAGTAGCAGCAGCGATCCGAGCAGGAGCGGCCGTTCCAGCGATCCGCGCCAGGTGGACGCGACGAGCAGCGCGCCGCCGGCCAACACGACGGCCGCAACGAAGACGCGCGCCGCGGGAGGCTGGTTCCGGAGCGTGTCGGGCCTGGTCATGGGACGCGAGGGGCGTGATACGCTGTGTAGCTGTCCGGCCCGTGGAAGTGGCTCATCTCCTCATCCGCAAGCATTACGACTGCTTCAACCAGCGGCGTTTCGCCGACGGGGCAGAGCTCTTCTCGGAGGACTGCGTCCTCGAGCACCCCCCGTTTGGCCAGATCAGACACGGACGTCAGGGCTACCTCGATCTCGTGAACGAGTGGGTCCGGGCCTTTCCTGACAGCCAGTTGCACATCGACCACGTCGAACAGCGCGGCGATACAATTTGCGAGGTAGACATCATCGGCACCGGCACGCACGAAGGCGACTTCAACATGGGCGGCTACGGCGTGTTCAAGGCGTCGGGCGTCAAGGCGACGCTCCGGTTTCGCGAACTCCTCGAAATCCGGGGCGGCAAGATCACCTTTTCCAGCATCACGTTCGACCCCCACGATCTGATCCGCCAGCTCGGCGGCAAGTCCTGATGGAAGACGTTCCGACCATCCTCTGGACCCTCCACCGCGACGGCCGCGAAGCGGCGTGCCGCGCGCGCCTGGCTCCCTACGGCATCGAGATCGACCTGACGAGCGACGGCGAAGCCGTCGTGACCCGCGTCTTCGAAACGGGCGAAGAGGCGCTGGCCTGGGCCGACAGGAAGCGGGCGGATCGTGAAACGCAAGGATGGCGGCCGCCGGCGCTCAACAGCCGCTAGTGCAGGATCATCCGGCCGCCGCCCCAGATGGCTTTGGCCCGCCAGTCTTCGTCGAGCACGGTCCAGAGCATCTGATCGAGATACTCGCCGTCGCGCAGGAATGATTTGCGAAGGATACCCTCCTGCACCGCGCCGATCTTGCGCAGCGCCCCGTTGCCGCGGCCGTTCCTGACCGCCGCGCGCGCCTCGAGCCGGTGCACGCCGACCGTCTCGAACGCGAACTCCATCACGAGCCTCGCCCCCTTCTCGAAGAGGCCGGTGCCCCAGAACGGCGACCCGAGCGCGAAACCCCACTCCGCGGTCGCGAATCCCGGCTCCGTCGAGCGGAGCTGGAAGATGCCGACGGCCAGGTCGGTGTCGACGAGCGTGACGGCAAAGCAGGCATAGGCGCCGGCCGCGCGCTGCCGCGCCGCCCAGACGATGAACCGCTCGAAGCCTTCGACGGTGCCCGGCGGCGGCGAAATGAACCTCGCGACTTCTTCCGTCGTCAGCAGCGCGAACAGGGAGGGAGCATCCGACGCGCGCATCTCGCGCAGCGTGATGTTCGTGCCGTTCAGGACGGGAAGCGCGTCGCGCCAGTCGGTCGTCACGACCGCCGTGGAGGCCGGCGCCGTAACCACGGCTCGCGGAGCGGCGACGTCGTGCGGACGGCCCAGGGGGAGCTTGTCCATTACAGGCCACCCCACGCGATGTCCGACGCGTCCGTCAGCGAAACGACCGGTTGCCGCAGGCCGAGACTCATGTGCCGCTCCCCTTGGTGCAAGGGCACGGCCAGAGAAACACGGGCGGCCACCTGGTCGCTAACTCGCTACCGGTAAGTCACTTACGGCTTGTCGGACGAGCCGAACATTGCGTCGTCTCTGTCCCACAAAGAACCATGAAATTCTGGCAAATCGGCTGCACGCAAGGCAGTAACTTACTAACAACATAGGCTTTGGTCTGCCGTGTTCAGTCCTGACGGCCTGGTGCCACTAAACGGAACACGTTGTCATTTTTTGTCCTATGACACTTCCGGTCACACGTGGGTGGCGGCGAGGGCGATGCCGCCGATGTCATGGTAGATAATGCGAGACTCCACCTGTCCCGATGCTGATCAAACTGCGTACTGCGCTACCACTCGCCATCCTCTTGTTAACGCTGCCCGCGTCGGCGGACTTCGGGGAACGCGATTTCCTGTCACGGATCCGGCGCCTGACGGTCGAGGGGAAGCGCGCCGGCGAGGGTTACTGGTCGCCCGACGGCAAGCGCCTCGTGTTCCAGAGCGAACGGGAGCCCGGCAATCCCTTCTACCAGATCTATTCGCTCGATCTGGACAGCGGTGAGACGAAGCGGATCTCGCCTGGCCTGGGAAAGACGACGTGCGCGTTCTTCCGGCCGGGTCCAGACGGCGACATCGAGTTCGCCTCCACGCACGCCGATCCGAAATCGAAGCAGTACCAGGACGAGGAGAATGCGTTCCGCGCCTCGGGTAAGGAACGCCGCTATTCCTGGGATTACGACCCCGAGATGGACATCTACGTCCATGGGGGCCGCACCGGCAAACTGACGCGGCTGACGACGGCGAAGGGGTACGACGCGGAGGGCAGCTACTCGCCAGACGGGCAATGGATCGCGTTCACGTCGATGCGCGACGCGTACAACCGGACGCTGTCGGACGTCGAGAAGAAGCAGCTCGAAACCGACCCGAGCTACTTCGCCGAGATCTACATCATGAAGGCGGACGGCTCGGGCCAGCGGCGGCTCACGAACGTCGCCGGCTACGACGGCGGCCCCTTCTTCACGCACGACGGGTCACGCATCGTCTGGCGCCGCTTCGACGTGACGGGCCTCATCGCCGACGTCTGGACGATGAAGCCGGACGGGACGGATCAGCGGCAGATCACGGACTTCGGCGCGATGAGCTGGGCGCCGTACGAGCACCCGTCCGGCCAGTACTTCATCTTCGCGTCGAACAAACTGGGGTTCGACAACTTCGAGCTGTTCATGGTGGACGCGGCCGGCACGAAGGAGCCGGTGCAGGTCACGTATTCGCCGGGCTTCGACGGGCTGCCCGTGCCGTCGCCTGACGGCAAGCAGCTCGCGTGGACGTCGTCGCGTGGCGGCGGCTCCGCCGGGCAGCTGTTCCTGGCGCAATGGAACCACGAGAAGGCGCTCGAGGCGCTCGCCGCCGCGCCGCTCAAGAAACCGGGTGCAAAGCGATGACTCATCGATCTGCGCTGCTGGCAATCGCGCTGACGGCCGCGGCCGTCGGCCATCCCACCGCCGACACCGCGCGGCTCCGCACCACCGTGCAAACGCTGGCGTCGGAGCGTTTCGGCGGCCGCATGACCGGCTCGGAAGGCGAAGCCCTCGCCCGCCAGTTCATCGTCTCGGAGCTGCAGCGCATCGGCGCGAAGCCGCTGCCGGGCCGCGACGGCTTCGAGACGCCGTTCGAGTTCACGGCCGGCACCAAGGACGGCGGATCGAGGGTGGGCGTCAGCATCACGCTTCCTCCTCGAGATGGCGTCACCACCGGCTTCGTACCAGGTCAGGGCCCTGGCGCCAGCGCGCGAGCGCTGTCCTTCTCGGACAACGGCGACGCAGAGGGGCCCGTCGTCTTCGCGGGCTACGGCATCGTCGTGCCCGACGGCCAGGATTTCGGCTACGACAGCTACGCCGGGCTCGACGTCAAGGACAAAGTCGTGCTCGTCCTCCGGTACTTCCCCGAGGACGCCGACCGCAAAACGAAGGGCATCCTCGCCCGCTATGCCGATCTGCGATACAAGGCGATGGCGGCCCGCCAGCGCGGCGCGAAGGCGATGCTGGTCGTCGCCGGACCGAGCTCGCCGAACGCCGGCGAGCTGATTCCGATGACGTTCGACACGGCGATCGCCGGATCCGGCATCCTCGCGCTCAGCATCACAGGCGACCTGGCGAACCAGCTGTTCGCCGTCGTGCCCGACAAGAATCTGAAGGACGCGCAGAAGACGCTCGACTCCGGCAACCCGCACGTCGCGGGCTTCACGCTGACGGGAGCAAACGTGAGAGTGCACGCCGACGTGGTGCGCGAGACGCGCACCGGGCGGAACATCTCCGCCTATCTGCCCGCGACCGCGCCGGCGCCGCGGGGACCCAAGCCGTGGATTGCCCTCGGCGCGCACTACGACCACCTCGGCCGGGGCGACAACGGCCTGTCGCTGGCGTCGAAAGAGGAACAGGGACACGTGCACGGGGGAGCCGACGACAACGCCTCCGGTACGGCCGCGGTGCTGGCCGTCGGAGAGACCTTCTCCAGGGAACAGCGGCGACGGAACCTCGTGCTCAACTTCTGGTCGGGTGAAGAACTCGGGCTCCTGGGATCCGCGTCGTTCGCGTCGAAGCCGCCGCTGCCGCTCGCCGACATCGCGGCGTACCTGAACTTCGACATGGTCGGCCGCATGCAGGACAACAAGCTCAACGTCCAGGCCAGCGGGTCGAGCCCGGTGTGGGACAGGCTGGTCGAGCAGGCCAACGTGAAGGCGGGCTTCGATCTGCGGGTGCAGGCCGACCCGTATCAGCCGACCGACGTGCAGACGTTCAACCTGGCAAGCGTGCCGAGCCTGAACTTCTTCACCGGCTCGCACGTGGACTACCACAAGCCCAGCGACACGGCGGACAAGATCGAGTACGACGATCTCGAGCGGATCGTCGAATTCGCCGCCGCGATCATCCGGCGGCTGGACGCCTCGCCGGACGCGCCGGCGTTCACGAAGGTCGAGCCGCAGAACCAGGGTGGCACCAGCCGCACGGGCATCCGGATCTTCACCGGTACCATTCCCGACTATGCGTCCGACGCGAAGGGACTGCTGCTTGGCGGCGTGGTCGGCGGCGGTCCCGCCGAACAAGCGGGTCTTCAGAAGGGCGATGTGATCGTCGAAATCGCCGGCCAGACGATCACGAATATCTACGACTACACATACGCGCTCGAACTGCTGAAGGTCGGCCAGCCCGCGAAGGTCGCGTATATGCGAAACGGCGAACGCAAGGAAGCGACGCTCACGCCGTCCGCACGGAAGTAGGCAGGCGGGGCTGGCAAGCCGGGCGGGGCCCGCAGGTCAGGCACGAGTGTCTGCGCGTTTCGCGGGACGTTCTCTTCCTGCGCGACTTTGCCGGCCCGACCTAGCCGCCCGGTCCGCCTCCCTGCGTGCCGCGCCTGCCCCGCCCGCCCTGCCTGCCCTCACGATCGCAGTCTGTAGAACGTGATCATGTCGGTGCTCTTCGGCGGCGCGGCCCCCAATTGCCGCAGCAGCGTCGTCACCTGCCCGCGATGGTAGCTCCCGTGGTTGACAACGTGCGAGAGCATCTCCGAAAACGGTGACCTGCCCGTCGCGCCGCTGAGCAGCTTGTACTCGAACACGCGCGAGACGCCGGCTTCGCCTAGGCCGTCCACGAACGCGCGGACCTTCCCCTCGAGATCCCCCCACGCCCTGCGGATGGACTCGACGTCCGGAAACGAGTCGTACGCAATCAGCCCGGACGGCGACTCGCCCATCCACCGCGTGTACCAGATCCAGTCCGCAGCGTAGATGTGCGCGACCGTGTCGCGGACAGACTTGAAGCTGCTGTCCACCTGGCGGGTGAACTGCTCGGGCGACAGCGGGGCGACCGCGTCGAAGATCACGTCGCGGGCCCAGTAGTGGTAGTCGAGAAGGGTTCGGAGATCTTTGAGGTCCATGGCGGGAGATTATGCACGATCAGTCCGCAGTCGGCAGTCCGCAGTCGGCAGTCCGCAGTCGGCAGTCCGCAGTCGGCAGTCGGCAGTCGGCAGTCGGCAGTCGGTGGCCACGTTACTTCAGCAACGGCACCTCGATTTCCTGCTCGCCGCGTCTGGCGAAGGTGCCGGCATCGAACGTTGCGAGGACCAGGCGGCGGTCGCGTTCGTAGAGCAACGTGATTTCGTCGCTTCTGAGGGTTGCCATCTGAATCTTCCTCACGCCATTGGCCGCGTCCACGATGCGTTTTCCTGGCGGATCGACCAGCAGGACCTTTCCCCCGGCGACGTCACCGTCGCCCTCCGCCGGTCTCACGAGAACGGCCGTCGCAACCGTCCGGCGCGCCCTCGAGTAGTCGTCTCCTTCGGCGAGATCAGTCGTCTCGATGACATGCTGGTCGTCTCCGAGCAGCCAGCGCGCGGCCTTCTCCCCGGGTTGGATGAACAGAATGTTCCGGATCTCGCTGCTCCCACTGCTGAAAGCGCCGCCCCCGTTAAGCCGGTACAAATGCGCTCGCATCACCGCTGTTCCAGCCACGAACGATGGCTGGGACAACGACGTCCGGAAGTCGGCCTTCGCACCGGAAACAGGAGGAGCGGCTTCGGCTTCTCGCCGGACGGCCGCCCTCCCGGCCACTTCGCTCACCAGGTAGGCGACCACCCCGAAGGTCACGGCGCCTGCGGCGACGAGGATCAAGATGGCATTCACACGCCAGAGATACCGGAATGCTTTCTTCCACGTGGTCATGAGACTCGTCCCTCTCACTTCTGGACAGCGCTGAAATGATCGAGGAAGAACAGCTTGCCTTCCTCGACAACCGGAGCGCCTGGCGCGCGCCACAACACGGGCCGCATGAACGTGACGACCTGAAACGACACCACGCAGAACAGAGTCAGCCAGAGCAGCACCGCGCCGGAGGGCACCTCTGGAAGCGCCGCGCTGAGGAATCGTCCCCCGAAGACGAGTGCGAGGCCCCACAAGAGAAGGTGAAGCCAGACGACGAAGGACAGTGAAGTGCTGCTGACGGAAAACAGCCAGCCAATCGGCAGCAGCCCGACGAGCACGAGGCCGACCAGGCCGAGAAACCCGGCAAGGACCACCGCGAGCCGCTGGCGCGTCAGCGACGCGCCGGCCAGAAGGCCAAAGACATAGAGGCTGGGCACGCACAGCGCGGCGGTCGCGAGCATGATGATCGGGGCCTTCGCGGCGGCAATCGCCACCTGCGCGCCGCCTTGGAAGAAGCCGCTGGCGGCGCCATAGAGGCCCCAGCACGCCACGGATCCTGCGAGCACGCGAAGGGTCCACGCGCGAACGGACGCGCCAGCCTGAGCGCGTTCTGTTCCGGCCATCGGCCGCCGGAGCAGCTCGTCGAGCGTCCCGATGACTCCTCGCGGTTCCACGGCGACGATCTCGTTGTGACCAGTCATGGCCATCCTTCCTGCCCGGCTACCGCGACCACAAGTAGGGAGCGATGTCGGTACCGATGAATTCGTAAACATTGCCGGTCAGTGCGTCCTCGCGGAGAAAGACCAGCGGATGCTCCGGGCTCACGCTGCCGACGAACGGCCGGAGTGCCCACGCCATCTCGCCGCCCACCAGCGCGTACGCCAGGAGCCACAGGACGTACGCTGAGGCGACGACACGGCGCGGGTGCGGCAGCCGGAGCATGGCCCGCCAGAGCGTGTGCGTGCCGCCGACGCCGCACATCGCTACGAACGCCGTGTGAAAGAGGTACAGCTCGTTGTGCGTCGCGCGCGCCGACGCGTCGGGACGCGGAGCGCACCAGGTAAAGAACCATGCGATCGGCGTCAGCGAGGCGAGCAGCACCGCGGCCGTGGCCAGCCCCGTAAACGTCAGGATCGCCACGTGTGAGAACTGCAGGGACAGGCCGAGGGCTCGCGACACGACCCAGCTGAAGAGCACCGTGAACGCCGACGTCAGCAGCAGGACGAGCGGCAGCTTGAGGGCGTCGTAAGCCGCCAGGCGGGCGCCATGCCACGATCCGAGTGCGGCGCCGTAGAGCGCCGCGCCGGCCACCATCACGACCAGCAGCTGCCCGAAGATCGGGGTGGCCGGTTCGTCGCCGAGCACACGGTCGAGCAGCTGCTCCCGGCCGGTCAGGAGCTGGAACCACATGGGCGGCCTACTTCAGGACGGTCAGCGACACATCGATCTTCATCACCTCTCCGGTGACGGGATCGGTGGCGGCCAGAGACTGTCCGCTCTCGCCATTGCGCAACAGCATCGAGAAGCTCGTCGTGAACGAGCGCACGAGCTGCGTGCTGTCGCCGGGCCGCGGCGGCGTCGCCTGCAGATGACGCTGGTCGCTCTCATAGACCGAGCTGTAGTTGAGCGCCAGCGTGATGCGGAAACGCCCCTGGTCGGCGGGCGTGGCCGTGCAGTCCATGTTCGTCCCGATGTCGTGCACCGTCACGACCGGCCCATCCTTGCCGGCGTTCGCGATAGGCACGGCAACACCGATTCGCAACGCGACCCGATTGTCGCGATCACCGGCATTCACGAGCAGCGAATACGGCATCGTCGCCACCTTCCGCTCGCCTTCGTAGCGTGAAATCGTCACCTGCACGCGCAAGGGCGTGGACGGGGCGCCCGCCGGGACCTCTTGTGCAACGCCCGGCCGAGGCAGCGCGAGAAACAGGGCTCCAAGCACGACCGGAATGATTCGATTCACGAAGGGACTCCTCAGTTTGCGCGAACGGGTTCGGGCGCCCGCAGTTCAGGAATATCGACGGCGTCAATCCGGATCGGAGCGACGGAAACCGGTGCCTCGGCTGACTGATCGACGCCTGCTCGCGTGACCGCCCGCCCAACCAGCTGCGAGGCGACACCGGGCTCCTGACCACCCAGCGAGGCGAGCAGCCGCGCGATGACCTGCGGTTGTCCCGACGGCACGAGCACTTCAGCATCGCGACGATCGTTTCTGCCCGGGACGGTGCGGACATCTGGACGCGTCACCGGATTCCGCGCCGGCTGTTCGGCCACAGCCGTCGGTGGCGTCGCTTCCGCCGGGACATCAGCCGGCGGCTTCCCGGTGACGGTCACGTGTAGCGCGTACTGCGATGCGCCGGCGGCCCGCCGGGATGAGCGCACGTCGAGCGCGATCGCGACCAGCACGGCCGCCGCCGCGACCGTCGCGGTTGCCAGCAGCCATCGGCCGCGCCCGGATTGGATCCGAACGCTCGCCTTCTCCCGCACACGAACCGGGAAGTCGCCTGCCGGCCTGGCGCTTCCGACCTGCTCGATGGCGAAATCGATCGTCGCCATGAGGCGCGTCTCCTGCTCCAGCCGCAGCTGGCAGGACGAGCACGTCGCCAGATGCGCGGCCGCGGCCGGTCCGAGCGGCGCGCCGACGGCGTGGTCGTTCAGCTCTCCGGTGAATCGGTCACAAGCCATCGGAGCCTCTCAGCCAACTGGCGCCGGCCCAGGAAGAGCCGCGACCGCACGGTGCCTTCGGGGATGTCCAGCAGCGACGCGACTTCGCGCGTGTCATGGCCTTCGATAGCCGACAGGACCATGACGATGCGGAGCTTCTCGGGCAGACCGTCGATGGCGAGCCAGACATGCCGCGCCCGCTCGCGCGTCACGGCAACCTCTTCGGTGCTCGGACGCCAGATACCGGGGTCCACCTGCTCGCGCGCCTGCCGGCGCCGATCCGCCCGCCAGCGATCGATCGCCAGACGCCAGGTCATCCGCGAGAGCCACGCGCGGAAACGCTGACGGTCCTTCAGCTGGCCAATGCGGCGATAGGCTCGAGCGAACGCTTCCTGCGCGATTTCTTCGGCGTCCTCGCGGTTCCGCAGCACGCCGTACGCGATGCCGAACGCCAGGCGGGACGAGTCGCCCACACGCTCCTCGAACTCGCGGTCGAGTTCGGGAACGGCGCTCACAAGACGGTCCGGCCAGCGGGCCACCCAATCATTCATGCGATGTCCGGAAGCAAGACGGCGCCCACGGCGGTTCCGTTCACTCGCCCATTATTCGGGGAAACTGACGGAGAGGCCCGAGTACAGATCTGTAAGCGGCGGACAGTCGGCAGTCGGCAGTCAGCAGTCGGCAGTCAGCAGTCCGCAGTCCGCAGTCGGCAGCGGTCGGCAGTCGGGAACAAGACGTGCTTGATCAGCAACGTGGTGGCGTCCTGCGTCGAGGAATTGCTCGTTTATCAGAAGGCCCTGACTGAGGCCGAGGCAATTTCTGCAATCACGACCCGCATCGAGCAAGCCGGCGACTGGGAGCTTCAGCGACAACTGCGGGCGGCGGCAGGGCGGGTTCCAGCTCACATCGCGGAAGGATTCGGACAGAAAACCGACCGCCATTTTGCCCACTACCTGTACATCGCCCGTGGCACAACGAAGGAGATACGCGCCCACCTGTCGGTTGCCCGGCTACGAGGGCACATCACCGAACCCGAACGCTCAACACACTCGGATCGGTACGACGAGATGGCAAGAATGTTGACGGGTTTGATCAGGCATCTGGAACAAGAGGACCGCACCAGTCGGGGTTGAGCGATTGTGACTGCCTACTGCTGACTGCCGACTGCGGACTGCCGACTGCTGACTACGCCAAAGGCGCCTCCGGGCTTTCGACGTGCGGCCGGCCGATGCCGAACGCGATGAGCCGTGGGGGAATGTCTCGCAGAATCGGGATCCGCGACAGGACGCGGATCACGAGCGGGATCGACGGGGTTTCAGACGAAGCGAGCGCCGGTCCCAGGAAGCGGTTCTGGACGACCGACTGGAATGTCTGAAGCCAGCGCACGGGCCGCTCGCGCCGCCGCTGCACTTCAGCCAGGTCGGCCTCGGTGACGCGACTCTCCGAGAGCGGCCGCCACAGGACGTTCGCGGCCGCCACCGCGTCCTGGATCGCGACGTTGATGCCGAGGCCGCCGATCGGGGACATGGCGTGCGCGGCGTCGCCGATCGCCAGATACCCTGGCTTGTGCCAGGTCACAAGGCGGTCCGCGCGAACGGTCAGCAGCTTCACCTGCTCCCAGTCGGTAATGCCCGCGACACGATCGGAGAGCTCCGGCGCGACCCTGGCGACCTCCTGCCGGAAGGGCTCCAGGCCCTCTGCCCGAATCGTGCTGGCCGTGCCCTTCGCGATGACGAACGCGATCTGCCAGTAGTCGCCGCGGTCGAGCATCACCAGCACCCGGCCCACGCCGAGCCGTCCGGCTATGGCACGCGGCTCATCGGCATGCCGCGGCAGCCTGAACCACAGGACGTCCATCGGCGGCGACGTTTCGACGAGCGGGAGCCCCGCGGCCTCGCGGGTGCGCGCCGACCGGCCGTCCGCTCCGACGGTCAGGAGCGCCGTCAGGTCGTGTTCGCCGGCCGCATCGCGATAGCGGACGCCGGCGACGACGCCGTCCCGCTGCAGCAAATCGAGGACCTCGGCGCTTCTCACCAGCGTGAACGACGGGAATCGCGAGGCCTCGTGCGTGATGAATTCCAGGAAGTCCCATTGCGGCACGAACACGATGTACGGAAATTTCGTCGGCAGCCGTTCGAAGGTGAAGCCGATGGTTTGCCCCGCTGTCGTGCGCCCGCCGATGTTGCCGGCCTTGCTGTGGGGAAGGGCGAGGAACGCCTCGGCCAGGCCGAGCTCGTCGAGGATTTCGAGTACCGACGGGTGGATGGTGTCGCCGCGGAAATCGCGGAGAAAGTCGTCGTGCTTCTCGAGGACGACCACGCGAATGCCGGCCCGAGCGAGCAGGTACCCAAGCATGGCGCCGGCCGGACCGCATCCAGCAACACAACAATCGGCAGTCAGCGGTCGGCGGTCCGCAGTCATGGCCCGAGAGTCTACCCGAGGCCCTCGCGACTGCCGACTGCGGACTGCCGACTGCCGGACTGCCGACTGCCGACTGCCGACTGCTGACTGCTGACTAAGCCGTAGGCTTAATCGTGACGAACAGGCTGCGGCCCTCGCGTTCGACGAGCAGCAGCACAGGACGATCGGTCGTCTTCCGAACCGCAGCGCGAAGGTCGTCGGCCGACTGCACCGCCTGCCGGTTCACCTCGAGGATCACGTCGCCCTCCTCGAGCCCCGCCTCGGCGGCCCGGCTGTCAGGATTCACCTGCGTGATCACAAGGCCCTTCGAGCTGCGCTCGACGCCGATGCCCAGCGCGCCCTTGTCGACGCTCGCCGGCTCGGTACTCCGCGCCGCCCGCTTGCTGACCTCCGCCTCGTCCAGCTTGACCGGAATCGTCTTGTCGGCGCCATCGCGAACGATCCCCACGGTGGCGTTCGACCCCGGTTGCGCATCGGCGACGTGGTTGCGGAGGCCGTTGAAATCGGTCACGGCCTGGCCGTTGAACGACTGGATCACGTCCCCGCGCTTCAGCCCTGCCCGATCGGCGGCGCTGTCGGGCGACACCTTTCTGATGATCACACCGCCGACATGCTTGAGGCCCAGGCTCTCCGCGAGATCCGATGTCACCGGCTGCACTTCAACACCCAACTGCGCGCGGCGGACACGGCCGTCCTTGCGCAGATCGTCCATGACCCGGCGCGCCATATTGGACGGAATCGCGAAGCCAATGCCGATATTCGCGTCGACCGGCGAGAGCATTTCGGCGTTGATCCCAATCACTTCGCCTCTGGTGTTCACGAGGGCGCCGCCGGAGTTGCCGTGGTTGATCGGCGCATCGGTCTGCAGGAAGTCCTGATAACTGCGGTTGCCGTCGCCATCGCCCGAACCGGTCGAACGGCCCTTCGCGCTGACGATCCCCATCGTCACGGTCTGGCCGACGCCCAGCGGGTTTCCAATCGCGAGCACGACGTCGCCAATCTGCGCGCTGTCCGAGTTGCCGAGCGGCGCCGTCTGCAGACCTGTGGCATTCACCTTCACGAGCGCGAGGTCGCTCGGCTTGTCCGTGCCGATGACCGTCGCCTCGAGCGTGCGTCCGTCGGCCAGATCGATGTGGATCTTGTCCGCGCCGTCGACGACGTGGTTGTTGGTCAGGATGTAGCCGTCGTTCGTGACAACCACGCCTGACCCGAGGCCGCGCTGACGAAAGCTTCGCGGGACGACCCGCTGCCGCGGGCCGCGCGAACTGTCGTCGTCGTCGCCGCCGAAGAAGCGGCGAAAGAAGTCGTCGCCCTCGAACTGAAACTGTGTCGGCGACACCCTGGCCTTGCTTTCGACTCGAATCGTGACGACGGCCGGCGCCACGATCTTGACGATGTCCGCGTACGAATCGCGTCCACCTGGAATACGACCTGCAACTCCCGACTGCGGACTGCCGACTGCGGACTGCTGACTGCCGACTGCTGACTGCCGACTGCCGACTGCCGACTGCTGACTGGCCGCCGCCAGCGTGTGCCAGGCGGCGCCGCCGATCAGGAATGCCGCGGCCAGCACGGCCAGACCTGTCCGAATGCTGAAACGTCGCGTGCTCATGGTGCTTCGTCCTTTCAGAAGAGTGACTGCTGATCTATTGGACGACGCACCACCTGTCGGGGTCGTGACAGCAACATTACAAAGAGGAAAGGTTTGAGGCCCTGCTCGCGGGCGCGAGGTGTAATATCGCGGGCATAAGGAGAGCGTTAATGCCGCGTTACGCGATTCTTGCCGTTGCGATCAGCCTGGTGGCGGCCGGGTGCACGTCGTCGCTGGCGAAACCCGATCCGCCGACCGCTGCGCCGCCGACGAACAAGTTCGTCTACACCGCAGCGCTGTCGGCGAGCAAAGAAGTGCCGCCGGTCACGAACGCGGAGTCGGGCGCCGCCGGGACCGCCACCCTGACATTGAATACGACAAGGGACGCGGCGGGCACAATTACGGCCGCGACCTTCGACGTCACGGCGACGTTTACCGGATTTCCGCCGGGGACCGTCCTGACTCTCGCTCACATTCATCAGGGAGTCGCAGACGCGACCGGCGGGGTCGTGGTCTCCATGGTTCCCTCCGCCGGCGAAGTCACAATGCCAAACGGCTCCGGTTCATATGTGAAGAGCGGGTTTCCGGTGAGTCCGGTGGACGTTGCGAACCAGATCATCGCCAACCCTGGCCGTTTCTATTTCAACGTCAGTACAGCGTTGAACCCGGGTGGCGCTGCGCGGGGACAGCTCAGTCTGGTGCCGTAGCGAGAAATACTCGCGGTTCAAGGTTCATGGTTCACGGTTCAGAGAGACCGTAAAGACTGACCCTTGCCCAGGTTCGCTGTCGACGGCAACGGTTCCCCCATGCGCCTCGACGACGGCCTTCACCAGACTGAGCCCGAGGCCGAGGCCGCGTTCGGCGCGGCTCCGGTCGCCTCGGAACAGGCGGTCCCAGATTCGAGGCAGCTCGTCGGCCGGGATGCCCATCCCGGTGTCGCTGACGCGGAGGACGGCGCGGTCGCCCTCGCGGGCGGCTGACACTTCCACCCGGCCGCCCGCGGGCGTGTACTTGACGGCGTTATCGAGCAGGTTGGCGGCCGCCTGCTCCAACCTGGTTCGGTCCACGCGGACGCGGACGTCGCCGGCCGCGTTCGCGGCCAGCGTGACGCCCTTCGCGTCGGCGGTATCGCGATAGAGATCGATCGCGCGCGCCACGATGTCTGCCAGCGCCACCGGCTCGAGCGTGAGGGGCATCGCGCCGCTCTCGGCTTCGGTGATGTCCATCAGCGTCGTGAGCATGACGAGGACCCGGTCGGCTTCCTCCACGCAGTCGGCCAGCGCTTCGCGGTAGCGGCCGATGTCGGGCGGCGCGGCCAGCGCCATCTCCGCCGAGGCGCGCAGGCGCGTCATCGGCGTGCGCAGATCGTGCGACACGTTATCGAGGGCGCCGTGCATGCCGGTGACGAGGCCTTCGATCTTGTCGAGCATGGCGTTGAACAGCGACGACAGCTCGTCGATTGCGTCGCGATGATCGGCGATCGGCACGCGGCTGTCGGTGCGACCGGTGGCGATGATGCGCTGCACGGCCTCCGTGAGCTGACGGATGGGCTTGACAGCCGTTTGCGTGGCGATCGCGCCGCCTGTCAGCGCGATGAGCACCACCGACAGCGTGACGAGCCCGAGCGCCGCCCGGAAGCGCGCGAGCAGATCGTCGCGCGCTTCGGTGCTCTTCCCCACCTGGACGAGCGTGCCATCGGCGAGACGAATGGATCCGGTTTCGAGCGACGCGACGTCCCAGCCCTGCGGCTGGCTGAGCACGATGGCCTCGGCGCCACGATCCACGACGCGGACGAACAGCCGTTCGGGCGCGGTCTGCTGCTCGGCCTGCACGGTCGCGGCGAGCGCATCGAGGCCGCCGCGATCGTAGGCCGTCGCATACAGGCCCAGCTTGCTGTCGATCAGCTGGCGGTCGCGCTGGGCGAGCGAGGCCGACGCCAGCAGGTACGTCAGCGTGACGATCGCCATCGAGCCGGCCACGAACAGCGTCGCGTACCAGACGCCGATCCGCAGGCCGTAGACGAGCGGACGCCCGTCGCGCTCAGGCGCGGAGGACATAGCCCACCCCGCGGACAGTGTGAATGAGTTTGGTTTCGAAGGGCCGATCAATCTTGTCGCGCAGGCGGCTGACGAGGACATCCACGATGTTGGTCTGCGGATCGAAGTTGTACTCCCACACGTGGGACAGAATCATCGTCTTCGACACGACCTTCCCTGCGTTGCGCATCAGATACTCGAGCAGCGCGAACTCGCGCGGGCGCAGGTCAACGACGGTTCCGGCTCGCGTGACGCGCCGTGAGAGAAGATCCAGAACGAGATCCTCCACCGTGAGCGTCGTCGGCTCCGGCGTGCGCGACGCGCGCCGGACCAGGGCCTGCACCCGCGCCAGGAGTTCCGCGAACGCAAACGGCTTGGTCAGGTAGTCGTCGCCTCCGGCCTGCAGGCCCCGCACGCGATCGTCCACCGACCGCTTCGCGCTGAGAATCAGCACCGGCGTCATGACGCCTTTCCGCCTCAGTTCCTCGATCACCGACAGGCCGTCGCGCCCGGGCAGCATGACATCCACGACGGCCACGTCGTAGCTCTGCGCCAGCGCCGCCTCGAGCCCCTCGGCGCCGGCGGCGGCGCGGTCGACCGCGAAGCCCGCCTCGCGCAGGCCGCGCGCGACGAAGTCGGCAATCGTGTCGTCGTCTTCGATCAAGAGGGCGTGCACTCTCTGGTCCTTGGTCTTTGGTTCTTGGTCCCTGGTCCGTCCCCGGTCCCTCGTCCTCAGTCCGACTGTCGACTGCTGACTGCCGACTGCTGACTGCCGACTGCTGACTGCCGACTGACTGCCGACTGCCGACTATCGAAGCGCTTCCCGCATCGGACTGTCCGGCGGCGCGGCGCGCAGGTACTGTTTCGGCCAGGACACCGTTCGCCCGAGCTCGGCGGCGGCGCGCAGCGGCCAGTACGGGTCGCGCAGCAGTTCGCGCGCGAGGAGGACGCAGTCCGCCCGTCCGCTCGAGACGATTTCGTCCGCCTGCCGCGGCGAGGTAATCAGGCCGACCGCCCCGGTCCGCACGCCGGCCTCGCGACGGATGCGCTCGGCGAACGGCACCTGATAGCCCGCCTCGACGGGAACCGCCGCACCGGCGACATTGCCGCCCGACGAGCAATCGATCAGATCCACGCCGCGATCGCGCAACGCCCGTGCCAGCTCGACAGACTGCTCGATGTCCCATCCTCCGCCCGTCCAATCCGTCGCCGAGATGCGCACGAACAGGGGCCGGCCGTCCGGCCACACGTGGCGTACGGCATCGACGACCTCGACGCACAACCTGATGCGATTCGCGAACGACCCGCCGTACTCGTCCGCGCGCGTGTTGCTCAGCGGCGACAGGAACTCATGAAGCAGATACCCGTGCGCCGCGTGGACTTCGACGACGTCGAAGCCGGCGTCGAGGGACCGCCGGGCCGCGGCCGCAAACGCGGACACGATCGCGGCGATGTCGGCGGCCGAAAGCACGGCCGGGCGCGGGTAAACGTCGGAGAACGGCTCGGCCGTGGGTCCGGACACCTGCCATCCGCCGCCCGATGCCGGCACGGCGCGCAGCGGACCCTCCCAGGGCAACGACGTGCTGGCCTTCCGGCCCGCGTGCGCGAGCTGGATGGCCGCGGCGCTCCCCTGGGATCGCACGAACCGAACGATACGGGCCAGGCCGTCCACGTGGCGATCGCTCCAGAATCCCCAGGTCCGCCGGAGTGATGCGGCCTTCCGCCGTCACCGCCGTGGCTTCGGTCATCGTCAGCGCGGCGCCGCCAGCCGCGCGGGACCCGAGATGCACCAGGTGCCAGTCGTTCGCGAACCCCTCGCTGCTCGAGTACTCGCACATCGGAGAGACAAAGACCCTGTTGGCGAGCGTGAGCCCCCTGAGGGTCATCGGATCGAACAGGTGCGGCATGTTCACCATTCTCGCCTGAAAGCTCGGGCATGTTACGCTCAGAGACCGACCTCTGCTCCGCCACGTCGGGGGCGGCGTACGACCACCACCAGCGTGCGCGTCTTCTTTCCACGTCATCGGGACTTGTGTCATGACCCCTGTTGAAAACATCAAGGAGAGATCGGCCGTGAGATCTGTTCTGTTGTCGCTGGTCCTGCTGTTCGCGCCGGCCATGGGTCCGGCTCCGGTGGCGGCACAGGAGCCGGCGGCCCGCCAGCCGGGCCTGAGCGCATCCCCGTTTCTCGGCGGCGTGCCGGCCGGAACGGCGACGTCGGAGCCGGTCGCCGTCTCGATTGTGGACGCCATCAATCGGGCGCTCGAGCACAACCTCGGGCTGCTGCTGTCCGAAAATGGCATGGGGCGCGCCGGAGGCCTCCAGAAGCAGGCGATGAGCGGCCTGCTTCCGAATATCAGGGGATACGTGTCGGAGTCGCGCCAGGTCGTGAACCTCGCCGCGTACGGCTTCCCCCTGCCCGAGGGCATCCCTCCCATCGTCGGTCCGTTCAACCTGTTCGACGCGCGTGTCTCGGTGTCGCAGGCCGTCCTGGACTTTCACGCGTTGAACGACAACCGTGCGGAACAGCACAACGTCGCGGCCGCGCAACACAGCTACAGGAGCGCTCGCGACCTGGTGGTGCTGGTCGCCGCCAACGCCTATCTGCAGACGCTGGCCTCCTCCGCACGCGCCGACGCGGCGCGGGCGCAGGGCGACACCGCTCAGGCACTCTACAATCAGACGACGAACCTGCGTCAGGCCGGCATCGTGGCCGGGATCGACGTCCTGCGCGCGGAGGTGCAGCTCAGCACCGAGCGGCAGCGCATCACGGCCACCCGGAACGAGTTCGAAAAGGCCAAGCTCCAGCTCGCGCGGGTCATGGGCCTGCCGCTGGGACAGCCGTTCACGCTTGTCAGCGAGCTGCCGACGGTGCCGAATCCCAATCTGTCATTCGAAGAAGCGCTCGAACGCGCGTACAAGTCGCGCCCCGACTACCAGGCAGCGCTCGAACGCGTGCAGGCCGCGGAATCCGCGCGCGCGGCCATCCAGGGCGAATCGCTGCCGTCGGTGCGCGTGAACGCCGACTACGGCGACATCGGGCTGAGCGTGCCGAACTCCCATTACACATACGCCATTGCCGGCGTGCTGAGCGTCCCGATTTTCCAGGGCGGACGGGTCAAGGGCCGCCTGCTCGCGGCCGACGCCGACCTCCGCAACCGCCGGGCGGAGGCCGAAGACCTTCGGGCCGGCATCTACTACGACCTCAAGACGGCGTTCCTCGACCTCGAAGCCAGTAACGAACAGCTGCAGGTGGCCACGCGCGCGCGCGAGGTGGCCACGGCGGCGCTGGCCCAGTCGCGCGATCGGCTGGCCGCCGGCGTCGCCAACAACATCGAAGTGATTCAGGCGCAGGAAGCGGTGAGCGTCGCCAACGAACGCTACATCACGGCGCTTTATCTGAACGGTGTCGGGAAGGCCGTGCTCGCCAGGGATCTCGGCGGAGCGGAGCAGGCCGTTCGACAGTATCTCGGAGGCGCACGCTGATGGCCGATCAAGCTGGGGGATGGACCGGACAGCCACGATTCCGCATTCTGATCGGCGTGGTGCTTGCGATTGTCGCCGGCGTCGGCGTCTGGCTGTACCGCACGGCTGGCCGCGAAACGACCGACGATGCCCAGGTGGACGCGCACGTGGCGCAGATTTCGGCGCGCGTCGGCGGAACCGTCCTGCGCGTGCCGGTCAAGGACAACCAGCCGACCGACGCCGACGCGACGCTGGTGGAGATCGATCCGCGCGACTATCAGATCGCCGTCGATAAGGCGCGGGCCGAACTGCTGGATGCCGAAGCCGCCGCCCAGGCCGCCCGGAGCAACGTCCCGATCACGTCGACGGCCGCGGCCGGCGGCGTCACCAACGCGCAAAACGCCATCGAACAGGCGAACGCGACCATCGACGAGGCCGAAAAGGGCGTCGAGGCCGCGCGGGCGCGCCTCGCGGCCGCCTCGTCCCGGGTGCGCGAAGCGGAGGCCAACGCCACCAGGTCCGCTCGCGACGTCGAACGCCTGAAGGGGCTGCTCGCCAAGGACGAGGTATCGCAGCAGCAGTACGACGCCGCGGTCGCCGCGGCCGAGGGGCAGCGCGCGGCCGTGGAGACAGCCAAGAGCCAGGTCGTCGAAGCCGAGACCGGCATTCGCACAGCGGAGAGCCGTCTGGTGCAGGCGCGCGCCGGCGTGAAGACGGCCGAGTCGGGGTTGCGGACCGCCCAGACCGCGCCCCAGCAGATCTCGGCCATCGAGGCGCGCGCCGCCGCGGCCGAGGCGCACGCGCAGCAGGCGCGCGCGGTGCTGGCACAGGCCGAGTTGAACCTGCAGCACGCGACCGTGAAAGCCCCCGTCAAGGGCGTGATCAGCCGGAAGACGGTCGAGATCGGACAGAACGTCCAGGCGGGTCAGCCGCTGATGGCCATCATCGCGCTCGACGAAGTGTGGGTGACGGCCAACTTCAAGGAGACGCAGCTGCAGCATATGCGTCCGGGCCAGCGCGCCACGCTCAAAGTCGACGCCATCGACGGGCGTGAATTCACGGGGCACGTGGAGAGCATCGCCGCGGCGACGGGCGCACGCTTCAGCCTGCTGCCCCCGGAGAACGCGACCGGCAACTTCGTCAAGGTCGTACAGCGCGTGCCGGTGAAGATCCTGCTGGACCCCGGCCAGGATCCCGATCACCTGCTGCGGCCGGGGTTGTCGGTCGAACCGACGGTGTATACGAGGTGACATTGCAGGATGGCAGGGTTGCAGAAGTGCAGGATTGGGACAGGCGTCCAAAATCCTGCACTTCTGCAATCCTGCCTTCCTGCCATTTCGAGTGGTCATGACCGATTCGCATCGACAGATCAACCCGTGGCTCATCGCCGTTTCGGTGATGCTGGCCACGTTCATGGAGGTGCTCGACACCACCGTGGTCAACGTGTCGCTGCCGCACATCGCCGGCAGCCTGTCGGCCAGCATCGATGAGGCCACCTGGGCGCTGACGTCATATCTCGTCGCCAACGCCATCATCCTGCCGATGACGGGGTGGCTCGCGAGCGTGTTCGGCCGGAAGAACCTGCTGATGATCTCGGTCGTCGGCTTCACGGCGGCTTCGTTTCTGTGCGGGCTCGCGCCGACGCTCGGGGCGCTGATCTTCTTCCGCATCGTCCAGGGCGCCACCGGCGGCGCGCTGCAGCCGTTGTCGCAGGCCGTGCTGCTCGAGTCGTTCCCTCCACAGGATCGCGGAAAGGCCATGGGCCTGTGGGGGCTCGGCGTCGTGGTCGCGCCAATCCTCGGCCCGGTGCTCGGCGGCTGGCTGACGGACAGTTACAGCTGGCGCTGGGTGTTCTACATCAACATTCCGGTCGGCATCGCCTCGCTCGTGATGACGAAGATGTTCATCTTCGATCCGCCGTACCTGAGCCGCGAGAAGCGGAAGATCGACTACTGGGGCATCGGCATGCTGGCCGTGGGCATCGGCACGCTGCAGTTCGTGCTCGACAAGGGGCAGGAAGCCGACTGGTTCTCGTCGAACACGATCCTGACACTCAGCGTCATCAGCGCGGTCACGCTGACCGCGCTCATCTGGCACCTGCTGCACACCGACGACCCCGTGGTCGATCTGCGGGTGTTCAAGGCGCGCACGTACGCCGTTGGCGTCTTCCTGATGACCGTCGTGGGCTTCGTCCTGTACGGCAGCCTGGTGCTGCTGCCAATCATGCTGCAGACGCTGCTCGGCTACCCGTCGCTGCAGGCCGGCATCGCCATGGCGCCGCGCGGCATCGGGTCTTTTTTCTTTATGCCGCTCACGGGCTGGATGACCGGTCGCTTCGACGCACGAAAGCTGCTGAGTATCGGACTGACTGTCGGCGGCGGCACGCTGCTGTGGCTCTCCTACTTGAACCTGCAGGCCGGCTACTGGGATATCTTCTGGCCGCAGCTCGTGCAGGGCGCGGGACTCTCGCTGCTCTTCGTGCCGCTCACCACGGTGTCAATGGATCCGATTCCTCGCGAGAAGATGGGGAACGCGACGAGCCTGTTCAACCTGATGCGCAACATCGGCGGCAGCATCGGCATCGCGACGACAGGAACCATGATCGCCCGCAATCAGCAGCGCGTGACCGCGACGCTCGGCGAGCACGTCAGCGCCTACGACCCCGCGTCGCAGACGATGTTCCTGCAGATGCGGGCGGCGTTCATGGCGGCGGGTTCGGATGTGGTCACGGCCACGGACCGCGCCTATGCCGCGCTCTTCGGCATGCTGCAGCGTCAGGCCGCGATGGTGTCGTTCGTCGGCCTGTTCCAGACGCTGGGGATCGTCTTCCTGCTGCTGATCCCGCTGGTCCTGCTCATGAAACGGCCGTCCGCCGGCCGCGCGATCGTCGCCGAGTAACGATGGTCAGCGTCGCGGCGACCAGGCACAGCACCACGTTGGGGAGCCAGGCGCCGGCGTAAGCCGGCGCCGCGCGTTCGAAGACCACGGCTCTCGTGCCAAACAGGAACATGTAGTAGCTGAAGAATGCGACACAGGCGGCGGCCACGAGCATCCATCGCCGCATGGCGCTCACGGACAGCATCGAGAAGGCGAACAACACGAAGACGAGCGGGGACAACGACAACGCGATGCGATTGTGAAAGGCAAACGAGAGCGCCAGCAGAGACCCGAACGGCTGGAACGCCGGGTCGCGATTGACCCTCTCGATTTCCCCAACCAGCTGACCGAGCGACAACTCGCCGATGCCCGGTTCGACGAGTCGCCCGCTCTCGAGCGATCTGAACGCCTGGTTCGCAGCTGGCGTGACCCACCCGAGATTGACGAAGGCGGCGGCAGAGGCCAGTACGGCGAGCGCAAGACAGAACACGCGCACGCGACTGGAGATCGCGCGGCCGCCAAGCCCCAGGACCACGCCTAGCGTCGCGCCGATCGGCAGCGCCAGGCTGATCCCTTGGGGGACGAGATACGCAAACCGCAGCGGGGTCAATTCGTGCAGCGCTGGCGCATACGCAGAGACATAGGGCAATTCGAGGAGCGCGATCACGACGATCATGACGGCGCTCGACCAGGCGAGCACGCGTCCAAGCACTCTCCCGTCGGTCGCCCATGTTTCGCGCGACGACATGCCGTCCCGAGACAGGCAGATGGCGACGACCTTGATGAATGCGATCCAGGCGACGGCTCGGACCAGTCGTGCCTTCCATCGCCGGCCGGCATGCGCGGCTTCCCGGTGTTCGAGCTGGAGGTCGGCGATCAGAGGATCGATGACCCGCGTCATCGTGTCCGGGCTGCACCAGCGCGCGGCGAACGTGCGCAAGCGATCGCCGGGGCGCCTCATCGGGCGAACTCCGGCATCAGCACCTGGCCAGCCTCGGTCCAGTGCGTCAGCACCCGTCGCCCCAGCGGCGTCGCTTCGTACACACGCCGCGGCAACCCGCCGGCCTGCGGCGGCGCGTCCTCGAGCCTGGACGTGATGTACCCCTTCTCTTCCATCCGCCCCAGCGTGACGTAGACGGTCCCGCGTTTCAGGCGGCGCCTCGAGGCCGCGACCAGCTGCAGGCCGTACATCTCCTGCTGATGCACCAGCAGCTCGAGAATCAGCGATTCCTTGGGGGACAACGTCAGGACGCGGGGGCGTTTGACAGCCATGTGGAATGGAGCAGTCTTACATTTATTTAAGAATGCTGTCAACTCCGTGTCCTCTGTGCCTCTGTGGCCGCGTACGTGATCGCAATCGCACACGGCTGCGAAAGCTCTGCCTTATCGGTGCCGACGGCTGTTAAACTAGGTTGATGAGGCGCTGGCTCGGGATGATGGTGGCGCTGATCGCAGCCCAGCTGTTGCAGCCCGCTGCCCGCGCTCAGTCCGAGGCGCTGCACGCACCAGACGCCCCCCGCCCCTCGTTCACCGAGTTCCTCGCCGGCATCCGCACCGAAGCCCTGATGCGCGGCATCCGCCCCGAGATCCTCGACGAGGCGCTCGCCCACATCGAGGAGCCGAGTGCCGTCGTGATCGAACGCGACCGCACGCAGGCGGAAACCGTGCTGTCCCTCGACCAGTACGTCGAGCAGCGCGTGACGTCGAAAACGGTCGCGACCGGCCGGAACATGCTCGCGCGCCACCGCGAACTCCTGGAGCAGGTCAGCGCGCGCTACGGCGTCTCCCCGTCGCTCATCGTCGGCATCTGGGGATTCGAGTCGAACTACGGGCGGTTCAGCGGCGTCCGGCCGACGATCGCCGCGCTCGCCACGCTCGCCTGGGACCCGCGCCGTTCGGCGCTGTTTCGCGCGGAGCTGCTCGACGCCCTCGACATCCTCAACCGCGGCGACATCGAGCTCCGGCGGCTCAAGGGCTCGTGGGCCGGCGCCATGGGCCAGGTGCAGTTCATGCCGTCGAGCTACCTGAAGTTCGCCGAGGATTTTGACGGCGACGGGCGGCGCGACATCTGGGCAACCCCGTCGGACATCTTCGCCTCGATCGCCAACTACATGAAGGGCCACGGGTGGATCGACGGCGACCCGTGGGGCCGCGAGGTCGCCGTTTCGGCGGACGCACGCCGGCGGATCACGAACGAAGTGGATTCGCGCAACGGCACCTGCCACGCGACGCGCGACATGACCGTTGCGCTGCCCGCCGCCACGTGGCAGGCGCTCGGCGTCCGCACGGCCGCGGGCGACTCGCTGCCGGCGGCGTTGGCCGACGCGGCGCTGGTGACCGGACCGGCGCGCGCGTTCCTGGTGAACCGCAACTACGACGCGCTGCTCGAATACAACTGCTCGCACGCGTACGCCATCAGCGTGGGCCTGCTCGCCGATCGGATCGCCGGGGCTGAACCCGGGGCTTCGCCGGCCAAGGCGAAGGCGGGCAAGTCGTCCAAGCACGCGAAGAAGAAGAAGGTCCAGGCGTGACGGCTCTGGCGACCGACGATCGCGGTGTCATCGCGGCCTGCCCGTCCTGCGGGCAGAAGAACCGCCTCGCCTACGACCGGTTGAGCGACACCACCCGGTGCGGCCGCTGCAAGGCCGCGTTGCCGGCCGCTTCCCTGCCCGTCGATGTCGCCAGCGCCGCCGACTTCGACCGGCTCGTGGCGTCGGCGTCGATTCCGGTCGTCGTGGACTTCTGGGCACCGTGGTGCGGACCGTGCCGGATGGTGGCGCCCGAAATCGAGAAGGTCGCGGCACGCCAGGCCGGCCGCCTGCTGGTCGTCAAGGTCAACACCGACGCCGTGGACGACCTCGGCCAGCGGCTCCGCGTCATGTCCATCCCGACAATGGCCGTGTTCCGGGGCGGCCGGGAGATCGCGCGGACCACCGGCGCGCGCCCCGCCGCCGACATCGAGGCGTTTGTGGCGGGAGCGCTCGCCGCCCCACGCGGCTAGCACGTGGTTCGCGCCGGACGCATCGTTCTCCTGCTGCTCCTGGCGCGCTGGACGTTCCTGTTTCTCGTGTGGCCGATGCGCGAGGACGTCATCGGCGCGACGTTCTTACACTCGATCAATCTACCGTTTCACGAAGCCGGTCACGTCCTGTTCTCGCCGTTCGGCGAGTTCATGACGACGCTCGGCGGCAGCCTGATGCAGGTGGTGGTGCCCCTCATCTGCGCCGGTGCGTTCCTCACGACACACTGGAATCCCTTCGCGGCAGCCGTCATGGGCTGGTGGGCTGGCGAAAACCTGATGGACGTGGCGATTTACATCAACGACGCCCGGGCCCTGCAGCTGACGCTCATCGGCGGACAGACGGGCGCCGAGGTCGAGGGGCACGACTGGGAGCACCTCCTGCTCCTGACCAACTCGCTGCACCTGGATCACCGGATCGCGAACCTGACGCAGTTCGTGGGCGCGGCCGTGATGCTCGGCTGCCTCGCGTGGGCTGCGGTGATCGCGTGGAGAACGAAGGAAGAGTCATGGATCAGCGGAAAGCTCTGATCGTCCTGGCGGCCGCGGCCGCGCTGGAAATCGCATCCCTGACGGCCCAGGCGCCGCGCCCCTCGCCGTTCGACCTCGACGAGGTGACGATCGTCGAGCTGCAGAAACGGATGGAAACGGGCCAGGAGACATCGCGGTCGCTGGTCGAGAAGTATCTGGCGCGGATTGACTCGGTCGACAGGCGCGGGCCCGAGCTTCGCAGCGTGCTCGAGGTCAACCCGGACGCCGCGGCGATCGCCGACGGTCTCGACGCCGAACGCCGCGCTGGCCGCGTGCGCGGGCCGCTCCACGGCATTCCGATTCTGATCAAGGACAACATCGCCACCGGCGATCGCATGATGACGACGGCCGGCTCGCTGGCGCTCGGCGGCGCGCCGGCCCCCGCCGACGCGTTCGTCGCCGGACGCCTGCGGGCGGCGGGCGTTGTGATCCTGGGCAAGACGAACCTCAGCGAGTGGGCGAATTTCCGGTCGACGCATTCGTCGAGCGGATGGAGCGGCCGAGGCGGGCAGACGCGGAATCCCTACGCGCTCGACCGCAATCCGTCGGGTTCGAGTTCCGGCTCGGGGGCCGCGGTGGCCGCCAACCTGAGCGCAGCAGCCGTCGGCACCGAAACCGACGGTTCGATCGTCTCGCCGTCGAACAACGCCGCGCTCGTCGGCATCAAGCCGACGCTGGGCCTGGTCAGCCGCACGGGCATCATCCCGATCGCGCACAGTCAGGACACGGCGGGGCCCATGGCCCGGACGGTCGCCGACGCCGCGGCGCTGCTCGGCGCGCTGGCCGGATCCGACCCGGCCGACGTGGCGACGAAGGACGCGGACACCAAGGGGCGGCGCGACTACTCGTCGTCTCTGAGCCTCGACGGCCTGCGCGGTGCCCGCATCGGCGTCGTCCGCAACCGCCTCTTCGGCTACAGCCCCGCCGCCGACCGTCTGGCCGAAGCCGCGATCGCCGACATGAGGCGCCAGGGCGCCGTCATCGTCGACCCGGCGAACATCCCGACGCTCGGGAAGTTCGACGAGAGCGAGTTCGACGTGCTCCTCTACGAGTTCAAGGCCGATCTCAACGCGTACCTGGCTTCGCGCGGCCCGTCCTCGCCCGTGCGCTCGCTCGCCGACGTCATCGGGTTCAACAACGCCCGTCAAAGCGAGGAGCTCCGGTACTTCGGCCAGGAAATTCTGGTGATGGCCGAGAAGAAGGGGCCGTTGAGCGAGCAGAAGTACAAGGCCGAGCTGGCGCGGAATCATCTGCTCGCGCGAACGCAGGGCATTGACGCCGTGATGACGAAATACAGACTGGACGCGCTGGTGGCCCCAACCGGAGGGCCCGCCTGGCTGATCGATCTCGTCAACGGCGACGGCGGCACGGCCGCCGCGCCCGGGCCCTCCACCGTCACGTCGGTGGCAGGTTATCCGCACATCACCGTGCCGATGGGATACGTGGGCGGGCTGCCGGTCGGCCTCTCGTTCTTCGGCCGCGCCTGGAGCGAGCCGACTCTCATCAAACTCGCCTATTCGTACGAGCAGGCGACGAAGCATCGCCGTCCACCGACTCTCGCACCAACCGCGAATCTGTCACAACGTTGAACGCAGAGCACGCCGAGCACGCGGAGTCATTTCTTTCAAGAAAATCTCTGTGTGCTCCGTGTGCTCTGTGTTGATCGTCGTGTTACATCGCGCTCTGCCAGATGGCGCGCCCGACGAAGAACGGCCCGAGACGCTCGAGGTAGAGCGAGGTCTGCTGCGTCTTCCTCATCGTCTGCACGAGCGCCGACAACGGGTAGAGGTCCTTCCCGACCAGGCCGACGACGAAGTCGTTGTCGCTCTTGTCGAGGCCGTGACAGGCCAGGCGGATGTCGTGGGCGTAGTCGCCGGCGCCGTACGACATGCCGATCGCACCGTGCTCGGCGAGGATCACGCGCTGCTCGTCGGCGGGCAGCGCCGCGAACTTCCCGCTCCGCCGCAGCGGGTACCAGACCGCCCACTTCCACTGCGGGTTCAGCACCGTGCGGCGCGGCCGGTGCAGGAGCACGTCCGTCAGGTCGGGCTCGTAGCCCAGCGCGTACGTGCGCCCGAGCATCGTGTATTCGGGCTTCTGCGTCAGCGACGCGAACGGCTGACGGTTCAGCATCGGCCGCACGGAGTCGAGGAAGAAGTCCGGATCGTCGCTGAAGGTGAGCAGGCCGAGCCCGCGCGGATCGTTGACGTCGGCGTAGACGACGCCCGCCACGCCGGCCGCGTCGAGCGCGTCGCCGAGCAGCCGCATGTCCTGGGTGCAGCCGCCAAACGCCAGGAACTGCATGAAGAGCCGCTTGTCGAGCCGCTGCGGCTGTCCATCTTTCATGCCGCCCTTCTCCGCGAGGTCCGGCGGCTCAGGGCCGCGCCGGGCCGCAGGCTGTTCAGTCGTTGGGTGGGCCATGACGGCAAGTATAATCCGCCGACCGATGCCCGACTATCGTCTCCGGCTCGCGACGCTCGACGATCTGGATGCCCTCGTGCATCACCGCATCGCGATGTTCACGGATATGGGCGTCGTCGTGGATGCCGTGGGTCTGGACCGGGCGTTTCGCGAATGGCTGCGAGCGGCGATGCCGCCCGGCGACTACGTCGCCTGGCTGTGCGAGACAGCGACGGGCGAGATCGTGGCCGGCGGCGGAATTTCCCTCCTCCGCTGGCCGCCCGGGCCGCGCCCGGCGGCGGGCGACCGGCTGGCATTCGTCTACAACGTGTATACCGAGCCCGCGCACCGGAAACGCGGACTCGCGCGGTCGCTGATGGAGGCGATTCATGCGTGGTGTGCCGGCCGGGGCATCGCCGCGATGGCGCTCAACGCCGCCACCGACGCGCGGCATCTCTACGCGTCCATGGGCTACTTTGAGGCGCCCAGCCCGATGATGTTCAAGATGCTCTAATGCCGACCTGTCCGGGGCTGGCGAAACCCCCGGCTTTCCGATAGGATCTTGACCCCGGAGGCTGGAGACGCACAACGATGCCATTCATCATTACGGACCCCTGCATTGAAACAAAGGACACGGCCTGCGTGGACGTGTGCCCGGTCGACTGTATTCATCCGCGCAAGGACGAACCCGAGTTCGCGCAGGTGACGATGCTGTACATCCACCCGGATGAGTGCATCGACTGCGGCGCCTGCGTGCCGGCCTGCCCGGTCGCGGCGATTTACGAGAGCATCGACGCGACGCCGGCGCACCAGAAGGATCTGATCGAGGCCAACGCCATCTACCGGAACGCCGAGCCCGACACGATCGCCAGAGCCGAAGAGATCGTCAAAAAGCACGTCGCCGATCACGCGGACATCATGGCGGTGCCGGCGGCGGAGCGGCAGGCCGCGCACGCGCGATTCTGAAGATCGCCACCTGGAACGTCAACGGCATCCGGGCGCGTCACGCGCAGGTCCAGGAATGGATCGCGCGGGATCGCCCGGACGTCGTCTGCCTGCAGGAAATCAAGGCCACGCCTGACCAGATCCCCGAGCTCCTCCTCGAGCTCGATGGCTACTGGTGTTACTGGCACGGCGCCAAAGGCTATTCGGGCGTCGGCCTGCACGTCAGCCGCCAGCTCGCCGCCGAGCGCCCCGTGTGTGTCCACCCCGAGTTCGATTTCGAAAACCGCGTCGCCACCGTGGAGTTAGCCGTGGGCGACCTCACGGTCGCGTCGATCTATGTGCCGAACGGTGGCAAGGACTTCCCCGCCAAGATGCGCTTCCTCGAAGCGCTGGACGCCTATGCCGCGTCGTTCGCCGCGAGCGGCCGGCAGCTGGTAATCTGCGGCGATCTGAACGTGGCGCGCACCGACCAGGACGTGCACCCGAAAGAACGCAAGGCGACGGCGATCGGCCAGCTCCCCGAGGAGCGCGCGCTCATCGAACGCATCCTCAGCCGCGGCCTCGTGGACGTGGGCCGCGCGCTCGATCCCGCCAACGACGGCCTGTTCACATGGTGGGCGCCCTGGCGCAATATGCGGCAGCGCAACATCGGCTGGCGCATCGACTACCTGCTGGCCTCCCAGTCGCTGGCCTCGCGCGCCGTCAGCTGTCCCGTGCTGGCCGACGTCGGCACGAGCGACCACGCGCCGGTCATGGCCACCTTTGGTTGAAGACGAATGGCAGGATGGCCGGATGGCAGGATGGCAGGATCGATCAGAGCCCGCGAATTCGGACGGCAATCCTGCGATTCTGCAATCCGGCCATCCTGCAATTGCCATGAGTGACGTCCTCGAACGGTTCCTGCGCTATGTCCGGTTCGACACCCGGTCGGACGAGAACTCGACCACGGCCCCGAGCACTGCGACGCAGCTGGTGTTCCAGCGGGCACTGGTCGAGGAACTGCAGGCGCTGGGTTTGCGCGACGCGACGCTCGACGAGCACGGCTACGTGATGGCGACGGTCCCGGCGACGACGAAGAAGGCTGGAGTGCCGGCGATCGGGTTCATCGCGCATGTCGATACGTCGCCCGAGATGAGCGGCGCCAACGTCGTGCCGATCGTCCACGAACGCTACGACGGCCGGGACATCATCCTGCCCGACGATGGCACGGCGGTCCTGCGGCTGGCCGACAACCCTGCCCTGACGGCGCAGATTGGCCACGACATCGTCACCGCCTCGGGCACGACGCTGCTGGGCGCGGACGACAAGGCTGGCGTCGCCGAGATCGTCAGCGCCGCCGCGTTTCTGACGGCGCATCCGGATATCCCGCATGGCGTCGTGCGCCTCGCCTTCACGCCCGACGAAGAGATCGGCCGCGGCGCGACGCGCTTCGACGTGGCGCGGTTCGGGTGCCGATGCGCCTACACGCTCGACGGCGGGAGCCGCGGCGAGGTCGAAGGAGAGAGCTTCTCCGCCGACGCGATGACGCTCGTCTTTCACGGCTTCAACACGCATCCGGGCTACGCGAAGGGCCGCATGGTGAACGCGATCAGAGTGGCCGCTGACTTCGTCCACCATCTTCCCGCGGATCGTCTGTCGCCGGAGACCACCGAGGGGCACGAGGGCTTTCTGCACCCGTACGTGCAGCAGTCCGCTGTGGATCGCACGTTGGTCCGGCTGATCGTCCGGGACTTCGACACGAACGGTCTCAAAGGCAAAGAGGCGCTGGTCGAACGCCTGGCGCAGGACGTGGTGGCGCGCCACCCGGGCGCGCGGCTCGAGATCGCGATCGAGGAGCAGTACCGGAACATGAAAGCCGTCCTCGACGCGCATCCCGAGGTCATCGAATATGCGGGAGAGGCCGTGCGGCGGGTGGGCCTCGAGGTCCGATCCACGCCGATTCGCGGCGGCACGGACGGATCGAGGCTGTCGTTCATGGGGCTGCCCACCCCCAACCTCTTCGCGGGCGAGCACAACTTCCACTCGCGACTTGAATGGGTGTCTCGGCAGGACATGGAGAAAGCCGTCGAGGTCATTGTCGAGCTGTGCTGGATCTGGGAGGAGCGGACGCAGGAGTAAGATCGTTGGCATGCGAACGATCTGCGGAATGCTGATTGGCGTCCTCAACCTCTCCGGCGGTGTCCTGAAGCCAGATACGGAGGCTCTCTACGGGCGCGAGGTATCCAGCCGGGACGTCCTGGCTGGCGCGATTCCCGCGCCGGTCGCCGCAGAGCCGTTCATGCGGGCGCTGCAGCGAAAGTAGCGGTTCTGGGTTATTCTGGTTTGGTCACATGTCCGATCAGGAGTATCTGCCAGAGTTGCTGCCCGCTGAGAGCACCGAGCCGTTTATGGCCGCCGCCGAGGCACCCGCCGACGAGGCGCTGCCAGCGCCGCCGTTCGAGGCATTCGAGGCGGCCCCGTCGTTCGAGGTGGCCCCGTCGTTCGAGCCGGCGTCCCCCGTGGTGCCTGGGCCCTCGGCCTGGGCGCGCGCGGGCCAGGAAGTCGTCGCCGGCGTGAAGACCCTCGTGTCGGCCGCGGTGTACGCGACGCTCATCGTCACGTTCGGTTTCCAGGTGGCGCGGGTGGACGGTCTGAGCATGGCGCCGACGCTGGAGGATCACGATCGCCTCATCGTCAACAAGCTGGTGTACGAGCTCGGCGAGCCGCGTCCCGGCGACATCGTCATGCTCTACTACCCGCTGAACCCGGAGAAGATGTTCGTCAAGCGCGTCATCGCCCGGGAGGGCGACTCGGTGCGTATCGTCGACGGCCACGTCTACGTCAACGATGTCCCGCTGCACGACGACTACGTGCCGCAGGAATTCCGCAGCCACGACGACTGGGGCCCGCAGATTGTGCAGCAGGGCTACTACTTCGTCATGGGCGATCACCGCAACAACAGCTCGGACAGCCGCCACTGGGGCCCGGTGCCGAAGAAGTACATCGTCGGCAAGGTGAAGGTCCGCTGGTGGCCGCTTCAGGACGCCAAGATCTTCTAGCGTGCGCAGGTCTGTCTCGTGCACGGTCTTGATCGGCGGCGGTGAGCACCTGCCCGCGCTCAAGGAGCGCATGCGTGAGCCCGGCGATCTGCTGGCGTTCACCGACGCGGACGCGCTGCGCGCGCTCGAGGTCGTCCTCGCGCGGCGGCCGCACGTGGTCGCGCTCGAGCGCCTGTTCGCGGCCACGCCGCGCGGCGCGGCGCTCATCAACCGCATCAAGGCCGACCCGGCGCTGGTCGACACCGAGGTCCGCATCATCTCCCACGACAGCGACCACACGCGGGTCTCGGCGCGCCTCCGGTCGTCCGACGCCGAACCCACGGTCATCCTGGCCGACGACCCGTCCGATCCGCAGACGCTCGATCAGCGCGGCACGCGGCGCGCGCCGCGCTTCAAGGTGGCGGGCACCTTTGGCGCGCTGCTCGACGGCAACGCGGCGACCGTCATCGACATCTCGACGCTCGGCGCGCAGGTCGTGTCGTCGGTGGTGTTGAAGCCGAATCAGGTCGTGAAGATGGCGCTCAGCGATGATCACGACAGCCTGCGGTTCAACGCGGCCGTCGCGTGGGCGTCGTTTGAAATCCCGCCGAACAGCGGCCCGCGCTACCGCGCGGGCATGAAGTTCATCGACGCGGACCAGGGCGTCGTCGGCGGGTTCTGCCAGCGTCACAAATCATGACGCTAGTCCCCGCGCCTTCATCACGTCGTCCCTGACGATCGTATCGTCGCGTTCGGAGCCGGTCGAGATGATCGCGGCCTGCACGCCGGACACTTCCTCGAGCCGCGCGACGTAACGGCGCGCGGCCTCCGGCAGATCGGCCCATTTCCGCACGCCTCTGGTCGGCACGGACCAGCCGGGCATCGATTCGTACATGGGCTGACAGGCGGCAAGCTGCGCCAGGTCGGAGGGGAACTCCGTCAGCGTGCGCGAGCCGCACGTGTAGGCCGTGCAGATGTCCACGTGATCCAGGCCGTCGAGGACGTCGAGCTTGGTGAGCGCGAGGGCGTCGAGGCCGTTGATCCGGACGCCGTAGCGAACGGCTACCGCGTCGTACCAGCCGCAGCGGCGCGGGCGGCCGGTGACGGCGCCGTATTCGTTACCGCTCTCCCGCAGGCGGTTGCCCATCTCGCCGGTCAGCTCAGTCGGCAGCGGCCCTTCGCCGACGCGGGTCGTGTACGCCTTGGCGACGCCCAGGACGCCGTTGATCGCGCGGGGCGGTACGCCGAGGCCCGTGCATACGCCGCCGATTGACGCGTTCGAGGACGTGACGTACGGATAGGTGCCGTGGTCGATGTCGAGCAGCGTGCCCTGCGCACCTTCGAACAGGATGGACTGGCCGTCGCGCATGGCCTGCGCCAGCAGGAGGGAGACATCGCGGACCCACGGCCTGAGTCGTTCGGCATGCTGGCGCAGCTGGTCGAGGACGGCCTTCGGGTCCATGGCGGTGTCCTGGACCAACCGATTGCGGGCGTTGACGTTATCCCGGACTCCCTGCTCGAGGCCGGCGTGGTCGGCCAGGTCGCCGACGCGGATGCCGCGGCGCGCGATCTTGTCCTCGTAGGCCGGCCCGATGCCGCGCGACGTCGTGCCGATCTTGCGCTCGCCGCGCCGGGCTTCCGCCAGCAGGTCGAGGTCACGGTGATACGGCAGGATGACATGCGCTTTGTCGCTGACGACGATCCGCTGGCCCGCGTCGATACCGGCGGCAGCGAGCTCATCTATTTCGGCGAAGAGCGCGGCGGGATCGATGACCACGCCGTTGCCGATCACGCACGTAATGCCGGGATGCAGGATGCCGGACGGAATCAGACGCAGCACGAACTTCCTGCCGTTGACGTACACCGTGTGCCCGGCGTTGTGTCCGCCCTGATACCGGGCCACGATCGAAAAGCGCGGCGTGATCAGGTCAACGATCTTGCCCTTGCCTTCATCGCCCCACTGCGCACCGAGGATCGCGAGATTCATATCGAGCTACGATTCTACTTCGTTACCGCCGATCACACAGCTGAAACGCCGCAGAAATCTTTGAGCGCGTGCACCGTGCGCGAGTCAAGAAAAAAAAGTTTTGGTTTTCAATTGACAACGTCCGCGCCGCTTCTTAAGGTCTATTCTTTCGCATGCTGACGCCGCGCACCAACCTCACGCGCCGGATCCTGGGAGCGCTCGACGCGTCGCCGTCGCGCATTCCCGTCCTCGTCGGCGGCTGCGGCAGCGGCCGCACGACGCTGCTCCAGCAGCTGCGCGAACGGCTCGGCCGGACCTCGGCGCTCTATCTTGACGTCGAACGCACGGCCACGACGCCCGAGCGGTTCCTGCGTGCCATCGTCGCGTCCTCGCCGTTCCCGGTCAGCGAGCCGGCGCCGGCCGGGGCCCGCGCCGCGTTCGACGCAACGCTCAGCTTCCTGTGCCGCGCCCACACCGGCAGCGGCGAGCCGGTCACGGTGCTGCTCGACGAATTCCTCGAGATGCGGACGTTCGAGAGCTTCCCGGGGCTTCGCCGCGTCCTGCACGACGTGATAGACGGCCTGACGACCAGCGGTAACCGCTTCGTGCTGACCAGCCGCTACGTGGCCCGGACCCTCCGGCTGCTGCGCGACCGCTCATCCCGGTTCGAGGTCATCCACATGCCGTCCCTGACCTTGGAGGACACGCTCGACCTGCTGGGCCTGACCGGCGAGCCAGACGGGGACGACCTCGCACGCACCGTGCAGTCGCTGACCGACGGCCGGCCGGCCTACGTACGGGCGCTCGCCGACGAGCTGTCGCTGATGCGCGAGCACGGCGACGGCCACGCCGTCAGCGACCCGATTGGCGCACTGGCGGCCCTGCTGGCCCCCGAGGGCCGGCTGTCCAAGCATTGCAGCTTCTGCTACGAGCTGCGCCTCCACCGGGCGCGCGGCTACGGCGCGCTCAAGGCCATTCTCGAGATCCTGGGGGAAGAAGAAGGCTTGACGCTGACGGAAATCTCCCAGCGGCTGCAGCGGACGCCAGGGTCGACGAAGGACTACCTGTCGTGGCTTGAGGACGTCGATCTGGTGACGGCCAGGCAGAAGCGCTACAGCTTCACCGACCCGCTGCTGCGCGTCTGGGTGCGCCTGCACTGCCGCGCGACCGCGCCGACCGAAGACGACCTCGCGCGCGAAGTGCACCGCTACGCCCTGCCGCGTCTACCGCAGCAGCCGGAACCGCGCCCGCAGCCCGCCGAAGCCGCGTACGCCATGGCCTCGGCCGGCAGCAACTCCGGCATCATCGAAATCGACTGAAGCGTGCGTGGCGCGGGGCTTCAGCCCCGCGTTCCGGCGGCCCTGAAAGGGCCGCCCTACTTCTCACAGAACTACGGCAGAACCGGCAGCTTGACCAGCTTCGCGGGATTGTCCTTGAACATCATGTTCAGTTCTTTCTCGGTGAAGCCGGCCGCGCGCAGCGCCTTGGCCGCCAGCGCAAGCGCGTCGGGATGGTTGTTGCCGGGCAGGCCGCTGTCGCTCGAGACGAAGCACATCGCGGGTCCCACCTTCCGAATCGCCTCGAAAGTCTGGGCCTGTCTGGGCCCCGAGCGCGAGACCAATCCCGCCGTGAACTCGATGTACGCGCCCAGCTTCGCCGCCTCCTGCAGTTGCTCGGTCGTCATCGTGCCGCCGAGACCGAGCGTCGGGTGGGTGACGATCATCCGCTGCACGCCTCGCGTCTTGGCCTCCCGCATGATCATGAACGCCTCGGCCGGCGTCACATGGCCGGTCGCCAGCGTCAGATCGTTTTGAGCGATGACCGAGAGCGTTTCGAGCACCTCGGGCAGGAGCTGTCCGTTGCGCGACACGATGACGGACGGGCGGCTCGGTTTGCCGTCCCTGACTTCGTCTCTGACTTCGGGCTCGGCATCGTGGGTCGGCATCCAGACGATGCGTCCCAGATGACCGACGACGTCGGCCATGTACCGCACCGCCTGCGGGTTCACGCCGCCGACAGGGGTGTCGAGCGACACCGCGCCGAACACTTCGAACCCCGGCGTCGCGTACTTGCGCGCCAGGTACGCGAGTCCGGCTGTCTCGGTCCAGTGATTCTTGAGAACCACGCCGCGCATGCCGCGCTCCTGGGCCAGCTTCGCCACCTCGAAGCCGTCCCACGAGCGCGGATAGCTGTCCGGATCACTGTGGGCGTGCAGATCGATAGCGCCGATGAGCGCGGGGTCGGTCAGATGCTTGTCGACGGAAGCCGGATATTTCCGGTTCTTGTACGATTCCCAGGCCGTCTGCGCACCCAGCGTGACGCCAGCCGTCCGCAACCCCACGGCAACCACCACCGATCCGAGCACGACAATCAACCGCTTCCGTCCTGCCGTCATCGAGCACCTCATGAACGCAGAGATCGCTGAGATCGCCGAGAAGGGTACCCTAAAGTAGTGTCCTCTGCGATCTCTGCGTTCTCTGCGTTCGATACGGTCTCCGCGTTCTTCCTGAACTAGAAGTCGAATTGCCCGCCCATCTTGAAGTACCGCGCCGGCGCAATCCTCGTCGGCGTGAGCCATGCGCCACCCGGCACGAACGAGTTGTTGAAGGTGATGACTGTATCCGAGTTCGAGAGGTTGTAGACGTCGAGCGAAATGGTAGCCCGCTTCGTCTGGCCGAACTTCAGGATCCTGGCCAAGTTGAGCGTCAACGACCGCACCACCATCATCCCCGTCGCGCTCAGGCGGGGCATCATTCACATACGGTAAGACAGTCGGCAGTCAGCAGTCGGCAGTCAGCAGTCGGCAGTCAGCAGTCGGCAGTCAGCAGTCGGCAGTCAGCAGTCGGCAGTCGGCAGTCGGCGGTCGGAAGTCGGCAGTCGGCGGTGGTCAGTGGTCAGTGGCCAGCCGGTTGAGCGCGAGGCGCGCCGCTTCCTGCTCCGCCTCCTTCTTGCTCGGCCCCGTTGCGCGCGCCAGCGGCTCCCCCGCCACCAGCACCTCGACGTCGAACAGCTTCTGATGGTCGGGCCCGATGGCCCCGACGACGCGGTACTCGGGCAGCGGGCGATTGCGTCCCTGCACCAGCTCCTGAAGCGCCGACTTGTAGTCCTGGGCCGACACGCCGTCGCGCCGCAGCTCCTCGACGAAGCTCCTCAGCTCGCGCACGATAAACGCCCGCGCCTGCTCCATGCCCCCGTCGAGATACAGCGCCGCGATGAGCGCCTCGCACCCGTCGGCCAGCAACGCCTGTTTGCGGCGCCCTCCGGTCTTCTCCTCGCCGCGCCCGAGCAGCAGATGATCGCCAAGGCCGAGCCGCTCGGCCACGCGTGCGAGCGTCGTGGTCGAGACCAGGATGGCCTTCATCTTCGACTTCTCGCCCTCGTCGTACTCGGGAAACTCGCGGAACAGCAGATCGGCCACGACGAAGCCGAGCACAGCGTCGCCGAGGAACTCGAGCGACTCGTTGTCCATGACGCCGCCGCTCGCGTCCTCGTTGGCGCGCGAGGTATGCGTCATCGCGTGCTCGAGCAGACCGCGGTCGCGGAACCGATAGCCCACCGCGGCCTGCAGCGCCTCGAATTCGTCCCGCAGGCGCACGAGCTGTCCGCTCTGGAGCTCCGTGCGGTGGCCGTCGATGATGCGGCGCGCGTCGTCGGCATCGTCCTGGCGGACCGAGAGGCGCACTTCGCCGAGTCCGTTGACCGTCAGCGGAAAGATGTTGTGCGGCACGTCCGACGTGATGACCGACGGCACGCCGTTGGCCTCGAGCAGCCCGCGCACGATGCTCGCTTCCACGTCCGAGTGCGTCCGGAAGATGACGATGAGATCAGGCACGAGCGCGGTCGATCCTCAGGAGAATCATCGTCATGTCGTCGTGCTGCGGCGCGGCACCGACAAACGCCGAGACTTCGCGGAGCACGCGTTCGCGCAGCTCCTCGGACGGGAGATCGGCGTGCTCCTCGAGGATGCGGCCGAGCCGGTCGTCGCCGAAGCAGTCGTCCGCCTCGTTCATCGCCTCGCTGATGCCGTCCGTGTACAGCGCATAGAGGTCTCCGTCGTGCAGCGGGATCGTCTGCTCCTCGAGGTGCCGCTCGAACATGCGTCCGCCGCCGTCGACCTGCAGCCCGAGCACCAGGCCGTCCGGCACCAGGATCCGCATGCGGCGTCCGTCGGCGCCGGCGGGCGTGCCGTCGCCCGGCAGGTACATGAGGGGCGTATGGCCCGCGCGCGCGTAGGTCATCGTCCGCTCATGCAGGTCGATGATCGCATAGGTCATCGTGATGAAGCTGCGCGCGTCGAGATTGTTGGCCATGATGCGGTCGGCCGCAACCAGGAGCGCCCGGGGCGAGGTGTGAATCTGGCTGAGCGACAGCATCAGCCCTTTGAGCTCGGCCATGTACAGCGCGGCCGACGTACCCTTGCCCGACACGTCGGCGATCAGCACGCCGAGCCGCTGCGCGCCCATCGGGAACAGATCGTAGTAGTCGCCGCCGACCTCGCGCGCCGGCACGCACAGCGCCGTGACCGACAGCCCCGGCATCACCAGGGCGCCCTGCGGCAGCAGCGACATCTGGATCTCGCGCGCGATGCGCAGTTCCTCCTCGAGGCGCTTCTTCTCGGCGGCTTCCCGCAGCAGATCTTCGATGCTGGCGGTCATCGAGTTGAACGACTGCGCGAGCTCGCCCAGCTGATCCTGCGCGGTCACGGCGATCTTGTGGGTGAAGTCTCCATGACGGACGCGCTCGGTGCCGGTGAACAGCTCATGCACCGAGCCGGTGATGGACCGGGCCAGCGCCAGGCCGGTCCCGAGCGCCATGACCTCGATGAGGACGAAGAGCCCGCCGATGACGAAGAGAATCAGCAGCAGCGCCTGGCTGGACGCGCGGCTCACCAGGCCCTGCGCCGACGAGATCCGCTCGTAGAGCTCGCCGATGCTCAGCTGCGTCGAGAGAATGAGGGTGCCCGACTCGCCCGAACTCCAGTCCCGGTACTCCAGGAAGCTGCGGAGATTGCCCAGGATGCCTGTCGCCGGCGCCCGCGCCGCGAGCCGCTCTCCGCCGCGTCCGGCGATGGGCCTGACGCCGTGGGCCGTCGTGCCCGACTCGGGAGCGATGCTGGCGCCGCGCATCTCGATGCCGGTCTCACGGCGCAGCTGCTGCGAAATCTGCTCGTGGACCGGCAGGTCGACGACAACGGCGTAGCCGGGATGGCCCGCGTCGGGAAAGGCGACGGCGCGCAGGAGCACGTCGGTGCGGCCGCCGGATGCGCCCGGATCGGGCGACGTGTACGCTTCCACGCCGCTCACTCCGGCGCACTCGATCCACTTCGGGATGGCCGCCGGCGCGCTCACGTGCGCCCACGGCCCTGCGGTGAAGAGACGCGGGGGTGAGGCCGTCTGGCCCGAACGGCCCGCGCACGTCCGATCGGCCGGCACGACGGCAATCGACACGCCGGCCATCTCGCCCGTCGCGTTGGCCTGCCGCCGTTCGATGATGCCCGGGATGTCGCGGCCGTCGGCGCGCTGGATCTCGAGCGCCGTTCCCTGCGCCAGAAAGCTGGCCTGATCGGCCAGTCCGCGCAGATGACTCTGCACGAGGTACGAGCTGAAGTTGTAGAACAGCAGGAACCCGCACAGCAGGAAGAAGACGACGATGAGCGTGGCCGGGAAGAAGCCGACGAAGACGTACGAGAGCATCAGCTTGCGCCGCACCCGCCAGAGCAGGTGGCGCTTCCCCAGCACGACGAGCTTTCCGACGACGTACACGGCGCCAACCGCGAGCGCGAGGCCGGCGGCCGTGTCGATGACGCTGAGGAACGGCGGCACGGTGCCGAGCGCCAGGCCGGCCGCGTATACGGACAGACGCAACACGATGCCGATGACGATCGCGCGGCCCGGCAGCGTGCCGAACAGCGCATGACGCGCGTTGTCCCAGCGGCTGGCACCTGATGGAAGTTCTCGAAAGGCGGGCATGGACGTGGACTTCGCGTTATTAAAGCATGTATCGTAAATGGATCGTGAAGCTGACGCCGCACGCCCGATTCAGCACGCTGTGCCTGCACGCCGGGCAGGAACCGGATCCGTCGACCGGCGCCATCGTCACGCCCATCTACCAGACGTCCACGTACGTGCAGGAAGCGCTCGGCCGGCACAAGGGCTACGAGTACGCGCGCACGCAGAACCCGACGCGGGAGGCGCTCGAGCGCAACCTGGCGGCGATCGAGGGCGGGAAAGAGGGGTTCGCCTTCGCGTCGGGCATGGCCGCCATCGGCGCCGTGGCGACGCTCCTCAAGTCGGGCGACCACGTCATCGTTTCCGACAACACGTACGGCGGCACCTTCCGTCTCTTCGACAAGGTGCTGTCGCGCTACGAGCTGTCGTTTTCCTACGTGGATACCTCGCGGCTGGATGAGGTGGATCGCGCCTTCACGCCGGCGACGCGCCTGCTGTTCGTCGAGACGCCCACCAACCCGGTCATGCAGATCACGGACCTCGCCGCGGCAGCCGACCTGGCACATCGCCACGGCGCGCGCCTGGTCGTGGACAACACGTTCGCGAGCCCCTGCCTCCAGCGTCCGATCGAGTTCGGCGCGGATCTCGTCGTCCACAGCACGACGAAATACCTGAACGGCCACAGCGACAGCATCGGCGGCGCCGCGATCGCCGTGAGAGACGACGACATCGAGTGGCTGCGGTTCGTGCAGAACGCGGAAGGCGCCATCCTGAGCCCGTTCGACTCGTGGCTCGTGCTGCGCGGCACCAAGACGCTCCCGATCCGGATGGCGCGGCACAACGAGAACGGCCTCGCGCTCGCGCGTTTCCTCGCGGATCACGCGAAGGTGCGCCACGTGTACTATCCCGGTCTCGCCTCGCACCCGCAGCACGCGCTGGCGGCGCCGTCAGATGCGCGGCTTCGGGGGGATGTTGTCCTTCGATCTCGGCTCGCTCGAGGCGGCGCGCCGCGTGCTGGGCGGCGTCCGGCTGCTGGCGCTCGCCGAAAGCCTGGGCGGCGTGGAGTCCCTGATTTCGCATCCGGCCACGATGACGCACGCCTCGGTGCCCGTCGACCGGCGCACGGCGCTCGGCATCACGGACGGCCTCGTGCGGATCTCGGCCGGGCTCGAGGACATCGAGGACCTGCAGGAAGACCTCTCGCAGGCGCTCGATCGCGTGTGAACCTCGAACCTTGAACCTGAACCTGAACCCTCCTGAACCCTGAACCTTGAACCCCGTAGACTTCATCCTCCACAGCGACCAGAAGCTCCTCGAGCTCGTGTCCACCTACGGCTCGTGGGTGTACGGGATCCTGTTCGCCATCGTGTTTGCAGAGACCGGCTTCGTCGTGACGCCGTTTCTGCCGGGCGACTCCCTGCTCTTTGCCGCCGGGACGCTGTGCGCGCAGGGCCGGCTCAGTACGCCCGTCACGGTGGGATTGCTGGTCCTGGCGGCGTTCTCGGGCAACGCGGTCAACTACACGATTGGGCGCATCGTCGGGCCGCGCGTGTTCACGGCGACGGATCGCTCCGGTCTGTTCCACCGGCTGCTGAACCGGGAACATCTGCAGCGGGCGCATGCGTTCTTCGAGGAGTACGGCGGCAAGGCGATCATCCTGGGACGGTTCGTCCCGATCGTCCGCACGTTCGTGCCATTTGTGGCGGGCGCCGCCGCCATGCGCTCGCACACCTTCGTCCTGGTCAACCTGATCGGCGCAGTCGCGTGGGTCGTCATCTGTGTGGGCGCCGGCCTGTTGTTCGGCAACGTGCCCATCGTGAAGCAGAACTTCTCGCTCGTCGCGCTCGGCATCGTCGCCGTCTCGCTGCTCCCGATGGCGGTCGAAATCGTCAAGCGGCGAACCCGGCGGTCCTGAGCCGTCAGACCTCGCGAGCTGGCTGGATCGGTCAGCGGCCACTTCGAAAGGTGGATCACCTCGCGCATCGGCACCTTGATGGCTCCTCGGTGAAAATCGGCCCCAGTTCGCTGACCCTCGCCTTGCTCTGATTCAGGCTCGGTGAAGCACAAGCGCCACGTCTCGTCGATCTCGACGCGGTCGCATAGAGCGATGCATCAATCGTCCACCCCGATCTCGGCGCCACAACAAGATTGAAATTGGGCCCGGTTGCGCTGGCCCTGGCCTTGTCTCTGCACCCAGGCTTCAGCCTCGCGCAGGCGCCGCGTCTCGATTGGGGCGATGTCAACGCCATCGCGTGGGCCGACGCGTCGATCGTCCCACCCGATATCCACTCCACAGACGACCCCCTGAACACGCCCGACGTCGTCGGACGGATGCGCAGCGCAGCCGATGGAGGTGACGCGCTCGCGCAGTCCCGGCTGGGACGCGCCTACGAGAACGGCAACGGCGTGCCCGCCGATAGCGAGCGCGCCCACGTGTGGTATCGAAAGGCCGCCGACCAGCGATTCCCGCCTGCAGAATTTGCCGTCGGCATGGACTACGCGCGCGGGCACGGCGTCCAACTCGACAACGAGGAGGCGGTCGAATGGGTCCGACGCGCGGCCACTCAGGGCCACGCGCTGGCGCAGTATTCCCTCGGCATGGCGTATGCGATGGGGAAAGGCATCGAGCGCGACGGGCGCGCGTCGATTCCGTGGTTCCGGAAAGCGGCCGATCAGGGCCTTGCGGAAGCGCAGTTCAAGTTCGCGCTGCTATCGATTGCCTTTTCGGGGCTCCTTGGCACGGGCGTGGGCGACGGCGTCGGCGCCGCGGTCGAATCGCTCCGTCAGTCCGCCGACCAGGATTTTGGCCCGGCGCAGTTTGCGCTGGGCCTGATGTACTTGCAGGGATCGGATAACCCCCTGACTGACCCTGACACGAATCTCGTCCAGGACTTCGTCGAATCTTACAAGTGGCTGACGATCTGCTGGAAGCGGACGTTTGGCGAGCTCCAATCGGGCTGCGAGCGGCGGCGCGTTGACGTCGAACACAGGATGACACCCGATGCCATCGGGCAGGGCGAGGATCGCGCACTCGAATGGGTCGAGGCGTTCTCGCGGCGCCGACTGGCTGAGACGAATCGACAGGCGCCCTCGAATCGATGACCGATGCAATTAATCCGGCGACGAGCTCGATGGCGACGAGGTCCGGCCCCTCGATCATGGCGGCACGCATCGTGCCCCATCGGTGAATCTCTTCGGTCACTTTCACGCCCTCGCGTTTCAGCCTGGCGACGACCGCATCCAGATCCGGAACGATCAGCGCAAAGTGGTCGACGATCTGACCGCGCGGGCTGACATAGGGGCCGTGGCGCGGGCGGATCAGAATCGACGCCATGTCGCTGACCGGTACGGCCCCGGCCGGGTTTCGCACCATCCCGACCTTGTCGAAAGCCGGCCACGTCACTTCTTCATACGGACGCTTGCAGTTGTCTGCTGTGATCGGCACGCCGCGGCCCTGAGCGCCGGCGCCAATGCTAAGGTGGGTCACGTACCACAACTGGGCGCACGCGGGGTCCTCGTGGAACAGGTGCACGTGGTTGAAATACTCCGCCGGCGGGAAGTTGCCGGCGTTCTCGACCAGCGCGCCGTCGGGCCCGCGCAGATACTGGAAGCCGCCCACGCGCGCGGGCTGCGCGCCCTGGGCTCGCAGTTCCATGAGGCGAGCCGTCGTGGGGAAATTCCCCAGGACGTCACTCGAGATCTCGACGACCGTGTTTTCGGGGTCCGCGTACATCGGGGCGACATCGAGCCGGAGCGCGTGGAACCGCTCCAGGTAGGCACGAGAATCCGGTGTGTTCCAGCCGAAGTGCCAGATGGCGCTCTGCGGCTGCGTCGGCGGCGGCGTGTTGACCTTCGTGAAGAGCAGGTAGGGTCCATTGACCGTCCTGACGGCTTCGTAGCCGTTGAAGGTCGTCTGGACGGAGGTGGTGAAGGCCTTCGGGTAGTACGCGGCTGCGGCCACCGGGTTCACCGAGTTCAGGTGCACGTGGTGAAACCGGATGCCAGGTGGCACAACCTCGACCGCGGGAACCTGAGCGTGCGGCGTCCCAGCCACGACGATGAGCACACACGCCGCGAGCATCTTTCTCATGGTCGTGGACCTCTCGGACCTATTCTTTGACCCAGTCGAGATACGCCTGGCTTCCGCCTTCGACGGGCACGACGACAAACTCGGGTAGTTCGTACGAGTGCAACGCCTTGAGCCGCGCCTCGAGCGCGGGCACCCGGTCGCGCGTGGTCTTGATGACGAGCTGACGCTCGGCCTCGCGCTCGACCTGCCCCTTCCAGCGATAGACGGACACCATCGGCCCGTGCAGGTTCACGCACGCGGCAAGCCGCTCGTCGACGAGCGCGCGCGCCAGACGTTCGCCGCTCTCATCGTCGGGAACGGTCGAGAGGACGATCACGACATCAGTCATGCTTGTACTTTGCGGCGATTTGTTGTACCGTTCCCGCCCAAGTGCCGAAGGCGGGAACGCGCTCCATTGTCAGGAAGAAGAACGCTCCGCGCAAGCCGAGTTCGCCAGGCCGCACGGTTGGCCGCTGGGTCATCCTGATCATCATCGGCATGATCGTGCTCGATGCCCTCGTGGGCGACCGCGGGCTGATGGCCACGCTCCGCGCGCGGCGCGAGTACCATGAACTGGCCGGCACCATCGCCAACCAGCGCAGCGAGAACGCGCGGCTCGCCGATCAGGCGAAGCGCCTCCGCGACGACCCCCGGGCCATCGAAGAGGTCGCCCGGCGCGAGCTCGGACTGATCCGGCCGGGCGAAAAGGTCTTCATCCTGAAAGACGTCGGTCCCCCCAAGGACAAACCGTAGGCATCCTACACCGGAGGAGCGGTTGCGAGGCGTCAACGGTCTCCACCACATCACCGCTATTGCGGGCCCCGCGCAGGAGAACGTCGATTTCTACGCAGGCGTCCTGGGCATGCACTTAGTCAAGCGGAGCGTCAACCAGGACGACCCGGGCACGTATCACCTGTTCTACGCGGACGCCGAGGGTAGCCCGGGCACCGACCTGACGTTCTTTCCGTGGGCACGGAATGCGCCGCCCCGGTTCGGGCACGGCCTGGCCGTCGAGACGAGCCTGGAGATTCCCGCGGGTAGCCTGGAGTACTGGGGCGCGCGGCTCGAGCGATACGGCGTTCGCATCGAACCCGTCAACACGCGATTTGGCGACCGGAACCTTCCCGTCGTCGACACGCACGGGTTTCGGCTGTCGCTCGTCGAAAGCGCGGCGGCGCCGGCGCGGCCGTTCACGCCGTGGGATGGCAGCTCCGTGCCGCCGGAGCGGCAAATTCGAGGTCTGTACGGCGCGCGCCTGTGGGAGCACAGCGCCGTCGCCACGAGCCGATTCCTCACCGGCGCTCTCGGCTTCGAGCGCCTGGGCGACGAACACGGCTGGACGCGGTACGGGTTCCGCGACGCCGCCGGCTTCGTGGACGTCCGCGAGACACCCAACGAGCGGCCCGGCGGCTGGGGCGTGGGCGCGGTGCACCATCTGGCCTGGCGCGTGGACGATGACGCGCATCAGCTGGCCGTGCGGGCGCAGGTCGAGGCGGCCGGCGGACAGGCGACCGGAGTAATCGATCGCTTCTGGTTCAAGTCGGTGTACTTCAGGGAGCCCGGCGGCGTGCTGTTCGAGATCGCGACCGACGGTCCGGGGTTCGCGACGGACGAAGATCCGGCCCATCTGGGCGAGGCGCTCGTGCTGCCGCCGTGGCTCGAGCCGCAACGCAACGGGATCGAAGGCGTCCTGCCGCCCATCACCCTTCCCGCAGTGGCGCCCACACAGGAATGACGTCGCCGGACCTCGGCTTCGAGCACGTGTTCACAGCGCCCGCGGCGCCGGACACGCCGACGCTCCTGCTCCTGCACGGAACCGGCGGCACCGAGCACGACCTCCTGCCGTTGGCGGAATCGCTCGCGCCCGGCGCCGGCGTGCTCAGCCCGCGCGGCAAGGTACTGGAGCGCGGGATGGCGCGGTTCTTCCGTCGCCTGGCCGAAGGCGTGTTCGACCTCGACGATCTCCGGTTTCGCACGCACGAACTCGCGGGGTTTGTTGCCGCCGCCGCGCGCCACTACGGGTTCGACGGCCGGCGCGTCGTCGCTGTGGGATTCTCGAACGGGGCCAACATCGCGGCGAGCACGCTCCTGCTCGAACCGGGCGTGCTGGCCGGCGCGATTCTCTTCCGCGCCATGGTGCCAATCGTCCCCGACCCGCTGCCGTCGCTCCCGGGAACGCCGGTCTTCATGTCCAACGGTCGCACCGACTCGCTGATCCCGGCGGCCGAGGCCGAACGGCTCGCCGAGCTGCTGAAACAGGCTGGCGCCAGCCTGACGATCCAGTGGCAGCCAGGCGGTCATCAGCTCACGCGTCAGGACGTGGCGCAAGCTCAGGAGTGGCTGCGGAGTTGGCAGGTCTGATCGGGACCTGGCAGGCCTGAAGGCCTGCACTACTTCTTCCGCTGCTTCTGTTCCGCTACTTCTGTTCGACGACGACGACGCCCCAGGGGCCGCGGCCGAGCGCGATCTTCTTCGTGACCTGTTTCGTCTCCAGATCGACGACCGACAGATCGTTCGACGGGCCGTTGGCCGTGTAGACGGTCCTGCCGTCGGGCGACAGCGCGATGCCCCACGGCCGCTGCCCCGCCTCGATGGTTCCCACGACCTCGTTCGTCGAGGTGTCGAGGATGAACACCATCTTGCTGCGTCCGGTGGAGACGTACAGGTGCTTGCCGTCCCGTGCCATGGCTGTCCCCATCGGACGAATGCCCTCGCCCAGCTTGATCGTCTTGACCGTTGCGAGCCGCTTCGTGTCGATCATGGACAGGGTGCCGCCGTTTTCCGAGGGCACGTATGCGCGCGACCCGTCGGGGAGAAACGCAATGGACCGCGGACGCGGCCCTACCTTCACCGACTTCCTGACCTTGCCGGCGGCGACGTCCACGACGAACACGGCGCCGTCCTCCTCCGACGTCACGTACACCTGGTTGCCGTCAGGGTGAACCGAGACGCCTTCCGGCTCCTCGCCCACGGTGATCATGTTCGCGATCGTTCCGTCGGCGGTGTTGATGATCGTCAGTCGCGCGGCGTCCTCGTTGGCGACGAACAGACGCGCTCCGTCGTGGCTGACCGCCACCTGCTCGGGGTCCGGCCCGCTCGTCAGCACGCGGACGAGCTTGCGCGCGGCGATGTCCACGACGCCGATCCCGTCAGCGCTGCGATCGGGCGGCGGCAGCGTCTTTTCGTCCACCCCTGGCGGGGCCGACGGCGAACCGCTCAGCGCGACATAGAGGAGCTTGCCGTCCGGGCTGGCGGCGATGCCCCGCGGCCGCTTTCCAAGCGCCATCGTCCCGACGACGGCCTGCGTGGCCGCGTCGATGATCGACAGGTCGCCCGACTGCTCGTTGGTGACGTAGATCCCGACGGCGGGCGGGGGCGCCGGCGCCGGGGCCGCCGCGGGCGTGGCTGGCTGCGTGGCCGCCGGCGGCGCCGAACCGCCGCATGCGGAGACGGCCAGGACGATCGCGAGAGCGGGCAGGTGTTTGATGGTCACAGCATTGTCTCCAGCCGTGCATTCCCGGTCGAGCACGTTTGTTCACGCATTCTTTCGCGGCGGGACCGGTATAGAATCCCGCGACACGATGGCGAAGCCCGATTCTACTCTCGTCCTCCCGGCAATCCTCGAGATCGAATCCCGCGGCCCGGTGGATGCCGAGGCCGAGGTGCTGGCGCTCTTCGACGAGTGCGGCGCGCCGCTCCTGCGGTACGTCGGGGCCTTCGGCGTCAACGCGCACGACACCGAGGATGTGGTGCAGGACGTGTTCCTGTCGCTGTTCAGGCACGTCCAGCTCGGCCGGCCCCGCACCAATCTCCGGGGCTGGCTGTTCCGGGTCGCCCACAACCTGGCGCTCAGACAGCGCCTGCGGACGAAGCGGCGGCAGACGGTCGAGACGCCGGAAGCGGCGGAGCCTGTTGGCGTCGCCCACGGACCCAACCCCGAGCAGCAGCTGGTCAGCCTCGAGCGGCAGCAGCGTCTGCTCGCCGTATTCCGCGCGCTGCCCGAACGAGACCAGCGGTGCCTGTCGCTGCGGGCGGAGGGCCTCCGCTACCGGGAGATCGCGGACACGCTCGGCATGTCACTCGGCGGGGTGGCGAAGTCGCTGGCGCGATCGATGACGCGGATGGTGAACGCCGATGAGCGCTGACACGCCGCACCTGTCGGACGAGCGGCTCCTGTTGCTCGCGGACGGCGAGCTCGCGCCCCGCCGCGCCGAGGCGGTCCGGCGCCACCTGCGCGCCTGCCCGCCGTGCCGGGCACGTTTCGAGCGCATCGAAGCGTCAGCCGCCGCGTTCGGACGGGCGTATCGGCGCGATCTCGACGCGCAGGGCGCCGGCGCCGATCCGTTGCGCGACGCGCTGAAGACGCAGCTGGCGGAAATCAACGGGCGCGCTCGCGGGCCGTCGTGGGTCACGGCCTGCGCCATCCTCATCGCGGCGGTCCTTGGCCTCGAGTTCGTGTCCAGCCGGAGCGGACCGCCTGCTGCGCCCGCCGGCCAGCCCGCCACCTTGCGGCCGATCGCGTACCTGACGCCAGGGGCCACGCGGCCGATCGCGGCCGCCGATCTGTGCGCGACCCGGCGCGCGGCGACGCGCGTCATCCCGGCGCGCGTGCGGCAGGCCGTCGTCCGGGACTACAGCATGGAGCATGTTCCGGCGCGCGAGTACGAGCTCGACTACCTGATCACGCCCGAGCTCGGCGGATCGGACGATCGCCGCAACCTGTGGCCCGAACGCTATTCATCCGGGCAGTGGAACGCGCGCGTGAAGGACGAGCTGGAGCAGCTGCTGCCGCGGCTCGTGTGCGCCGGCACGCTTCCGCTCGCCACCGCGCAGCGCGAGATGGCGACGGATTGGGTCGCCGCGTACAAGAAATACTTCCACACCGATCGGCCGCTCCACGCGTACTCGCCCGTCGCTTCCTTCGACGGAGACGACGGCCGCGCGGTCGACGTGATGCCCGACCTGTCATTCGAGTTGCCTAAGCCCCGAAGCGACGACGTCGAACGCTGACCCGCCCACGTACGAAGCCACAGAGGCACGGAGGCCACGGAGGCTTCTTCAAGAAGAAACCTCTGTGCTCTCTGTGCCTCCGTGGCTACGTGATCGCGATCGCAGCGTGTCTACCGGCCGGAGGGCCAGCGGGCGTCGAGCGGGGCTTTCGGATCCGCGGTGATCTGCAGGTCGGCGCAGTGGTGGTAATAGTAGCCGCCGTCCTTGTTGAACCCGTGCTCCGCCATGAACTGCACGATCTGCAGCGTGCACTTCCGGCAGCTGATGTTGGGCAGCTGGATGTCGGTTTCGAACGGATCGGCCGGCTTGGCCGTATGAACGAACAGGCCGTCGGCCAGCACTGGAGCCTTCGGCGCCTTGTCGATGGCAGCGGACACCGACCACGGCCCACGCTCCGACTCGCGCGTGACGACGTCGGGGTCGGCCGGGAGCTCGGCGCGCGAGTTGACCGCGAGCGCGATGCGGTAGTGGCCCGGATGGAAGACGGTTTCCATAAGCTTCACGTGCAGTTTCGAGTTGCCCTGCACGCTGCCGATCGCGTTGGTGGGCATTCCGGCGTCGGCTGACGTGCCGCCGCACGGCCCGAGCTTCTGCGGATCGCCGAGCTTGTTCTCGACGAGCCAGGAGGCGGGCTCGATCAGCGTGAAGTGCGCCTGGACGAACGCAGGGACGAGCAGGGCGAGCGCAGCGGCGGCCATCAGGCCCTTCAGCAGGTGTTTCATGCCGGCCATGATACCACCGCGAAATTCACGGTGAACAAAACGGCCTCTCCGGGAATGTTCTTCCCGATGAGCGCGTTGAGCGATGTCCGGCGATGTGTCGTGTTCCTGTTGTGGCTCGCAGCGGGCACAGCCGCGTCGGCGCAGACACCGGCAGAACAGGCTCAGCCGGCGCCGGTGTTCAGGGTTGAAGTCATCGCAGCGACTCCCCTTCCCGGCGTCGATCTGACACTCGATCAGATCCCGGCGCCTATCCAGACCGCCCTCGACGCCGACATCGTCAACAGCGGCGCGATCGATATCGCGGATTTCCTGAATCGGCGTGTGACGGGCGTGTACGTGAACGACATGCGGGGCAACCCGTTCCAGCCGGACATCAGCTACCGCGGCTACACGGCGTCACCGCTGCTCGGCACTCCGCAGGGGCTGTCGGTCTATCTGGACGGCGTGCGGCTGAACCAGCCGTTCGGCGACGTCGTGAGCTGGGATCTGATTCCCCGGCTCGCAGTCTCCACCATTGCTGTCATGCCGGGGTCCAACCCGCTGTTCGGACTGAACACACTGGGCGGTGCGCTGGCGATGCAGACCAAGACCGGCCGGACCAGCCCCGGGACCACGGCCCAGGCCCTCTACGGGAGCGACACGCGCCGCGCGATCGAGTTCGAGCACGGCGGCTCGAACACCTCGGGGCTGAACTGGTATGTCGCCGGCAATCTGTTTGCGGAGCATGGCTGGCGGGACGACTCCCCGTCCGACGTGCGCCAGGCCTTCGGATCGCTCGGCTGGAAGGACCAGCGGAACGACATCACGTTCACGACGTCCTACGCCAACAATTCGCTGACGGGCAACGGGCTGCAGGAGCAGCGATTCCTCGAGCGCGATTACGCGAGCGTCTACACCAAGCCGGACATCAACGACAACCGCGGCGCCTTCTTCAACGTCACCGGCCGCCGCAGCGCGCGCCGCAACGTGACGCTGTCCGGCAACATTTACTACCGCAACATCCGCACGAGCGGCGTCAACGGCGACATCAACGAGGACTCGCTCGATCAGGCCGTCTATCAGCCGAGCGCAGCCGACCAGCGCGCGCTCGCTGCCGCGGGCTACACCGGCTACCCGACGAGCGGCGCCAACGCGTCAAACACGCCGTTTCCTTACTGGCGCTGCATCGCCCAGGCGCTCCAGCGCGACGAGCCCGCGGAAAAGTGCAACGGGCTCATCAACAGCGCCGATACCGATCAGCACAACGACGGCGGGGCCGGCCAGATCGTGGTGACCGGATCACGCCAGGGGCTCCGCCACCAGCTCACGGCAGGCGGCGCGTACGACGGCAGCCGCGTCGGCTTCCAGCAGTCCACGCAGCTGGGCTACCTGGTGCCGGACCGGAGCATCACCGGCGTCGACGCGTACGGAGACGGCGTCACCGGTGGAGAGGTCGACGGCGAGCCGTACGACACGCGCATCGACCTCGACGGGCACCTCACCACCTGGAGCGTCTACGGCACGGACACGTTGACGTTCGGCCGCACGTGGAACCTTACGCTCTCGGGCCGCTACAACCGGACGGGGGTTCACAACCTGGATCGCGTCCGGTCCGGCATGCCCGGCTCCCTCGACGCCAGTTACACCTTCGGCCGGTTCAATCCGGCCGCCGGCCTCACGTTCAGCCCGCTGTCTTCCATCAATGTGTACGCCGGTTACAGCGAGGGCAGCCGCGCGCCCACGTCGATCGAACTGGGGTGCGCCGATCCCGACCTGCCCTGCAAGCTGCCGAATGCGATGGCCGGCGACCCGCCGCTCGAGCAGGTCGTCACCAGGACCATCGAAGCCGGCGTCCGCGGCGGCACGTCGCCGAACGCCCGGACCAGCTGGACCATCGGTTTCTTCACGGCCGAAAACGATAACGACATCCTGTTCGTCTCGTCGACGCAATCGGGGTTCGGCTACTTCAAGAACTTCGGGAACACCCGGCGGCAGGGCGTCGAGCTCAGCTTCAGTACGCGGAAGGACCGCGTCTCATACGGCGCCGGCTACACCTACCTGGACGCGACGTACGAGAGCGCCGAAGCGGTCGGCGGATCAGGCAACAGCTCGAACGACGCGGCGGCGGCAGGGCGGAAAGGCCTCGAAGGTGTGATCGAAATCGAACCAGGCGACCGGATTCCGCTGGTGCCCGCGCACACGCTGAAGGCGTTCGCGGAGATCCAGGCCACCTCGCGCCTGTCGGTGAATATCGATCTGATCGGCGCCTCCAGCACGTTCGCGCGCGGAAACGAAAACAACCGGCACCAGCCGGACGGCACGTACTACCTCGGGCCCGGGACGTCAGACGGCTACGGCGTCGTCAACCTCGCCGTGCGCTATCGGCTGACGAAGCAATTCGAGCTGGCCGGTCAGGTCAACAACCTCTTCGACCACCACTACAGCAGCGCTGCCCAGCTGGGACCCACCGGTTTCACCAGCACGGGCAACTTCATCGCCCGCCCGCTGCCCGCCATTGGCGGTGAGTTCCCGCTCGTCAGCGCCACGTTCTACGCGCCCGGCTCGCCCACCACTGCGTGGGTCGGGTTGCGATTCAGAATCTGAGCAGCTTCGCGCGTCCAGAACGACGTACAACACAGAGCACGCAGAGCACACAGAGAAACCGCCTGGTTTGTCCTCTGCGTGCTCCGTGTGCTCTGCGTTCTACGTCGTCGTGTTCGTGTCTTCGTGATGAGAACGTCTAGTGGTGATCGAGCGTGACGATGTGCGGCGCGTCGTGCTCCACACAGGGCGGAGCCTCGAGAAGCGCGTCGCCGGCGCTCGTCGACAGCTTCAGCGCGCGCGGCGTCGTCGTCCACGGTTTCGCGAGGACGGCGGGGTCCTCGACGGTGGCTGTGTACGTCAACGTGTTGCCTTCGCGCTTGAGGCGTTCGACGACGTGCATCGCCTCGGTGTGGAAGTAGCCGTCGCTGCCGAGCCACGTGTCGTCGTTGAAGTTGGTGACGTCCACGATGAGCGTGTCGCCTTCGTAGCGGCCGATTGAATCGCCCATATACGACGGATCGGCATCGGCGCGATGCGGGCGGCCGTCGGTCGGGATGAGGCGAAACAGGTTCGAGTTCCCATAGAGGAACACCACCTGGCCCGGCGTCTGGACGATCTGGCTCGGCGGGCCCATCCGGGGCACGCCCTGCGGCTTGCAGTAGAAGGCCGGGTCGAGGATGCCCTGCTTATCCGACAGGTCCTTCACCTTCGCGAGCAGTTCGGCCTTGTACTCCGGCTTGTTCGGCGCAGCGGCGCGCCCCTCGACCTGCCATCGATCCAGGCCCTTGAAGACGTCCCCGCCCTCGGGATTCACACCCTTGAGCGGCAGCAGCCATCGCACGGACTCACCCGGTTTCACCGCGGGCGGAGGCGCCGTCACGCCCCAGACACCGTTGAGGTCAACCTTGCCGTCTGCCGTGCGGGGCGTGGCCGGCGGGGTCTGCGCGGCCGCGAGAGCCCCTGCCAGAAACAGCGCAGCGGTCGTTGCGAACAAATAGTGGCGCATGCCAGGCTCCTACTGCTTCGCCGCGTCGTCGCCGAGCCACAGTTCGATGCTGTGGCCATCGGCGAACGTCATGCGGCGCATGAAGCCGAAGTTCGACCCGTCTTTCGCGTGATACGCGAGAACCGTCACCGCCTGCCCCTGTCCGAATGTCGCGCGCGTGACGCCGACGCGGCGCGCGGCGGCCGGACCAAGGCTCGACAGCGACCACGGCGTGACCTTGCCGCTCGCGTCCTTCACGTCGAGATACACGTAGACGTGCGGGTTCACCCACTCGACCTTCGTCACCGTCCCCGCGAGCGTGACAGGCTTGTTGATGTCGAATTCCGCCGCGAACGAATGATGCGCGGCTGTCGACACACCGCCCAGCAACATCCCGGCGATCGCGAGCATGCCCGACCATCTGCGCTTCATACGTATCCATCCTCCAACGGGTTCTCTTTCAGATGTAGTGCAGGCCTTCAGGCCTGCCAAACACCAGCACCATACAAAACTCATTATGACCGAAGTGAATCGCGAATCAGCTCAAAGCCGGCTGGTGCCTGTGCAGGAACCAGCGGTCCAGGACGACGTGGCGCACAAAGGCCGGCGCCGAGAGCAGCCGACGGCCAACGGCGGCACCGAGGCCCTCGGGCACGGCCTTCGCGATCGCGCTGGAAACCGTTCCGGCGCCGAAGCGCGCGCGCAGGCGATCGGCATACGGCGTCAGTTGGCGGCTCGAGTAGTCGCCGTTGGCCTGGACGATCGCCTCGGCGGCCATGAGGCCGGACTCGATTGCAGGCCGGATGCCCTCGCCGCTCTGCGCATAGGCCAGCGCCGCCGCATCGCCGATCAGCATCACGCCGGAATCGACGACGCGCCGGTGCGGCGTCTCGTAGACGGCGTAGGCATGCCCGCGCCAGCGTGGAATCACATCGCGCGGGATCCTGCCGGCAGCCGTCAGGAATTCAAGAAATTCGGCCGTGGCCCTGGGCAGGGACCGGCGATCGAGGCGGCCCAGGCCGACGTTGAGGTACTCGCCCTTGCGGAAACACCACCCGTAGCCTTTGAAGTCGCGGCAGAAGTACAGCTCCGGCGCCTCGCCCTGCACGCCGCCGGTGGTTGTAGATTCGAGCCGGAACTCCGCCTCCTGCGCGACGACGACCGGCGCCCCAGCCGCGTGTGCGCGCCCTTCCGCGTTGACGTGCCGCGCGACCGGGCAGAAATGGCCGCCTGCGCCGACCAGCAGCGGTGTGCGGATGCGGCCGTTCACGATCCACTGATCGCCGTCCCGCCGGAGGCTCGTCACGGGCGCGCCTGCCTCGACGCGCGCGCCCGAACGCTGGAGCAGGTAGTGATCGAACTCGCAGCGGCGAATGCCGAAGCTCACCTGCTGTCCGTACTGTGTCTCGGTGCCCGCGTCGCCGTCGATCAGCCCGACGTGGAACCCGGAAATCGGCTGAAACGTACGGCCTCGGCGATATTCATCGACGTCGAGGCCGAGCGAGGTCACGACCTGCGGCGTGATCCACCCCGCGCAGACCTTGTCGCGCGGGAAGACGGCCGCGTCGAGCACCAGAACGTCGAGGCCGGCGCGATGGAGGGCACGCGCGCAGGCCGAGCCCGCTGGTCCGCCGCCGACGATCAGCGCGTCGCACGCCGGCGGGTTCAGTCAAGACGCGTCCAGGGGATCGCGTTGCTGGTGCCGCGCGCGAAGACCACCTGGAACAGCTGCATCGTGCCGGTGGTGAACGCGGCCTGCGATCCGGCCAGATACAGGCGCCATGCGCGGACGAACGTCTCGTCGAACATCCGTGCCACATCATCCGAGGCGGCCTCGAACCGCCGGCGCCAGTGGTCGAGCGTGGACGCGTAGTGCAGCCGGAGGTTCTCCACGTCGAGCACCGACAGGTTCCACGGTTCGAGCACGCGTTCGAAGACTTCCGGAAGCGCCGGTGGATAGGCCCCGGGAAAGATCCGCTTCCTGATCCAGGGGTTGAGCGCGCCGGGCTGGTTCCGCCCGATGAAATGCAGCAGCCCGCGGCCCCCGCCGGTCAGCGAGCGCTCGACGACGGCGCCAAACGCCTGGTAGTCGCCCAGGCCCACGTGCTCGAGCATGCCCACCGAGACGAACGCGTCGTACTGGCCCCGCACGTTGCGGTAGTCGTCCTCGACGAACTCCACGCGGCCGGCCAGCCCGTCTTCGCCCGCGCGGGCCCGGGCGTACGCGATCTGCTCGGAGGACACGTTGAACGCGCGCACCGACACGCCGTACTGCTTCGCCATGAACAGCGCCAGCGAGCCCCAACCGCACCCCGCCTCAACCACGCGCTCGCCCGGTTTGAGATTCAGCTTGCGGCAGACGCGGTCCATCTTCGCGACTTGCGCGTCCTCGAGCGTGGCGTCAGGCGACGGGAAGTACGCGCACGTGTAGAGCATCTCGCGGTCGAGCCAGAGGCGGTAGAAATCGTTGCCGAGGTCGTAGTGGCGGTGGACGTTCTCGCGCGCCGCGCGCTCGTCGTTCACCGGCTTGCTCGACGCCTGCTCGCGCGGCCTGGTGCGCCGAAGCGCGCGGTAGATCTCGCAGAGCATCGCCACCAGATCGCCCTGCAGGTCCACGGCGCCGAACATGTAGGCCTCGCCGAAGTTCAGATCGGGGTTCCACACCCAGCTGAACAACGCGCGCCGGTTCCTGAACACGATGGTCCCCACCGGCGCGTCCCCCGCGTAAGGGAGCTCGAAGCCGTCCCACAGCACGAACCGCAGGCGGGCCGAGGGCACCGATGCCCTGATGCGCCCGGCCACCCAGCGGTCCACAGGCGTCGACGCCCGTGGCGCCGAGTCGCTGGAAAATGTCGGAACCGAAAACACGCCGGCGTCGCCACGCTTCATGACCGGGCTCCGTTCAGAGGGGGCCTCAACGTCCCGTTGCGTCGATCGGGCGGGGATTATACGGTACCGGCGCGGAACACAGTAGCCCCGTGCCGGAAACCCGATGGGCCGTCCCCGGGGGCCCTAGTACTCGGCGATCGCGTCGTCGACGTAGCAGTAGAGCCAGCGCTCGCCGGGCTGGGCCGAGGCCGCCACGGAGTGCCCGCTGGCGCGCGCGTGCTTGCTGGCGTGGCGATTGGGCGACGAGTCGCAGCAGTGCGTCGCCCCGCACTGCTGGCACGTCCGCAGGTGCACCCAGTCGGAGCCCGTCTTGACGCATTCATCGCAGACGAGCTTTTTCGGATGCTTGACCTTGGCTATGGCACTGATGTGCGCGCACGCGCCCGCTTCCATGTGTTCGGGCCCTCTGACCACATCTTATTCCGCCCGTGGACCCGTCCGGTATGATGCCGCCATGCAGCACGATGCGTGGCCGGCGCTCCCCTACGTCGCATGGAAGGACACCTACGCCACCCTCCACATGTGGACGCAGGTGGTCGGCAAGGTCGCCCTCGCCCAGGCGCCGCCACTCAACCACTCGTGGGCGAGCGCCCTCCAGATCACGCCGCGCGGGCTCTCGACGCGGACGCTCCCCCACGGCGATCGCACGTTTACCATGCAGTTCGACTTCGTCGATCACGTGCTCGCGATCGTGCCCTCGGACGGCGCGCCGCGCACGCTGCCGCTCACGCCGCGCACCGTCGCGGACTTCCACCGCGACGTGATGACGATGCTGAACGACATGCGGCTGCCGGTGAAGATCTGGCCGATGCCAGTCGAGATCCCCGACCCGATCCGGTTCGATCAGGACACGGTGCACCGGTCGTACGACCCGGTGGCCGTCAGCCGCTGGTGGCGGATCGTCGCGCAGGTCGCGCGGGTGTTCACGCAGTCGGCGTGCGGGTTCGTCGGCAAATGCAGCCCGGTCCACTTCTTCTGGGGCAGCTTCGATCTCGCGGTCACCCGCTTTTCGGGCAGACCCGCGCCGCCACGCGAAGGCCCTGCCTTCATGCGCGACGCGTACTCGCACGAGGTGATCAGCGCCGGCTTCTGGCCGGGGGGCGGCCCATTGCCTGAGCCGGTCTTCTACGCTTACGCGGTTCCCGAACCGGCGGGCCTCAAGGACGCGCCCGTGCGCCCGGACGCGGCCTACTATCATCGCGAGCTGGGCGAGTTCGTGCTTCCCTACGAGGCGGTTCGGACCGCTGCGTCGCCGGATGAGACGCTGCTGACATTTGTCGAGAGCACGTACGAACGCGCCGCCGCGCTCGGTGCGTGGGATCGGTCGCTCATCAGGACGAGGGGCTAGGGACTCGGGTCTAGGAACTGGCGACTGGCGACTGGCGACTGGCGACTGGCGCTAGAAGAGACTACATCACCGGATCGAGCAGCTGGTTGAGGCCCTGCTCGAGGCGGCTGGCCGTCGATTCATCCACGTCGACAAACTGCACGGCGAACCCGTAGCCGGGCCGCGCATAGAGCGTCTCGGCCGTGAGCCTCACCCAGCCGACGCGCGGCAGATCGATCTTCATCTGGAACCTGACCCCGGGCTCCTGCTCGTGGCTGGAGTTGACGAAGCACCCGCCGAGGCTCAGATCGAAGATGCTGAGCGGGGTCTCGATCACGTCCACACGGAAACCATCGAAGGGGCCCGTGAAGCGCTCGTTTCTTCGACGCTCTCTGGCGTCGGCTTCCGTTGTCAGGTCGTTCTGGATGATTTCCATGGCGTTTCCCTCGACTGTCTTTATTGTCCTATATACTACTCTAGTGTCGTTCAATAGACAACGAAATGCTGGCTGATTGGGCCTGCCCGGAATTGCACGCTCGTTTTCGTTCTTTATTCGCTGGCCGGCGAGAAGCGGCGAATGGTACGTGAGACTTCGAGGAACGCATCGACGACCGCCGGATCGAAGTGCGTGCCCCTGCCGGCAACGATGAACGTGACGGCTTCGTCGTGCGACATCGGGTCGCGGTACGCGCGGCGGGTGGTCACCGCGTCGTAGACGTCGACGAGCGCGATCAGCCGGCCGGCGATAGGAATCGCCCGGCCGCTCAGGCCCTGGGGATAGCCGCTGCCGTCCCACTTCTCGTGATGGGTGTAGACGATCTCTTTCGCCATCGCGAGGATCGCATCGTCGGACGAGCCGGCGTCGCGTTCGGCGTGCACGATGACGTCACGGCCATGCGCCGGGTGCTTCCGCATCTCAATCGTCTCTTCCGCGGTCAGCAGGCCGGCCTTGTTGAGAAGCCGGTCCGGGACGCCCACCTTGCCGATGTCGTGGAGCGGCGCGAGGCTCGCCAGCAGGTCGATGCGCTCGGGGGTGAGGTACGCGCGGAAGTCCGGATGCCTTGCCAGCTCGGTGGCCAGCAGGCGCGCGTACTCCTGGGTGCGGCGCGAATGCCGGCCCGTCTCGACGTCCCTGACTTCCGTCAGCGAGAGCAACGTCTGAACCATCAGGCGCTGCGAGATGACCTTCTCGTGGCCGGCCTGGTCGGCGCGGTGGCGCTCGAGCGCGAACCGGCCTCCGGCAATCGAGCCGAGCGAAGAGATGAGGCCGAGCGTCGGATAGAGGGGCGAGAGAAACAGGCTGGTACCCGACATCAGCGCGGCGGCGCCGGCCCAGACCGCAGCCAGATACGCGGCCATGGTCGCGCCTCCCCAGGCGAGGCCGAACTGCGCCACGAGCAGCGACCCGAAGACGCCCACGAGGAGCACACCCAGCGTTTCCATCGCTGCCCCGTACTCGGGCCGGCGGATGTAATCCTGCTGGAGCAGGTTGTCAGCCACCGTCGCCTGCACTTCCACGCCGGCAAACAACGTGTCGATCGGCGTGGACACCACCTCGCGCGTGCCGAGCGCCGTGGTGCCGACGAACACGATCTTGTCCTTGATGGCGCTGACGGCGGCGGCGCCGCTCAGCACGTCTGCGGCGGAGATGTACGGAAACGTCCGCCGGGGCCCCCGATAGCGGAGCCGCATGTTGCTCTTGCCGTCGAGCGGCACGCTCTGGCCACCAAACCACAGCGTGGCCGAGTTCAGATTGCTGACGCGCAGGCTCACGTCGTGAATCTTCCTCGCCGCGATGACCGTCGCGAGCCCGAGCGAAGGATACACGTGCCCGTCGAACGTCGCCAGCAGCGGCACACGCCTGAGCAGGCCGTCGGGGTCCGGGGCGGCGTTCAGAAATCCTGAAGCGCCCGCCGCCTGCGTCAGGACAGGGAGACTGCAGATGACGCCCGTTGCCTGGAAGAATGGATCCGGCGCCCGTTCGTCGTCGCGGCGGATCACGGCGAGACCCAGCGGATGCTGTACGCACGCGCTCGACGGGGTCGAAGCGTTGTCGAACGTCAGCGCATAGCCAACCACGACACGCCCGGGGCGCAGCGCCTCGGCCATGGCCTGATCGGTGGCCGCGCCGGAGCCGGCGTACCGGTCAGACTCGGCGAAGACGACGTCGAGCGCGATCGCGGAAGCGCCGAGGTCGCGAATGCGCGTCACCAGGCTGCCGACGAGATCGCGGCGCCACGGCCATTGGCCGACCGACGACAGGCTGCGTTCGTCAACGTCCACGATCACGACGTCGCCGCCCGGCGGATGCGTACGCGCGGCGCGCAGCAGGGCGTCGTAGGACGCGTACTCGAGCTTGTCGAGGTACGCAGGGCGGAACAGCGACAGCAGCCCCACCAGCACCGCCGGCACCATGCCGCACACGAGGACGACCCGGCGTGCGTGAGGGCTCATCGGACCGTGACTTCAACGCGGCGGTTGCGTGGTTCGAGAACGCCGTCCGCCGTCTTGACGAGCAGGTCGGCCTCACCGTGAGAGCTGACCTCGATGACGTCCGCGCTGACACCAGCCGCGACGAGCAGGTTCCGAATCATGCCGGCTCGCCTGAGCCCGAGCTCGGCGTTGCTGTCGGCCGTCCCCGTTGTGTCGGTGTGCCCGATGACAGCGACATCCGGGAAGGGATGGTTTCTGAGCGCTTCAAGAACGCGGGGGAGAATCGCGCGGCTCTCCTCGGTCAGTTCGTCCGTCTGGAACTGAAAGTACAGCACAAAGTGCGCGGGCGTCTGAGGAAGGGCCGCCAGCGTGTCTCCAAACAACCGAGTGACGTCGGCCTCGCTCAAGACCGTGACCGCTGCAGGAGCCTGACCGGGAGACGCTGTCGTTGATTCACGTGCGGCCGCCAGGTCGACCGCGCCAACGTCATTTGAAACCACGGCCCGGCCGACAGCCGCATCGCCCGGATCCGGGAGCAGAACCACCTGGGCCTGCCCCGTCCGCAAAGGCGGGATGCGCTTCGGTCCGCAGCCCGCGATCGCAGCGGCGGCCAGCGTCGCGATCAGGGCGCCAACGGGTCGCGATGCGTTCATTCAGGCACGATACGAAGCGCCAGCGTCGTGCCGCGGACGCCCACGACCGCCGCCGGTGTTTCGAGACGGATCGAGTCAGGCGAGAGCTTGGCAATCCGGCCCGAGACGTAGGCCACCACGCCGCGGACCACGTTGAGCACGAGCCCGAGCCGGCCTTCCGCAGGGGCGTACAGGAACCGGTCCACTCGCAGCTCACTACCGGGCCCCATGGAGACGCGGGTATCGTCCCGCAACGTAACGCCGAGGCGGCCATCCGCGCCCGTTCTCAGGCCATCGGCCTCGTAGACGAGCTGACCAGCCTGGGCGGGCAAAACGGCTCCCGCCCGCACGACAAAAGCTGAGCCAGAGGCGATCTTGATTCGGCCGGCTACCGTCTGCGGCGGCTGGGCGATCGCGGTGGCCGCGACCCCCGCGAGGATCAGCGCGCCCAACAAGGATCGTCGAGTAATCACATGTCCCCCCGCTTCCACGATACCCCCGTTTCCAGACCCCGGTCCAGCGAACTCGGCTCGTCCGTTTCTTCCCGATTACAATTGTGAGATCGGGTGAAACGGGGCGCCGACGCGGCACCTCGGCATGGCGCCGTTGTGCTACCTTGGCGGCAGAACCGCATGCCGATGACCTATCGCATCGATCTCGATGCCAACCTGTTGTTCGTGGTGATGGCCGGCCGGCTCACGCAGGCCGAGCGGATGCAGACGATGCTGGCGTGGATCAACGACCCGACGTTCCGGTCCGGCCTCGACACGTTCTGCGACCTCACGGCGACCGAATCGACGCCCGACCTTGCCGAGCTGCGCGAAATCGCGGCGACCATCTCCGAACATGCCCCGCGCATCGGTGCAAAGAAGGTCGCGCTCCTCACGTCGAAGCCCATCACGTTCGGCGTCGCGCGGGTGTTCGAAGCGCTCGCGGAGCTGGAAGAGACGCCCCTGCAGGTCAAGGTGTTCAACGACCGGAGCGCGGCCTGGGCGTGGCTTCGGCCAGGAGCGGGCGCCCGCCCAAACGCCCCGTCGAGCTGATGGGGTCGGTCAGGCATGCGCCCCCTACGGAACCGGGGCGGGTTCGAGGCGCAGCAGCGCGCCGTCGTCTTCGGCCGTCAGCAGGTACAGCAGCCCGTCCGGTCCCTGCCGGACGTCCCGGATACGCTGGTGGAGATCTGTCAGCAGCATCTCGCGCCGCATCTCCTCGTCCTTGTCGTTGAACACGAGCCGCTGCAGGTGGCCCGTCCCTGGGATCTCGCCCATCCGCATCGCGCCGACGAACACGTTGCCCTTCCATGACGGAAACCTGTCGCCCGTGTAGAACGCCATGCCTGAGACGGCAATCGCAGGCATCCAGTACGCGACAGGGTTCTCGAATCCGTCGGCGGCAAGCTTGCCCTGCCATGGCCCGGCATAGTCGCGGCCGAGGCTGATGAGGGGCCAGCCGTAGTTGCGTCCGGCCTGGATGATGTTGATTTCGTCGCCGCCATTGGGGCCGTTCTCGTTCGCCCACACGGCGCCCGTTCTCGGGTTGATCGCCAGCCCGATCTGGTTGCGGTGGCCGAGGGAATAGACTTCCTTCCTCGCGCCGGCCTTGCCGACGAACGGGTTGCCGGCCGCCGCGGTCCCATCGTCGTTGAGCCGCAGGACCTTGCCTTTGTGGCTGCCGGGATCCTGCGCTTCCTCCATGTTCGGCACTGATGCGCCGGTGGTCATGAACAGCAGGCCGTCGGGCGCGAACGCGAGGCGCGATGCCGCGCCGCCGTTGCCGTCCCACGCCGGATCGGCGATGAAGATGTCGCGGACGTCCGTCAGGCCGGCGCCGTCCCAGCGCCCGCGCGCGAGCGCGGTCCTGATGAGCCCCTCCCCCGCGGGTTTGCTGTAGGTCAGATAGACGAACTTGTTCTCGGCGAATCGCGGGTGCAGGACGATATCCAGCAGTCCGCCGAGCCGCACCGCCCTGACTTCCGGCGCGCCAGCGACCGGCTGCGGGTCGAGGACGCCGTTCCTGATGATCCTCAGGCGGCCGCCGCGTTCGGTGACGAGCACCTGGCCGTCTGGCAGGAACGCGAGGCTCCACGGATTCTTCAGCCCCTTCGTCACGACGACGACGCGGACCTTGTGCTGTTCGGCGGTATCGAGGACGAACGGTCCGGCCCCGAGCGGCGGCCAGCCGATCCCGATAGGCGCGCGTCCGCGCTGCTGGGCCGACAGGCTCAGGCACGCCGCCAACCCGAGCGCGACGGCAACAACGGCGGCTCGCGGCATCTCCTCGCTCCGGACGCTAGAAATCGGGGAGCGTGATCGACATGATCATGCTGTAGCGGACCGGGCGGCCCTTCTTGAGCGCGGGCCGATAATGCCAGGCCTTCGCCGCGCTGACCATCATGCGGTCGTGGTAGCCGTTCACGGGCGTCTCCAGCTTCACCGTCTCCACTTCTCCATTTCGGCCGACGACCAGCTCGAGGCGTCCGGTCAGCGGCGACCGTCCCGACAACGATGCCGTCGAGAGCTGCCGGCCAATGGGCCGCGGAGGCGTCACGTCGCGGTCGGCGCTGGTGTAGATTCGCGACTCCTCGAGCGTGCGAGCCGCGGTGGCCATCGCCATCAGGTTCGACACCTCGCTGTTGAGGTCCGCTTCCGACGGATCGACGTCCGCATCCCTCAACAACGCGAGCGCCCGATCGCCTTTGGTCAGCGCCATCGAGAAATCGCCAGCGTCGTACGCGATGCGGGCTTCCTGGTAGTACCGCCGCGCCATGGCGGGGAGGAGCAGACGCTTGCTGCTTTGAAACGCCGAGAGCGCTTCGGGCGTGTAGCGAGCGGGGTCGAGCTGATAGAGCGGGCTCTTCATCACGATCCCGTCGAAGATGACGGCCGCTTCGCCGTTGCGGCCTTCGGCCAGCAGCGCACTGGCCCGACGTATGGACGCCTCGATCGAGTCGCCCGCCGCCGCAGCGGTCCGTGCGGCCGGCTCCGCGCTGCGCGGTGCCGGCAGCGCGGGCGACGGCGTGAGGCCGTTTTCCCGCGCGGACGCGTTGCGAGACTTCTCAGCGGGGTGCGACACGGGAGACCCGCGCCGGGGCACCACAGCTCGCGCATTCAATCCCGGCAGCGCTGTCCCCGGCGCCGGCGCGGCATCGTCCTGCGCCGGACGCGGCGGCTGCGGACGCGCCGGCACGGTCTGCTGCCTTGACGCTGGCGCCGGCTCGGGCGACCGGAGGCTCGACCTGTCCACGAAACGCGTGATCACGACCGCGGCGACAACGGCCAGGACGACGCCGGTCGCGCCCGCCACAACGGCCATCAACCCGGATTGTTTCTGGACCGGTTTGGGGCGCGCGGGTCCCGGCGCCTTGCGCACTGGCCGCTTCGCCGGCGGATGCGGCTCCGCCGCGACCAGCGGTCTGCTTGCAGCCGTGACGCGCTCCGGCGGCGGAAGACCCGAGTACTTGGCCTCGAGGCCGCGATTGAACGCCTCACGGATGACAGTCTCGGAGTCGCCGGGCCGTTCGAAGTGACGGAGCGCCGCCGACAATTCGTCCACCGACGAGTAGACCGGCACGTCGAACGACGCCTGCGACGCCACGAGGCGGAGCTCGCTCGGCGCGATCGAGTCCTGCAGCAGCACCCGCAGCACGCGGCCTACCTGCTTGACGAGCGGATCGCTGCTCGACCCGCCCGGCAGCACCTGCACCTCGCCCGCGTCGGTGATCTCCACGTTCCAGGGCTCAACGAGCGAGCGTCGCACGTTGGCCCCCGGATCGCGCGACATGACGCCGCACAGGTGCTGGGCGATCGCGACCGCTTCGTGCCATTCCAGGCGGACGTGGTTGTCGATGAGATCCGCGATGGACAGCGCCGGCGGCCTGGATCGGTCGAGCCGCGCGATATCAGGCTGCAGTGGCACCTCGATCGCCGGGGCCAGAACCGGGGCCGGCCCGGCGGTCAGCGCGGGCGCCTTGACCTCGGGGGGCGTTTCGGCAACTGCCTGCACGGGGGCCAACGCGTTTTCCGACTGGAACACCGTGTCGATATCGAAGGCATCGTCCATCGGGACGATGATGAACTCCTCGCGCGGCTTCGGGGCCGCACCCTTCCCGTCTCCACTCGGTTCGGACGAACCGCTTTCGCCGTGCTTGCCGCCGCTCGGCTTCACGACACTCTCCGCGCTAGTGTCCCGGTGCAAAGTACCCACCACGGCTGGTGACGACGATCGTTTCCGACTTGGGACGGATCTGCACGTCGCGCCACGCGCCGTTCCGCACGATGTTCGTGGACGTGTAGCTCACGACGTACCGGCGGCGCATATTCTCGACGATGCGGCGGTATTGATCCTGCAGCTCCGATACGTCGAGCGGGAAGTACGTCTGCCCTCCCGACAGGCGCGCGAGCCGCTCGAGCGGCGCTCTGTCGACTCTCGTCCCCAGGCCGATGGAGAAGATCGCCGCGTCCGTCTCCTTCGCCAGCGCGAGCACGTCGTCCAGGTTGCGCACGCTGCCCGGTCCGGTGCCGGGGTTGTTCTCGTCGCGGCCGTCGGTGAGGATGACAACCGCGCGCCGGCCCTCGACGCGCTTCAGACGAACCAGCGCATCCGACAACGCGTCGTACAACGCCGTTCCTCCGCTCGCGACGTAGCCGTCGATGGCCTTGCGCGCCGCCTCGCGATCCTTCGTCAGGTCGTGTTCGAAGAACACCTGGTCGGCGAAGAGCATCGGCGCGAGGCTGTCCTCCGGCCGCAGCGCGTCGACGAACTCGTGCGCGGCCTCGACGACCGCGGCGGCGCTTCTGCGCATGCTGCCGCTCTCGTCGAGCGCGAGCACGATCGACACGGGCGCCACGGCTTCGTGAAACGCGTCGATCTTCTGCTCGACGCCGTCCTCGACGACGACCAGGTCGTCCGCGCTCAGATCCACGAACCGCTGCTCGGTATCGGTGATGGTGAACTCGAGCTCGGGGTGCACAGGCGGCGGCTTCGGCGCCATGTAACCGTCGCGTGTGCGCACCCTGTACTCGGGTCCCGCCAGCATCTTCACCGAGCGCCACGCGCCGTCGGCCGCCTGATTGCTCGGCGTGTAGGTGACGAGATACCGGTTCTGCGCGTCCTCCGCCAGACGCGCGTGCACGGCGACAATGTCCTCCTCGCGCGGCGGGAAGAACACCTGGCCGCCCGTTTCGAGGGCGATGCGCTTGAGCAGCCGCTCGCCCCGCAGCGAGATCCCCGCGATGCCGCCGATGCCGACGACGTACACGGTGACCCGCGCGGCCTTGACCGCCGCGAGCGCCTCCTCCGGCGTCGTCACGCTGTTCTCGTCGTAGCCGTCGGTGAGCAGGACGATGGCGCACCGGCTCTGCGTCGTGGGCAGCTTCCCCGCCACCTCGACGAGACTGTCCAGAATCGAGGTGCCGCCGGCCGATCCGACGTGGCCGACGGCTTCGATGATGGTCTTGTGATCGCTGGTCGGGCCCGTCAGCGCGCCCAGCCGCCGGGTGAATGGCGCGACAAGCACCTCATCCTTCGGCCGCAGGTACTGGATGAAGCGCGTGGCGGCGTCGCGCACGAAGTCGATCCGGCGCGACATGCTCTGGCTGGTGTCGATCAGGAGCGCAAAGGTCGCCGGCAGCGTTTCCTGGTTGACCAGGTCGATCTCCTGCCGCACGCCATCCTCGGTGACGGTGAAGTTCGAACGTTCTAGCCCGCTGACGAACTTCCCGGCCTTGTTGTACACGCTCGCTTCGAGCAGCACACGACTGGTCCCGGTTTCCTCGACGATCTCGAACGGCTTCAGCGCGATGGTATCGCGCACCACCTCGCCGAGCTCGTCCTCGGCCTCCACCGAGATTTCGCGCCGTTCGTACGGGTTCTCGTCGAGCCACTCCACCGCGTACGGCGGACCGTCTTCGTCGACACCGAGGAGCATGTCGTCCACGTAGAACCGGATGGCCTTGAGCGTCGTGTCCGGGGCAGCGTGGATCTGCGCGACGATGCGGACCTTCCCCGACGTGCCCATGCGGCCGAGTGGGGATGTGATCTTCACGGTCGTCGCCCCCGGGGACCCCCGGGGCACCGGCGGTGCCGCCGACGCGCGCGCCGCCGACACAAGGACGGCCACGGCGAACAACCCGGCCGCGACGGCCACCGGGAGGGACGAGCGGTCACCACGCACGATCTTCACGGGACGCGCTCGCGCTCCCCGCGCCGTTCGAGCGACGCCAGCGTGCCGAGCGCGGCCGCGAGCGCGGGGTCCACCGACAGGGCCGTGCGGCATTCGGCCGCCGCCCGCGCATCGTCGCCCTCGAGAAACGACAGATAGCAGAGGTTGCTCCACGCGTACGCCGCGTCCGGATCGAGCGCGACGGCCTGCTCGTACTCACGCCGCGCGTCCACGCGGTGCCCCGTGGCGGTCAGGACGGTGCCCCACGTGTTGTGGGCAGACGCCGAGGCCGGAGCGTAGAACACCGCACGCGAGGCATCGGCGGCGCCGAGCGCGGCGAATCCCCAGTCGCGCCAGATGCGCGCGAGGCCTTCGTACGCGGCCGCATCGGTGCGGTCCAGCTGCGACGCGAGGAGGTAGTGGTCGTAGGCCATATCGAGAATGCCCAGCACGCGATAACGCTCGGCCACGGCACGGTGCGCCTCCGCCGACGGCGCGATCGCCAGCCGCAGCAGCGCCGCGGACAGCGCGCGATCCCGGGTTTCGATCGTCGGCAGCAGGTTCGACCCCGGACGGAGCGCTGCCGAGGGGTGGCCGGATCCGTTGGATCCCTTGGCCGCCTTCGGTGGTTTCGCCATCCGCAGGGGCTCACCCATCTCGAGCGTCGGCATCCCCGGTTTGACGAACGGGTTCGAGCCTCCGGGCTGCCCGTGTACACAGCCGCTCGCGGCCGCCCACACAAGTAACCAAAGGCCCCGAACCGGCCTCAGGTGGCGGGCCACGGGCTTGCTAGTTCTCGCCGGCTTCGCGATTGAGCCGCGACTTCCGGCGCATCACGTACAACACCACGAACACGACGGCAACAACGAGCCAGGCAGTAGTGGCAGCACCCACAGCGTCCTCCCCTTTTCCTTCAACCGTTAGAACAGGTTCCGATAGATCGCCACGACGACGGGTCCCAAACACACGACGTAGAGCGCCGGCATCAGACACAGCACCAGCGGGAACACGAGTTTGACGCCGATCGTGCCGGCGCGCTCTTCCGCGCGCTGCCGGCGTTTCGTCCGCAGCGTTTCGGCATGCGTCCGCAGGCTCTGCGCGATGCTGGTGCCGAACCGATCGGTCTGGATCAGCATCGCGACCAGCGATCGGACGTCGTCCACACCGGTCCGTTTCGCCAGATCCTGGAACGCCTCCATACGCGGCTTGCCCGCACGAATCTGACTCGACAGCGTTTTCAGGTGGTGCGCGATGACTGGCAGGGCGATCTCGAGCTCGTTGCTGGCCTTCACGATGGCCTGGTCGAGGCTCGACCCCGCCTCGATGCAGACGACCATGAGGTCGAGGGCGTCGGGCAGTCCATTCTGGATGGACTTCCGGTATTGGACGGTCTTCTGGTTCAGCCACAGGTCCGGCAGCACGAGGCCCAGCGCCGCGCACGTGAGGCCGAGCGCCCATCCGCCGGTGAACCCGAGCAGGATGAAGGGGATCACGCCGAACACGACCGGCAGCAGCAGCCGCAGCACCGAGTACCAGACGGCGGCCGAATACGGTTCGTAGCCTACTGCGGCGAGACGGCGGCGGAGCCGCGAGAGATGGCTGGGCGAGGATGGAAGGACACCTGCCATGGCCTTCAACGCCGGGCTGGGCGCGTCCGCAGCAATCTGAATCCTCACGGGCGCCCTCTCCAGGTCGCGCAGAGCCGTCAGGTTCCGGAACCGCTTCCGCTCAGGCGACGTGTGCGACAGCGCGAGCGAGGCCATCGAACCCGACACCAGCGCGACGGTGACGAAGACGGCCAGCAGCGTGACGACGAGAGAGATGGACATCGCGTCTTCCTCAGAACTCCACGTTGACGATGCTGCGGATCGCGGCCATCCCGATGAGCTGCAGGCTGATCGCCGCGGCCGTCAGCATGCGGCCCAACGGATCGTCGATCAGCACGCGGATGTGCGCCGGCGCGATCAGAAACAGCGTGACGGCCAGCGCGGGCGGCAGCAAGGCCAGCGTCCAGCCCGTAATCCGCCCGTGAGCACTGAGCGCGCGGACCTGCCGGCGAAGGCGAAACCGTTCGCGGATGAGCGAGGCCAACCGGTCCAGGACCTCGGCCAGATTGCCGCCGGTCTCCCTTTGCGTGAGTACGGCGGTGACGAAGATCCGCGCGTCGAGTAGCGGCACACGGTCGGCAAACTCACGCAGGACATCGGGCAACGGCTTCCCGTACGTCTGCTGGTCGTAGACCAGCCGGAACTCGGCGCCGAGGGGCTTCGGCACCTCCTCGGCCACCATGAGCAGGCCGGTCGTGAACGCGTGGCCCGCGCGAAGCGAGACGGCGATCATCTCCACGGCTTGCGGCAGCTGCTCCTCCAGCTGAAGCAGCCGCTTGGCGGCCGTTCGGCGAACCCACAGGTACGGCAGCGTTCCCGCGACCACCGCCAGCGCGGCGCTGACCGGAAGGGGCCACGCCAGGACGCCAAGGACGGCAACGGTGGCAATCGCCATGAAGCCGCACGCGAGCAGGACGACGCCGATCGTCACCGGCAGGCCCGAATTGGCGACCGCCTGCTTGACGGGATCGACAAGGCGGCCGGATCCGACCAGCGCCACATCGAACACTTTGAGCGCGCTCAGCGGCGCATTCTTCTTCGTCAGGTCGGTTGGGGCCGGACGATCCTCGACCGCAGGCCGCAGCCGCCGGCGCAGCGCGCGCGTCGCCGACGTTTCCGGACGCACGATGAACGTCCAGTAGATGCCGAGGACGATGGCCGCGCACAAGACGAAGGTCAGGATGACGATGAGCATGATTCCCTCTCAGGCCACAGCTTTCCTGTGCTCGAACATGTCGACCGGCAGCTGGATGCCGAGCGAAGCCAGCCGCTCGGAGCACTTCGGGCGGATACCGGTCGCGCGGAAGTGCCCGCACACCTTGCCGTCGCGTCGCAGGCCGGTGCGCTCGAACAGGAAGATGTCCTGCATCGACACCATCTCGCCTTCCATTCCTGTCACCTCGGTGACGCCGGTGACCTTCCGCGTGCCGTCGGAGAGACGCGTGACCTGAATGACCAGGTTGATGGCTGAGGCGGTCTGCTGGCGGACGGCCCGCTCGGGGATGTTCAGGCTCGCCATGGCGACCATCATGTCGAGGCGGTAGAGCGCGTCGCGCGGGCTGTTGGCGTGAATCGTCGTCAGGCCGCCGTCGTGGCCCGTGTTCATCGCCTGCAGCATGTCGAGCGCTTCCTCGCCGCGCACCTCGCCGAGGATGATGCGATCGGGCCGCATACGGAGGGCGTTGACCACGAGGTCGCGCTGACGGACGGCGCCTTTGCCCTCGATGTTCGACGGCCGCGTCTCCAGCCGCACGACGTGGCGCTGACGCAACAGCAGCTCGGCCGCGTCTTCGATCGTCACCACGCGCTCGGAGTCGGAGATGTAGCCCGACAGCACGTTCAGCAGCGTCGTCTTGCCGGCGCCGGTGCCGCCCGACACGATCACGTTCAGCCGGCTGGCGATCGCCGCCTCCAGGAAGTCGAGCATCGGCTGGCTGAGCGTTTCGCGCTCGACAAGGTCCCGGGCGCCGAGGCGGCGTCGTGCGAAACCGCCGAATCGAGAGCGCCGGCCCCTCGAGGGCCAGCGGCGGAATGATGGCGTTGACGCGGGATCCGTCCTTGAGCCGGGCGTCCACCATCGGGCTCGACTCGTCGATGCGCCGACCCACCGAGCTCACGATCCGCTCGATGATCTGCAGCAGGTGGCGGTTGTCCTTGAACACGATCTCGGTGGGCTCGAGCCTTCCATTCCGCTCGATGTAGACCTGGTCGTACCGGTTCACGAGGATGTCGGAGATGTCCGGATCGCGCAGCAACGCCTCGAGCGGGCCGAGGCCGAACAGCTCGTTCAGGACGTCGACCACCAGGCTCTCGCGCTCCACGAGGCTGAGCGGCGTGGTCCTCGTCTCCGCGCCGATCATGTCCACGATCATGTCGCGGATCTGCGGTTCGGCCTCCTCGCGCGCCGTGCGATTCAGCCGCTCGAGGTTCAGGCGGTTGAGGAGTTCCTGATGGATGCGGGCCTTCAACTCCTGGTAGTCGCGATTGCGAGCCTCTGCACCGCCTCCGGGCGATACGGCAAGGATGGAATTCATCCGCACACTCTCCTCTGATGCACGCCGCTATGTCCGACTGAACCGGCCGAACAGCCCGCCGGGCCGTTCCGGCTCGGCCGCCGGCTCGGCCTGCGCGTCGGTCGTCAGCACGCGCGCGAAATTCGCAAACGAAGCGGCCAGCTTGTTGTGGTTGTCGAGCACGAGCGGCCGGCCCACGTTCAGCGCCCCGAGCGCGAGCCGATAGTCGCTCGGAAACACCTGCACGATAGGCCCTCCCATCACGCGCTCGATCTCTTTCCGTCCGATTTCCGCGACCGAGTCGTACCGGCTGACGACGACCGTCACGCGGTCGCGGCCGTACCGCTGGCGGAGGGCGGCAGCCATGCGGCTGGCACCCCGGACGGTCGACAGCTCCTGGTTCGCCACGACGACGATCGTCGTCGCGAGTTCGAGGGCGTCGAGCATCGTCGGATCCGAGCGCGGCACGTCGAGCACCACGCACGCGTAGTGCCGGGCCGCGCAGTCGATGAGGCTTCGCACGGCACGGACGTCCACGGGACCCACCAGGCTCCGGTCGGACGAGGCGAGCAGATCGAGGCCGAACTTCGTCCGGCCGACCAGCGATCGCAGGAACGAGTCGTCCAGCCGCTGGATGTTCTCGAGCGCATCCACGACCGAAAACCGCGGTTCGGCCCCGACAAACAGCGCGGCGTCGCCGCTGCCGACGTTCAGGTCGATGAGCAGCGTGGACGAAGGCGCGGACTTGGCGATCGCCGTCGCGACGTTCACGGCCAGCGTCGTCGTGCCGACGCCGCCCTTGCCGCCCAGAAACGCCACCACCTGACCCGGATCGCGCGCCGGCTGCTGCGCCAGCACACGGTCGATCGCGGCGCCCAGTTCGTTCGCGGAGACCGGCTCGGTCACGAACTCCGTGACGCCGGCACGCATGGCTTCGAGCATCAGCGCCGGATCGAGCGACGAGGCCACGATGACGATGCCGAGCTGCGGCTGCTGCCGCTTGAGGAGCGCGACGCCGGCCGGCACGGCCGATCGATCGCGCAGGTCGATCACGACGACGTCCGCCTGGAGGGCCGGCTGCGTGCCAAGCCCCAGCAGACCGTCCAGGGGAAGCGAGGTGGTGCGCGCGCCGCTCGCGTGGAGCAGCTCTTCCAGTTGCCGGTTGATCGCGCCGGCCACGAAAACGTTCATGCTCACTGCGTCACCGAACCAAAGTGATGGCTTTCAGAAACGACGAGCCGGCCGACAGTTTCGGTGCGGCCGACGGCACCAGGCCCGGATAGCTCGACAGGGTGCCGCTCGATCCCGCCGCGTTGTTGATGAACAGGCCCACGATGTTGACGATCGACGCGCACGCGATGCCGGCGGGACAGGGCGTGCACGTTCTCCCGGGCGGACACGCGGTCCAGTCCGCGACGGCCCGGCGGTACTGAAACACCTCCGTGTCGAACACCGCGACCGCGACCAGGCGCGGGCTGAACCGCGCGCACACCGGCGCGCAGCTGTTGTCCACCCAATCGTTCGCCGGGTCCCAGTTAGCCCCCGAATCCGCGAAGTACAGCCCGCGGAAGTCGCCGGCCGTGGGCCGCGTCGCCGACACGGCGACCTGATCCCCGATTTCAATCGTCCCGCTGCTGCAGGCGCCGACGCTCGCGACATAGCCGGCCCCGGGATCGAGCGGCAGCACCCAGCCTGGGACGATGAGGTCCGCGACCGTCGTCGGAGCAACGGCAAACGTCAGCGGCAGCGAGGCGCCCAGATCGTTGTGGGCAGAGTTGCTTGTCGCGAACCTGAACCCCGATCCGGTGGTGGTCGTGTCGGGAGGCGTGTAGCTGTCGCCGAACGGGATCAGGGCGCCCGAACCGTTGGCGTACTTTCGGAAATCGGCGCCAGGGGCCGCCCCCGAGATCCACGCGTCCGGGATCGCCCAGGGCCGCAGACAGTCGGTTCCGTTTGCGATCATCACCTGCGCGCTCGCCGTGGCCTTGACGCCCTGGCTCGTGAGACCGAGAGTGCGCCCGAACCAGAGCGGCAGCGGCAGGCTCCCGTTCTCGCCGTTGCGATACACGTCCGCCTTCACACACCGCTGCGGTGGCGTGACGACATCCGGCGGACATGAAAACGTGATCAGCGTGGTAGCGGCGGCGCCCCAGACCGTATTGGCTGCGGCGACCTGCGTCGCATAGCGGACCGCCTGGCCCGCCGGGTTGGGCGGGTTGTCGAAATCGTCGTACGCGCGGGCGAGCGCTGCGGCCATCGCCGCGGCGTCGGCGGCGTTCTGCGCCTGATGGCGGCTGACCCACATGGCGCCGTAATCGACGACGAAGGTGGCCACGCCGAACCACACCAGCAGCATCAGGGCCGCGTTGATCAGGATGGCGCCGCGCTCCGAGGCCACGTGCTGCATGGGCGTCAGTTCTTCGCCTTCGCCGCCTTGGCCGTCGTCTTCGACGGCGCGTCCACGGTGCCCCCGCCCCCGGTGGCGCTTTCGTCGCCGGGTTCCGGTGCCGGCGGCGGCAGGAACCGCCGCGGGCGCGTCGGCAGCGGCGGCACTTCGTCGGGATCGAGCGGCTGCACCAGCCGCGGCGTGATCAGCACCATCAGCTCGGTGCGCTCGGTGCTGTCGGCCTTGCTCTTGAACAGGTTGCCGATGATCGGCAGCTTGCTGAGAAATGGGATTTCCGAGCCGTTTTCCTGCGTCAGGTTGTCGAGCAGCCCGGCGATCACAAAGGACTGACCGTCGCGCAGCTCCACGTCGGTTTCCGCGCGCCGCACGGAGAGCGCGGGGATACGGAAACCCGAGAGCGTGATGCCGTTCGCGAAATCGAGCGTGCTCACCTCGGGCTTCACCTTCAAGCGGATGACGTCGCCCGCGATCGTCGGCTTGAACGTCAGGCGGATCCCGAACTCCTTGAACTGGACCGTGACGGTGCCGGTCGCGCCCTGCACGATGGGCACGGGGATTTCGCCGCCGGCCAGAAAGCTGGCTTCCTCGTTGTTGTAGGCAATGAGGTTGGGCTCCGCAAGGCTCTGGAAGAACCCGTGGGATTTCAGCGCCTTGATCACGGCGCCCACACCCTGGGTGCGTGAAAAGAAGAACAGGTTCAGGAAATCGCTGAACACCATGTCCTGGGGATCGGACGCGTTCTGGCCCTTGTTGAAGTCGGGCGCCGCGAACTGTTGCGTGGTCGAACGGCCCACCGCACCGGTCCGGTTCAGCAGCAGGTTCGCCCCGAGCTCCGTGAGCGCCCGCCGGTTCACTTCTGCGAACCTGACCTGCAGGATGACCTGCTGGCTCTCGCTGCCGCCCGGGAGCTGCAGCATGTTGATGACTTTGGCCTTGGCGGCGCTGGCCTGCGCGATCTCGCCCGCGCGCAGCGCCACCGTGTTGCTCGACACCTGACCGGACAGGATGATCGCGTCGTCGCTCGCGCTGACGTGGACGTCTTCTGCGGGAAACAGGATGTTCAGCTGCCGTTGAAGAGCCGGCACGCCCTGTTCGACGACCACGTCGTACTGCTCGCGCTGCGTGGATCCCCAGATGATCAGGCTCACCGTGCCCGGGCTCTTGCCGTCGATCAGGATCTCGCGCGGCTGCACCACCACGGCGTCGGCGACCGCCGGATTGGTCACCGCGATCCGCGAGATGTCGAAGTCGGTCAACACCACGGTCGAACGCCCGGCCGTCAACGGCACGCGCTTGAGCAGCGGCGGCGGAACCGGCGGCGCCTGCTCAGGCTGCTGTCCGCCGGCGGCGGCCATCGCATCGCTGCCTGCGGCGACGCAGAGCGTCAGCGCGAGCAGGCCGATACCTCGCCGCCATGTCGTCAATGCGATCACTAGTGCACGACCTCTTCACTCCGCTTCGCCGCGCGGATCGCCTCGACGGTGTAGATCTTGGGCGGCGGAGGCGGCGCCACGACGGGCACCGGCGGCGGAGGCGCTCGGCGCACGCTGACGGCCTTCACGACCGGCTCCGGCTCGGCGGCGCGGCCGAACAGCGCCGCCGTCCGCACACCCGAACTGGCGGTCTGCTCGGTGTCCAGCGGGTTGCGCAGCGACAGCATGATCTGGCCCTCGGACTGCGCCAACGCGATGCGCTCGGCATCCTCGGGCGAGACGAGCAGCGTGACGACCGGTGCCGAAGCGGGAGTGGCCTTGGCGTCCTTCGGACGCTGCTGATCGCCCCGCGTCCCCGAGGTGAGCACCTGGACGTTGCTCACAACGGTCCGCGACGTGCTCTCGTCCTTCTGGCGAATCGTCACCATCAGGTCCACACGCGTGCCGGGGTCGAGGAATCCGGCCACGCCGATCACGTCGTTGACTTTCACGGACATCGCCCGCATGCCGGCCGGGATGGCCGACGACAGGCCGGCGCCGGCGTTGCGGGGCGCGAGCTTGGTCTCGACGAGCGGCTCATTCTCGACGGCCGACGCGAGCAGGCCGCGGTCGACGACATCCTCGACCTTCGCGAACCCGCCTTTCACCATGCTGCTGGCCGGCCACGGCACGACTTTGAGGTCGTCGGCAGCCAGACGCACGCCCGTCGGCAGGGCTCGCGCCGCGACGACGACGAAGGCGCGCGCGACTTCGACTTCGCGCACCGGCATCCGCTTGAGCGTGAGATACACGCCAAGGCTGGCCAGCGCGGCCGTCAGGACGGCAACGCCGACGACGATGACATGACGAAAGCGACGGTCCATGTGATTTACCCTCTCGACCTCTCTGGATTACGACCCGCATCCGCCGGTCGGCACTTCGTCCCGCATCTCCGACGTCGCCGTGATCGACGTCCGGTTCGCAAGCCCGGTCACGCCGAAATAGGAAGCAATGCCCGCGACCATCGACAGGTTCTGCGGATACGTGACCGTCACCGACGTCACGGGGGCGCACTGCAGGCCGATCACGATCGGCGTTCGCACGATGACCGGCGCGGGGGCCGCGGCGGTCAGGCCGGCGGCGGTCAGATACTGGTTCACGCGCGCGGCCACGTCCGCGTTCGTGTAGCCCGGAAGCACGGCGACCCGCGCGCCCTCGCGCGCCGCATTCGTCACCACCTCGTAGCGCTGAAACAGCATCCCGAAATCGAGCACGCCCAGGCCGACGAGCAGCAGTACCGGCAGCGTGAGTGCGAACTCGATGAGTTCGGCGCCCGATTCACTCGACCACCTCGAGAACGACGTGCGGGTTCCCGTCACTGCAGCCACAGCATCACCACGGTGCCGACGAGAATCGGCACGGCATACGCGAGCCGCGGGCCGCGACTCGTCGCCAATGTCAGGTCGGGAACGGGCCGCAGCCCGTTGACCCGCCAGTGTGTCAGCAGCAGCCAGACGTTGCTCAAGGCCTGGCGCAGATATCCGTGCCACGCGCTGACGCCGAGCGCCACGACAGCCCCGGCCATTCCGGTGTACATCGCGAGCCAGAACGTATCCCGGGCACCAAGCCACGCTCCGAGGGCGCCGACCAGCTTCACGTCGCCGGCACCCATGCCGCCCAGCAGGTACGGGGCGAGCAGGAGCGCGATCCCCACGGCCCATCCGGCCGCACTGCGCTCCGCCCCGCTCATCCCGCCGGAAACGAAGTGGAACGCGAGCCCTGCCGCCGCCGCCCCGAACGTCAGCCAGTTCGGGATGCGCCGGGTACGCAGGTCGAACCCGCACGCGACGACCGCGATCGAGAGCGCGGCGACCTGAATGCCAGGCACCGGAATCATGTGCAGCCTCCGGGCGCACACGGCTCCCAGATGGCCTGCACCCCGGTCAGCGGGTCGCCCGCCACGCTGTTGTACTGGCCGCGCATGTACACCGTGATGAGCGCGGCAATCACCAGGCTGCCCGCGGTGATCATCCCGCTCGTCAGCGCGTACTCGACCAGGTCCTGGCCGCTGTCGTCGGCGACCAGATCGATGATCTGCTTGACTTTCATAGCTCCCATCCGGCAGTCAGGCGCGGCACGCGCTATATGCGCCATGCCGCTCTCTGGCCGCTGTAGAACCGCCGCTCGTTGACGCGCCCTATGGAATCGCCGAGTCCAAACGCGTGAAGAGACTCAGCACCTTGCCGCTGATCGACGTGATCAGCAGCACGACCGCCGCGGTGATGATCCCCGCGAGCAGCCCGTATTCGATGAGGTCCTGACCCTCATCGTTGCGAATGAACATGACCAGCCCTGATCTCATGACAGTTCCTTTCCTGTTGACTGCACCGAGTTGACGAAGGACCCCTTGGTCACGGGCCCACGAAGCATTGAGGTCATCGCCCGGCGAATCGAGTGTTCGCCTGGACGCCGCGTCTGCACGAACTCCGCCCCCACGCGGTAGAGCGAACCGGATCCTTCAACGAGCACGCACCGTGTCACACGCACGTCGTCCACGAACGTCTTGTCGTCGACCTGCAGCCGCAGCTCGCCGAGCGTGCCGTTTTCCACGCGCTGGTGGCTTTCGAGCAGGCAGCCGCTCCGGCCGATATCGATGAGCCGCATCGGCACGTTCCTGGCCAGCATGCCGTTGGGCTCCGGCCTGTCCATCGTGTTCGACGCGTGCTGCGCGATGGCGCCGTTCGGTTTCGCGGACGTGGCTTTGCGAGTCATTCGATTCAACCCACGATGGCCAGGCGCAACCGGTGGCGCACGACGCCATCGACGAGCACCGGCACGCTTTCCTTCACCCGGACACTCAGCGTTGTCGCCGGATCCGGGCCGACTCCTGCCGCATCGAGCGTCAGCAGCTCGTCGCGATGCGCAGGCGCGGTGCTCACCACCGACACCTCCTTCTCGCCGAACTCTTCGATCACCACGTCGGCGGGAACCCGCAGGTCTCCTTCCCACGGGACCGACAATATGAACCGCTGATCGCGGCGCCTTCCGGGCATGGATTAATGACTCGCGGCGATACGTGAATCGACGGCGACGCAGGCAGCAACGGACGTACCGGCTGGCAGAGAGAGTTAAACGCTGATCGGGCTGGGAATTAGCGAATCGGGAGCCGGAACCGCCGGATCCCAATCTCTGGTCGGGACCAGATAATAGTCGCGCTCAGGTCTGCCGGGCGACCAGCTGCAGCACGTCTCCAGGGAGCGCCTCCGCCCGCGCGAGGGTTCCTGCCGGCAGCTCGATCACGGCGAACGCGCCGGGGCGAATCGCGATCCGCCGCGCCGCAACGGCGGCACACGTCTTCAGTACGCGGCCATCTCGCGCCACGAAGATGACATCGATGGCGAAGCGCATGAAAAACGTATGGATCGAACTGCACGGCGCGATGATGAGCGCCGACCCGGGCTCGAACGCGTCGCGCCCGAGGAGGCCGCGCCGCCGGCTCTCGGAGTCCACCGCCAGCTCGACGCGCCCGGCGACCACGCCTCCGCGGCCGACGTTGACCAGCTCGTGAGGCCGCTCCGGATACCGGAGCACGTCGGATAGGAAAGAAGGCCGCGCCACTCAGGCCGCGGGCTCGGCGGATCGCGAGCGCGACGCCGCCTTGACCGGCCTCGGAGCCGGACCGAGGGGCGCCAGCAACGCCTCCTGCTCCGGCGACGCGCTGCGGAACTCGCGGAAGTTCACGACGCAGTCGTGGGCCGCGAGGAAGTTCATGAACCGCTTGTACTCCGACTCAGGCACGCCGAAGAGCGGCAGCAGCGCGCGATAGTTCCCGCGCGTTGTCGTCAACCCTCTGCGCAGGAGCTGACGCAGGTCGTGGCGCGTCATGTCGCGGCTGAGAAACAACGCATGGATGTGATCCCAGAACCCGTAGTGGCCGCCGACGAGCGCCTCGTACAGCTCGTTGGCGAGCTGGCGGCGCCGCTCGCGTTTCGGGAGCAGGGCATTCGGCGGCAGCCGGATCTCCTCGGGCAGGTCCGCGAGCGTCACGTCCTCGCCTTTCGACATCCAGGACACCTGTTCGACGACGTTCTGGAGCTCGCGGACATTGCCGGGCCAGCGATACCGGTCGAGCGCTTCGAGCGCGGCGTCGGCGAGGCGCACCGATCGGCCGGCGCGCGCCACCGCCCGCAGCACGAGCGGCCGGACGTCCTCGCGCCGATCGCGCAGCGGCGGCACGTGCAGGTGAATGACCTTGATACGGTAGAGCAGATCCTCCCGGAAATGTCCGCTGGCCACGCGCTCCGTGAGGTCGCGGTTGGTGGCGGTGATGATGCGGACGTCCACATGCGCCGGCCCGGCTTCGCGGCCGACCGTCTGGATCTCGCCGCTTTCGAGGAACCGCAGGAGCTGCGCCTGCATGCGCAGCGACATCTCGCCGACTTCATCGAGAAAGATGGTGCCCTGATGCGCGAGCCGCAGGCGTCCCGGCTTGTCGCGATACGCGCCGGTGAAGCTGCCCTTGGCGTGGCCGAAGAGCTCGGTCTCGAGCAGGGTTTCCGGAAATGCCGCGCAGTTGACGGCGACGAAACGATTCTTGGCGCGCGGCGACTGGGCGTGAATGTACTGGGCGATCAGATCTTTGCCGACGCCGCTCTCGCCCGTGATGAGGATCTTGCCGTCGCCGGCCGCCACGCGCTCGGCCGTCGCGCACAGCTCGCGCATCGCGGGGCTCGCGTACACAATCACCGGATCGTGACTACGCGGTCCGACTCGCAGGAAGACTGGGGGCGCAGTGCTTCGCATCGGCTTGCACGGAATTTCACAGCCCGACACCCGATCACAAAACTGTGCGATCGGCTGTCGAACCGGGGCGTTCGCATATTACACAATTCGGGACGCAAGTGGATCGCAGACCGCGCCTGCTCAACTCGACGGCCATCCTGAGCTACAACCAGGGGGACATTCCGAACGGCGCGTGGCTGATCCCGACCTCGGAGATCTCGGCGCGCGTCGCCAAGCTCAGCGTGCAGTTCGACTTCTAGCGAACAGAGGGTTCAGGGTTCATCGTTCAGGGTTCAGCGTTCGAACCCGGAACCTTGAACCCTGAACCCTGAACCCTGAACCCTGAACCCTGAACCTTTCGGTCCTTCAGCGCTTCTCGTCCGCCCTCGACCCCGACAGGATATTCGACATCGCGTGGTTGCCCTCGTGGCACGCGTATTCGAAGAACCGGTAGCCCGGGTCGCGCTTCAGTGGAAACGCCGCGGTCCAGGGCCTGGTCCACGTCTTCGGGTCGTTGACCGTCACCTCGTACTGGATGCTGTCGGCGCCCGTACGCGTGAACTTCTCCACCACTTCCAGCGCGTCGCTGGTGATCATCAGGTTGCCGTTGGCCTGCGCGCCGGTTCCGCCGTTGAAGTTCGTCGTGCGCACGACGAGTGTATTGCCCTCGAAGTGCCCGCGGGAATCCCCCATGTAGGTGCGGATCCGAGGCGACAGCGCCGGACGCCCGTCGAGCGGGATGACGCGCGTCTCGTGAATCATCTCGTTGCGCAGCACGACATAGCCGGGCGTCTGGATGAACTGGTTGCCGTTGTTGTAGACGACGGGGAACATCGATCCCAGCAGGCCGCGCGAGATGCAGCGGTCGTACGGGCCCAGTTCAGAAGCCGCATCGAAGCCCGTGTATTGCAGGTACGTGTTCTTGGTCAGCGCCACGCGGCGCAGGCCGTCGGGCATCATCGGCGGCATCTGGCCGTCTGGCGGGTCGACCAGCAGCGACGACTGCCGGGACGGCAGGCCGCGCTCCAGCCAGAACGGCGGCGGCGACGTGACACCGCCCACATCCCCGAGCGCGACGATTTCCGGCTTCACGTTGTCGACGCTGAACGACTCGTTGTCGAGATCGCTCTGCTTCTCCGCTTCCTTCTGCCGCTGTCGGAACTCCTCGTCGGTGAGGGACAGGCGCGTGCCGAACTGCTTCGGCCGCTCGAAGGGCACGCCGACCATGTCCGTGCTCGGCCAGATGCCCTGCAGATCCGGATCTCCCCAGGCCGTCTTCGGCGCCGAGTAGGGTTTCGCGCCCTGCGCCACCAGCGAGACGGCGGCGCACGCCGCGCAGACCACGGCGACGATGGTCGTTCGATGCATGTTCATCATCAGTTGGCTTTCGCGCGCCGGTCGGCGATGGCCTTGAGCAGCGGCAGGCTGTCGACGGAAGGCGCCGCCGGCGCGATCGATCGAACATAGGCGTACACGTCCACGAGATCGCGCTCGGGCGTCGCCGCAAACGATGGCATGCCCCGCCCGGACGGCTTCCGCACATACGCGACAAACGCGTCCTGCTGACGTCCCATCGGCACCAGCCGGGGCGAACCGGTCTGGCCATCGTACCCGTGGCACGCGTAGCAGCGAAGCGACGACTCGAACAGTTCCCTGCCGTGTTTCGCGTCGCCGGTCGGGGCCGGAGGCGTCGCCGGCGCCTGCGCAGCCGCGATCGCCGAGGTCAGCACGAGCAACCCGATCAAGAGATACACCCGCATGATTCTCTCCGTCAGCGCGGCTGCGAGACGACGTCGATGAGCGCCGGCTCCCCCGCGCGCACCTTGGCGAGCGCCCGCTGAAACGCGCCGGCCAGGTCCTTCGGGTTGTCGATCGGCCCCTCGCTGTACATGCCGTACGCCTTCGCCATCTGCGCGTAATTGATGTTGGGATCGGTGATCGTCGTGCCGATGTTCGCCTTGCTGACGTCGCGGCCGCGCTCGCCCATCAGGCGCTGCACGATCATGACCTCCGCGTGGTACGCCCGGTTGTTGTGCACGACCAGGAGCACGGGAATCTTGTGGTGGGCGGCCGTCCACAGCACGCCCGGGCTGAAGTTCAGGTCGCCGTCGCCGAAGATGCCGATCGGAAGGTGTCCCGCCTTCTTGTGCCCCAGCGCGCCGCCGACCGACGCGGGCGCGTCGTAGCCGATGCCGAAGCCGCCGCAGTCGCCGTTGTAGCGCCATGGCTTGTCGTGGTTCAGCAGTTTCCGCTGCCAGTCGCCCGTGAACTGATGGCCCGAGACGATGGCCCAGTCGTCGTTCTTGATTTGCTCGGCGAGCTCCGACAGCATCCGGGGCACGCTGACCGGGCTGGCGTCCCAGCCGTAGCGGCCGTCCTCGATCGCCTTGATCTGCCCTTCCTTGTGGGCCGCGGCCACGCGCGCGCCGCGCGCCGCCATGGCGGTCTTCCGTTCCGGCGTGATCAGCCGCCGGATTTCCTCGATGAGCGACGGCAGCGTCGCCTCGGCGTCGGCGGCGATCGCCAGGTCCACGTCGGCGTAGTGGCCGTAGTCGTGGATGTTGCTGTGCTGAAACAGGAGCTCCGACGAAATGCTGATCGTCTTGCGGCCGCTCTCGCGCGCGGTCCGCGCCTGGTTCGACATCTCCCCGACTTCGAGGCCGAGCAGCACGTCGGGCGTGTAGCCACGGCCGCCGCTGCCGTACAGCGGATGCCACGACGGAAACTTCTGCCACGATCCGTTGGTGCCCACCTGCACGGGCGCCTGCAGCGTCTCGGCCAGCTCGATCATCAGGTCCCAGGCCCTGGGCGTCCGGCCAATCTTCGAGATCTGAATCGCCGGCCGCTCCGCGTTCACCAGCAGGCGCGCGGCCTCCCGTACCGCCGCCGTCTCGCCCTGGGGCGGCGACGGGATCGTCAGCTCCGGAATGCGGATCGCGCGGTCGAGCACGACTTCCTGCAGTTCCGCGGGCACGACGAGCGCAACCGGGCCCATCGGCGGCGTCATCGCGACGCGGTATGCGTGCATGGCCGATTCGACGAACCGCTCGGGCGTCGTCGCCTCGTCGTCGAACTTGACGAAGTCGCGGATGATGGCGCCCATGTCCTGCGCGCTGTGCGGCGCGTTGATAATACCCGTCGGGTTGCGGTGCTCGCCGACGATGAGCATCACCGGCACCCGGTCGGCCCAGGCCTGGAACAGCGCCATCGACGCGTGCAGCATGCCGACGGTTCCGTGGACCATCACCACCATCGGCTTGCCCGACGCCTTGGCGTAGCCGTGCGCCATCGCCACGGCGGCTTCCTCGTGCAGGCACGTGAGGATTTCGGGAGAGTTGCCGCCGTAGTTCAGCAGCGACTCGTGCAGTCCCTGGAAGGCCGAGCCCGGGTTGATGGCGGCGTACTCGAACCCCAGCTTTTTCAGGACGTCCACCATCAGATCGGATCCGTAACGCGGTGCGCCTGCTTCTTTCGCCACTCCGGCGGTGGCGGCCCCCCTCGTCTGCGCGTAGCCGAACTCGTCGGCCTCGGTCGGCGGCTTGATCCGCGGGCGGCTCTTGACCGGCGTGGCTTCGGCAGGCGAAACCTTGTTGACGACCAGACCGGCTGCGCCGACAGCCGCTCCTTTGAAGAAGTCACGACGTTCCACGGTTGCCTCCTCAGGCCGATGGTTCAGGATGCGGGTCACTAAGTTACCATGCCACCGTGAATACCGCCGCAGACAGTCCACGACGCCGTGTCACGGTTCTCGCGGCCGTCACGCTGGGGCTTGGGCTGCTGGCGCTGGCCGCGCCGCTCGGCGGGGCCGAATACCCGGCATCCCGAGTCGGGGCACTGCTCGCGGTCGCTGCTTTCGTCGAGGCACTGCACTCCCTGCGACGATCGACCGCAACGGCGCGCCGAAACGGCACGACGAGCGCCCTCATCAGCATGGCGATGGCGCTCTTCCTCATCAATGCCCCGTTCGTGGCGGCGCAGGCGCTGCGTGCGGTGATCGCCGGCTGGTTTGCGATCGATGCCGCTCGTTACGCCTTCAATGCCGTCCGCACCCATGAACGGAGGGAACGTTTGATCGCGGGGCTGGCGGCGCTCGGCAATGCCGCCGTCGTCCTGCTCATGGTCCTCGCCCGGGGATGGGATTTGGCGTGGGTCGTCGCGATCGCCGGCGCGTTCCGGATCTTCGGCATCGCCTGGAACATCATCGTCGCACCGGTGCGCACGACAGCCGATGCGTCCGAGACAGTCGTTGACGAACTCGGGCTCGCGGACCAGCCGGGGGCGGCTGCAATGGTGGCAGAGGTCGAGGCCACCGAGCGCACGCGGGCACCGGTCGACCGCGGCTGGACGCTGTCGTTCATCGTCACGCTCTTCGCCATCCACATCGGCCGCATGAGCACCGACCTGACGCTGCTTGGCGTGCTCTCGCCCGCCGTGGCTGTCGCCGGCGACATGCTCATCGCCGTCCTGTTCACGCTGCTCGTCATCAACCCGGCCTATCTGTTGTGGCGAGGACCGACGCGCTGGATCGAGCGGCGATTGTGGCGCGGGCACTCCGATCGGGCGTCCACTCCAGGCACGTGGCTGGATCGCGCCATCACGGCATGGCTCCGCTTCAGGCTGACGACGGCCATCCGGATGCGCGAACTGCGCTATTCGGTCCCGGCGGCGCTCAATCGCGGCCTGCAGTACGGACTGCCGATTGCCGCCGTCCTGGCCGCGACCGTTCCGGTCTGGGGCATGAGCTGGTATTTCGATACCGAGAACTGGGCGGCCGGGATGTGGAACTCCTGGGCGGAGTCGCGGACCGACACCTGGCGCGCGGCGATGGTGCGGGCCGTGCTGGCTCCGGAGGGCGGGAGCGCCGGGCCGGCGAGCTTTGCTCTTGTGCCGCCCGGTGTCGGCTCGGGCGACTTCTCATTCGTCGTCATCGGGGACACGGGTGAGGGCGATGCGTCTCAGCATGTCCTTCGCGATCAGTTGCTCTCGGTGACGAACAGCCCCGACGTGCGCTTCGTGGTCATCTCGTCCGACGTCGTGTATCCCACCGGAGCGATGCGCGACTACGAAGCCAAGTTCTGGCTGCCCTTCAAGGGCGTGACACGGCCCGTGTACGCGATTCCTGGCAATCACGACTGGTACGACGCGCTCGAGAGCTTCAACGTGACGTTTCTCCAGCCGGATGCGGCGCGCGCCAGCATGCACGCACGCGTCGTATCCGACCTGCGGGTGACGAGCACAACCGACGGCCGCATCGAAGACCTCATTCAGGAGGCCGCGCGCCTGCGCCGGGAGTACGACGTGCCGACAGGCTTTCAGCGCGCGCCCTTCTTCGAAGTGCAGACCGATACATTCGCGCTCATCGCCATCGACACGGGAGTCCTGAAGACGATCGACGCGGAGCAGGAGCGCTGGCTCGAAGGCGCGCTGCAACGCGCCGCCGGCAAGACCACGATGGCGGTCGTGGGGCATCCCTTTTTTGCGGGCGGCCACGACATGACGGAGGGGGATGTCGAGTTCGGGCGACTGAAACGGCTGCTGCTCGCCCACGGCGTCACGATCGCCATGGCGGGCGACACGCACGATCTGGAGTATTACCTCGAACCGCGAGGCCAGGGACAGGCCGACGTGTACAACTTCGTCAACGGCGGCGGTGGCGCCTATCTGAGCTTCGGCACGGCGCTCAGCTGGCCCAAGGAGGCGCCAACCCGCGACTGGGCCTACTACCCCAACCGCCAGTCCGTCTCCGACAAGATCGAGGCCGACACGCCCTGGTGGAAGCGACCGGCATGGTGGTGGACGACGAGGTTCGACGCGTGGCCGTTTTCAGCCGAGTGGCTGTCGGCGGTGTTCGACTACAACGTCGCGCCGTTCTTCCAGAGCTTCGTCGAGGTGAAGGTGGAACCGTCGGCCCATCGCGTGCGCGTCGTGCCGTACGGCGTTCACGGCCGGCTCAGATGGGCGGACGTCGCGGCATCCAGCAGCCTTCGACCAGACGCCGCCACCGATCAGTCGTTGGTCGAATGGGTGATTCCCATGACGCCGTAGGGGCCCCTATTCGCGAGACGACAACCGGTAGGCCCCGACATGGTCCCGGGGCGGCTGCGAAAAATTTCCCACTATCGGGCGCACGCTCCGGGCGAAATCGGCCCACCGCATCGCGATCGCCTCGGTGTAGGTGCCGGCGTTGAAGACGATCTCGGGTTCCAGGGCCAGCTTGACGTCCACGAAGATCGGCTGCCCGTAGAGCGGCCCGAAGGGTGGAACGGCGCCAGGCTCACAGCCGGGAAACAGCTCCGGCAACTCGTCCTCTGTGGCCACGCGGATCTGGCTGCCGCCCGCAAGTTCCAGAAGTCGCTGGAGATCGACGACGAGCGGCGCCGGTAACACCGCCTGAACCGCCCGTCCGTCGACAACACAAACCACCACCTTGGCCCAGTCTCGTCCGGGCACATGCGTGGCTGCGGCTTCTTCCTGGGCGGTGAACGCGGGGCGATGCGGCACGACCGCGTACGGCACGCGCGCTTCGCGCAGAAACTCGTGGATCGACATCGCGTCTGCCATGCGGCCTCCTCTGTCGGCCGTGGCGCACGCAAACGGGATACCAGCCCGACGGGCCTGGTTAGGGACGGGTCTTGGTCTCGACCGAGTGAAGGATTTCGGCGACGGTCGGCGTGGCGGCGCCGCCGACGAGCATCATGATCACGGCAGGCGTCACGCCGAGCACGAGGAGGATCACGCTGGTCGACGTATTGGCGCCCAGTGCGACCGTTCCGGCGACGAGAACGGCAACGGTCGCGCACCATCCACCGACGAGCCATGACCGGGAAATAGAATTCAGCATGATCTGAGCCCTCCTCTTGTCTGTGGACGGGAGCCGAAGTGGGCCTGTCGGCGCGCACCCAAGATGGCGGGGGCACTGCTCGAACGCTGGCGGGCTCAGAGCGGTAGAACGGATCCACTATACAGGAATCCCCAGGCCCGCGTATTTGCCGCTCAAAACACGTACGGGGCGTATACTTGATCCACGAAATTGCTTTCCTGAGCCTGCGGCATTCCGGCCACCAGCCCTCACCAAAGCTCGCTCCTGGAGGGCCGGTGGATCACCCCACCCCGATCACGTCAGTCTCCGCGGCCACGCAGCCGGCTCAGTGTCCGGCCTGCCGGTCGTCAGCGATCGTCACGACCGCAAAGACTCCCGACGCCGACAGCTACTGGCGATGCACGAAGTGCGGAGACGTGTGGAATGCGTCGCGGTCGCAGGCCGGTCGGCAGGGCGCGCGCCGATGGCGTTGACGCGCACGCCCGCCGTGCGCGGGCTGCTGGACTTGATTGCGGCGATCGACCGGCGCGTGCCGCGCATGGAGCGGGCCGGCGAAGTGGCCATCGCCCGCGATGCGGCGGAGCTCAAGGCCCGGGCCTTGAGACGCATCGCGGAGCTGGATCGAGCGCCGGCGCCGGTCGAATCCGCGTAGCCCGGCTCACCAGCACATCAGAGGGTCAGCATGTCCAGTTCGCGGTGGCAACGGTCCCGTTTTCCGGCGCCCGAGAAGCCGCTGCGCGACGAGCTGCTCAGCATCGAGCGGCTCGAGGACCGTGCGCTGGCGCTGGCGGCGAGCCTCACCATCGATCCCGATCCACGCCGGCGCGCCAGGGACACGTTTCCGCGATTCAACGACAACGTCCGTCTGCTTCGCGCGGCCTATCGCACGCTCGCCGAAGACGTCCGCACCGGCCAGTTCGTGGTGCCGGCGGCGGACTGGCTCCTCGACAACTTCCACCTGATTGCGTCGGAGATTTCCGACATCCGGCGCAATCTGCCGCGCACCTACTCGCGCACGCTCCCGACGCTGGCCGGACGCGAGCACGCCGGACACCCTCGCGTCTACGCCATCGCCGTCGAACTCATCCGCCATGGCGACAGCCGTCTGGATCGCCAGCAGCTGATCCAGTTCCTGAACAGCTTCCAGCAGGTCGTGCCGCTGACCATTGGCGAGCTCTGGGCGTGGCCGAGCATGCTGAAACTCGCGCTGGTCGAGAACCTGCGCCGGCTGGCCGAGGAACTGTTGACGGCCCGCGCCGCGCGCTGTGCAGCGGACCGGTACGTGTCCAGGGCCGACGACCAGGAACACCTCGAAGCGCTGCCCGCGGGCCACGAACCGGCGTTCGTTGTCCAGCTCCTGCATCGCATTCGCGAATACGGGCTGGGCCTGTCGGCGGTCCGGCTCGCCGTCGACGAGAACCTCACGGCGAAACACACGACGGCCGAGGAGACGATTCGAGGCGAGCACCAGCGGCAGGGCGTGGCTCAGGTCTCGATGGCGAACGCGGTAACCAGCCTCCGCCTCTGCGCGACGCTCGACTGGCCGGAGTACGTCGAGTCGGTCAGTCTTGTCGAACGCGTGCTGCAGCGGGATCCCGCTGGGGCGTACGGCCGTATGGACTTCCTCAGCCGGGACGCGCAGCGGCGGGCCGTCGAAGAGATGGCGACGCCGAGCGGCGAAGGCCAGGTGCGCGTGGCGCTCAAGGCGATCGAAACGGCCCGCCAGGCGGCAGCCGCCACGTCGAGCGCGGATCGCACGGCGCACGTCGGCTACCACCTCGTCGATCGCGGGCGCCGCGATCTCGAGGCCGAGCTCGCCTATCGGCCCGGCGCCGTGAAACGCGCGCAAGGGGCGCTCGTGCGCCACGCATCCGTCCTGTACCTCGGCGCCATCGCCGTGCTGACCGGAGTCCTCGTCGCCCTGGCCGGGGCTTATGCCGCATACACAGGCGCGCACATGGCGGCCATTCTCGCGGTCGCCCTGCTCGTCCTCCTGCCGGCGAGCGACTTCGCGATTGCGTGCGTCCAGCGCGTGGTGGTCAAGCTCGTTCCTCCGAAACGGCTGCCCCGTCTCGATTTCTCCAAGGGGGTTCCGGACACCGCCCGGACGATGGTGATCGTCCCGACGATGCTGACGACCGCGAGCGGCGTTGACCTGCTCCTCGAACACGTCGAGGTGCTGGCCCTGGGCAACAGCGATCCGTTCATCCACTTCGCGATCCTCAGCGATTTCGCCGACACCAGCACGTCCAACGCACCCTCAGACGACGCGATTCTGGCGCGCGCGCGGGCGGGCATCGAGGCGCTCAACCTCAAATTCGGCGAGGGCCACGCCGATCGTTTCTTCCTCTTTCATCGCGATCGGCAATGGAACCTGGGCGAGCACGCGTGGATCGGCTGGGAGCGGAAGCGTGGAAAGATCGAAGAGTTCAACCGCCTCCTGCGGGGCGCCACGGACACCAGCTTTTCGACCCAGGTCGGCGCACTGGATGTGCTGCCATCGGTCCGCTATTGCCTCACCCTCGACTCCGACACGCGCCTGCCGCGCGACGCGGCGAAACGCCTGATCGGCATCATCGCGCACCCGTTGAACCAGGCGCTGGTGGATCGCCGGCTCGGACGCGTCACGGCGGGCTACGGGATTCTCCAGCCCCGCGTCAGCGTGACGATGGCGAGCGCGGCCGGCTCGCTGTTCGCGCGCACGTACGCCGGCCACACCGGCGTCGACCCATACACGACCGCGGTCTCCGACGTCTACCAGGATCTGTTCGGCGAAGGCATCTTCACGGGAAAAGGCCTGTACGACGTGGACGCGTTCACGACGGCGCTCGAGGGGCGCGTGCCCGAGAACACCCTGCTCTCGCACGATCTCTTCGAAGGCCTGTACGCGCGCACAGCCCTCGTCACGGATATCGAGGTCGTGGACGACTACCCGTCCAGCGTGCTGGCCCACGCACGACGGCAGCACCGCTGGGTCCGCGGTGACTGGCAGATTCTGTGGTGGCTGTTTCCGTTCGTGCCATCGCGGGCGGGTCTGACACGCAATCGCCTGCCGGTTATTGCCCGGTGGAAGATCCTCGACAACCTGCGCCGCAGCGTGCTGCCGCCCGCGACACTGCTCCTGCTCGTGCTCGGCTGGACGGTGCTGCCCGGATCCCCCCTCGCATGGACGGCCATCGGTCTGGCGGCGCTCTTGTTCCCGTGCCTGGCGGCCGTACTCTCCCTCCTGAAGGGTCCGGGGCGCCAGCAATCGTGGCGTGGCTTCCTGCACGGTGCGGCCGAGGACCTCGAAACCGACGCGGTGCGCGCCGGCCTGCAGCTCACCTTCGTGGCCTACGAGGCCTGGGATCGACTGCACGCGATCACGGTCACCCTCGTCAGACTTGGCGTCACGCGCCGGAGCCTGCTCGAGTGGGAGACGACCGCCGCGAGCACGGCGCGCGCCGGCGCCGCGGGGCTGCGCGCCTTCCTGAGCGGGATGAAGGCGAGTCCGATGCTGGCGCTGGCGGTCGTCCTCGTCGTCGCGGTGATTCGCCCGCCGGCACTCCGCGTCTCCGCGCCTATCCTCGGGCTGTGGTTCGCCGCTCCGTGGATCGCGTTTGCCCTCAGCCGGCCGGCGTCGCGACACCGTGCGGCGCCGTCGGCCGCTGACGGCGAGTATCTGCTCGCGACCGCGAGAAAAACGTGGGCGTACTTCGAGGCCTTTGGCGGCGAGGAGGACCATTTCCTCCCACCGGACAACATCCACGTCGGTGCGGACCTGACCATCGCCCATCGCACCTCGCCGACCAACATCGGCCTCGGTCTCCTGGCGACGCTCGCCGCCCACGACCTGACATTCATCGACACGGCTGAGCTGGTGCTACGGATCGATCGCACGCTCGCCACCATCGAGCAGCTGGAACGATTCGAAGGCCACCTCCTCAACTGGTACGACACGCGGACGCTGACGCCCCTGATGCCCGCCTATGTCTCCACGGTGGACAGCGGCAATCTGGCGGGCGCGCTCATCACGCTGTCGGTCGGTCTCCGAGACGTCGCACCCGATCTCGCGGTCCGCGCGAATGCGCTCTTCGACGCGATCAACTTCAGTTTTCTGTTCGATCAGAAACGCCAGCTGTTCTCGATCGGCTACCGCCTCGCCGATGCCGACGGGCCCGGCAGGCTCGATGCGTCGTACTACGACCTCCTGGCGTCCGAAGCGCGGCTGGCCAGCTTCATCGCCATTGCAAAGGGCGACGTGCCGGAGATGCACTGGTTTCATCTCGGACGGTCGATCGCGGCGGTGCATGGCGCTCCCGTCCTGCTCTCCTGGAGCGCGACGCTGTTCGAGTACCTGATGCCGCTGCTGGTCATGCGCACGTACCCGAACACGCTGCTCGACGAATCGTGCCGGCTCGTGGTCCGCCGGCAAATGGACTACGCCTCCGCACACGGCGTGCCGTGGGGGATTTCGGAGTCCGCGTACAACCTCGTCGATCGACATGGCAACTACCAGTACAAGGCATTCGGCATCCCCGGGCTCGGCCTGAAGCGCGGCCTGGGCGATGAAATCGTCGTGGCCCCATATGCGACCGCGCTGGCAACCATGATCGACCCGGCGGCGGGCACGGCCAACCTGCGGCGACTCGCCGCAATCGGGCTCGAGGGCGAGTACGGGTTCTTCGACGCGATCGACTACACACCCCGCGGATCGGACCTCACCGGTCGCGACGACACCGCCGACGCCGCCAACGCCTCCAGGGGGGTCGTCGTCCCGACCTATTTCGCCCATCACGAGGGGATGACGCTCGTGGCGCTCACCAATGCGCTGCTGGGGAATCGCATGGTCGAGCGTTTTCACGCGGAGCCGCGCGTGCAGGCGACCGAAATGCTGCTGCAGGAACGGGTGCCGCGCGACGTGGCGCCTATCGAGCCCCGACCGCTCGACGAAATGCGCGTCGCCGCGCCGGCCCGATCGAGCCCGGTGCGCCGCTTCCGCACGCCGCACACGATGTCCCCGCACACGCAGTTCCTGTCGAACGGCACCTATGTCACCTCCGTGACGAACGCGGGCGGAGGCGCCAGCGTCTGGCGCGGGCTCGCCGTGACACGGTGGCGCCGCGATGCCACGCGCGACGCAGACGGTCAGTTCGTCTACCTCCGCGACGTGCGCAGCGGCGCCGTGTGGTCGGCGACCTATCACCCGTCCCGACGGGAGCCCGACGAGTACGACGTGGTGTTCTCCGCCGATCGCGCCACCTTCCGGCGCCGGGACGCCGACATCTCGACACAGCTGGATGTGGCCGTGTCGATCGAAGATGACGTCGAAGTGCGCCGGGTCACCGTCCACAATCACGGCACGCGCATCCGCGAGATTGACGTGACGAGCTACGCCGAGATCGTCCTCACGACGGCGGCGAACGACCTCGCCCATCCGGCATTCAGCAAAATCTTCGTCGAAACCCAGTATCTGGCCGACAGCGCCGCGCTGCTGTGTCATCGCCGGCCTCGCGATACAGGCGACACCGGCGCGTGGGCGTTCCATGCGTTGAGCCTGGAAGGGCGCTCGCAGGGTCCCGTCGAATGGGAAACCGATCGCGCGCGTTTTCTCGGACGCGGCAGGAGCCCCGCGAGGCCCCAGGCGCTCGACGGACGCGCGCTCTCCGGCACCACCGGCGTCGTCCTCGATCCGATTGTCAGCCTGCGTCAGCGGATCCGGATTCCGCCTGGCGCGGCGGTGCGGCTCTGTTTTGCCACCGGCATGGCGCCGGATCGCGAGACCGTCGAGGCGTTGGCGCGCAAATACCACAATCCGAGCGCGGCGGCGCGGACCTTCGCGCTGGCGATGACCCACGCCGAGAGCGGCCTGCGGCATCTCGGTATTTCCGCGGACGATGCGATGCTGTTCGAGCGCCTGGCGTCGCGCGTGCTCGGCACCCACGGTGCGCTCCGGGCGCGCCCCGAGGCCCTCGCGTCGAACGAACTCGGTCAGGCCGGCCTGTGGCCGCACGCCATCTCGGGGGACCTGCCCATCCTGCTCGTTCGCGTGGTCGGGAACGACGCCATGCCACTGGTGCGGCAGGTGCTGCAGGCGCAGGAGTACTGGCGCCTCAAGGGCATGAGCGCCGACGTCGTGATCGTCAACGAGCATCCGGCCAGCTATCTCGACGAAATGCAGGCCCAGTTGACGGCGGTCCTCGAGGACGGGCCGTGGAGCACGTGGCAGCATCGGCCCGGAGGGGCGTACCTGCTCCGCTCGGACAGCCTGGGCCGTGCGGAGCGCGTCCTGCTCGAAGCCGTCGCGCGGGCGGTGCTGTGCGGCGACGATGGCGACCTGCGTGCGCAGCTCGATCGTCCCGACGCGCTCCAACTCCAGACGCCCCTGCTGGTGCCGGTATCGCCTCCGGAGCCGCCGCTGCCGAAGGCAGCCCCAGCCGTGCCGTTCGCGATGTTCGGCAACGGACTCGGGGGCTTCGCCGAAGGCGGCCGGACGTACACGATTGCGCTCGACGGCACGGAAGAAACACCGATGCCGTGGACAAACGTCATCGCGAACTCGGCGTTCGGGACCCTCGTCACCTCGTCCGGGGCCGCGCACACGTGGGCCGGGAACAGCCGCGAGAACCGGCTGACGCCCTTTGCCAACGACCCGATTGGCGATCCGACCGGCGAAGCGCTCTTCGTACGCGACGACGACACTGGCGAGTCCTGGTCGCCTACACCCGGTCCGATGGCGCGCACGGCGGCCGACCACTGCATGGTTCGTCACACGGCCGGCGTGACGTATTTCTCGCGCACGACCCGCGGTATCGGTCACCAGCTGGCCGTTTTCGTTGACACCGACGATCCGGTCCGGTTCTCGCTGCTCACGCTCACCAATGACGGACTCGCGGATCGCACGCTCAGCGTCTTCATCTACAACGAGTGGGCGCTCGGTCCGCCTCGAGACGGCGATCACCTGCACGTCGTCACCGAAGTGGATGAGTCGAGCGGAGCGGTCATTGCCCGAAACGCGTACAACCAGGAATACGCCCGACGCGTCGCGTTCTCATACACACCCGACTGGCCGCATTCCGTCACCGCCGATCGTCGTTCGTTCGTCGGCCGGAACGGCGACATCTCCGCACCGGCCGTGTTGAACCAGGCGGCCCTCTCCGGCCGCGTCGGCGCGGGGTTGGACCCGTGCGCGGCGCTTCAGGTTCGGTATGTGCTGCGGCCGGGGGAAAGCCGCCAGATCCTCGCGCTGCTGGGAGAAGGAACGGATCGCGATCATGCGCGCCAGCTGATCGCACATCACGGCCACATTCATCAAGCGCGGGCCGCGCTCGCGCGGGTTCACGCCCACTGGGGCCGCACGCTCGGGGCCGTGCAGGTGCGCACCCCTGACGATTCGTTCGATGCGTTGATGAACCATTGGCTGCTGTACCAGACGATCAGCTGCCGGCTCTGGACGCGCGGCGGGTATTACCAGCCGGGCGGCGCCTTCGGCTTTCGCGATCAGCTGCAGGACGTGATGGCGCTGTCATTCACCCGGCCCGAGCTCGCGCGGGCGCATCTGCTTCGCGCGGCGGCCCGACAGTTCGAGGAAGGCGACGTCCAGCACTGGTGGCACGAACCGAACGGTCGCGGGCTCCGCACCCGGTGTTCCGACGATCTGCTCTGGCTGCCGTACGTCGTCACCCAGTACGTGCAGGCCACCGGCGACACGGGCGTCCTGGACGAACGCGTGCCCTTTCTGAAGGCGCCGCCGCTCAAGACCCACGAACACGAAGCATACGCAGCGCCCGCCGTATCCTCTGATGACGGCACCTTGTTCGAGCACTGCGTGCGGGCGATCGAACGAGGCACGACGCACGGAGCCCACGGACTGCCGCTGTTCGGGGGCGGCGACTGGAACGACGGGATGAACCGCGTAGGTCAGGATGGACGCGGCGAAAGCACGTGGCTCGGCTTCTTCCTCTACGCCGTGCTCGTGGACTTCGCCGGTCTGTGCGACACGCGGCGGGAATGCCCACGCGCAGCGAGGTACCGCGACCAGGCACATCGCCTTGCGTCACAGCTCGAGCTGACATGGGACGGCGAATGGTACCGGCGGGGTACTACGACGATGGGACGTCCCTGGGGTCGGCGCACAACGACGAATGCCGCATCGATTCGATCGCGCAATCCTGGGCCGTCCTCTCGGGAGCCGTTCCGCTGCGTTTCGCCGAGCGGGCGATGGATGGGGTGCGCACGTCGCTCGTCGCCCGGGGGTCGCAGATCCTGCTTCTGCTCGATCCGCCGTTCGACCGGTCCGTGCAGGATCCGGGCTACATCAAGGCGTACCCGCCCGGTGTGCGTGAAAACGGCGGCCAATACACGCATGCCGCCGTGTGGGTGGTGATGGCGCTGGCGCGACTGGGCAGCGGCGACGAGGTCGCTGAACTGTTCCACATGCTCAACCCCATCAACCACACGCGCACCGCCGCCGCCGTGGACCGGTACAAGGCCGAACCCTACGTGATGGCCGGCGATGTCTACGCACGAGAGCCCCACGCCGGACGCGCCGGCTGGAGTTGGTATACCGGATCCGCGGCCTGGATGTATCGGGCGGGCCTCGAAAGCATGCTGGGGCTGCGGCGGCGAGGCGAGACGTTCAGCGTCGATCCCTGCATCCCTTCGTCGTGGCCCGGGTACGAGATCGTGTGGAAGGTGGGACGCACGACGTATGAGATTTCCGTGACGAACCCCGAACGCCAGTGTCACGGCGTCTCGACGGCATTCCTCGACGACGTCGCCAGCAACGCGGCCGGCATTCCGCTGGCGGACGACGGACTCACGCACCGGGTGCGAGTCGTTCTGGGCAGCGCCTCGACCGCGTCCGTTTCTTGACAGTAAACGCCCGGCTGCCGTAGCGTCACGTCTACGATGAACGCCGATCCGAGGGACACACTCGCCCACTCGCCGATGACCGCGCAGCAGGTACTGGTCGTCGCGATTACCGTCGCCTTGAACGCGCTCGACGGGTTCGACGTGCTGTCGATCAGCTTCGCGTCGCCAGGCATCGCCAGGGAGTGGGGCATCGACCGCGCCGCGCTCGGCATCGTGCTGTCGATGGAGCTCATCGGCATGGCCGTCGGCTCGGCCGTCCTCGGCGGCGTCGCCGATCGGGTCGGGCGCCGGCCGGCGATTCTCGGATGCCTTGCCGTCATGGCGACCGGCATGGTGATGGCGACCACGGCGAGCGGGCTGGCCGGCTTGTCGACCTGGCGCATTGTCACCGGTCTGGGCATCGGCGGCATGCTGGCCGCGATCAACGCCGTCTCGATGGAGTTCTCGAACACCCGGCGGCGGCACCTCAGCGTGTCGCTCATGTCCATCGGCTACCCGCTCGGGGCGGTATTCGGCGGCATGGTCGCCGCGCAGCTGCTGCGGGGCAACGACTGGCGGACGGTCTTCTACTTCGGCGCCGGGGTCACGTCGGTCCTGATTCCGGTGGTGTTCTTCTTCGTCCCCGAGTCGGTGCACTGGCTGGTCCGCAAGCAGCCCGGCAACGCCCTGGCACGGGTCAATCGCGCGCTGGGGCGGATCGGCTACGCCTCCGTCGACAGGCTGCCCGAGATCCCGGCCGACGCGCGCAACCGGTCGTTCGGGGACATCTTCGCCGCGCAGCAGCTCGCGGGCACAGTCATCGTCACGCTGGCGTACTTTCTCCACATCACGACGTTCTATTTCATCGTGAAGTGGGTGCCGAAGATCGTCGTCGATCTGGGCTTCGCGGCGTCGGCCGCCGCCGGCGTGCTGGTGTGGACGAACGTGGGCGGCGCGATCGGCGGGGCCGTGCTCGGGCTGCTGACGCAGAAGTTCAGCGTGAAGACGCTGACCATCGGCGTGCTGCTGGCGTCCACCGTCGCGGTGACGGCGTTCGGCCGGACGCCGGCGGACCTGCAGCGCCTGTCGATCATCTGCGGCCTGGCCGGCTTCTGCATCAACGCGGGCATCGTCGGCCTCTACGCGATCATCGCGCAGGTCTTCCCCACGCACGTTCGCGCGAGCGGTACCGGCTTCACGATCGGCGTCGGGCGCGGCGGCTCGGTGTTTGCGCCGATCATCGCGGGGTTCCTGTTTGCCGCCGGCTACTCGCTGCCGACGGTGGCGCTTCTGCTCGGCCTCGGCTCGCTCTTTGCCGGGGGCGTCCTCATGTTTCTCAAGCTCGAGACCGATCGTCCGGCAGTCGAACGGCCGAATGTCCGGATCACTGCCACACCCGTTCCCGCGACCGGCCACGCGCGGTAGGAGGCGTCATGCGTTCATTGAGATCCGGTGCAGCATCCGCAGCATTCGCAGCAGCCGGCCTCTTCGTCTGGGCATCCGGCGCGCTCGCGCAGGCGCCGGCCGGCCGAGGCGCCGCTGCGCCGCCGGCCACCAGGCCGCCATTGGCCTTCAAGGAGGACTGGCGGCTTCCGCCGCACGAGGGCGCGCCGACCGACGAGAACATGCGCTTCACGCCGGCGGTGGTCAAGAACGACGCCATCGAAGCGAAGCTGTATGGGACGAACGCGTCGGTGATCCGCGCCGCGGAACACGAGGGGCGCATCGATCTCTGGACCGGTCTGGCGACATCGCCCGTCGCGGTGACCCTGCGCGACAAGCGCAACTACGTCGACCTGACCGGGCTCGCGCGGCTGCGCTGGATGGTACGGACGTCGAGCATCCACACGCTGTATCCCGTCGTGAAGCTGGCCGACGGAACCTACGTGGCCGGAAATCGGGGTATCTCGACCGACGGCGAGTTCCTGCAGGTCGAGGTCGTGTTCACCGGGATGCGCTGGTACAAGCTGGATCCGGTGAAGGTCGTCGTCACCTCCGAGGTAAAGAATCCAGACTTCAGCAAGGTCGACGAGGTCGGCATGGTGACGCTCGCGCCCGGCGGCGGCCACGGCGTGGCCGGCTCGGCGAACCTGTCCACGGTGGAGCTGTTCGCAAGGACGGTGCCTCGGTAACCAGTCGGCAGTCGGCAGTCGGCAGTCGGCAGTCGACAGTCGACAGTCGACGTCAGACCGTGACGCTGCGCGCGCGGCGGGACGCCATGATGCCCAGCACGAGTCCAACCGCGGCGCCGATGACAGCGCCGATCAACTGCCCGCGGATCAGGCCGGTCGTCGCGTAACGAATGACTTCCGGAATCTGCACGACCGCCTGAATCTGCGCGCCCTGCGGAAGGCCGCCCGGCGACGTGTACCAGGCGAGCGCCGGCGGCACAACCAGCGATGCGATGGCGACGCCCGCCAGCGCACCGGCGAGCACGAGAATCAGCGTCGTCTTCACTTGGCGTTGTCGACTGCCGACTGTCGACTGTCGACTGCCGACTGCCGACTGTTGACTGCCGACTGCCGACTGCCGACTGCCGACTGCCGACTGTTGACTGCCGACTGCCGACTGCCGACTGCTGACTGATCGGGCACCAGCATTCTGATCCAACCATCCTGCCTGGACGTGAGGAATAGCTCGCCGTCGCGGCTCCGGCCGATGTGCAGGTCCGCGCGGGTGGCCGTCGCGCCGTTGGCCGCCTGGACCAGCTCGTGGAACGTCACGTAGGTGCGCCGGCCGCTCGCGTCGCGCGTGTAGAGCTGCACTTCTTCCACCGGCGCCACGGTCTGCGGAACCCCGTCGTCCGCCTTCTTCATCGCGGCCGTATCGGCCACGAACACGCGTCCCCGGACGACGTCGCCGAAGACGAACTTGCCGCGGAGGGCGGCGATGCGCCCGTTGTACGCGAACCCGCCGGACACGGCCTGGCCGTCGTTGTGGTCGTACATCGCGACCGGGTAGATGAACTCGTCCTTCACCTTTCCAATCAGGACGTCCGGCGGCAGCGCGAACAGCTGGTCGAGCGCGCCGCCCGGCCGGAAGATGCCGTTTTCCCAGATGCCCTCGCGCTTCATCCACCCGTAGTTCCCGCCCTCGTGGATGATGTTGATCTCTTCGATGTTGTTCATGCCGATGTCCGAGCCGAACATCGTGCCGTCGGTGAGATCCCATGAGAGCCGGTGCGTGTTGCGGAAGCCGTAGGCGTAGATTTCCCCGAACGTCCTAGGGTCGCCGTCAGCCGCGAACTTGTTGATCGCGGGCACCGTGTAGTCGCCGAATCCCCTGGTCCCGCCAGACACCGACGGACTCCGCGGATCGATACGCAGGACGGCGCTGACCAGCGTGTCGAGACGCTGCGTCTGCGTCGGGTTGTTGTTGTGGGGCGGGCCGCCATTGCTGAACCCCATATCGCTGCCGCTCGTGTAGAGCAGCCCGTAGTCGGGCGAACCTGGCTTAGCGGTCGGGTTGAACTCGACGTCGCCGAAGGGGTGCGTCAGCGTGCTGACGATCTGGCCAATGCGGATGATTTCGCGCCGAGTGCCCTCGAAGGTGGTCGCGGCCGGGTTCGCCGCCCGCCACTCCGTGATGACGTTGTGGAAGTTGACGTCCGCCTGGGTGAAGCCCGGCGGGATGAAGTTCGGCGTCGCGGGATTGCCCCTGGCCACTTCCGACGTCACCGTGTAGAACAGGCCGTTGGTCGCGAACTCAGGGTGGAACGCGAATCCGATGAAGCCGCTTTCGAGGCGGTTGTAGTTCGCAAACGGGAACGCCGCGCCGACGTTCGCATAGATCGTCGGCGGATTGCTGCCGTTCAGCAGGTACAAGAAGCCACGCGAGTCGTTGGCGAACCGGCGGCCGTCTGGCAGGTCGCGCACGAAGCTGACCCGCGCCCAGCCGGCCGGCGTGACGTCCTGGTCGGCCGGCCGCAGCCTGCGCGTTTCGGGCAGCCGGACGACGTCCTTGATCTCCACGCTCAGCCCGCGCTTGATGACGGGGTTGGGAATCGGGTTGGTGATCTGCGCGTGCATGGCGGCGGCCGCCAGAAGCGCGATGCCGGGGACCAACATGAGCTTGAACGGTGTACGCACAGACCCTCCTCAACCGCCGATTATCGCTGATTTGGCCTTCGGCCCGGGCGGATTGTCCGGCCTGCCGTCAACCCCGAATGAGCAGGACTCTTGCATCAGCTGAACGTGAGGAGAGTCCTTGCACTATCGGAATTCCGGAGCTGGTATGGTTGCTGGGGCCAGGCACACATGAGAGTGGCGCTCGCCTTTGTGGTCATGGCGACTGCCGTGACGGTCGTTTCCGGGCAGGCTCCGCAGACGATCCTGCTGCGCGGGCAACAGCAGACGCTCCGTGTCTATGGCCCGCCTGGCGGACAACCCATCATCGTTTCGAGCGGGGATGGCGGCTGGATGCACCTGGGGCCCCACGTCGCGGAGGTGCTCGCGCAGAAGGGTTTCCGTGTCGTCGGCTTCGACGTCAAGGCGTACCTCACGGGCTTCACGTCGGGAGCGAGCACGCTCCGGGCTGAAGATGAACCGGCCGACTACCGGGTTCTGGCGGAATTCGCGAAGGCCGCCGGCACCCGCAAGCCGATTCTGGTGGGCGTGTCAGAAGGCGCCGGACTCTCGGTGCTCGCCGCCACCGATCCCCGCACGAAAGCGGAGATTCTCGGCGTCGTCGGGCTGGGGCTGCCCGACCTGAACGAGCTGGGATGGCGCTGGAAGGACTCCCTGATCTACCTGACGCACAGGATTCCGAGCGAGCCGACCTTCAGTGCCGCCGCAATCGTCGCGAATATCGCACCGGTTCCGCTCGCCGTCATTCATTCGACGCACGACGAATTCGTACCGCTGACCAGTATCGAGGACATCGTGAATCGCGCGGCCGAGCCCAAGCGGCTGTGGATCGTGAAGGCCGCGGACCATCGGTTCAGCGACAACCTCCTCGAGTTCGACCAGCGCCTCCTCGAGGCCATCGACTGGATCCGGGCGAACGCGGCGCGCTGAGGACGATCATGGTCGACCGACTTCGGCGCGCCCTGCCTCCCGCGATCGGCCTGCTGCTGTTCGTCGTCGCCCTTGTCGTCCTGCGGCGGGAACTGCACGCGGTCAGCTGGCATGCACTGGTGCGTGACGTCGTCGATACGCCCCTCGCACCCTTGAGCCTGGCCGTGTTTCTGACCGCCTGCAACTACGCCGTCCTGACCGGCTACGACTTCCTGGCCTTCGCGTATATCGGCAAAAAGCTGTCTTCAGGTCGAATCGTGCTCGCGTCGTTCCTGGCGTATGCCATCGCGAACAACGTCGGCTTCGCGATGGTCTCGGGGGCATCGGTCCGGTACCGTTTCTACACGCGATGGGGCATCACGGCCGAGGACCTCTCGCGCATCGTGTTCTCGTATGCCGTGACATTCTGGCTCGGCCTGCTCCTGCTTGGCGGACTGAGTCTCGCCGTGAGTCCGCTGCCGAGCGCCCTCGCCTTCCCCGGCAGTGAATTGGTGCGGCCGGCCGGCTGGCTCTGCGTGCTGGCGGGTCCGGCCTATGTCGTCGCGACCTTCATCCGGCGCGAACCGCTCCGGTTCTGGCGGGTCGAGCTGCCCTTGCCGCCACCGAAGATCGCGGTCGCGCAACTCGGGGTGTCCGTCCTCGACTGGGCGCTGGCCGCGGCAGTGCTCTACGCGCTGTTGCCCGCGAGCGGCCTGTCGTTCCTCGCGCTGCTTGGCGCGTTCGTCACCGCCCAGCTCCTCGGATTGGCCAGCCACGTACCGGGAGGCGTGGGCGTCTTCGAGGGGCTGATGGTCGTGCTCCTCAAGCCGTTCCTCAGCTCGGCGACGGTACTGCCTGTTCTGGTCGTCTATCGGGTCGTGTACTACCTGCTCCCGCTCGCGGTGGCGCTCCTGGTGCTCGTGGCCGACGAGCTGCACCAGCGACGAGCCCAGGCCGCCCGGATGAGCGAGCTGCTCGGCCGCATGACCGAGTTGCTCGCGCCTCGCCTCCTGGCGCTCTTCACATTCCTGAGCGGTTTTGTCCTCCTCTTTTCGAGCGCGACGCCCTCTCCAACTGGACGATTGGCCGTCCTCGAGCGGTTCCTGCCGCTCGGCATCGTCGAAGCGTCGCACTTCCTGGCGAGCGTTGTGGGCGCCGCGCTCCTGGTACTGTCGCACGGCCTCGCCCGGCGCCTGAACACCGCGTATGCCGTCACGATCGCCGCGATCGGCGTGGGCATCGTCACGTCGATCCTCAGGGCCGCGAACTACGAAGAAGCGCTCCTGCTGCTGATGATGCTCGTCGTGCTCTGGCGATCCCGGCCGGCCTTCGACCGGCGTGGCGCCTTCTTCGACACACGATTTTCGGCAGGCTGGCTTCTCGCCATCGTCGGCGCGCTGGGCGCGTCAATCTGGATCGGCGCGTTTGCGTTCAAGCATGTCGAGTACTCGAACGAGCTCTGGTGGCAGTTCGAACTGCACGGTGAAGCGTCGCGATTCCTGCGCGGGTCGGTCGGCGCCGCCGTATCGCTGCTCCTCTTTGCCTTCGTGCGGCTGATGGCGCCGGCGCCGCATGAGGTCGTCGAGCCGACCGATGCCGACCTCGATGACGCGACTCCGATCATCGACCAGCAGACATCGACGGTGCCCTACCTTGTGTTTCTGCGCGATAAGGCGATGCTCTTCGACGACGAGCGGAAGGGATTCGTCATGTACGGCGTGCAGGGCCGGACGTGGGTCGCGCTTGGAGACCCGGTCGGCCCCCCTGAGCGCACGTCCGATTTGATCCGCGCGTTTCTGGAGAGGTGCGACGACTTCGACGGCGTTCCGGTCTTCTATGAAGTCCGCAAAGAGCAGCTGCACAAATACGCGGATTTCGGGTTGACCTTCGTCAAGCTCGGCGAGGAAGCCAGGGTGGACCTGACGACGTTCTCGCTCGAGGGCGGACGGGCGCGGAAGTACCGACAAGTTGTCCGGCGCCTGGAACAGGAAGGAGCGACCTTCCGCATCGTCTGCGGCGAGGAACTGCCGGCGATGATGGACCGGCTCCGGACCGTGTCGGACGATTGGTTGAGAGAAAAGTCAGGCAGCGAAAAAGGATTCTCGCTGGGATTCTTCAAACCCGACTACCTGTCGCGCTTTCCTGTCGGGGTCATTGAACGGGGAAACGATGTCGTCGCGTTTGCCAGTCTCTGGCCCGGCCCGCAACACGCCGAGCTCTCCATCGACCTGATGCGCTATCGGCACGATGCGCCCGAGGACGTGATGGAGGGGCTGCTGGTGCACCTCATGAAGTGGGGCCAGGCGCAGGGATACCGTTGGTTCTCGCTCGGAATGGCTCCGCTGTCAGGCTTTGAACGGTCGCCAGTCGCACCGCTCTGGACGCGGCTCGGGACGTTCCTCTACGAGCATGGCGAGACGCTCTATCGCTTCCAGGGTCTCCGCGCGTACAAGGAGAAGTTCCATCCCCAATGGGAACCGCGCTATCTCGTGTATCCCGGAGGCTTCCAGCTCCCGCGCATCCTGACCGACACGTCGGCGCTCATTGCCGGCGGCTATCGAAAGGTCCTGTTGAAATGAGGCGGTTGGCGGTTCTGCTATTATCGCGGTAACCTTCTGGGGAATCGAGATGATCGCTGCAAAACTCATCGAGCTCATCGAGATCCATGCCGATCGTCTTACGGCCGATGTATCCCGGGATCTCATCACCAACGAGCGGACGCGCGGGTTCCGCGCCGTTCGCCCGCAGGATCTCGAGCAGCGCATTTTTCAGATCGTTCATCACCTCGGCAACTGGATCGGCGAGCCCAGGTCGCGGAACGTGCAGACCGAGTTCGGCGAGTGGGGCCGTCGCCGGTTCGATCAGGGCATCCCGCTGAGCGAGATCGTCTACGCGGTCATCGTCCTCAAGCAGCACATGGCCCGCTACATCCTCGACAACGGCCTGGTCGACGCCTCGTTCCCACGCGTCGACAGCGACTACGTACTTCCGATGCACCTGAACAGCCTGCAGGATTTGAACACGCAGGTGGGCCAGTTCTTCGACGAGGCGCTGTACCATCTCTCCTGCGGGTACGAGGACGAAGCGAAGCGCCTCGAGCGTCAGCGCCCGTAGCGCCGGCGCCACGCCCCCGGTCCCTCCAGAAACGGACCATCAATCAACATGAAGCCCTGCGACTGTCGCGAACAGCACGTACCGCGTCGTGTCGTTCTCACGGGCGGTCCCGGAGCGGGCAAGACGGCCGTCCTGGAGTTGATCCAGCTCTTCTTCTGCGAGCACGTCAAGACACTCCCGGAGGCCGCCGGCATCGTGTTCGGCGGCCGCTTCCCGCGCCACGGTTCGCCTCCGCTGCGCCAGGCCGCACAGCGTGCGATCTACCACATCGAGCGAGAACTCGAGTCGATCGCCGACACCGAGAACGCCGCCGTTGTCCTGTGCGACCGGGGCACGGTGGATTGCGCAGCCTACTGGACGGGGGAAGGCGACCTGTTTTCGGCCGTCGGCACCACGCGCGCCGCTGAATTGGCCCGCTACGACGCCGTCATCCATCTGCGGACACCCACCTCGCCCGACGCCTACAACCGGGACAATCCGCTGCGTCTCGAGTCCATCGAGGAGGCGGGAGCCATCGACCTGCGAATTGCCGCCGAATGGTCGGAGCATCCGCGCCGCTTCTTCGTCGAACCGACGGAGGATTTTCTGCACAAAGCGGCCAGGGCGCTGGCGCTCTTGAGAGCGGAGGTGCCCGAATGCTGTCGGCATCACGTCCGCAGGTTCTTCTGGGACGACGGCGCGAGCGCCGAACCGGAGCCCTGATGCCCGCGTGCGCCTACTGCGCGCGCGGCGGCAAGAGGTAGAGGGTCATCGCGAAAATCGCGTAGACCATCAACACAAGGGCACCGACGAACCACGCCGACCGCCCGTTGTTGGTCACGAGCGACGCGGTGAGCGCGGCGATGAGCATCATCATCACGGCGCCCGGCCAGAACTGCAGGTCCATCGGCGTCGGGCCGATGACGTAGCTCAGGAGCACCAGCACCGGCGCCACGAACAAGGCGATTTGGGACGCGCTTCCGAGCGCAATGCCCACACTCAAATCCAGGCGGTTCTTGCGGGCGCCGGAGAACGCCGACGCCATCTCGGCCGCCGCGCCAACCAGCGGTACGACGACGAAGCCGACAAAGGCGGGGGTCATGCCGAACGCCACGGCGGCCTCCTGAACCGATTCGACGAACACTTCGCTCACGAGCGCCACCAGAATCGTGACGCCCGCGAGCGTGGCCAGCGCCAGACCAATCGGCCACGGTGCGTCTTCCTCCTCCCCCGCATGCCCCTCACTGGCAAACAACTCACGATGCGTATTGAGCGAGAACAGCAGGCCCAATCCGTAGCCGACAATGAGCAATCCCGAGAGGCCCAGGCTCAACTGCTGGGTGAACACCGTTGCCACTCCCCCATCGGCCTCCCTGGTTGCCGACGGAATCAGCAGCGCGATCGTGGCGAGGAACAGCAAGCTCGCCTGCAGACGGGCGCCGACCCGGTTGTAATCCTGTGTGTGGTGTTTCAGCCCGCCCAGGAGAAATGACGCCCCCAGCAGGAAGAGGCTGTTGGTGACCACCGCGCCGGCGATCGAAGCCTTGACGAGCACGTACTGTCCGGAGCGCAACGCCGCCAGCGCGATGATCAATTCGGTCAGGTTGCCAAGCGTCGCGTTGAGCAGCCCTCCGACTGAATCGCCGGTCTTGGCGGCCACCGACTCGGTGGCGTGGCTCAGCAACGCCGCGAGCGGGACGATGGCCAGGACGGACAGCACGAACAGAAGAGTGTGCGCGCCGGGCAGGAGTTTCTCGCCCACGAACACTCCGGGCACGAAAACCAGCAGCCACAGCAGCGGATTGCGACGAATTTCCTTGAGCAGTGGGCTCATGCGGGGAGTCTACGCCTATTCACCGCACCCTCTGGTAGATTGTTGGGCATGAAGCACCTGCTCGCCATCGCCGTGGCCGCCGCAGCCGCGGGCTCCATCCACGCACAGTCCCCCGCGCCCGGCAGGGCCCCCGATTGGGGAGCACTCCGAGCCGAGATCCTTTTGCAGTACCGCGAGCTGCTCAAGATCGACACGACGGCCGGCCGCGAGACATTGGCCGTCGATTACTTGAAGAAGGTGCTCGAGGGCGAGGGCATCCCCACCAGGACCTTCGCGCTCGATCCAAAGCGCGCGAACCTGGTGGCACGCCTGAAGGGCAACGGGAGCAAGCGCCCATTGCTGATCCTGGCGCACACCGACGTGGTGGGAGTGCAGCGTGAGAAGTGGCCGGTGGATCCGTTCGGCGCCGTGATGAAGGACGGCTACATCTGGGGACGCGGCAGCAAGGACGACAAGCCGGTGCTGGCCGCCAACCTGATCACGATGCTGATGCTGAAGCGGATGAACGTGCCACTCGATCGCGACGTCATCTTTCTCGCGGAATCCGCCGAAGAAGCTGACACCACCGGCGTCGGGATCAATTTCATGGTGCGCGAGCACTTCCCTGAGATCGACGCGGAGTTCGCGATGACCGAGGGCGGCGGCGCCGTCATCGAGGGCGGCCGCGTGACGCGGGTCAACGTCGGCACCGCGGAAAAGCTGCCGGCGCGCGTGCGCCTCGTCGCCACGGGCACCGCCGGCCACGGCTCCGCACCGCGCCTGGACAACGCGCTCATTCACCTCGCGGCCGCGGTCGACAAGGTGGGCCGATGGGAAACGCCCATGCGGCTGAACGACACCACGCGAGCCTACTTCGAGAAGCTGGCCGGCGCCGGAACTCCGGAGCAGGCGGCGCGGTACAAGGCACTCCTCACCCCCGCGAGCGCGGCGGGCGCGCAGAAATATCTGCGTGAACACTCGCCCGGGGAGTACTCGATGCTGCGCACATCTGTCGTCCCGACGATGCTGAAGGCCGGTGTCGGGCCGAACGTCATCCCGTCGGAAGCCGAAGCGACCATCGACGTCCGTGCGCTGCCGGACGAGGACATCGACCGGTTCTATGCGGAGATGACGAAGGTGATCGCGGACCCGGCTGTCAAGGTCGTGCCGGTCCCGCGAATCCGTCCGCCCTCGCCGGCGTCGCGCATCGACACCGAGATGTACCGGGCGATGGAGCAGGCCGCGAAGGGCGTCTATCCGGGCGCGATGGTGCTGCCCTCGATGTCGACCGGTGCGAGCGACCAGGCGCAGCTGCGCGCGAAAGGCATTCAGTCCTACGGCATCGGCCCGGCGTCAACCGAATCCGATGCGACCGACTACCCGGCGCACGGCGACGTCGAGCGCCTGGCCGAGTCCTCGCTCTATCCGTTCGTGCAGTATGTGTGGAATATCGTGACTGGGATGGCCGCGCACAAATGAGCGGCCATGAATCTGGTCATTGGGTCATCGAGTCATCTGGTCATGGCTGATCAATTTTGAAATGTCAACATTTCAAAACGATGACCAGATGACCAGATGACTAAATTCGTCGACTAGTCGAAGGTGCCGCCCCACTTCCAGCCATCCGACGGCCGGGTGATGGTGCGCATGCGCAGGCGGTGATCCTCGGGGTTGCGGCCCGGGTTGCCCGTGATGATGACGTGGTCGCCGGGCTTCAGCGTCTCACGCGTCACACCCTGGCGGTTCAGCTGGAGCCCCGCGCCCCACTCCACCGCGTACCGCACCACCTGCCCCTGCGCGTCCTTGCCCTCGACGTGCACGAACGAATGCGGGTTGCGGAAGAGAAACTGCACCAGCTCGCCTTCGACCGTCTCGGTCTTGTCCTCGAAATACGTCGCCGCGAACGAATGGTGGGCGTACGCGGGCGCGACCGAATAGGCCAGCGCCGCCACGAACGCGCCGGCCGTCAACCCCATCAACACTGTGCGTCTCATCCATCTCCTCCAGTCTTGTCTAGTTCTGACTTCTAAGTTCTGACTTCTAAGTTCACTTCGCTCCACAAGCCCCTGGATTCCACCCCGTCGCGTCCCGCTGCTTCTTGAACTCGTACGTCTTGATATACGCGGGCTGAAAGTACGTCGGATCATCCAGCATCGTCGTCACGGCGAGATACTCCTGACCGCCGCGGTCGACCAGGTGCACGTAGTACTCCGTGAGCGTCGTGTTCGCGCCGTAGGGCACACCGTTCCTGCGGACGTATCCGGGACGCAGGCGATTGGTGACGACCCGCAGCTGGCCGACGCGCGGGGCGCCGCCCCGCGCCGGGGGGCCTCCCCTGCCCGCCGCCGGGAAATCCCATCGCGCGAGCGAATATCCCTGCCACGTCGGCTCGGCGGCCGGCGGATGGGCGGCCGCGAGATTCGGCGTGTTCTCGAAGAAGAACCGCCGCGTCTGCGTGCCGGCGTCGATGTCCATCTTGAGCGTGTGGTCGTCGTCCCAGGTGATGTGCAGGCGCGCCGGGAGACGCATGATGCCGCCGGCGCCGTACGCCTTGCACTGCTCGCCCGCTGCCGCGTCCTTCGCCGGGTCCCATGTGTTGGCGACGCGACGCGCTTCGGCCGTGACCGGCAGGTAATCGACGTTGCCTTTGGGCGGCGTCAGCATGCGGTAGCGCCAGTCGTCGGTGACGAGCGACACCCAGTAGCCCGTGATGTCGTACGGCGCGGCCACGCGGGCCGCGGGGGGCGGCTGCGCCGGAGGGGCCTGGCCGCGTCCCTGCGCGAGCAATTGAAGACCGAGTGAAGCAACAGCAAGCGTGACGGCAATGGCGAGTCGGCGCACGAGATCCTCGTTACGATTTGGCATCGAGGCTGCGATAGATCGCCTCGATGAACATGTCCGGCGTGTACGACGTGCTCCGTCCGAAACGGCCGTCGTAGTCCCTGGTGAGCTTCGCGGCCTTGATCTGCGGCAGCGTCATGCCCTTCTTCACGGCGGCGCGCACGCGATCGCGCATGATGGTCACCATGTCGCGGTAGTAGGCGGCGTCGGCTGAATCGATGAGGCGCCCGTGCCCCGGCACCATGATCGTGCCGCCTTCCATCATGTGCTCGACAACGGCCATCTCGAGAATCCAGTTCAGCGCGTTCACCACGCCCTGGATCGTGCCACCCTTGTCGATGTCGATCACGGGATAGCCGTTCATGTTGATGATGTCGCCGACCGCGAGCACTTCGGATTCGCGGAACTGGACGATCGTGTCGCCGTCGGTGTGCGCGGCCGGCATGTGCCACAACACGACGCCTTCGCCGTTGAAGAAGTTCAGCTTGAAGCTCGAGCCCTCGTAGGCCTCACTCGGCATCGCTGCCGACGGCACCGACGATCCCTTGGACAGGTGCGACGTCGCCTTCTCGTGCGCCATGATCCAGGCGTCCTGCGCCGCGAGGCCGATGTGACTGCGTCCCGCGGCCGAGAGCACCGCGTTGCCGCCCATGTGCTCGGAGTCGAAGCTCGTGTTGACGATGCCGACGATCGGCTTGGGCGCCGGCGGCCCCGAGGTCGTCGGGAGGAACGTCGAGCTGTTCCACCACGAGCATCCTTCCACGACGCCCACGCACGATTTCTGCGGCATGCGCATCGAGGTCACCTGCCGCGACAGGTTCTGGACCGCCGCGAGCAGCTTGTCGGTCATGGCGGCGCCGCCCGTATCCACGAGCATGATGCCGTCCTTGCCGATGGACGCGACCACGTTGCTGCCGCCGGCCGTCAGCAGCCAGATGTTGCCCTTGACCGGCAGGATGCGCACGTCAGTATTCGCAGGCGCCGGCTGCTGGGCGCGCGGGGTCGTCTGCGACGACAGCGCGGCCACAACGACGAGAGAGAGGACGAACGGAGCGCGAGTCAGTCTCATCCCAACCTCAAAGCTGAATTAGCGGCCGATGTTCGCGCCGCGATCGCCGGCCGTCCACGAGCTGTCCTTGAGCGTCTGCTCGTACTCGGGGTAGATCGTCTCGACGCCGCCGGTGGGCTTGCCGGCGGACACACCGTACCGAGCGCGGATGTCTTTCAGGAACGGGTTCTCGCCGGGCTGGAAGTGCGGGACTTTGCCCTTTTCGAGCCCCTCGTACACCGACGTGCAGGGGTGCGGCGGCACCAGCGAGTTGACCGTGAGCCGGTACTCCGAGCTCCGAATCAGCGGCTCGGCGAGGTACGTCGGGTCGTGGATGATGTTCACCCACGTCAGGATGTCGCCGCGGCGGATCCACCACGTGGTGACGGTGGCTTCGTCGGTGGCCATCGCGCCGTCGCGCCGGATGTAGTCCTCTTTGAGATGCGTCGTGTCGATCCGCAGCATGTCGCCTTCCCATTGCGCGGTGGAGAAACCGCCCCAGGAGTGCGCCGCTTCGGCCGGTGGATGCTCGCGGCCGTCGAGAAACACGGGCATGTTCGTGGACTGGTGCCACTCCGGCTGGTACGCCACGATCTCGCGCGAGTACGGATCGACTTCCTTGCTGATGCGCAGCTGCGTCGGACCGCGGTAGATGTACGCCCAGCCGTGCGGACGACACTGATACTCAGGCAGCGATAAGAGCGACGCGTCCCAGCTCTCGGCCCGCGCCAGGCCTTCCGCGTTGAGCGGCAGGCCGAAGAAGTCGCCGACCCAGGGATTTTCGGTGTTGTCCTGGGAGCGGACGACGGTCCATTCGCCGGAAAAATCGGTGGTCACGCCGGGAGGCGCGTTCTGCGCGACGCCGGTCCCCGCGGCGACGGCCGCGACGAGTGCTGACGTGAGAAAAACAACGAGCCGGCGTTGCGTGCTGAGCATCGGATGGCCTCGAAAAAGTGCCGTGGGGACGCGAAGCGCCCGCAGGGACCGTATCTCATTGATTCGTTAAGTGTCAATGAACGCGACGACCCCGTATTACCCCAAGGGGTGTACGGCAAGATCGTGTGTAGTGTTAATGGACACCGGCCTGAACAAATGTTATCGTCCCGACGTGTCAACCCGGCTGACCTCTGCAGCGGTCCTGGCGTTCACGCTCAGCAGCGGGCCATGGCTGACGGCACAACAAGCAGCCCCGGCGTCTCCAGCCGTTGATCCCCACGCCACCGTCGACAAGTACTGCGTCAACTGCCACAGCGAGCGCCTGAAGAGCGGCGGGCTCGCGCTCGACAACATGAATTACTCGGACGTCGCCGCGAGCGCCGGCGTCTGGGAAAAGGCCGTCAAGAAGATACGTGTCGGGATGATGCCGCCGCAGGGCGCGCCGCAGCCCGACGCCGCCACGCGCGGCGCGCTGGTCTCGTGGCTCACGACGTCGCTCGATCGCGCCTGGACGGCCAGGCCGAATCCCGGCCGGCCGGTGCTGCACCGCCTGAATCGCGCCGAGTACGCGAACGCGGTCCGGGACCTGCTCGCGCTAGACGTCGATCCCTCGACGCTGCTCCCGCCGGACGACTCGGCGTACGGCTTCGACAACGTCGGCGACGTGCTGGGCGTGTCGCCCGTCCTCCTCGAGCGTTTCATGGAGGCCGCGAGCAAGGTCAGCTCGCTGGCCGTCGGCGATCCGGACAGCAGCGTCGCGAGCGAAACCTTCCGCATCCGTCAGGACGCGTCGCAGGACATCCATCTCGAAGGCCAGCCCATCGGCACGGTCGGCGGGATCCTCGCGAAGGTCACGCTCCCGCTCGACGCCGAGTATCAGCTCGCCGTGAAGATGTTCCGCACCAACCTGGGCGTGACGCGCGGCCTCGAGTACGAACACGACATCGAGTACACGGTGGACGGCGCGCGCGTCCACACGTTCCGCATGGGCGGCGAAGCGGACTTCAAGGCCAACCTCGTGAACATGACGAAGGCCGGCGACGCCATCGACGAACGGGGGCGCATCCGCCTGAAGCTGACCGCCGGCCCGCACGTCATCGGCGCCGCGTTCATCGCCCGCAGCGAAGCGACGAACCCGACGCGCATGCAGCCGTTCGTCCGCAGCTCCACCGACACGCGCGACACGTCGGGCCATCCGCACTTCGAGACCGTTACCGTCACCGGCCCCTACAACGCGACCGGGTCCGGCGACACGCCGAGCCGCCGCAGGATCTTCACCTGTCGTCCCACGACGCGCGCCGAAGAAGATCCCTGCGCGAAGCGCATCATCGCGCGCCTCGCGCGCCTGGCATACCGCGGCGACGCGACCGACGTCGACCTGCAGCGCCTGTTCGGCTTCTACGAGGCCGGGCGCAACCCTTCGGCGAACTCAGGGTTGCCCCGAGCCGAGTCGAGGGGCAAGACGGGCACGTTCGAGACCGGAATTCAGAAAGCCGTCCAGCGCATGCTGGCGAGCCCGAAGTTCTGCCTCCACATCGAACAGGACCCCACGGGCCTCGGGCCGGCGGCGGTCTACCGTATCGGCGATCGCGAGCTCGCCTCGCGCCTGTCGTTCTTCCTGTGGAGCAGCATGCCCGACGTCCAGCTGCTCGACCTCGCCGCGCAGAACAGGCTGCACACGCCGGCGGTCCTCTCGCAGCAGGTCCGGCGGATGCTCGCCGACCCGAAGGCCGAGGCGCTGACGACCAACTTCGCCGGCCAGTGGCTGTATCTCCGCAACCTGAAGAACATGCAGCCGAACTCGGAGGAGTTCCCCGACTTCGACGACAACCTCCGGCAGGCCTTCGAACGCGAGGCGTCGCTGTTCTTCAAGAGCATCGTCCGCGAGGATCGGAACGTCCTCGACCTGATGACCGCGGACTACACCTTCCTGAACGAGCGCCTCGCGCAGCACTACGGCATCCCGAACGTGTACGGCAGCCACTTCCGGCGCGTGGCGCTCCCCGACGAGAGGCGCCAGGGGCTGCTCGGAAAGGGCGCCGTGCTGATGGTCACGTCGCACACGGACCGCACCTCGCCGGTCGTCCGCGGCAAGTGGGTGCTCGACAACCTGCTCAGCGCGCCCGTGCCGCCGATGCCGAACAACGTGCCGCCGCTCAACGAAGACCCCAACCGCGGCGGCCGCATCCTGACGATGCGCGAGCGCATGGAAGAGCACCGGAAGAACCCGGGGTGCGCGGCGTGCCACCGGATCATGGACCCCATCGGGCTCTCGATGGAGAACTTCGACGCGGTCGGCGCCTGGCGCACGCGCGACGGCGACGGCGTCGTCAACCAGGGCTCGCCGATCGACGCGCAGGGCCAGCTCCTCGACGGGACCAGGGTGGACGGCATCGTGACGCTGCGGCAGGCGCTGCTCCGGCAGCCGGAGCTGTTCGTCGGCACGGTCACGGAAAAGCTGATGATCTACGCGCTTGGCCGCGGCCTGCAGCCGTACGACATGCCGTCGGTCCGTGCCATCGTGCGCGATACCGCGCAGAGCAACTATCGCTTCTCGTCGATTGTCATGGGTATCATCAACAGTACGCCGTTCCAGAAACGCGTGACCCTGGACGAGCCGGTTCGATTTGCACAAGGGAGCCGCTGATGTTCATCTCAAAAATGAAGCTGTCCCGCCGAATGATGCTGCGCGGCATGGGCGCCACGCTGAGCCTGCCGCTGCTCGAGGCCATGGTGCCGGCCCTCACGGCGGCCCCGAAGCCCATCACCCGGTTTGGCGCGATCTTCACGCCGCTCGGCCAGCGGCCGGGCTACTGGGAGCCGAAAACGGTCGGCAAGAATTTCGAGTTCAACGCGATCATGAAGCCCGCCGAGGCGTTCCGCGATCACATGACCGTGATCACCGAGCTGTGCGACCCGCTCGACGGACATGCGACGACCGTGTCGGCGTGGCTCTCCGGCCAGATTCCGTTCCGCACGATCGCCGAGAACGTGAAGTCGGGCATCACGATCGATCAGCTCATCGCCAACAAGATCGGCCAGGACAGCCCGCTCCCCTCGCTGGAGCTGGCGACCGAGGACTTCACGGGCTGGATTGGCGGGTGCGACACCGCGTACAGCTGCGCCTACATGAACACGATCTCCTGGAAGAACGAGACGACGCCGCTGCCGATGGAGATCAACCCGCGTATCGCGTTCGAGCGGCTCTTCGGGCAGCCGGGCACGGCGCAGCAGCGCGCCGCGCGCATGCGCGACAACAAGAGCATCCTCGACTCCGTTCGGGACGAAGCGCGCGACCTGCAGAAGACGCTGGGCGGCAAGGATCAGGCGCGGCTCGGCGACTACCTGGATAACGTGCGCGAGATCGAACAGCGCATCCAGAAAGCCGAGAAGAGCGCGGCCACCAGCCAGACCGTCCCCGACGCGCCGATCGGTATCCCCGATACCTTCGACGAGCATGCCGGCCTCATGTACGACCTGGCCGCCGTGGCGTTTGAATCGAATCAGACGCGCGTCTTCACGTTCATGAAATCGCGCGACGCCAGCCAGCGCGTCTACCCGAACATCGGCGTCAACGAGCCGCATCACGCGATGTCGCACCACGGGAACAACCCCGACAAGATCGCGGGCCTCGTCAAGCTCAACACGTACTACATGACCCTGTTCGCGAAGTTCCTGCAGAAGCTCAAGTCGACGCCCGACGGCGACGGCACGCTGCTCGATCACTCGATGATTCTCTACGGCAGCGGCATGAGCGAGAGCGATCAGCACTCGCGCATCAACATCCCCACGCTGCTCGCGGGCGGCCTCTGCGGGACGGTCGAAGGCAACCGGCACATCCAGGAGAAGAAGGAAACGCCGTTCTCGAACCTGCTCGTGTCGATCGCCAACAAGTACGACTGCGAGATCGACAAGTTCGGCATCAGCACCGGGAAGGTGGCGATCTAGCAATGCAGAGGGCAAAGGGCAAAGGGCTCAGGGCTTTCTGCATTCTGCCCTCTGCCCTCTGCCTTGTCGCGTTTCTTGCCGCCATCAGCCTGAGCGCCGCCGGGGCCGGCACCACGCTGATCGATGCCGTGAAGGCGGGCGATCGCGCCAGCGTCCGCACGCTCCTGAGCAGGACCTCGGTCAACGCCACCGAGGCGGACGGCATGACGGCCCTCCACTGGGCCGTCCGGGCAGACGACGCCGAGACGACGCAGATGCTGATCCGCGCCGGCGCCAACGTCGGCGTCGCCAACCGCTACGGCATCACACCGTTGTCGCTCGCGTCGACCAACGGCAACGCCGTCATCGCGCGCGCTCTTCTCAAGGCAGGAGCGAACGCCAACGCGGTCGGGCCCGATGGCGAAACCGTCCTCATGACGGCCGCCCGGGCGGGCAACGCCAACGTGGTAACCGCGCTGCTCGATAGCGGTGCGCACGTCAACGCGGCCGAAACCTGGCAGGGGCAGACGGCGCTCATGTGGGCCGCGAGCGAAAACCACGGCGCCGCCATCAAGGCGCTCGTGACGCACGGCGCCGACATGAACGCGCGCTCGAAGGAGCTGTCCTTCCCCGAGTATCGCTACGAGACCAACGGCATGGCCGTGTTCCAGCTCCCGAAGGGCGGCTGGACGGCGCTGATGTACGCCGCGCGCCAGAACGCGATGGAGTCCGTGGCCGCACTGGCCGACCTGCACGTCGATCTCAACGCGACGACGAAGCAGGAGGGCACGACCGCTCTGCAGATCGCCGTCATCAACATCCACTACGACCTCGCGAACCTGCTGCTCGAGCGGGGCGCGGACCCCAACGTCGTGGATTCGGCGGGCATGACCGCGCTCTATGCGACCGTGGACATGCGCTCGCCGGCCAACATGCTGACGCGCCCCGAGCCCCATCTGCACGACAAGCTCGACGCGCTGGGCCTGGTGCAATCGTTCCTCGCGCACGGCGCGAACCCCAACATCCAGCTCAGGAAGCCGATCATCGGCCGTCACCAGAATCTCGTCGGCGACGGCACGCTCACGGAGGGCGCCACCGCGCTGGCGCGCGCCGCGAAGACGAGCGACATCCCGGTCATGCGCGCGCTGCTCGACGGCGGCGCGGACGCAACCCTCGCGCTCACCAACCGCACGACCACGGCGATGATTGCCGCCGGCGGCAACGCGCCGGAACCGAAGGTGCTCGAAGCGGTCACGCTGCTCGTCGAGCACGGCGTGGACGTCAACGCGTTCAACGCGAACGGTCAGACGATCCTGCACAACGCCGCCCAGCGCGGGCAGAACTCGGTCATCGAGTACGTGGCCCGGAAAGGCGCCAAGCTCGACCGGCGTGACAAGCAGGGACGCACAGCGCTCGACATCGCGCTCGGCGCCGGCACCGGCGGGCGACGGCAGGGCCGCCCGACCACCGCTCCGGTCGTCAACGAGAAGACGGCCACGCTGCTCCGCGAGCTGATGGCGAAAAAATGATGGGTCGTGGACCCCGCGCCGCCCTGTTGACGACGGTGACGACGGCGGCGGCGTTCGCGTGCGTGCTCCTCGGCGCCGCAACGCTCACGCCCACCCTCACCGCCCAGGCCGGCGCGAAAAACGCCCGGGACGGCGTGTTCACCGCCGATCAGGCGCTGCGCGGCAAGTCGGGCTACGACGGCGTCTGCGCCAGGTGCCACGGCGTGCCGCTGACCGGCAGCCAGGGCAACGGCCCGACGCTCAAGGGCCCGGCGTTCCTCGCCCACTGGGACAAGGACACGCTCGGCAGCCTCTTCACGAAGATCCGCGACACGATGCCGTTGGGCGTCGCCGGCACGCTGACCGACGACGTGAAGCTGCAGATCCTCGCGTATTTGCTCGAGCAGAACGGCTTCCCCGCCGGCACGACCGAGCTTCCGGGGGACGTGAACTCGCTCGAAGAAATCGGCATCGAGCAGCGCGGCGTCTGGGACGGCATCTTCACGGCCGCGCAGGCCGATCGCGGGAAGCAGCCCGCGGCGCGCTGCCAGGGCTGCCACGGCCCCGATCTCGCCGGCACCGACCGCGCGCCGGCGCTCAAGGGGAACGGGTTCCTCGCCAACTGGGAAAACGGCAGCGTGAACCGCCTGTTCGTGAAGGTGCGCGACACGATGCCGCCGGGCAATACCGACTCGATCGCCCCCGACACCAAGCTCGACATCGTCGCGTTCCTGCTCCGCGAGAACGGCTACCCGACGGGCGGAACCGAGCTGACGGCGAACGCAGAAGCGCTCGACAGCCTGCAGATCGTCAAGCGGGGAGCCGACACCGGCGCGCCGAATTTTGCGCTGGTGCAGATCGTCGGCTGCTTCACGCCCGATCCAGCCAGCGGGTGGAAGCTGACCAACGCGAGCGAGCCCGTCGTGACGCGCGACAACCTGCCGACGCCCGCGGCCCTCAAGAGCGCCGAGGCCAAGACGCTGGGACGTCAGACGTTCGGCCTGGTGAGCGTCGATGCCGCGTCGCGAACAGGCACGCTCAACGGCCAGAAAGTCGAAGCGCGCGGCCTCCTGTATCGCGACGGCTCCTACGCCGACGTCAACCTGACGTCCCTTCGAGCCGTCGGGTCGCGCTGCTCCAACTAAATGAAGGCAGGCCTAAAGGCCTGCACTACTTCTGTCAGGTGTAGCTTCTGTCAGGCGAGGTGCAGGCCTTTAGGCCTGCCGTGAATTCGCCAGATACCCGGCGAGGTGGTCGACCACGTCCCGCGCGTCGTCCTCGGCGCCGTGGATGAAGGTCGACTTGCGGCGCCGCAGCACGGGCAGCCCAATCGCGTACAGACCTGGCGCATCCACCACCCCGCCGTCGTGCCGCAGGTGGCCCTTCGAATCCACAACCGGGACATCCAGCCAGCTGTAATCCGGGCGAAACCCGGTGGCCCAGATGACCGACCGGATCTCGCCGCTTGCAAGCGGAAGCTCCAGCCGAGATGAAGCCGGCGCGCGTGTGGGTTCGAAACGCTCGCTCGGGCCGACGTCGGCATCCCGCGCATGGCTGCGTGCCCACTCATCGAACGCGTCGAGCAGGCGATCCATTTTCAGGTCGGCCAGCGCGAACTGGTTGCGGAGGCCGCCCGAAAACAGCGCGCGCCCGTCGCGGATGGCAGACAGGCGGCCGACGATCTGCACGCCGGCCTCGCTCAGCACGTTGAGGTCCAGCGTGGCGCGCTCGGGCGTACCGACCAGCTGCGGCGACGGCAGCTTCCGCGCGCGCGTCAGATCGTCGATCTCGTCGTAGCGCTGGTTCCAGATGCCGGACGCGTCCATCCACCACAGGACGTCCTTGCCGCGATAGGTTCGCGGGAGCCGGACGTGCTCGCCGACCGAGAGGGTCACGGGCCGCCCGGAGCGGCGGACTTCGTCGGCCAGCTGCACGCCGGTCGCGGACGCGCCCACGACGAGGACGCCGCCGGCGGGAAGCTGGCCGGGGTTGCGGTAGTCGAGCGCGGTGAAGGATTCGATCGAAGCCGGCACAGCCTGACGAAGGGCCGGCACGCTCGCGACGTTGCACGCCCCGCCGGCCAGCACCACGCAGCGGCACCGGAAGTCCCCGCGATCGGTTGCGACGTGATAGCCCTCGTCTGCACGGGCGACAGTCGTGACGGTCGTGTGCGTGCGTACCGGCGCCGAGGACACCGCAGCAAAGCCGGACACGAACGCGATGACCTCGGCCATCGTCATGAAGCCGTCCGGGTCCGGGCCTTCATACCGATGGCCGGGGAGGCGGGTCTGCCAGTTCGGCGTCAGCAGACGCAGGGAGTCCCAGCGTTCGCGGCGCCAGGAGTTGGCCACCTCCCCGCGCTCGAGCACAACGTGATCGATCGAGCGCTCAGTGAGACAGCGGCTCGTCGCCAGCCCGGCGTGCCCGGCTCCGATGACGACCGTCGTGACGCGTTCGATGGCGGGCTCCGCTGCGATCGATGGCCGCCGGTCAGGCGACGACGACGGTGACGTTCGTCGGATTGGTGACGATGTCGTACACCGCCGAGCGCTTCTGGGACTGCGCGACGATGGCCTCGATGTCCTTCTTCGACGCGTCGGCGTCGATGGTGAAGGTCACCGTGATGTCGTCGTAGCCGTTGCGCACGTCGCTGTCGATGCCGAGGATGCCCTGGATGTCCATCGACCCTTCGAGCTTGGCCTCGACGGACCGCAGCTGAATGCCGCGATTCTGCGCGACCGCGGCGACGCCGGCCGTCAGGCAGCTCGCCAGGCCGACCAGGACGTACTCGACGGGCGTTGCGCCGAGATCTTCGGACGCGAAGATTTCCGGATGATCGGCTTCGAAGGAAAACTCGGTCTTGTGCTTCTGCTCCGCGCCGAGCCCGTGGAAGCCCTGGACCGTCGAGTTGGTGTGGGTGCCGTTCTTCCACTTGCAGGACGCCCGCCACTTGAACTTGGCCGCCTGCGGCGCGCCTCTCAGCGCTTCCCTCGCTGCAAGCAGCGCGTCGACGTTCACTCCGTTGTTGACGTTCGTGGTAGCCATCGTGAGCCCCTTCGATGACGGTTAAGAGTTCAGGTAACTATCGAGTCCGGGATCATACATCGGCCTCGCCGCCGGCTACCCTCGGGATAAGCCCTGAACCCTGAACCCTGAACCCTGAACCTTGAACCTCACAGTATGATCCCCCGCATGAGCACGCCGCGGCCGTCGTCGTCGCCGTCGTCGTCTGGGGCCGCCGCGGGCTCGGTCGGCACGGTGGACACTCAGTTCCTCGAACTCCCCGCGCCCCTGAAGCTCGACTGCGGAAAGGAACTACACCCCGTCCGTATCGCCTACGAAACTTACGGAAAACTATCGCCCGCCCGCGACAACGTCATCCTGGTCTGCCACGCGCTGAGCGGCGACGCGCACGCCGCCGGCGTGGCAACGAAGCCCGCCGAGGGCAGCACGCGGGACGGCTTCCGCGCTGACGAGCGCGACGGCAGCTCCCGCCAGGGCCTGGGCTGGTGGGATGGCATGATCGGCCCCGGCAAGGCATTCGACACCGGCCGCTTCTTCGTCGTCAGCACGAACCTGCTGGGTGGCTGCCGCGGCACGACGGGGCCGGCGTCGACGAACCCGGCCACTGGCCGGCCCTACGGCTCAGACTTCCCCGTGATCACGGTCGCTGACATGGTGCGCGCGGAGCGCGCATTCCTGAACGAGATCGGTATCTCGCGGCTTGCCGCCGTCGCGGGCGGGTCGCTCGGCGGCATGCAGGCGCTCGAGTGGGCCGTGACGCACAGCGACGACGTGGACGCCATCATCCCCATCGCGAGCACGCACGCGCTGCAGCCGCAGGGCGTCGCGTGGAATGCGATCGCGCGCAACGCCATCACCGCCGATCCGGACTGGCAGGGCGGGCACTACTACGGTACCGGGCGCGCTCCCACGGCGGGCATGGGGATCGCGCGCATGCTCGGACACATCACGTACCTGTCGGCGCCATCGCTCAGGCAGAAGTTCGGGAGGCGCCTGCAGTTCGCGGACGACATCCGCTACGTGCTCACCGAGCCCGAGTTCGAGGTGGAGAGCTACCTGCGCCACCAGGCGGAAAGCTTCGTCAAGCGCTTCGACGCCAACACCTATCTCTACACGTCGCGGGCGCTTTCCTACTTCGACCTCGCGCGGCAGCACGGGGGCGGCCAGCTCGGGCAGGCGCTGCGCAACGTCAAGGCGCGAACCCTGCTCATCGCGTTCAGCTCGGACTGGCTGTACCCTCCGGAAGGATCGGAGGAACTGGCGGCGGCGCTCCGCACGGCCGGTTGTGACGTCGAGCTCCACATCATCGACGCGCCATACGGCCACGACTGTTTTCTTTTGGAAGAGGCGCGCCAGACTCCGATGATTCAGAACTTTCTTCAGAAGTAGTGCGAGCGGGAGAAGAACATCCATGGAACAGTCGCGCGATTTCGGATTTGACACCCGTCAGGTGCACGCCGGCCAGCGGCCGGACCCGAACACCGGCGCCCGCGCGGTGCCGATCTACCAGACGACGAGCTACGTGTTCGAGGACCCGGAGTCGGCGGCGGCGTACTTCAACCTCCAGGAGTACGGCAACACCTACTCGCGCATCATGAACCCCACGGTGGCCGTGTTCGAGGAGCGGATGGCCAACCTCGAGGGCGGATGCGGCGCCGTGGCGTTTGCCAGCGGCATCGCAGCCCAGGCGGCGGCACTCTTCACGATGCTCGTGCCCGGGGATCACGTCGTCTCGTCGGCGGCGCTCTACGGCGGGACGGTCAACCAGCTCAAGCACCTGCTCCGCAAGATGTCGGTGGAGCTGACGTGGGTCAATCCCGACGATCCAGCCTCCTGGAAGGCCGCCGTGCGCGACAACACGAAGGCGTTTTACGGCGAGACGATCGGAAATCCCGGCGGCAACGTGCTCGACATCGCGACGATCGCGTCCATCGCCCACGAACACCGGCTGCCGCTGATCGTCGACAACACGTTCGCGACGCCGTTTCTCTGCCGCCCCATTGAATGGGGCGCGGACATCGTCGTGCATTCGGCCACGAAGTTCATCGGCGGCCACGGCACGAGCATAGGCGGCGTCGTGGTCGATTCGGGCCAGTTCGACTGGTCCAACGGCCGCTTCCACGTCGTCGCCGACCCGTCGCCCGCGTATCACGGGCTCCAGTTCCACGAAACCTTCGGCACCTACGGCTACCTGATGAAGCTGCGAGCCGAAACCCTTCGCGACCTCGGCGCGTGCCTGAGCCCGTTCAACGCGTTCCTGTTCCTGCAGGGGCTCGAGACGCTGTCGCTGCGGATGGCACGGCACGTCGAGAACGCCGACGCCGTCGCCAGATATCTCGCCTTGCACGGGCTCGCCTCGAACGTGACCTACGCAGGGCTGAGCACGAGCCGCTACAGGCCGCTCGTCGACAGGTATCTGCCCCGCGGCGCCGGCGCCGTGTTCTCGTTCGACATCGAGGGCGGCCGCGCGGCGGGACAGGACTTCATCCGCGGCGTGACGCTGTGGTCGCACCTCGCGAATGTCGGCGACTCGAAGAGCCTGATCATCCATCCGGCGAGCACGACGCACCGGCAGCTCAGCGACGATGAGCTTCGCGCGGCCGGCGTCGGCCCCGGGACGATCCGGCTGTCGGTCGGCATCGAGGACGTCGACGACCTCATCTGGGATCTCGAGCAGGGCTTCGCCCGCGTCGGCGCGCCCGCCAACACCGCGGCGGTGGGGCGATGACGGCTGCCTTCGACCTGAGCCGCTACCAGGACCCGCTGACGATTCAGCGTGTCATCCACACCGCGAAGACCATCGCCATCGTCGGGCTGTCGAGAAACGAGCTGCGGGCCAGCTACTTCGTCGGGTTCTATCTCAGGCGGCACGGGTACCGCGTCATCCCCGTCAACCCCCGCGAGACGGAGATCTTCGGGGAGAAGAGCTTCAAGAGCCTCGCGGACGTGCCGGTCCCCGTCGACATCGTCAACGTGTTCCGGGCGCCGGACGCGCTGCCCGACATCGCCAGGGAGGCCGTCGGCATCGGCGCCAGGAACCTCTGGTGTCAGTTCGGGGTGATCAACGAAGAAGGCGGGCGGACTGCCGAAGCCGGTGGTCTGTCCGTCGTCATGGACCGGTGCCTCAAGGTCGAACACGCCCGCTACGTCGGGCGGATGCACTGGCTCGGCTTCAACACGCAGCGGATCACATCGGTACGCGGCGGCATTCAGTAGTGCAGTCGTAGTAGTGCAGTAGCAGTGCAGGCCTTTTGGCCTGCCGTGTCTGTTCTAGATTTCAATCGGCCGGATGCCGCCGATCAGGAAGATCCAGGACAGCGCTCCAACCAGCGCAACCCCGCCCACGAACGCCAGCGCGCCGTAGAACGAACCCGTCGCCTGCAGGATCGCCCCGATCACGAGCGGCGTGACGATACCCGACAGGTTGGCCGACGCGCTGAAGAGCCCGGACACGAGGCCAAGCTGTGACCGGGGCGCGACCTCCGAGATCACCGTCCAGCCGGATGACGACATCGCCTGTGCGAAGAAGGCCACCGACAGGATGGCGATGATCACCCCGTCGCTCTCGACGTAGTTGGCCGCGGCAATGGTGGAGGCTCCCACCAGGCCCGCGATGACCGGCAGCTTGCGCGCGACGTTCAGCGTCGTTCCCCTGGCCAGCATGAGATCCGACCACCATCCCGCGAACAGGATGCCGAAGAACCCCGCGATGTAGGGCAGGGCCGTGAAGATGCCGACACGAATCCAGTCCATGTGCCGCTCGGTGGCCAGGTACGTCGGGAACCACGTGAGGAAGAAGACGAACGTCGAGTAGACCGCGTACTGTCCGATGCAGAGCCCCCACATCTGGCGATGACGAAACAGTGCGCGAACCTGGCCCGGTTCGAACCGGGACGGCGCCGTCCTGCCCACGTCTCCACCGCCGGCGGCCACATGTGCCAGTTCCGATCGACTCACGCCTGGATGATCGGCGGGATCGCGATATCGCCGGGCGAACACGAACGCGGCGGCCACGCCGACGCCTCCCGCGGTGGCGAACAGCGTGCGCCACCCAAAGCTGTTCAGAATCCAGAACAGCACGGGGCTCATGAAGCTCAGGCCGACGTACTCGGCGGCCGTGTAGACGCCAATCGCGCGCCCTCTCTCGCTGCGTGGAAACCACTTCGCGACGACGTTGCTGTTGGCGGGAAAGCAGGGCGCTTCGGCGAGGCCGAGCGCGAGGCGCAGGCCCAGGAGCGATGCAAACCCGGTGGCGGCCGCGTGCAGGAGCGTCGCCAGCGACCAGGCCAGAAGCGAGAGCGAGTACATCGTGCGCGTGCCGAATCGATCGAGCATGACACCCGACGGCACCTGACCGATGAAGTATGTCCACGAGAACGCGGAGAACACGATGCCCATCACGGCCGGGCTCAGCGCGAACTCCCGCTGAATCGACGGGGCCGCGATCCCCAGGACGGCGCGATCCAGGTAGTTGATCGCGACGGCCATCGAGATGAGGGCGAGGATTCCGACACGCGTGCTCAACGCCCACGCCCCGCGTCGAATGAGTCGAAGACGCCCCGCATCCTCGCGGCGTCGGCTTGCAGGCCGGTGAACAGTCGAAACGCCTCCGCCGCCTGGAACACGGCCATGCCGCCGCCGTTGAGCGTCCGGCATCCGAGCCGTCTCGCGACGCGCAGGAGCTCTGTTTCGAGAGGGAAATATACGACCTCGGCAACCCAGAGATTCGCTCGAAGAAGCGAGGCGGGAATGGGAAGACCCGGGTGCCCCGACATCCCGGTCGGCGTGGCGTGGATGAGGCCATCGGCGCCCTGGCAGCGCCACGCTTACATCACGTTCGGCTCGCACACGTCCCGCAAACCCCGGGGCCAGCCGATCCGCCAGCGATCGAGCGCGCTCCTGAACGGTGTCGACAACGATCAGCTCGACCGCGCCCAGATTGAGCGCCGCGTACGCGGTCGCGGCGCCTGCCCCGCCGGCGCCAAGCTGTACGATCCGGCCAAGAGCGGCGCCCGGAACGCCGTCCTGCATGCTCTGCCGGAAGCCCTGCCAGTCGGTGTTGTGCCCGACGCGCCGGCCGCCGCTGAAGACGACCGTGTTCACGGAGCCGATCGCGCGTGCGTCGTCCGACAGGTCGGTCAGGAGCGGCATCACGGTCTGCTTGCACGGGTGCGTGATGTTCAGCCCCGCGAAACCCATTCGCTCGGCCGCGGTGAGCAGTTCGGGAAGGGCCTCCGCCGTCAGGCCGAGACGGTCGAGATCGATGCGCTGGTAGACGCAGCGCAGCCCGTGGGCCGCGGCCTCCTCCTCGTGCATCGCGGGCGATCTCGACGCGTCGATGCCGGCGCCGATCAGGCCGAGAAGCAGCGCGCGCGCGTGCCCTGTCACGGGTCTCGTCAGCGGGGCTCGTCCACGGATTGGGGACGCAGGAGCATCTCGAGCAGACGGCCCGTGGTGATGAGAATGACCGGCCCGATCACGAGGCCGATGAACCCGAAGGCGGCCGCTCCGCCGACCAGACCGAAGAAGATCACGAGGCCGCTGACCTGCGTCCGGCCGCTCAACATCAGCGGCCGCAGCACGTTGTCCACCATGCTGATGCCCAGCACGCCGACGATCAGCATGATCACGCCCCGCGCGGTCTCGCCCGACGCCAGCAACCAGAGGCCGGCCGGCGCCCACACGAGCGCGGCGCCGACAACCGGAACCAGCGAGCAGAACGCCAGCACCACGCCCCAGAACACCGGGGCGCCCAGCCCCAGCAGCCAGAACGCCAGGCCGCCGACCGTGCCTTGTGCCGCCGCGACGGCCAGGCCCGCGCCCACGCTGGCAACCACCAGATCCCGTGTGTCGCGCAGCAGCCGGTCGCGATCCGGATCGGGGAGCGGCAGCAGCTCGCGCAGCTGCGCGCTCATGGCCTCGCCGTCGCGCAGCATGAAGAAGAGGGCGAACAGCATCGCGAAGAGCGCTCCCAGCGTCGCGAAGACGTCGGTGATGACGGCGCCCGCCTGAGGCGCGAGGAAGGACATCGTCCGGCGCGCGCCTTCGGCGATGAGCTCGGTCGGGCTGGCCGGCAGCGAGACGGGGCTCCGGGCCCTGATCGCCCGCCACACAGTCTCGATCAGCCGCGGTGCGGTCTTCGTCGTCTCCTGCACGTAGGCGGTGACGGTCGGCGCTTCCCGTGCGAGGGCGGTGAGCAGCATCGCGACGGGGCCGACGATCAGGACAGCGGTCAGCAGCGTCGTGACGAGCGCTGCGCGGGTCGGGCCAATCTTCGAGGCAAGCCTGGTTTGCAATCCGCGAAACAGGACGGCGAAAATCGCTGCCCACGTGAGCGCCACGAGAAACGGACCGAGCACGAGATAGGTGAGGTAGCCCGCGAGCAGCACGACGGCGAAGAAGACCGGGCGGCCGGGACCGTTCATCGCTGTTCCATTCTCATCTTCGTGATCGTGAGCGCGGCCTCCATGCCCTTCTCGGCCTCGCTCCGCACCCTACGACGGATGAGCGAGCCGACGAAGCCGCTCAGGCCGTCCGATCGGCTCCGATTGACGGTGACGAACCAGACGCCGTCGCCGCGCGCGGGGTCCGGCACCAGCACCCGCAGCTCGATGGCCGTCCAGAAGTAGTGGGTGGCGTAGAGCATCTTCGACACGGCCGCCACATGAGTCGGCTCTTCCACAATCGTCAGGTGGTTGATGCGGACGGTGGGCTTCAGCCCGAACTTGACGTTCTGCCAGTACAGGATCGACTCCGACCTCGGCAGGGTGGCCCTGGGATACTCGAGGAGGTATTTCCTGAGGTCCGGCAGGTACTCGGTCAGCTCCGGCATGCGCCCGGTCATTTCCGCGAACTCTGCTCCCACGAACGTGGGGCGCTTCCTGTCGCGGTAGGCGGCGAGCCTGGCGTTTCCACCCTGGAGGTACCCGTTGACGTAGTCGAACGCCATCTTCCTGACGGCGCGCTCGGCATCGGCGCTGGCCGTGGGCTTCGACCAGTCGATCTCCTGCTGGATGCGCGTCAAAGCCGCCTCGCTCAGCTTCAGCTCGCAGTTCCCGACCTTGCAGGTCTTCAGATCCGCGATGTCCTCCTCAGGCAGCCGGAGGGCGTCGAAGTCCTCGAGCCGCGGCGGGCTGCTGATGCGCTTGGTCGCCAGGAAGCTGTCGCCTTTCTCGAACTGCTCGATGTCCCTCAGGGCGGCGATATAGCGCGAGGCGGGCGCGTTGATCCAGACCGCGCCGAAGATCGCGACCTCGCGCGATGGGTCGGCCTCCAGCAGCTGCGTGACCGGCTCTCCCGCGAACAGGTGGCTGCGCTGCTCCGCCGTGAGCTTCACGGAGCTGGCGATGTAGGCCTCGACACGCGCGGGAAGCGAGGCCGGGCCACGCTGAGCGGCCGCAACGACGGTGAGGACGGCCATCGCCGCGGTCGCAGAAAGCACACGCACGCCACACCCTCCTTCGCTCAAATGGTACCTCGGACTCGCGGCATCGGACGGGACAGGAGGTAGACTGAGCACGTGAACGTCCGGAGCCACCGGAGCGTCTGGATCGGCCTCCTGCTGGCCGCCCTGCTCGCAACCCTGGCGAGCGCCCAGGGCCGGCGCCGCGGTTTCGGCGGCATGGGCTTCCGCGGACCGGCCCCGAAGATGGCCACGGCGCAGGATTTCGACGGCAACTTTCTCTTCTGCCGCATTCTTTTTCGCAACGCCCCGGACGGTGACGGCGACGGCTGGGGCGTCGACTACCCGCGCGCCGACATCAACCTGACGTTCCGGCTGTCTGAGCTCACCACGACCACCGTGAGCCGGGACCCGGAGGACGAGTTCAAGCACGTCGTCGTCCGATTGACCGAGCCGCTGCTGTATCACTGTCCGTTCGTGATGATGACCGAACCGGGCGGCGCGTACTTCGACGAGGCCGAGGCCGCGCACCTGCACAACTACCTGCTCAAAGGTGGCTTTCTGTGGGTGGACGATTTCTGGGGTGAGTACGCGTTCAGCCACTGGGCCGGAGAGATCGCCAAGGCGCTCCCGCCGGAACAATACCCGATCGCCGACGTGCCGCTGGAGCACACCCTCTTCCACGCGCTCTACGACATTCGCCGCATTACACAGGTGCCGTCGATTAACTTCTGGAGCCGTTCAGGACAGACGTCGGAACGCGGCCGCGACAGCGCGGAGCCGCACGTGCGCGCCATCATGGACCGGGAGGACGGCCGCATCATGGTGCTGATGACCCACAACACCGACTTCGGCGATGCCTTCGAGCGCGAGGGCGACGACCACCGCTATTTCCTGCAGTTTGCCCCCGAGGGCTACGCGTTTGGCGTCAACGCCATTGTCTACTCGATGACGCACTAGGGCTGCGGGGCCCCTGGCGCCTTCGAGGCCAGGTACCGCTTGCGCGCACGGGCCGTCAGACCTGGCTGCGACAGGCGGACGGTGATGTCGTGCATCTTGCCGTCGAGCTTCTCCGGCGTGAAGCCAAGGGCGTACTGATGATGAAGTTCGTCGGCAACGCGCGCGAACGTCGCGGCGAGATCCCTGGCTGACGTCAACTCGAAGTAACCGCCGCCCGTCGCAGCGGCGATCTTCGGGAGGCCTTCGTCGGGCTTTTCCAGCTGGAGGCGGCCGCCGGAAGAGGCCCCGGCGCCGCGGCCGAATGGGTCGCTGGCGCGTCCGGCGCCTCCGGGGGCCCCGTTCTCGCCGGCCAGCCCGATGGCGTACACCATCACGTTGTGTTCCTCGGCCCGCTTCATCACGTCCTTCAACGACTTGTTGCGGTTGCTGAAGTTCTGCGGCATGTCGACGCCGTCCGTGAACACGAGCACGACGCGCCGGCCCTGCTCGACGAGCAGTTTGTCGATGCCGGTGTCCACAGCGTTCCAGAGGGGCGTCGGGCCCTCACTCTGGAGTTCGTTCCGGAGGATCTTCAGGAGCGCCGGATGATCCGACGTGAACTCGTCCGGATCGATCTGAATGTGCACCGAGAAGCTGCCGAGGCGCGCCTTGTCGGCCGGGCCCATCGCGCCGACGAAGGCCTCCGCCGCCCGCTCCTCGAGATCGAAGTTCGGGCGCATGCTGCCGCTGCGGTCGAGCAGCATGACGACCGTAATCGGCTGCACGTCGTTCGAGAACAGCGTAAGGTCCTGCCGCTTGCCGTTGTCGTCGATCGCGAAATCGGCGCGCGTCAGATCGGGCTCGAGGCGGCCCCGCGCATTCGTGATCGTCGCGTAGACGGCGACGGTCTGTGTGCCGGCCGTGAAGGCCGGGGGCTGCGTCTGGGGCACCACGAGTGCCGGGACCATGAGCAGCGAACAGGCGAACACCGCGCACAGCAGTTTCATGAGAGACACCTGATCGTGTCATTCTACTGCTCAACTCCTTCGAGGTCTTCGCGCATGCCAACACGTCCCACGATCTCGCGTCGACAATTCTTCGGCACGGCGGCGGGGGCTGGCCTGGCGGTCGCGAGGCCGGCCGCGCAGGCACCGCAGATCGCGCGTCCTGCAGGAGGACCCGCGCCGGACCTGGTGCTCGTCAACGGACGCATCCACACCATGGACGCCCGAAACACCATCGCGAGCACGGTGACCATCCGCAACGGCCGCTTCACGGCGGTCGGCAATGCGGCGCCGCGGGGAGCCACGGCGCAGGTAATCGACCTCCGCGGGCGCACGGTCGTGCCGGGGCTCATCGACACCCATCTCCACGGCCTCGATACCGCGGACCGTCCTGGCTACCACGCGCTGGACGTGGAGAGTGCCACCTCGATCCGCGAAGTCCAGGACGCGCTGGCCGCGCACCGGAAGACCGTCCCCGAGGGCCAGTGGATCACGGCGATCGGCGCGGCGCACCCGAACTTGTGGGCCGAACATCGCTTCCCGACGTTGAAGGAACTGGACGATGCGGTGCCCGACCGGCCGGTGCTTCTGTACCAGGGCTTCAACGGAGCGGCCGCGACCAACACGCTGGGCAAGAAGTTCTTCGACGCCGCGGATGCGGCGCCGCCGCTCCACCCGGACTACAAGGGCGTGCATGTCTCCGAGACGGGCGGCATCGCCGCGTCCACCGCCGCGACCGGCGGGCCGTCCACGAACACGCTGTACCTGCTGCGCCGGCTGCAGACGCTCGAAGACAAGAAGCGGAATGCCCTTCGCACGATGGCGTATTCCACGAGCGTCGGCGTGACCGCATGGCTCGACAAATCCACCATCTACGCGCTGGGGCCGCTGCATCCACGTCAGGGCTCGGCGAACGTCGATCCCTACAAGTCCCGCGATGCGTGGAACGCGGTCCACACCGAAGGCCGGATGTCCATGCGCGTGCAGATGGACTTCACGGCCTTCGCCGAGCTCGATGACAACGCGATGCTGAAGGAATACCTCAGGAACGCGTTGCCGTACTTCGGCGACGACATGTTGCGGACCGGTGGCATCGGCGAATGGCCGGCGCCCGCGGCCGCCGTCGAGCAGACGCGCGCCGCACAGCGGCTCGTCGCGGAGGCCGGCTGGCGCTGCGATAACGACGCCTCGAATCTGAGAGGGTTGACGCAACTGGTCGAGCAGCTCGAGGACGTCAACAAGGGTGTCGACCTCGCCAGACTGCGGTGGAACGTCAACCTCCTGGGTACCGGCGTCGGCTGGGTGACCCCCGGCTTGCTCGATCGGCTCCAGGCGCTCGGCTGCAGCATCCAGCTGTCCTCGAACAACTGGGTCAACTCAAACGATCCCAATGTCGTCGCCGGTCATGCGTACCGGACGATCAATCAACACCCGATCCACAAGAGCCTGTTCAGCAACGCCACGCACATCTCACCGCTGAACCCGTGGCTGCACCTCTATTACGTCGTCACCGGCGTGAACTCGTACGGGCAGCAGGTCAATCCCGGTGAACATCTCACGCGTGAGGAGGCGCTCCGTCTTCGCACGCGTGAGAGCAGCTGGCATCTGGGGATGGAAGACAGGCTCGGTACGATCGCGCCGGGCAAGCTTGCCGATCTGGCCGTTCTGGATCGAGACTACTTCTCGGTGCCCGACGTCGAGATCAAGAAGATTCGCTCGGTGCTCACAGTGGTCGACGGCAGGATCGTCCACGAGTCGGCCGGCGTTCGCGCACGCTGAGAGGAGGATCATCATCAGCACCGTCCGTATCGCCCTCGCGAACATCCGCGTGCCAGCGACACCGGACGATTCCGTGCGCCTCGCGACATCAGCGGTGGCTGACGCGGGGCGTCGAGGCGCGGCGGTGATCTGCTTTCCGGAGTGCTTCGTCCCTGGCTATCGGTGGCCAGGCGAGGAGGCGCCGCCGCCCGATCCCGCTTTCCTCGATCGCGCGTGGGCAGCGGTGGCGGATGCCGCGAGACTGGCCCACGTCGCCGTGGTTCTGGGCACGGAACGGGTCACCGACCGCGGCTTGCAGGCCACCGCGTGTGTGATCAATCCGGACGGCGCCATCGCAGGGTGGCAGGACAAGGGCCAGATCGACCCGTCGGAGGAAAGCACCTATCCGGCGCTCGGAACCGAGCGTCGTCTGTTCAACGTGGGGTCGCTGACGTTCGGCGTGGTGATCTGCCATGAAGGCTGGCGATATCCGGAAACCGTGCGGTGGGCCGTGCGTCGAGGCGCGCAGCTGGTGTTTCACCCGCACGCGCACGTCGCTGCGCCCGGGAGTTATCGCCCGGTGACGTTCGCCGATCCCGCCAACACCTTCCACGAGAAAGCCATGCTGTGCCGCGCGGCGGAGAATACGTGCTACTTCGCGTCGGTGAACTGTGCCAGCGAGGGCTCCGGCACGACGTCGGCGGTCGTACGCCCGGACGGCAGTCTGCAGTGCTATCAGCCGTACGGCCAGGAAGGGCTCCTCGTGGCGGACCTGGACCTCAGCACCGCCACAGGATTGCTCGCCTCACGGTGCCGCATCTCGCCGATGTAGCGCGGCGACAACTCCGATCCGGCCACAAAAGCGAAACCGGCCGTACCAGAACTGTGCACTGGTGGCTCAGCAGGCCCCGATTCTACTTTCCACGGCACTGGCGCGATCGTTGCTACGCCTGCCCTCATGCGCCGCAGTCACTTCGCCCGCCGTGTGTTCGCCGCGTTGGCCGCTCTCGCCGCGCTGCCGGTGATACTCGCCGCGCTGAGCACGCAAGGCGGGCCGCTTCCCGGACCGCTGCCGATCTTTCCGCCTGACAACTGGTGGAACACCGACATTTCAAGCGCGCCCGTGGACACAGCGTCCGCCGCGTACATTTCGTTCGTCGGCGCGACGAGAGGACTCCATCCCGACTTCGGCGGCGACGTGACGCCAGGGAGCGTCCAGGGCTATGGGTTTCCGTATGCGGTGGTTGACAGCACGGTGACAAAGCGGGCGGTCCAGTTTCAGTACGGCAGTGAAAGCGACGGCGTGAACCATACGACCGGAGCGAGCGTTCCGTTCTATCCGATTCCCGATGAGGCGATCGCCCAGGCCCACTGGGTCGAGAGCGGCGAGCCGGGCAACGTCGATCTACGCAGCAGCAGCGACCGTCACCTGCTGATCGTCGATCAGACCAACCGCTATCTGTACGAGTTGTACAACGTGTTCTACGACGGCAGCCAATGGCACGCGGGGTCCGGGGCGTTCTTTGACATGAACGCGAACGGCCGGCGGCCGGATGGCTGGACCTCGGCGGACGCAGCCGGGCTCGCCATCCTTCCGGGGTTGGTCCGGTACGACGAGGTGTTCGGAACGGCGGAGATTCAACACGCGTTTCGCGTGACTGTCCGCTCGACGAACGGATACGTGTATCCGGCGTCCCATCGGGCCGGCTCTACGAGCGGTGCGTTGCCCATGGGCGCGCGGCTGCGTCTCAAAGCCAGCCGGGATTTATCGGGCTTTACGCCGGAGGTCCAGCGGATCTTCCGGGCGATGAAGCGTTACGGGCTGATCGTGGCGGACAACGGCTCGGACATGTACATCAGCGGGACGTACGATACGCGCTGGAACAACGGCGTGCTCAATCCCGCGTTCGGCGCGCTGAAGGCGTCGGACTTCGAGGTGGTCGCGTTGGGGTACCGGCCGAACGGACTGCCGGCGCCGACCGCGCCGACCGGGTTGCGAATCGTCAACTGACGCTAGGGCACGATCCTCAGGCCGGTCGGGGCCAGCGGAGGCGGGATCGCGAGAAGGCCGAATGCGGCGACACCGCTCGCGGTGCCGACGAACACGCGCCCGTTGACGATCGTCGGCGTGATGAACTTGTTGCCGGCGCCGAACTGGTCGCGGCCCGCGGCCGCCTGGTTCGAGTTGTACAGCTCCCGCGTCAGGTCCCGCGCATCGTAGGCGTGCAGGACAGCGGGATTCGAGTTCTCGACCGCCCAGACAATCCCATTCGTGTTGCCTGCCGCCGAGACGCCCGGAGTGGTCCCTGGATACCCGAAGGATCGAACGCTTGCCGACGCTGCGCTCGACGCCAGCCGGGCGTTCGTGATGGGAAACGCCTTGAGCGTGCTGCCCGCCGCCCCGTAGTACACCGTGTTGTTGAAATAGGCGGGCATCGAGAAGACCGAACCGCCCAGCGCGCCGCTGATGTCCTGGTAGCTCTGGTTGGACGACGCATTCCACTTCCCCATCGCGTCGCGATTGACCACGTAGATATGGGAGTCTTTCCCGGCACCGACGGCCAGGTGCCGGGTCTGGCCCGTCGCATCGACGAAGTCGGGCAGGACGAGCGTGCCGCCGGAACCCAGATCCGTGTCGGCGTTGGTTGCCGCCACGGTATCGAACGTCGCGAAGTAGTCCGCCACGGCCAGGCCGCTCGACGTCGCGATCTTGAGGAAGGCGTTGCCGAAATTCCCTTGACTGGGAAAGCCCGTCCCCGTGAGCGTCGTGTCGAACGTGCCGTTGCCGTCGAGCAGATAGACGTTGCCCTGCGGATCGACGGCAGGGCCGGCGCCGGCCATCCAGAAACCGCCTCTCGACCCGTTAGGCGTGATGTTGAGAACGCTGGACTGCGCCAGCGTGTTGGCGTCGTAGGCCATGATCCACCCGGTGTAAGGATCGATGTCGCAGTGTGACGTCCACGCCATGAGGATCCGGCCGTTCAACATCGTCAGCGCGGCCCGCTCTTCGTATTGCTTCGGGTCGAAAATGACGGAGCCGCCCGAGCTACCGGCCCCGGTCCCGGGAAACGATGCCTGGATGGTCTTCGGACCGCCGAACAGCTCGGCGCCGGTGGTGATGTCGAGCGCGTGCAGGCGCTGGAAGTAGGTCGAGCCGCTCTTGGACATCGCCACGACATAGATGGCGCCGTTCGGGCCGCGCGATCGATCGATGACCGGCGTCGAGGTGATCCCGATCTCGGGTGTGACCTGCGAGCAGCCTCGGGCATCGCTCGTCGTCTCGCCGGAGCCGAGCGTGGAGACGCGCCAGAGGACGGCGCCAGTTTCGGCGTCCAGCGCATACACACTGCCGTGTTCCGTCACGACGTACAAGACATCATGTGTGCCCAACCCCGGCATTGAGAGAGCGGACAGAAAGAGCGGCTGGGCATCGACCTTCCCGTCAACCGGGAAGAACGCCCGTTTGCCAAAGGTCGAACTGCTGACCGAGGCGAGCGTCAGGATCGTCTCGTTCAGATTTTGCCCGGTCCGCGCGTTGTCGTTGTGGTAAGTGACGACGTCCGTACCCTGGGCCGAGGTCACGATGCGGGTCGCCGTGACAAATGCCAGCGTGGCGCCTGTCAGGGACGCTGCGATTTTGATGAGCTTGGACACATGCGGACCGGTGCAAACGCTGGACCACGGCGCCGTGACGGCGGGGCAGGAAATTGCGGCCTCTTTTGAGTCGCGAAGGCATGCGGTCAAACCGCCGGGTTACGTAATTGCGTAGTGGATGCGGGTTTTGATTCAGGTATTGCCAGACACCAAACCAAGCACGATGTCGCGGAAGCGCCCGTCCAGAAGACGATCTGCGGGTTTGTTCAGCGTGAGGCGCGCCCGATTCTTGAAGCTGACATGTCCCGACAGGACAGGAGCCTGCAGGCGCATCAGGCGGAGCGTCATCGCCACGCTGTTGTGAGGCAGAATGAACGCCCCGATCGGGTCGTCTGTCCGCATCTCTTTCCACTCGGTGATTGTGGGAACGAGCAGGTATGCCGCCCCGTGCTCGTACGCCCGGCTCGCAGCGTTGAGCTCTTCTGTCGTGACCGCTCCCGCATCGACGGTCAGGGGGTACCCGGCAGCACTCGGCCCGGATCGCGAGGTCCGGCTTCCGCAATTTCTGCTCCGCGGAAGCGTTCTCGAACAATCGCGAGAATTCGAGTCGTGACTTCCGCATTGATGGTGCGGAAATCGCGCCCGATATTCCCCGACTCGTTCGTCCGCCAGACGGGCTCCATCACGAACACCTGACCGGCAGACGAACGAGGCGTCGCCTCGACGGGCCGATTCGAGTGGATGGCCGTGGTATCCGCACAGCCGGAGGCCGCGGCCATTGCGAAGAACACGGCGATCGAGTGTCGGTGACGGCAGTACCTTGGCCCCACTGATTGATTCTGGCATCAGGCCTGTGCACAGGCAATCCTGTGCATGTGAGCGCCGGTGAAAGCGAGACCTCATCCCCGTGCGGCCTAGCACGGGGTTCGCCACCCAGGTACGGCTTTACGTCGGTCGGGCTCCGTTCGGGCCGGCCGTACGTGCCGCCCTGCCGTCGCCCGGGACCCAACTTTGACGTTCCCATTTCAGTATTGGCATCAGCTCTAGCGAACAGGAGGCAATTTCGAGCCCTTTTCAAGTAATTGAGGTGGCACTGCGCTTGCCCCTGGAGTCTGTTCGAGCGCCCGCGCCACGAATGACTAAAACGACCTCTCGGAGTCCTCTGCAGACCCAGGCCGAGGCATCGGTCGATGCCGTTGCCGCTGAGATCCAACGTACGGCGCGCCAGGAACTGGAAGCGCTTCAGGACCTGATCGGCACCCAGCTCGCCTCTCTCGAACGCGCGCTGACTCGCGACCGGAACGACCCCGCGTTCGCTCCCATTCTGCAGAAGCTGTGTGAGTTCGCGACTGAGCAGGCGGACAGCGCGTCCGCCTCGGCCCGGGCCCAGGCCGAGGAAGCCGCCGCACGTGAGCTCACAGCGAGCAAGCTCGACTTCCAGAAGCGCCTCGCACAATCGGAAAAGGCCTCCGCCGAGGCCGCTCGTGCGCTCGCCGACGCCGAGCGCGTGGCCGCCTCGCTCCGGAAAGATGCCGAGGCTGGAGCCGCCAGTCTCCAGGAAGCGCGCACGCGCATCCAGGCCCTTGAGCACGAGCTGGCGGAGCTGGCGCTGGCGCGGGATGTCGCGGACGCGCAGTTGGAAGGCGAAGTCCAGGCGCGGACGGCGCTCGCGACCGAACTGGACGCAGTGCGCGAAATGGCGCTGTACGCCCAGACCGACGCCGATACGAGTCGGCTCGCGCTCAAGAACGCGACCGGCCGGATTCGGGTCCTCGAGGAGCGCCACCGGAAGCTCGACGCCGAGCCACGCAAGTCGGCCGGTGCGGCCGCGGAAGCCGCGGCCACGCTCGAGCAGGTCAGGGCGGGCCTTCAGACGCTCACCGCCACGACGACCGGACGCGGCCTGCTCGACGCCCTGCTCGAGCCCCTGGCCGAGCACTTCTCCATGGTCGCGTGGTGCGTGGTTCGACCCGAGGATTGCGTCGTGTGGGGAAGCCGCGGATTCGATCCACCGCTTCAGAGCCGAAAAACCGTCAGCCCGCTGCCAGCCGACTCGCTCTTGTCGCGAGCGTTGGCTGAGTGGAAGCCGGCGACGGCCCGGCCGATCGACGGTCAGGCGCCCCTTGGTCTGTCGGGCCGTCCCGTCGGATACGCCATCGCGTTGCCGATTGTGGAGCAAAGCCAGGGCGCGGTGATGCTGTACGCGGAGAATCCGCCCGATTCAACCTGCGGTGACCCGGATGTGTCCGCGAAGATCGCCGACATCTTCGCGGATCACGTGCGGCGCCGCCTGAACAAGAAGCAAGCGGCCCGGGCCGAGGAGCCGTCGACTCATTCGCTGGAGCGGAAGGCGCGTCGCGTCAAGATCAAGAAGAGCGTCAATGTCACGATCGACGGCGCCCCGAGCGCGCTGGTGGACCTGTCCACTTCCGGCGCGCAGGTGCTGTCGCCGCGCGCCGTTCGCCCCGACAACTCCGTGCAGCTCATGCTCCCGAACGACAACGGCGGCCTGTCGTGCCAGGCCCGGGTCGTGTGGGTCGTCGTGGAGCACTCTCGCGACCCCAAACGCGCGCTCTATCGGGCCGGCATTCAGTTTCGCGACGTCGATGCACCGGAGTTCGAGGCGTTCTTCAGCAAGCACGGCATCGTCGAGACCGCGATCAAGCATTAATCACCGTACCCGTCACCGTCAGTCGCGGCGGTACCCGTCATCTCGACGCGCGCCGTCCCGAACTGCGCGCTCACATCAACCACCAGCGGCACCCGGCGTTCGTCGGCGCTGAGCCAGGCTGTGATGAGCACGGCACCGCGATCGATCCGTTCACTGATCGTCGGCTGCACCCGCCACGCCTCCAACGTGCGCCCGTCCAGCACGATGGGCTCACGCGGCCCCACGGTGACATCCAGTCGCAGCGGGCGCCCGTTGTCGCTGATCGGAATAGCGTACCGAGCGCCTTCCGTGAGCGGCAGCGTGCGCAGGTAGAAGAACGCGCTGATCGGGTCGCGCGCCCCAACCCTGACCGGGAGCACGATCGACGTCCCGCCGCTCACAATCCGCACCTCGTGACGCTCGGGATCGAACGTCAGCTGGCGATCGATGCGTCGCGTACCCTCGTCGATCGCTTCGCGGTACGCCAGCGGCAGCAGGCCGGCAGTCGTCGCCGATTCGAGCCTGACGATGGCCTGGTAGAAGCGGGACATCCACGGGGCCGTCGATGCGTCCACACGGAACTGATAGCTCGCACCCGCGTGGGGCGGCATCACCGAAATCGTGGCCTGCCCAGCCGCTAGATCGAGCGGCCCGCTCGTCCACCGAAGGCGGTAGTTGATGGCCTCGCCGGCGGCGTACGGAATGGGGCCGGGATCGGGAGGCGGTACGTCCACGGTCGTCCGCGTCTTCGCTTCGATCTCGGGCGACCAGCGCAACTGGTACACGCGCTGCTGGTCGAATCGGGCCCGCTCGACGAGCACCTCACTGAATGCCGGCTCCACCGCCAGCCCCTGGTCACTGACCACGTACTCGACGCCGAGGTCGTGCATCGCCAGCAGCGCATCTGCGGCGGGCAGACGGTTCGCCGTCTGTACCATCGCCTCGAAGAACGGCGGCAGGATGCCGCTGTAGCCGTTGACGACCGGACGGCGATGCTCGAGCGACTGCAACATGCACGGCGTGTTGCCCAGCCACACCCGTATCGGAACGCACAAGACAGCCCCGGATCCAGGCTGGTCGCGGAGCCACCCGCCGGCGCTTGTATGCAAAGACGGCGAAGGCGGGTAGTCGATGGCGCCGTTGCTGTACTCCACCGCGATCGCGAGCAGCGCGGCGACGACGAGGCCGCGCGCCAGTCGTGGCTGCCGCGCTTCCAGCCAACGAATCGCGAGTGCCGCCAGGACCGCGATGCCGAGGAGGGCGAGCACGCTGAAACGGGGCACGGCGCGAATGGCCGCCATCCCGAAGAGCCCGCGGTACAGCCATGAGTAGAGCGGCGTAGGCCCTTCGGGACCCATCGACAGGATCACACCCACCACCGTGACCACGGCGAACACCACGGCGACCTTCCGGCCGTCCTTCCCGGCAGATACACACCCGAACAGAGCCAACAGCAGCGCACAGAAGCCGGGGAAGAGTTCCTGTTCGACGCCTTCGCTGTACTGCAGCGCCGCGCCGGGTCCTGGCCGCAGGATGCCTGTGCGGCCGTACAGCAGGTTCGTCGCCGGCGCCTGCAGGTAGTTGGCGAGCAGGGTTCCACCGCTCGCGGCATCGCCGATCGAGCGGCCGGCGCCGGTCTCGCGGTGGACCAGCAGATAGGACACCGTCCAGGGCAGCGCAACCAGGCCCGCGACCAGGGCGGCCGCGGCAGCGCACCGCAGAAGTCGCCCGGCACGCACTGGGCGCGTCACCAGGACGAGGGCGACCGCGGCGAACGCGATGCCGATGCCACCGATGATGCCGTAGTAGATGGAGCTGACGGCCTGGAGCCCCAGCACAACCCCAAGCATCACCGCGTCGATGCGCCGCTCGCGCTGGAAGAGTCGATACAGCCACAGGAACGACAGCGGCATGAAATACAGCGCCTGCAGCTGGACGTGCTTGAGATGCGCGAAATGGTAGGGGGCGAATCCGAAGATCAACCCCGCAACGTACGCCGCACGCTCGCTTCCGGTCAGTTCACGGGCCAGGATGTGCATCGCCAGGGCCGCGGCCACGAGCGAGCCGACGAACAGCACGTTGTAGCAGAGGACCAGATCGCCGGTGATGGCGTAGACGGGCCAGAGCGCGACAGCCTGTGGCAGCAGGCTATCGGAGTAGGCCAGCGTGTGCGGGGCCGGAAAGAAGATGTTCGCGTCGAACACGCGCCCGGTGAACAGCCAGGACGGGTGCTCTGAGATGACCCGGAGGTCCCACCCGAGTGCCCACAGATACAGGGACGCGTCGCCGGTCGCGTCCACAGCGCCCAGCAGCGCGCGCGGATGCAGCACGAGCGGCCAGGTGAATAGACACGCCCCGGCACAATACACCGCCGCCGCGAGCAGCGTTCTCCGGTTCATGGTCGAATCAGGTGTCGGCAGCTACGCTAGCACAGCCGTGCCGCTTCCGTTGACGTGTCGCCAAGATCGCAATTCCGACGGTGACAAGCCGTTAGAAGGACGTCTCGGTCTGGCACGGTGATGCACTAGACTGAGAGGGACCTCATGCCAGTTTAAGCAGATCCTGCCTTCCTGCTTGTTGACATCCCGACGAGAAGAAAAGCGCATTTGAGAGACCCGATCATGACAAGCGAAGGCAACGTGTCACGTCGCCAGTTCCTGGCCGCCTCGGCCGGCGCTGGAACCACAGTCCTGCTCACGGGCTGCAGTAAGTCGGCCGGAAAGCAGACCTTCACCATCCTCCACACCAACGATCTGCACTCGAATCTCATCGGCATGGCTCCCGCGTCGGACTATTCGCCGTTCGTACTCAACGACGACAAGACCCGCGGCGGCTTCGCGCGTCTGGCCACGTTGATCGCGCAGCGCAAGGCGGCGCGCGAGGCCGAGGGACCCGTGCTGATCCTCGATGCCGGTGACTACAGCATGGGGACGGCATTCGCCGCCGCGATTCGCGAGACCGGGGGCGAACTGCAACTGCTCGCCCGCATGGGGTGCGACGCCACCACCCTCGGCAATCATGATTTCGACCTGGGGCCGGACGGCACGGCCCAGGCCATCGCAGTAGCCGCCAAGGCGGGCCGGCTTCCGGCGGTGGTCGTCGCGAATACCACCTTCGCGGGAAATGATCCGGCCTTGGCCGGTCTCCAGCAGTTGGCCAGGGATGGCGTGCTCAGCCGTTACATCGTGATCGACCGCGGCGGGCTGCGCTTCGGCATCTTCGGCGTGCTCGGGAAAGAGGCCCAGTTCTATACCGGCGGCGCCGCCCCGGCGAAGTTCACCGATCCCGTCGAAACCGCGAAGGAGATGGTGAAGATTCTCCGCGAGACGGAAAAAGCGGACGTCGTCATCGCACTCAGCCATGGCGGCATGACGAAGGGCGCCGACGGACGCTTCGTTGACGGCGAGGATGTGCAACTGGCCAAGGGCGTGCCGGGTATCGACGTGGTCATCGGCTCCCACAGCCACACCGAACTGCATGAGGCGATCATCGTCAATGGGCGTACCCCCGTCGTCCAGACCGGGAAGTACGGCGAGAACCTCGGCGAACTGGTGATCGCAGTCGACGGCGACACGCTGACCGTCAGGTCCTACAAGCTGCTTCCGGTGGACGACACCATTGCCGGCGACCGGGTTATCGCCGACGAGATCGAGACGATCAAGAAGATCGTCACCAAGGTCGCGTTCGCCTCGCGCGGTTACAGCATCGATCAACCGCTGGCCGTGGTGCCGCAGGACATCCCCAACACCTTCACCGACATCGCCGCCGGTACGGTCCTGGCAAACCTTTGCACTGACGCCTACCGCAGCGCCACGAAAGCGGATATTGGATTCTCCGTCAGCGGCATGATGCGCTCCGGTTTGCTCCGGGGAAAAACCGGCGTGCAAACTGTGTATGACGTCTTCGCCGTTGCCCCGCTCGGTGCCGGAGTCATCGATAACACCGCCGGCAGCACGCTCGTGACGGGATACTTCACTGGCCAGGAGTTGAAGAACATGCTCGAGTTCTTCCTGGTGGATAACCCGGCCCATCCCGGCGAATATTTCCCCCGCGCGTCCGGCCTGAAGATCCACTACGACCTGTCGCGCCCGAAGTTCGATGCCGTCACCGCCCTCGAGATCGGAGATCTGGACCGCGGTTACAAGGCCATCGACATCACCGGCAAGGACACCCACCTGTTCAGCCTCACCTGCCCCCTGATGCTTGGCGCGATCCTCGTGGCTATCCCGACATACACCAAGGGCAAGCTCACGCTGGTAGCCAAGAAGAAGGACGGCCAGCCGCTTACGTCGAAGGTCGACGCCCTCGACGACCCACGCAGCGACACCCCCGACCTGCTGGGCCCGGCCGGGACGGTGGACAAGGACAGCGTCGCCTCTGCGACCACGAACGGCGCGGTCAGTGAGATCAAGGAATGGCAGGCGATCATGGATCACTTGCGCGGCCTGCCCGCCAGGAAGGGCGAACTGCCCGTGATCCCCGTGGATGAGCGCGCCGCCGAGGTCCGCGCGATCAAGGTCGGCTAAGAAATTCATGTACGACAACCACCCGACGGCAGCCGGACTGATCTCTCGGCAAAGGAAGACGAGTCGGTCTACGTGGTGGTGCGACGAACGTTGGTCGCTCTGGGCCCTTTCTCGCCCCCGTCGCCAAGCTCGAACTCGACGCCATCGCCCTCGCGCAGCATGTCGATGCCCTCGCCCCAAATGGCGCTGGAATGAAAGAACACCTCTTTGCCGGAGGTATCCCGAATAAAGCCGAATCCCTTGTCTGCTCGTAGTGTCTTGATGGTTCCTGTCATTGTTTGAATCGCTCCAGAAAAACGAAGAGGTCGTCTCGCCGTAGCGCTGCAGGCGCGAAGGCGGGCGACCTCTCCTTGAAGGTATCTTGGTTGCGGTGGCGCGCAGCCGTCTATACCGACCGCGCTCTGTGTGGTCGCCGCATGAGGCCACCAATCCCCGTCCCTGCATTCCGGCCAGGGACATCACCTGATCTTACTTCAGAAAGCGGCCCACGCTTTCTGAAGGCATTCTGTGCCCTGGTTGCGGGCCCCACAAGGCGGCAGCTCATCGGTCGAGCGCGCGCGTACCTGCCAACATGCGACGGCCGCTGCCTCTCTCGATCGTGATGGCCTGCCGCGCCCGTGCGGCACTGACCGCCGCCGTCACGAAGTCGCCGCGGTGTCGCGCGAAGACTCCGAGATCGTCCGCCGCGCGCTCGAATTCGTCATTCGTGAAGGGCTTCGACGGGTCGGCCAGGGCTGAGTCCCGGATCTGTTGGTATTCCCGCTGAACCTCGCGTTCGAGCCAGCCTGGCCCGGTGGTGACTCCCTCCGCCGTTTCGGCCGCCGATCGCACGCAATCGAGCAGCGCATCGAGATATGCGTTGTAGAGGTCCGGGTACGCGAGCGCCCGCATCATCAACCGGTTCTGGCCCGCGTGGGGCCCGGTGGTGATGTTGTGAAAGATGTCGTATTCGTACCCGCCCCTGAATGCTTCGCTCTTGTCCCACGCGATGAACGTGAACAGCTTCTGAGCTTGAAACTGGTAGATGTAGTAGTTGTTCATGCCGCCGTAGTCGCTGAGAAACCCGTCGTTGTCGGCGACAAAGGTTTCGACGGCGACGTGCCGGACGAACTTCTTGAGATCGAGGTACTCGGCCATGACGGTTCGGAAGGCTGCATCGCCCGTCTGGTTGATCGCCTGGACCAACTGCACGACGAATTCCGGCCTCGGGTCTGTCTCGTGCGTCTCCGGCTTGAACGGGAGTGGCACGTAGGCGTCTGGGTCCGGACCCCGGTCCTCGAAATAGTACGGCTGGGCATCCGCCGGATACTCATACTTGTACAAATAGCCGTCGTTCTCGTTGAACGTCTCCTGCAGGAATGTCTTGTCGACCGACTCCTCGATCAGATAGAGGCCGTGGTATTCGTTGTTGATGAAAAGCCTCGCGTGCGCTTCCCGCGAGGCGGGAAGGCCCAGACGGCGGAACAACAGCATGCTCAACCGCTCGTGCATGCTCGACGCATCCTGCGTGTTGTTGCGGAACACAAAGGACTTGAGGCCCAGAAACTGCTGATCGGTGACGTAGCGATCGAAATCCACGCGTAGACCCGGTTTGACCCCGCTGCGGCTGCCGTTGCCGCGGGACCGGATGCCGATGTTGCGAACGACTTGACCGCGCCAGCGGAAATCGCACGGATAGTACGTATTGTCCAGGTAATGAACCTGCAGCGACTGCCAGTCCCTCGTATTGATCGTCAGGCGGATTTCGTGAACCACCGTATCGTCGAAGAACGGGTCCCATAGATGCGGAGGTGGCGCCGGAGCGAGGGGTGCCGGAGCGGGGGGCGCCGGCGACTGGGCCATAACGGGCACCGCCATACTCAAACCGAGCACGACGATGGCGGGAAGGGTACGGAGACGATCGCGAATCATGGCATCCTCCTCTACTACTCCCTACATCACGATCTGGAATCGCGCGACCTGGCTCCAGAACGCGCCGCTCCCTGACACGGGACTCCGATTGGGATCGTCGACATGTTCCCGGATGCCGTTGAACTGCAGTTTGATCCACCGATTGAGTACCCAGTTCACGCCCAAGGTCAGAGCCCCTTCCCCGCTCGGTAGGATGTTCGCGGCGCGAGGCGTCCGGGACGGCAGATCGACGTCCGCGCCACGCGCGCTGTCGAATGACAGCCGTTCGTAACGCGCAGCCACCTCGACGGCGCCAAGACCGCCCGGCAGGAACCCGCTGCCGGCACTGAGCGGACGCTTCTTGCGTTGACCCGTCAGAATCCAGGTACCGCCGACATACCACGAACGCGCGCGAGCGTCGGGCAGGTCTTCGTCGCCGATCCCCTGCTGTAACCGGCTATCGGTGACCCACGTGTATTCGGCGCGCGCGGAAGCCCGTCCTGCCGTCCAATCCGCGTCGGCTTCCCAACGTGCCCGGCGGCCCTTGACGTAGACGGGTTGAAAGAACGTGTCCTGCGTCAGGATGGTGCGGCCGCGAAGGCCGTTCGGCAGGTACGGGTCGTCGGACAAGGAGCTGACCGCGAATGCAGAGCCCACGTTGAGATCGCCGGGCACGCCGGTGTGGCGGAAAGGCGCGACGGTAACCCGCGTCGCGACCGTCTGGTCGGCGCCTTGAACCTTCTTCGAACTGGCGTGGTCGCCATCATGCTGGAAGACGCCGGCCGCGTAGGTCAGCCCGCGCTTGAAGAAGCTCCCGTGAACCATCCCGCCGATGTCTCGCCCTGGAGCGAGGTAGAGTGCGCCGAGAGAGCGATAGACGAAATCGTTCTGTGCGATGCTCGTGAGCTCGTCGAGGCCGAACGGCAGCTTGAACTTGCCGACCTGGATCTGCGCTTTCTTCATGTACTTGACGTTCACGTTCACGTCTTTCCATTGCGATTCGGGCATGAACCCGCGGAGGATGTCTTTGTCGGTGAGCTCCTGTTCGGTCAGCTCGCGCTCGACTTCATATTCGATCTTCTTGAAGACGCTGCCCTTGATGCCGACGCGATTGCGATGCAGCTGAAACATGCACGGGCTTGGAAGAGCCTGGTTCTCGCAGTTGAGGCCCGGCGCACCGGGATACGAGCTGTGCAGGTCCTCTTGAAGCGTCGCCCCGAAATCGAGACGGAACGAATCGCCGAACCGGATTGAAGGGTGTTGCGTCCAGACGACGTCGACGCCAGGCTCGCCCGCGTCGGGCGTCTGGTCCGCATCACCGGTCTCGGCGGTCGCCGGCGTGCCACTGACCTCTTTCTTCGCCTTCTTCTTGTCCTTCTTGCCCTGCTTGTTCTTCTTCTGTCTCTTTTCGGTGGTGGACTGGGCCTGATCTCGTTGCAGATCAAGTCGAGCGCGGTCCGGGGCGCCGAAGGTCGTGAACCCCCCTGAACCGAGCACCACAACCAGAAGGGCGACGATAGTCATTCCTGGGCCTCCACTCGATATCAAGCGCGCAACCCGCGGCGAAACCAGCTCAAGCCCCCGGCATCGCCGTGCACCGGAAGGTGGCGTTGCGACGCGTTAGAGGGCACAGGGAGACAGCGAGGCCGACCCGATTGCCCGTCTGGACCGGAGGAAACAGTGCTCAAGTCGCGCGCCCGGCTCATAGCGGTGGCCATGGCATGTTTAACGGCCATGCCGCGTTCCGCCGGCGCGCAGCCGGCCACGGGCGTTCTGACGGGTACCGTCACCGGTACCGCCGGAAACCGGGTATCCGGGGTCATCCTGACCGTCCAGAACCGGCTGACCGGGATCCGCAGCACCGCGACGACGGATGCGGACGGGCGGTACGAGATCCCGAACCTCCCGGTCGAGGGTGAATATCAGGTTGGTGTGGCGCTGGCCGGTTTTGCCACCATGGCGACCGAGACGGTCACGATCGTCCCCAATGCGATCCTGGTGATGAACTTCCGTCTGAAGCTCTCGGTCACGGAATCGGTATCAGTGAGCGCGCCGGTGTCGCTCCTCGAAGGCGAGCAGCCAATCGTGCAACCCATCATCAATGAGCGGCTCGCGCACTCGGTGCCTCTCTTCGGCGGGAACTTCATCCCGCTCGCCGCGCTCGCGGCCGGGTTCACCGGCAACCCGAACTTTCCGAGCCCTCAGGGGCAGATCTACTGGGCGAACAACATCCTCGTGGACGGCGCGAGTCACTTCTCGAAGTGGAGGAGTACGGCCCGGACCTTCTATTCGGGGTACGGCCTGGAGTCCATCAGGGATGTGCAGGTCTTGACCAACAGCTTCTCGGCGGAATACGGTGAGTCGCTCGCGACCGTCACGAGCGTGGTCACACAATCCGGCACGAACGAGCTTCACGGGTCGGCGCTGTATTTTCTTTCGAACGATGCGCTGAACGCCACGCCGGCGTTCGCGCCCGTGAATCCGCCGGCGCAATCCGGGCGATACGGGTTCACGCTCGGCGGTCCATTCATCGAAGACCGGACGAATTTCCTGGCGAGTTACGAGGGACGGCGTTCGCGCAACCATAACGTTGTGGTCTCGCCCGATTTCGAAACCGCGGGGGCCTTTGTCGCGGACAACGAAGACGAGCACCTCGTCTTCTTCAGAGTCGATCACAGCCGGAGCGGCCGGCATCTGGCGATGGGCCGCTACAACGGCCAATTCTTTCGATGGCATGACGAGCCCGGTGGGTTGTCGCTGCCGGGTACCGGGACCGAGTACAAGAACGATGTGCACACGATTCTGGCGACCGACCGGTTGCAGCTCTCGCCGCGGCTGCTGAACGAAGCTCGGGGTCAATTCGCGCGTTACGTGGACGTGCGGACCGATCTGCGACCGGCCGTGTTCGTGTCGCGCGCCGGCTATTCTCAGGAAGGCGGAACCCTCGGCGCGTTCGGATTCGGCGCCGATCCGGAAGACACCTGGGAGGCTGCCGACACGGTGTCAGCCTGGTCGAGCCATCACATGCTCAGGCTCGGGGGCGGGATGAAATACGTCCGGGCGCACAACGCGTTCCAGAACTACGGTCGAGGAGCGTACTTCTTCGCGGGCGCGCCGGAACTCTACCCGCAGCCGTTTCTGTTCGTCCAGGGCCTGGCGCCCGACGCGGAGAGCGCGCATGCCGATCCACGCAGCGTGTCGGCGTTTGGTTTCATTCAAGACGACTGGAGAGTTCGGCCGAGGCTGACGCTGAACCTCGGGCTTCGGTACGACATCGAGAAGGTGAACAACGTCCGCAACTATTCAGTCGCGACTGACACGAACAATGTCCAGCCACGGGCCGGGCTGGCGTGGGAGCCGTGGGCCGGTCAACGAATGGTCGTTCGAGGAGGCGCCGGGCTGTACACGCAGCAACAGCTTCTCTATTACATCAACCGCGTGCAACTCGAGGGACCCGGCGGCACGCTGACGATCGCCCTCCCGCCGGATTCGCCGTTATTTCCCACGTTCCCCAACGTGTTACCAACCTTCCCGAGTGCTGCGGCCCTGCCTCCGCGCAACATCCAACGCGTCGACACGAGCTTCAGCAATCCCTACTCGTTCCAGTCCACGATTGGCATCGAGCGCGCGTTCGGCGCCGCCAGCGTGTCGGCCGACTACCTGTACCTGAACGGCCGCGACTTGATGAGCCTCGTCGACACCAACGCTCCGGCGTCGAATCTCAAGCCGGCGCAGCGGACCGTCGCGGAGGCGGACGCGACGCGGCCGCTTCCCGCCGTGCCGGGCAGTTACCGGAGCATCTTCACGCTCGGTAACCTCGGGCAGAGCTGGTACCACGCGCTTCAAGTCAGAGCCGATCGCTCGATGGGACGGCTGCAGGTGCTCGGGTCCTATACGTTCTCGCGGGCCGAGGACATGGACAACTACCAGTTGCCCGAGGACAGTCGAAATATCGACGCCGAGAAGGCGCGCGCCGGTACCGACGTGACGCATAACCTGATGGTCGGGTTCACGTGGCAGATGCCGCGAGCGCGGCCCGCGCTGAGCGGATGGTCGCTCTCGGGGATCGGTGTGTTCCGCAGCAACCGGCCGTACACAATCGCCTGGGGCGACGATCGCAACGGCACGACGCAGAACGACGCGCGGCCGGACGGCCGCAATACCGGCAGGACCGACGCCTACCAGAACGTCGACCTCGCGCTGACGCGACGTTTCTCAGCAGGATTCATGACCATCGACGTCCGCGTCGAGATGTTCAACGTCTTCAATACCACGAACTACGACGAGTACGTCGGCGCCCTCCTCTCGCCCCTGTTCGCCCAACCCATTTCGGCGTTTCCAAACCGGCGGGTCCAGCTCGCGGCTATCGTGAGGTTCTGATGGCTAGAGCCACCCTGCGCGTGATGCTGCGGGCGGCCGTGCTGATCACGTCGTTGGCAGCCTTGCAGTGTGGCCGCGACAGCACACCGAGCCGACCGACGGCGCCGCCGACCAACGTCGTGCCGCCCGGAACGCTGCCGCTGCCAACGAATGTGTCGCCCATGGCCCCACAGGCGTTCGCCGGCGCAGGTGACATCGGGTGGTGTGGCTCCCCTGGGCCCGAACAAACCGCGCGGATATTGGATTCGATCGGCGGAACCGTGTTTACAACCGGCGACAACGCGTACTTTACCGGGACCGCCAAGGAGTTCAAGGACTGCTACGACCCAAGCTGGGGTCGGCACAAGGGTCGCACGCGACCGGTGCCTGGGAATCACGAATACGAAGGCGCAGGACCGGGACCGTACTTCGACTATTTCGGACCGGCTGCCGGGCCCCCGGGGCAGGGGTATTACAGTTTCCCGCTGGGCGACTGGCACGCCATCGCGCTCAACAGCTCCATTGGTGTGGACGACGGTTCAGCGCAGGCGCAGTGGCTCCGATCGGACCTGGCCGCCAGCAACAGCAGGTGCACGATCGCGTACTGGCATTACCCGCTCTTCAGCTCCGGCCCCAATGGGAACCAGGGGCAGATGCGGGACTTCTGGCGGATTCTGCATGGTGCGGGCGTCGACCTCGTCGTCAACGGGCACGATCACCTGTACGAGCGGTTTGCGCCACAGAACCCGGACGGTGGCCGTGATGACGGGCGTGGCATCCGGGAGTTCATCGTCGGCACAGGCGGCGCGAGCCTGTACAACTTTGTGACCACGAGCGCGAACAGCGAAGCACGGATCAGCAACACCTTCGGCGTGCTGAAGCTCACACTCCAGAGTGGCAGCTATCAGTGGGAGTTCATCCCGGTTTCCGGGCCGGGCGACTTCGGAACCGGCTCGTGTCACTGACGTGAGGTCGCGGCTTGACGCCGTGGTGGCCTTGCCAACCAGCCGCTGCTACGTGAGACTACGCGCATGCCGACCAACCTTAGCGTCGTTATGACTGGGCTCGCCGTGCTCGCGCTTCTATCCAACCCGTTCAAGGTGCGGGCTCAGGCGCCGACGCAGCTCGATCCAAGCCTTAAGATCATTCTCCTCGGGACGCGCGGGGGGCCAGCGATAGACGCCCAACGCCCGGGCAACGGCACGCTGGTCATCGCGGGGCGCGAGATGCTGCTATTCGACTGCGGTCGCGACGCGTCCGCGGCCATCACTCGCATGGCGATCCTGCCCGCGGACGTAACAAAGGTCTTCTTGACTCACCTCCATTCCGACCACGTAGTCGGATTACCCGAGCTGTATCTTTTTCCATGGGCCACACAGGGAAGGTCGGCGCCTTTTCAGGTGTGGGGACCGGATGGACGAAGTCGATGATGGAGCACCTGAGAAGGCGTTTGCGTTTGATATTCACATCCGGCGTGACGTCGACGAGAAGTTCGCGACGGCATCAAAGTCGTCGCGACCGATGTTCGCGAAGGCGTCGTGTATCGAGCCAACGGCGTGACCGTGACGGCGTTCCTCGTCGACCACGCCCCTATAGAGCCGGCCTTCGGCTACCGTATCGAGTATCAGGGCCGTTCAGTGGTCCTGTCCGGTGACACTCGGGTATCCGACAACCTGATCAAGTTTGCCAAGGGTGCCGACCTGCTGATTCATGAAGTGGGGATGTCGAAACAGGACCCGCGTCTTGCCGGGCCGCTGGATGAACGGCTTCCCAATGGTCGCGGCACCCGTCGTCAGTTGAAGTCGATTGCCGAGCATCACACCGATCCGGCGGAGGCCGGAATGGTCTTCGAGAAGGTCAAGCCGAAGCTGGCGATGTTCTCGCACTACACCGGTGGAGTGACGGCGACGGCGCTTCCGCTGGTCAGGCAGACCTATTCTGGTCCGCTCGAATTTGGCGAAGACGGGATGACCATCGACGTGGGAGAGACCATCTCCATCAAGCGTCTGTCCACGACGAGCCGGTGACCCAAACACAGAGGGCCGTGCTGCTTGTGACAACACGGCCCTTGGAATTTGGTTGCGGGGGCACGCAACCAACATTATCTGCAGCTCTGGCGGCCGGCAGCCTGAGCAAGTCTGCTGTCACATGTCGACGCGAAGATGGCGATCGCTCCGATGATCACGCCCGGCCTCCGGTCACGTTGGGCTCACATCCACGAACGCGTCGTACAGGCCGCTTCCACCGCCCCAGTCGGTCGGCTCTTCCTCCGTGAGGACGTTGACCGAGACGCGCCTGCCATCCGCATCCATGAACCCGCCAAACGGCATCCAGGCGGCGCCGCGCCGGACGCGGTCGGAGACCCGGCAGACGGCCCGCACTTCACCGCTTCCGTTCCGCACGGACACGAGGTCCCCGCTGGCGACGCCACGTGTTCGCGCGTCTTCCGGGTGAATCTGAATGAACAGTGCCCCCGCCCGGCGGCTGTGCCGGTCCTGGTTGTTGTATCCCGAATTCAGGAAGTGCAGCTGCTTCCCCGTGATCAACCGCAGACCGTGGTTCAAGCGAATCTCGCCCGGCGACGGCAGCGGGTCGTGGCCGGCTTCGCGCAGCGGCTCGGAGTACAGCTCCGCCTTCCCGCTCCGCGTCGGAAAACCTCCGTGCGCAAAGGGGCGCCAGTCCTCGGGACGGTTCAAACGAGCATATCCCTGCTCCCACAGCCGTTCGTAGGTGATCCCGTCGAGCCACGAATGTCCGCTCGCCAGGGCCGCGCGTAGCATGGACTCGTCGCTGTCGAACAGGTACGACTCCGTGCGGCCAAGCGCCCGTGCCAGCCGTCGAAAGAGCTCCGTGTTCGACACCGATTCGCCGCGCGGCGCGATGGCCGGGCGATTCAGCGCGAGATAGAGGTGGCCCCAGGCCGGAGACAGATCCAGATGCTCGATCTGGCTCGTGGCGGGCAACACGTAGTCGGCGTACCGCGCGGTCTCGGTGACGAACAGGTCGTGCACGACGGTGAACAGGTCGCCGCGCAGGAGACCCTCGCGAACCCGGCGCTGATTCGGCATCGACACCATCGGGTTGGCGCCGTACACCATGAGCGACCGGATCGGCGGCTTCAGGTCGCGGTCGCAGAGATCCTTTCCGAGATCGCGCATGTTCAGGACGCGGACGCCGGGCGTGTGGGTCTCGGGCCTCGTCACGCTGTCCATGTCCAGGACGGCGAAGTGCAGCTTGTGTGTGGAACGGGCCAGGCCGCCGCCGCGGTGTCTGAACGCTCCGGTGAGCACCGGCAGGCAGGCCATCGTGCGAAACTGCATCGCGCCGTTGCGATGATGCTCGGGGCCGATGAGGGGCCGCAGCAGGGAGGGCTGCGTCGTGGCGTACTCGCGCGCAAATCGCTCGATGTCGTTCGCCGGCAGGCCCACCGTGTCCGCCACGCGCTCCGGCGCGTACTGCAGCACGCGCTCCGCGAGCGCCTCGTAGCCGACGGCGAACTGCGACACGTAGTCGAGGTCCACCAGGCCGTCGCGAACGATGACGTGCATCATCGCGAGCGCCAGGACGGCGTCGGTGGCTGGCGTGATCGGGAGGTGCCAGTCGGCCGCTTCGGCGGTCCGCGTCCGGACCGGATCCACCACCACAATCTTCGCGCCGCGACGCTGCGCCTCGCGTACCAACGGCCAGTAGTGGAGGTTCGTGACGATCGTATTCGTCCCCCACAGCACGACGTACCGACTGTGGACGATCTCCTCCGGATCGATTCCAGCCCCGGTCCCGATGGTGGCCGAGAGGCCGGCGGAAGCCACCGCGCCGCAGATATGGCGATCGAGGCCGCTGCACCCCATCGAACCGAACAGCCGCGCGTCGATCGACTCCTGCTGAATGAGCCCCTGCACGCCTGCCGAGCTGTACGGGAGGATCGCTTCAGCGCCAGATGCTTCGACAATCGCCTGCCACTGGAACGCGATGTCGGCGAGCGCCTCGTCCCAACTCACCCGGACGAATTGCCCCTCGCCCTTGTGGCCTGCCCGCTTCAGCGGGTGCAACACACGGTCGGGATGATAGACCCGTTCGAGGTAGTGATTCACCTTCGCGCAGAGCGTGCCGCGGGTGAACGGATGGTTGGGATCGCCGTACAGGCGTCCGGCGGTACCGTCCTGGACCTCGACGATCCAATGGCAGGTGTCCGGACAATCGTGGCCGCATGCGCCGCGAACGATCTGTGAGCCGTTCGGCGAAGTCACTGCTTCAACGATGATACCTTCGAGGCCCGCAGTTCCCAACCTTCTCGCACGTCGTGGCTCGTCGGCTCGGTCCGCCGTGCGGATCCTACGTGCCGCGCGGCTTGCGCGCGGGCTTCCGCTTGGACGCGATGATCCGCCGCGCCTCGCGCAGGTGGCTCTCGAGCGCGTCATCCGCGATCTGATCGAGCAGGATGCCGACCCACCCGCCGGCGCCGACGTATCGCGGGTAAAAATAGATGTCGGGCGATTCTTCGATCATCAGCGGCTGCAGGCCGTCCGCCACCGGCACCCACAGCGACAGCCGGCCATCGTCGCGGTGGTGTTCGGAAAACATCGCGAAGCAGCCCTTGCCCTGCTCGACGAAGAAGCAGGGCGAGCCGTGCGACATCTTCTCGAACGCGCTGGGAAGCGCGGCGCAGATGCGGCGGATCCGATCGACCTGTCCTTCCCGTCCGCCCTTGCGCCGGCCCGTAGCCGCGTCGCGCGTCGCGAGTTGCCGGGCCCGGAACTTCGCGATCCGCTCAATCAGGCGGACGGGCACAGGCTCGGACAATGGGAACCTGAGGGTCCCCTTGCTGCGTTCGTATGGCGCCAGCTCCTTGGCGAACGCCTCGACCAACGCATCGCTTGCGGGATAGAGCGAGTAGTGGGACTTCCACCCGGCGAAATACAGCACGCCGACGCCGTTCAGCGTGTAGGCCGGCATCTGATAGGCCAGCCCTTCTTGCGCATTCGGGAGCGCCTTGAGAATCGCCCGGCGCACCGCTTCGAGGCTGGCTCGAGACTCTTTCGGCTTCGACGCGACGTACTCACGCACCGATGCGACGCGCTTTCTAGGCCGTTTGGCCGACATGCTGCGCACATTATGCACACACCTGAGCTGATGGATGCGCCCCGTGGAGCGCGTTCGTCGCCAGCTCCGAGGCGTTGCTTGGCTGGCGCCAACGTCCGGCTTCCCGATGCTCGCGATGAACGTCTACCCCTGCTATCTAGCGTCTCTCCAGGAACCCTCTGCCTTCGATATCGCCGGCATCGCCTTTTTGATTCGCGCTAGCAATTGCCTTTTGATCCGGCGGTCGGCGCTGGTCAGAGAATCGCTTTCGCGCTTCCAGGGTAGTCGGTGCTTCGGGCCGTGTCGGCGCCCGCCTCAAAATCGGCGCACACAGCGACCGGGCACTCCCCCTTAGACGCGAACGCGCACAGAACGCGCCGCTCCTCGAACTTCTTGCGGAGGATAGTCGGCTCAATGTTTATGCGGGTGAACTCGAAGTGCGCCCACCAGGTGCGCCCACCACTGAGCCAAATTGAGGGAGTAGGGCCTCAGCTGTTAGTAAACACTGGACGACTGGTCAGGAGTGACAAGGCACTGCCCTCGTGAGGGCGGTGTTAGCTGCACGAGATGGAGCGCGCCACTAGGGCGCCACGCGTCGTCCGACCATCTGACTGCCCTGTGTCAAGACGGCTCCGGTCACCATCCCGTTGGCGTCGGTCGTGAAGCGGATCTGTGCGTCCATCGCCTTCCAGAAAACGCCAGGGGCGCTTCGGGCAGGATCTGCTGCCGGGGCGCGCCGGGCACGCCTTCGCGCTGCGGCTGCGCGTACAGGTATCCGCCATCGCGCGTGATCGCGACGACCACGAAGCCGGGACTGAAGTCGTAGCGGCCGGCGACCTTGTCGAGCTCCGCCACCGGCAAGGAGACTGCCGTACGCGGCACAAATGGCGGCGGCGCTGCTGGCGGCGCTGCGCCGCGCCTTCGCGGCTTACTCAACTGGCCGTGTGATCGATTGCGTATCTCAGTCCCGCTTCCAGCGCTGCCAAGGACCAATGGGGACTACGAATGATGCCCCGCAAGGGGCAGCTGAAAGTCATCGTCGTCGAGAGCGCGCAACTGACGACCGGCATTAGCGGTCGCCTGTCACGGCAGGCGCAGCACGCGGGCGACATTCCCGCTGATCTCTTCGCCGATCCGACGCCGGTCGGCGAGATCGTCATACAGCCGTACCCACACGTGCACGCCGTCGGACACTCGAATCACTTCGACAAGCAGATGCGTGTCGCCGTTTTCGACCACACGCCGGCCGTTCACGATGTAGTCGATGCGATAGTCGGCGGCCAGACGCCGAAGGCCGTCATCGGCGCCGGCGTAGGCCGACGTCGTGGCGGGGCCGACGATGCCAGCCGACTGGCCGGCGAACTGCGACAGATGATCGAGCACCCGTTCCGCGATCGGGGGTTCGAAAGGCATGATCGCAATTCGGACTCGAGGCGACCCGTCCAGCGATCCGGCAATGCGATAGGCGACGCCCGCAACCGCTGCTGCTCCGACAACCGCGAGAACGGCGATCGTCCAGCGCCGCGAACGCGTCGCGACGGCCGCCTCACCCGTGTCGGTCACAACCGTGACATCGGGAATCAATCGGTATCCGCGGCGGGGGACATTCTGGACGTACCTTGGTTCGGCGCCGGAATCGCCGAGCGCGGCGCGAAGCTGCCGGACGCAGAAGTGCAAGCTGGCGTCGAAATCGACGTGTGTATCGGCCCAGAGCTCGGTACGAATCTCCTCGCGCGTGAGGACGGCGCCCCGGCGGCCGGCGAGCAACGCCAACAGCCGCGCCGGCTGCGGCGGCAGCCGTTCGGCTGTCGCTCCGCCGCGGCGGCGCACGTCGCCGCTTCCAGGGTCGAACTCGAATTCGCCGAAGCAATACCGATCTGCCACGCAGTCCGAGTATGCCTCGATCAGCGGCGCGGATCTGTGGTTCTGCGCCTGTTTCTGCGTGATCTCAGGGTTTCATCAGGGTTCTGACCGTTTGCTTCGTTGACGCCGGCCCGCTCCGGCGCCATTCTCTGGGCTTTCGCACTCAAGGAGGTCTGGCTCATGGTCGTCGTTGTCTCTCGTCGTCTTTTCGTTGGAACACTCACGGGCGTGCTGGCCGCCATTGCGGGGCGAGGTATATCCGCGCAGCAGCCCGCGGCGCCGCCGCCCCGGCCGCCGGCCCTCCCGGGCGACCAGGTCCATCAGTTTGTCCAGGTGGCACACAGCGATCTCGACACCACGCGGCGGATGCTCGATGCTGAGCCTCGTCTGATTCGCGCGACGTGGGACTGGGGCGGCGGCGATTTCGAGACAGGCCTCGGCGGCGCGGCACACATGGGACGCCGAGACATTGCGGGGCTGCTGCTCGAGCGCGGAGCGCCGCTGGATCTCTTTGCCGCGGCGATGCTCGGGGAGCTTGGCGTCGTACGTGGCGCCCTCGAGGCGCGGCCGGCGCTGGCGCGTGTGCCCGGCCCGCACGGCATTCCGCTCTTGGCGCACGCGAAGGCCGGCGGTCCCGCGGCGAGTCAGGTGCTGAAGTATGTCGCCAGCGTCCTGGCGCAGCTCGAACGAAAGGGATAGGGAGTCAATGAGCTACGACTCACGGACGGGCGCAGTCCTGTTCGCGGCACGGCTGGATCGCGTCGCTGCGTTCTATTCCAGCGTGCTCGGTCTCAGCGAGGCCAATCGCGACGACGACCACATCCTGCTGGAGTCGCCCGGATTTCAGCTCGTCGTGCACCGGATCCCGGGCCGCCCGGCCGCGACCGCCGAGGTGGCGGAGAGGCCCGTGCGCCGCGCGGTCGCGGCTATCAAGCCGGTCTTCTTCGTTCGAAGCGTCGCGACCGTCCGCGCGATAGCCAACGCGCACGGGGGCGCCATGGACCCGGAAGAGAAGGAATGGCGATTCCATGGAGCGCTGGTGTGCGACGCGCTGGACCCTGACGGAAACGTGATTCAGTTCCGCGAGATCCCCTGATTCACGGCGGAAGCCGCCCTCCACAATATTCGGCCTCGAAATCCGTCTACACCTGCATGAAGCACCTGCAGGCTCTGCTCCTTCTTGTGGTCCTGACGGCGAGCGGCGTGGCCGCCGAGGGACCCGCCCCGACGTACCGGGCGCCACGCGCCCACGACGGCCATCCCGATCTGCAAGGCGTGTGGAACTTCGCGTCGGGCGTGCCGCTGCAACGGCGCGCGGCCTTCGGCGACCGGAAACTCATGACGAAGGAGGAATTCGACAAAGAGCGCGTCGCCGATCCGAAGACGTTCCAGGACACAATCGCGCTGTCATTCCCGATGGCACGCGTCGACGCGCGGCCCTACGAGTCGGCGTGTCACGAGGGCAACTACGCCATGGCGAACACCCCGTCGGGCGTCCGCAAAGAAGAAGAGACCAGAAAGACGCCATAGGTGAATCGCCCGGAAGATCCGCGGCGGAGGGACCAGGACCAGCGGATCTCCGATGCAGTCACGCGGGAAGAGTCACGGCTGCGCGGCTTCATTCGCCGCCGCGTGCCCGACGCCCGCGACGCCGAAGACATCCTGCAGGACGTCTTCTCTGCCCTCGTGGAAGCCAACCGCCTGCTCGTGCCGATCGAACACGTGACCGGCTGGCTGTTTCGCGTCGCGCGCAATCGCATCATCGATCTGTTCCGCGCCAGAACGCCGGAGGTCTCTGGGGAGCGGCTGGAGCTCGACGACGTGCTGCCGTCGCCCGACGGCGGGCCGGAGGAGGAGTACGCCCGTGGCGTGCTGCTCGAGGCGCTCGAGCAGGCCATCGGCGAGCTGCCGGCCGACCAGCGCGCCGTGTTCATTGCCCACGAACTTCTCGAAGGCCGCAGCTTCAAGGAGATCTCCGCCGCCACCGGCGTCGGCGTCAATACGCTCCTGTCGCGGAAGCGCTATGCCGTCCTCCGGCTGCGCGAGCGGCTGGGCTCGGCCTACGACGAACTGACGAAACCATGAGGACCCGCACATGAAGATCAAACGGTTTGTGAAGTGGTACTACATCGCGCCGATCGTGCTCGTCGCGGTCCCGCTGTTCCTTGCCCTGATGGGCGAGGTAGTGATGCGGCTCTGGAATGTGCTGCTGCCAGCGCTCTTCGGCTGGCCGCAGATTACGCGCTGGCAGGCACTTGGTCTGCTGGTGCTCTGCCGCATTCTGTTCGGTGGATTCGGATCTGGCGGCGGCCGTCACCCGAAAGACATGACGCCCGAGGAGCGCGAGCGATTCCGCCGGCGGATGCGCGAGCGGTTTCGCGACTCCTCGGGCGAGGGGCAGGAAACGACTTCCTAGGTCCAGATGAGCCAGGCAAGGCGGAAGTGGAGACTGACCGAAATCACCGGCGACGACCTTTCGTCGCGAGCGGGGGACATTAACGTCGCTCAGCTAACGCAAATCCTCGATATTCTTGAAACAACCGTTTTCTTGGCGGTGATTCCGTGTCGTGACCTGCGACGTAACAACCGCTACGAGGGAAGGACGACAATTGCGGGTTCAAATCGTGTCCCAAGATCGCGGCGCCGCAACTGTTGTAGCGATTGGGCTTTTATTGAAGGGATTTGCGGGGGCGGGATTTGAACCCGCGACCTTTGGGTTATGAGCCCAACGAGCTACCGGACTGCTCCACCCCGCGTCAGGGAAAATCTGATTGTAGCACATAGAGGACGACCATCAAGGCTCCCTCCTGAGTCGGGCACAGTCTACGAAACAAAACCCCAAGAAAACACGCGATCCTCGACGGCAAGCTTCATGCTCAAGCCGGGGCATGAGTACCTCTGCATCTCGCGCATTCCAGATTTTCGTCGTCGCCGTCCTCCTCTGCGCCGTCGCCGTATCGGCGCGCGTGATGAGCGCGCAGGACTCGCCCCCGCAGCCTCCTGCGGGCGGGCAGTTTGGCCCGGGACCCGGTGGACGAGGTCCGATGGGGCCGCCGCCCGGACAGCCCGGGCTGGCCCTCGAACGGCTGAGCCGTGAGCTCGGCTCACCGACGTACCAGAAGGCCGCATCGACGCGCTCCTCGCCGACCAGCGGAACACACTGCGTGTCGAACTGGAGACGCTCCGCCAGGCGCGGCAGGCGCTCGACGCCGCGGTCCTCAACATCCCGACAGACGACGGCCTGCTCCAGGCTGAAGTGCAGCAGATCTCGACGCTCGAGGCGCAGCTGGCACTCGCCCGCGCCCGGACGCAGGCGAAGATCTTCCAGCTCCTCAACACGGAGCAGCAGGCGAAGGCCCGGCAGCTGATCGCCGAGATGGGGCAACGCGGCCCTCGACGCGGAGGAAGAGGTTAGGCGAGTGTCACCTGTGAATCGCAGAATCACCCGTCGCAACGTGCTCGAGACGCTGGGCCTCGCCGGCGCCGCCATGGTCGCCGCGTGCTCGTCCTCGCCGACGAGCGCGAGCTCACAAGCAGCACGACGACGACTACGACGACGACTGGGACGTCGACCATCACGGGAAGCTGCGTCGTCGCGGCCGAGGAAACCGCTGGTCCGTATCCCGACCGCATCGGGATGATCAGCAACCAGGCCTTCCTCCGCCAGGACATCACCGAAGGCAAGAGCGGCCTCGCACTCACCCTCGCCCTCACGATCGTCAACGTGCGGCAGAACTGCGCGGCGTCAGCAACGCCAGCGTCGAGATCTGGCAGTGCGACGCGTCGGGCAACTACTCCGAATACGCGCAGCCTGGCTACGACGGCACGGGCCAGACGTTTCTTCGCGGCGTCCAGGTAACCAACAGCGCCGGCGTCGCGACGTTCCGCACGATCTACCCCGGCTGGTACATGGGACGCGCCACGCACATCCACGTCCAGGTCTTCGTCAACGGCGCCGTCGTCAAGACGACGCAGGCGGCGTTTCCGGAGAACGTGACGGCAAGCGTCTACCGCACGGGCGTCTACGCCGCCAAGGGCCAGAGCACGACGAGCAACGCCAGCGACAATGTCTTCGCGGACGGCACCCAGACCGAAATGGCCACGCTCACCGGCGACACGACGAGCGGCTACACGGCCACGCTCACGGTCGGCGTCTCAGTGTGAGGCGATCGGCTGTAGGCTCGATTTGGGCGGCCCGCCAGCCCACGCCCGCCCGGCCCGCCCGGCCCGCCCGGCCAGGCCCGCCTGCCCTCTTCGATGCTACTGTTACTGAATCGCACCGTCACCGAACACCTCGCCCGGTCCCCTCCCCACCTTCGCTGACGTCGAGCGCGCGGCGCGGCAGATCGCGGGCGCGGCGCACAAGACGCCGGTCGTCACGTCCCAATCGGTCAACGAGCGCACGGGCGCGCACGTGTTTTTCAAATGCGAGAACCTGCAGCGTGCGGGCGCCTTCAAGTTCCGGGGCGCGTACAACGCGCTGTCGCGCCTCTCGGCGGACGAACGCCGCCGCGGCGTCGTCGCCTTCTCGTCCGGCAACCACGCGCAGGCGGTTGCACTGGCCGGGCAGATCCTCGGCATCCCACGGGTCATCGTCATGCCGGCCGATGCGCCGGCGGTGAAGCGTGCAGCGGCCGTGGCGTACGGCGCGGAGATCGTGCCCTACGACCGGGAACGCGACGACCGCGAAGCCATCGGGCGCCGGTTGTCGCAGGAACGGGGGCTCGCGCTGATTCCTCCCTACGATCACCCGGACGTCATTGCCGGCCAGGGAACGGCCGCGCGGGAGCTGTTCGAAGAAGCCGGCCGGCTCGACGTCCTGCTCGTCCCGTGCGGCGGCGGCGGGCTCCTGGCCGGCTCGGCTCTGGCGGCCGAGGCGATGTCCCCAGGCTGCGCCATCGTCGGCGTCGAACCGGAAGCGGGAGACGATGCGACGAGGTCGTTTCGAACGAAGCAGCTGCAGACGGTGAAGAACCCGCAAACCGTCGCGGACGGGGCGCGGACGGCGTCGATGAGCCACCTGACGTTCGCGCTGATGCTGCGGCACGTCACCGACATGACGACGGTGAACGACCGTGCACTGCTCGCGGCGATGTTCTACCTGTGGGAACGGCTCAAGCTCGTCGTCGAGCCGACGGGCGCGCTGGGCGCTGCGGCGGCGTTCGAGGGCAAGGTGCCGGTCACCGGACGCCGCGTCGGCGTCATCCTGACGGGTGGGAACGTGGACCTCTCCCAGGTGTCTCGATGGCTGGCGCAGCGCTAGCCTTGCGTCCGGACGCGGCAGGGGGCGCACCGGCCCTCTGAGCTGATCCAGCCCGATTTCTCACATTCCGCCGTGAGAGGAGGCTGGACCATGACAGTTGCTGCCACGGCCGCGGTCGGGCTCGCCGCGGGACTTCACGGAGCCCTCTACGGCGCCTACAAGGATTCCCCTCACGAGTCGTTTCTGCTCCGCCGGTTCGTCCGCGAGATCGTTATCGCGCTGACGCTCTCGCTCGCCCTTGCCACGCTGCATCCCGCAGCAGGGTCACAGAGCGCCTTCGTCCTGTACCTCTCGGTCTTCGCGCTCACCCGGATTGTCACTGAATTCTGGAAGCTCTTCGTGCGCGTCGAACCCCAGGGCGACTTTCGTATCCCCACCCAGATTCACTGCGTGACGGGGGTCGTTCACAACCCATTCCTGCGCCTGCTGCTGGGATTCGGATTTCTCGCCTCGATCTACGGGATCAGCACGCTCGGCACGATCGTCCCGGACTCATGGCCGCGGGCCCTGCAGGGCCTCGCCGTGGGTCTCAGCATCGGGTTGGCGGAAGCGATCGCGGGCGGCTACAAGGATGGCGCGATTGAAGGCTTCTCCTGGCGGAAGTTCGCCAAGAGCCCATCGTTCGGCGCGCTGGGCGGAATCATCGCGTCGGGACATACCCGTGACGATGTCTTCCTCCTGCTCGCCTCAATCGGGAGCATGCGGATGTTCCTCGAGCTGCTCTTCAAGATGGTCGTGAAAGACTACGCACCCGGGAAGTTTCGATCGATGACCGGTCCCTTCACCGATTGGACAGCCCGAAGACAGCATTTCCTGACGCCGTACGCCATCACGTGGCTCCTGTACATCGCCCTCAGCAGTCATCCGAACTGGTGAGTGCACGATGACCGGTCTGGAGCTTCCGAGCATCTGGTGGATCGCGACCGGTTGCTATGCCATCGCGGTTGTCAGCGCCATTGTGCCGTGGGTGAACGCCGAGGTCGTGATGATCTCGGCGGCACCGCTGGCCATGTCTCAGGTCCAGCTAGCCGCGCTGGTGGCGGTCGTGACGCTCGGACAAATGACGGGCAAGAGCGTCATGTACTGGATCTCTCGAACGGCCGCGCGGCCTCGAGCGCCGCGCGTGCAGCATGCCATCGACCGGTGGCAGGAGCGTCTCCAGCGCCACCCTGGATCTGCGCTTGGCGTCATGGCCATCAGCTCGACCGTCGGCCTTCCACCTTTCTATGTCGTGGCCATTGCCGCAGGTGCCCTCCACGTTCCGTTCGGCCGGTTTCTCGCGGTCGGCACCGCCGGCCGGCTGGTTCACTTCGCCCTTCTGGCTCTGGTGCCGCACCTTGTCTGGAGGGTTGTCTGAAGCTACAGGCCGCGACCGAGCCCGAACAGCCGTATCGCGTTCTCTCTCAGGATCAGCGGCCGCACGTCTTCCTTGATTGCGATCTTCTCGAAGTCCGCCATCCAGCGGTCCGGCGTGAGCAGCGGGTAGTCCGAGCCGAACAGCACCTTGGTCTTGAGCAGCGTGTTGGCGTATTGAATCAACGTCGGCGAAAAGTACTTCGGTGACCAGCCCGACAGGTCGATGTAGACCTGCGCCTTGTGCAGGCACACCGAGATCGCCTCGTCCTGCCACGGAAACGACGGGTGCGCCATGATGATCGGCAGGTCTGGAAAGTCCACGGCCACATCGTCAATGGGCATCGGGTGGCCGTACTTGAGACGAATCCCGCCGCCGCCCGGCATGCCGGTGCCGATGCCGCTGTGGCCGGTGTGGAACAGGACCGGCAGGCGCGCCTCGGCGAACACCTCGTAGAGCGGGTACGCGATGCGGTCGTTCGGAAAGAATTGCTGCAGCGGCGGGTGCAGCTTGAGCCCGCGGACCAGTCCGGCCGACACAAGACGTTTGGCCTCGCGAACGGCATCCGCGCCGCGATTCGGGTCCAGGCTCGCGAACGGGATCGCGATGTCGGCGTTCTTCGCGGCGAACTCGGCCACGGCGTCGTTCGACACCTGCGGCCGGCCGGTGAGGCGCTCGTCCACCGTGAACACCACGCAGCCGATCTTGCGCGAGCGATAGTAGTCGGCCAGCGCGTTCCAGTCGGCCGGGGCGCCCGCGCCGAAGTACTGCTTGGCTGCCGCATCAGCGGCCGTCGCCTCGCCCATATGTTCGAGGTGCACGTGCACGTCGATCGCGGTCAAGGATGTCGGATCAATCATTGTTGGTCACCGGCAGCCCGCAGCACACGCGGCGAGGGCGTCGAATCATACAGCTCGTCCACGAGGGCGGCGCGGTTCTGCAGCATCATCTTCTGGTTGAGCGATCCCTTGTCGGTGATCTCGCGCGTGTCCATGGAAGGAGGCTCGTCGAGCAAGATCGCCCGCGCGACGAACGTCGTGCTGCCGGTGCTCTCGCGCGCGAGGTCGTCGAGCAGCAGCTGAAACCGCGCGCGGACGCGGGCATCCTCCAGCAGCACGCGCGCCGGTGCACCCTTCGGTACCTCCGGGCACAGCGTGGCGCACGCCACCAGATTCGGGACGATGAGCGCGCCGACGACATCGCGATCGGGCGCGGCGATCACGACGTCCAGCGCAAAGCCGGCCGCGCGCGCCAGGATCCGGGAGCGCAGCGGCCCGACGCTGACCCACGTGCCGCTCGACAGCTTGAAGTCCTCGGCCAGCCGCCCGTCGAAGATCAGGCCCCTGGTCGGGTCGTCAGGGTCCATGAACTTCATCGCGTCGCCGAGCCGGTAGAACCCTTCTTCGTCGAACGCCGCGGCCGTCAACGCGGCGTCCTTGAAATATCCAGGCGTGATGTTCGGCCCGCGGACGCGCGCTTCGATCTTCTCGCCGACCGGGGCCAGCTTCAGCTCCATCCCCGGGGCGGGATGGCCCAGGACGCCCGCCGAGGCACCTTCGGGACCTGTGCTGAGGGCGAACGGCGCCGTTTCCGTGGCGCCGAACCCGGTCATCCACAGAATGTCTTCGCCGCACGACTCCACGGCCATCTGGCTGAGCTCGTCGAAGAACCGCTGGCTGAGGCCGGCAGCCGCGTAGAAGAGCAGCTTCAGCCGGCTGAAGAAGCGCTCGCGCAGCTCCGCGTCGGCGCGGAGGTACGGCATCAGCGCCTCGTAGGTCCGTGGCACGGCAAAATGCGCGGTCGCCGCGATTTCCCGCAGGTTACGCACGCTCGTCTCGATGCCGGACGGGACGGGACGGCCTTCGTCGATGTACAGCGTCCCTCCGTTGAACAGCACGAGGCCGAAGTTGTGGTTGCCGCCCGCGGTGTGGTTCCAGGGCAGCCAGTCGCACAGCACGACGGGCTCCTCGGTCAGAAACACCAGCACCATCCGGATCATTTCCTGGTTCGCGCACAGCATCCGCTGCGTGTTGATGACGCCTTTCGGCCGGCCCGTCGAGCCCGACGTGAACAGGATCTTGGCAATGGTGTCGGGGCCGACCCGCGCGTTGGCGTCGTCCACGGCGGACGTGGCGCGCGTGGCCTCGAGCTCGGCGAACGGCGTCGACCGCATGGACATTGGCGCGCCGGGCCTGAGCGACGACACGACGAGCTCCACGCCCTTGGGCAGCACGCGGCGCAACGCGGGCTCGAAGGCCGCGCCTTCGGCCGCGAACACCAGGCCGGGCTCGATGCGTTCGAAGATCTGGCCCAGCGTGCCGTAGTCCTTCGCCTGCAGCGAGTATGCGGGTGCGATGGGCGCGTACAGCACGCCGCTGAACATCGCCGCGAGCGCCAGGAGGCCGTGCTCGATGCCGTTGCCGGACAGGATCAGGACCGGCCGCTCGCTCGAGAGCCGGCGGTCGAGCAGTGCCTGCGACAACGCCCGAACCCGCGACAGGGCCTGGGCGTACGTCACACGGCACCAGGCCCCCGTGGCGTCGCGCTGCGCGAGGAAGACGCGGTCGGGCGCGCGATCGGCCCAGTATTCCAGGCGCTCGGTGATCCGCACCGGATAGGCGCCGAGCGGCCGGCGCGACTGCATGTAGACGATGTCGCCGCTGCGGCGGAAGGCGATGTCAGCCGCCGCGAGGTTGACGGCCCGAACGCGGTCAGCCACGTGAGGCGTCGAACTCGCGGAACGTCGAGCCGGCCTTCGCCAGCCGCGCCAGCAGCGGCGCCGGCGCCCACCGCTGGCCAAGCTCGCGGTGGAACGCCTCGACCCTGGACAGAATCGTCGCGAGGCCGATCTGGTCGGCGCAGAACATCGGGCCGCCGCGATAGCCGGGGAACCCGTAGCCCGTCAGGTAGATGACGTCGATGTCGGCCGCGCGGGACGCGATGCCGTCCTCGAGCACGCGGGCGCCTTCGTTGATCAGCGCGTAGAGCGCGCGTTCGCGGATTTCCTCGTCGCCGACGGCCCGGCGGACGATGCCGGCCTTCTGCGCCTCGCGCTCGATGAGCGAGACGATTTCCGGATCGGGGATCGGCTTCCGGTCGTCTCCGTAGCGATACCACCCCATGCCGGTCTTCTGACCCAGCCGCCCCATCGCCACCAGCACGTCGGCCACGATCGGTTTGCGCGCGCCGGGCTCCTCGAACTGGTGCAGCTCCTGCCGGACCCGCCACGCGACGTCGAGGCCGCCCATGTCGTCCACGGCGAAGATGCCCATCGCCATGCCCCACTCGGTCAGCACGCGGTCGACCTGCTCGGGGGTGGCGCCGTCCTCGACGAGGAACTGCGCCTCGTACATGTAGGGGAACATCATCCGGTTGCCGACGAAGCCCGGACCGTTGCGGACGGCGACGCCGACCTTGTTCAGCTTTTTCGCAAACGCCAGCGCCGTCGCCAGCACGCTGGTGCTCGTCCGGCCGCCTCGCACGATCTCGACCAGCCGCATGATGTGCGCGGGGCTGAAGAAGTGCATGCCGATCACGGACTCGGGCCGCGACGTGGCGCCCGCGATCTCGTCGATGCTGAGCGTCGAGGTGTTGGTCGCGAGGATGCAGCCCGGCTTCGCGACGGCATCGATCGCCGCGAACACCTGCTTCTTGAGCGCCAGGCCCTCGAACACGGCCTCGATCACCAGGTCGGCCGCCGCCACGCCGTCGTACCCGGTCGCCTCCCGAATCAGGCCCATTCGCCGCTCGGCGTCTTCCGGCGTGTAGCGTCCGCGCTTGACGGACGACTCGTAGTTGCGGCGGATGCCGGTCATGCCGCGATCCACGGCGGCGCGGTCCACGTCGGCGAGGACGACCTGCAGGCCCGCGTTGGCGCACGCCGTCGCGATGCCGCTGCCCATGGTGCCCGCGCCGATGATCGCCACGCTCGCGATGGGCGTGGTCGGCGTGTCTTTCGGGACATCGGGGACGCGTGCGACCGCCCGCTCGGCGAAGAACGCGTGCACCAGCGCCTTGCACTGGTCCGAGCGCAGGCACTCGAAGAAGATCTCGCGCTCGCGGCGGACGCCGTCGGAAAACGGCAACGTGGCCGCGGCCTCGATGGCGTCCACGACCTTCAACGGCGCGAACATGTTACGGCGCGTCTTCCGCGCGAGGTCGCGTCCCGCGGCCAGGAGCGGCGCGTTCGACGCCGGTGTGCCCAGCTTCTCGACGCGATCGCGTGTTTTCGGCAGGGCGGTTCCGGCCGCCGCTATTTCGCGCGCAAACGCCACGGCGCCGGCGCGCAGGTCCCCGCTGATCAATCGATCCACGAGGCCGGCCGCCAGCGCCTCGGCCGCACCGACCGGCTTGCCCGACACGCACATCTCGATCGCCTTCTCGACGCCGACCAGACGCGTCAGGCGCTGCGTGCCCTCGGCGCCCGGAATGATGCCCAGGTTCACCTCGGGCTGGCCCATCTTCGTGTCCGCGAGCGCCACGCGGCAGTGGCCGGCCATCGCCAGCTCGAGGCCCCCGCCGAGCGGCGTCCCGTGAAGCGCCATCACCACGGGCCGGTCGCAGTCCTCGATGCGCGCCAAGAGAAGGTGCATGTCCGGCGGACCCGAGCCCCCGCCCCACGCGGCCTGCTCGAGCTCCTTGATGTCCGCGCCGGCGATGAACGTCCGGCCCGCGCCCATCACGACGACGGCCCGGATCGACGTGTTGGCGTCGACCCGATCGAGCGCCGCGCCCAGCCCATCGACAACTTCTGGGCCGAGCGCGTTAACAGGAGGGTTGTCGATGACGATCACAGCGACGGGGGCGACGGCCGGCGCCTCGCCGTCGAGTGTGAAGCTGACCTGTGGGCTCATCGTGTCCGTGTGGGCGCCTGACAGACGAAGCTGTCCGCGGTTTCGAGATTGCCGACGCCTTTGAAGCGGGCCTGTGCGGGGTACGGGCACAGCGGCCTCGTCCGGCCGGGCCACGGCGTGCCCGCGCCCGCCGTTGCGATGATCTCATCGGGCGCGACGCCCTTCTCGACCCAGTTCACCAGCGCGCCGAACGCGTCGAACTGATCGGTCGCTGGTCCGCCCGCGCAGTGGTTCATGCCCGGCACGGCGAACAGCCGCGTGAACTCGCCCGCGCGGCCGTCGCTGGCGTTGTTCAGCGCGTCCCACCACGCGATCGTGTCGAGGATCGAGAACACCGGGTCGCTGACGCCCTGCGCGATGACGAGCTTGCCGCCCCGGGCCTTGAACGCCGACAGGTCCGTCGAATCGGCCTTCATGAACTCCAGTGACGACTGATTGAACTCGTCAGCCCGGTTGTCCAGCGCGGCCCGGTACTGGTTGACGTCGAAGGCCAGCGCGTACGCGGCCGCCCCGCCGCCCGCCATCGGCACAGCAACCGGCGGCGTGACGAAGATCGACGGGAGCGCGCTCGCGCCGAGCGTCAGGTTGATGGCGGCGTTGGCGGGTGCGCCGTAGGGACCGAGCTTCCAGATGCGCCAGCCCATGTTGTACCCCGCGCCGAGCTTGCCGCCGACGCCCGCGTCCCAGGCCCACGCGGCGTACGCGGCCTCGCCCCTGGACGTGCGCGCACCGCCGAACACCTTCTTGAGCGCGTTGACCTGTGCAGGAGACAGGCAGGTGTCGGACTTGGCGCCCTTGCACGTGATCGCCGACAGCTTCGGAGCCACGGCCGACGTCGTGCAGGAGACAAAGCTCTGCACCAGGCCATCGACCGCGCCGTCCATTGCATCGCAGGCTTCCAGCACCGCACGCGACACGAGCGCCAGATCCTCGTCGGTGAACGCCTTGTTCACGTGCGGCTGGCCGTTGGCATCGACAGCCTGACCCGCGCGGGCCACCTCGGCGAACGCCTGGCTGTCCCACGCCTCGGCCACGGCAGCGCGCGGAAGGTTGAAACCCGGCGAGCAGGCCAGGATCCCGTCGAACTGCGCGGGATAGCGCTGCGACAGCATCATGCCTTCGCGCCCGCCTTCCGAGCAGCCCGCGAAGTACGACTTCTCCGCCGCGCGGCCGTAGTACCGCGCGATGATCGCTTTCGCGGCGGTCGCGACCTGATCGTACGAGTTGTAGCCGAAGTCGACGCGGGCCTGCGGGTCGAATCCGAACGTCTGCGTACCGCCGCGCGCGGGATCGTTGTTCGTCTGGTTGTCGTGCCCTGAATCCTGCGACACGACGGCGTAGCCAAGCGCCAGCGCGACCGTCGGCTGCTGCCCCTGCAGCGTGCCGAACGCGTTCCCGACGTTCCCGTTGCTGCCGCCGCCGCCTTCGAAAAAGAACCGGCCGTTCCACATCGTCGGCAGGCGGAGCCTGAAGTTGATGCCGTAGCGCTGGCCGCCCGCGCCGGCGCGATCCGCGATCCGGCCCGTCACGTGACAATGCTCGGGCAGCGCGGGCGTCGGCGGCGCAAAGGGGCCCGCCGCCGGACGCGCGTCGGACGCCGACGCCAGGGCCGCCGTCTGGATGACCGTCGTAGGATTGGGGAGGCCGGTGATCCCGGCGAGCACACCGCACGCCGCCGCCGACGGCCCGCCGCCGCCCTGCGCGATGACACCGATGGCCGGTGCCGGCGCGGCGGCCGCCAGAACGGCGGCCAGACACGCAGTTCGCAGAGGGCGCACGCTCAGCGGCCCGCCCGTTCTTCCGCCCGCGCCGCGCTGAGGATGTTCGGCATCGCGTAGTTCCCTTCGTGGCACGCGTATTCGAACACGCCCTGGCTGTCGTCGCGCGTCAAATTCAGCGCAAAAGTCCACGGCCGCGTCCACGTGGCCGGGTCCTCCACGGTGACCTTCCACTCGACTACGCCCGCCGAGAGCGGCGTGAACCGCTCGACCAGCCGCAGGGCCTCGCTGTTGAACGTCCCGTTGCCGTTGACGCCGATCGCGGTCTTGTTCGTGAAGTTCGTCGTCTCGACGACGAGGGTGTTGCCTTCCCAGTGGCCGCGCGGGTCGCCCATGTACGTGCGGATCTTCGACGGGGCGTGCGGGCGGCCGTCCATCGGGATCACCCTCGCTTCGTGGATCATCTCGTACCGAATCGCCACGTAGCCCGGGGTCTGGACGATCTGGAACGAGTTGCCGTAGATCACCGGCAGCATGGATCCCACCACGCCGCGGGTGATGCACTGGTCGTACAGGCTCCGGTCGTCGTATGAATCGGCGGGACCGCGGACGCTGCGCGCCGCGGCGCGCGCGGCGGCCCGCTGCTGCGCCGCCTCGGTGATCGGCGGGATCTTGCCGTCAGGCGGGTCGATCACCATCCAGGGGCGGCTGTTCTTCGCGCCGTAGTGCTCGTACCAGTGCACCGGGCCCGCGCCGGTGTCCGCGCCCGCGGCGCCGCCGATGGTGACGGCGCTCGCCACGGCGCGCGCCTGCCGCTCGCGGATCACGTCGGCGAGCTCGGAGTCGTCCAGCTCCTGCTTGCCGTCGAACTGGCTGGGCCGCTCGAACGGGATGCCGTTCTCGTCCTTGTCGGTGTAAGTGCCCTGCAGGTTCGGGTCGCCCCACGACGTCTTGCCCGGCGTGTAGGCTTTCGCCGGCGCGGGCGCCGCCTTCTGTGCCGCCAATCCAGCGGCCGCCAACGCCGCGAAGCCCACCACCACCACGAAGTTCTTCATCTACCTTCCTCCCGCCGACTGCCGACTGCCGACTGCCGACTGCCGACTGCATTCTACCCGGCCGTCGCCGTCCGCCTCCAGGCGGACGCCACGCGCTTCCCGATCAGCCGGAACCCCAGCAGGATGGCCACAATCGCCGCGTACGTCTGCGGGCGGCTGATGTCGGCCTTGACGAGCCACCAGTAGTGGATCACGCCGCCGATCGCCGACGCGTAGACGAGGCGATGCAGCATCTGCCACCGCCGGCCGCCGAGCCGCCGGATCATCCCGGCCGTCGACGTGATCGCCAGCGGCACCATCAGCACGAACGCGGTGAACCCGATCGTGATGAACGGACGCTTGTAGATGTCGCCGCCGATCGACACCAGCAGGTTCCGGACGGTCGTCCACGACACGATGCCGTTCGGAAACTCCACGAGCCCGGCGAACCGATCGAGGACCACGTAGGTCAGGAAGTGGAGCACGCCGTAGAAGAACGCGTAGAGCCCCAGCATGCGGCGGAAGCGGATGACCTCGTTCCGTCCGGTCAGCCGCCGGAGCGGCGTGACCGTCAGCGTGATGGCGAGAAACCGGAGCGTCCAGACGCCGGTTTCGTTGGTGACGTCGCTGAGCGGGTTGGCGCTGAGATGGCCCGTGAGCGCGGCCCACGTGAGGTAGACCGCCGGGCTCAGGCACGCCAGGAAGACGATCGGCTTGAGAACGAAGCGGACGATGTTCAGTAGTTCTTCTTCAGGTCGAGGTTGTTGTAGAGGCTGGCGACCTCGCCGTAGCCGTTGAACATGAGCGTGTTGCGCTTGAAGAACTCGCCGATGCGACGTTCGGTCGCCTGGCTCCACCGCGGGTGGTTCACTTCAGGGTTCACGTTCGCGTAGAAGCCGTACTCGCGCGATGCCATGTGCTGCCAGGTGTTCAGCGGCTGCTTCTCGGTGAATTCGATTTTCACGATTGATTTCACGCCCTTGAAGCCGTACTTCCACGGCACGACGAGCCGGATCGGCGCGCCGTCCTGGTTCGGCAGCGCTTCGCCGTAGAGCCCCACCGCGAGGATCGCCAGCGGATGCATGGCCTCGTCCATGCGAAGGCCCTCGACGTACGGCCACTCGAGTACGTCCGAGCGCTGCCCCGGCATCCGCTTGGGATCGTTCAGCGTGGACATCCTGACGTAATTCGCCTTCGCCGTCGGCCCGCAGCGTTTGATGAAGTTGCCGAGCGGGATGCCGGCCCACGGAATGACCATCGACCAGGCTTCGACGCAGCGCATCCGGTAGACGCGCTCTTCGATTGTTTCGCCCTTGAGGATGTCGTCGATCGAGTACTTGCCGGGCTTGGCGCACTCGCCTTCGACGGATACGGTCCACCCGTCGGTCTTGAAGTTCCTCGCGAGCTCGGCGGGCTGATCCTTGTCCGTGCCGAACTCGTAGAAGTTGTTGTACGTGGTGATTTGCTCCCACGTGTTCATCACTTCCCCGTTGGTGTTGCTGAAGGGGCTGCCCTTCTTGACGTTGTCGAGCTTCCGGCCATGCGCGGCAGGCTGGACGGCGTGGAGAACAGCCGCCCCCTTCGTGAGGACGCCCACACCGGCCGCCGCACCAGCGATGGCGCCCGCGGCCTGAATGAACTGGCGGCGGTTGAAGTAGAGCTTCTGGTCGGTGATTTCGGAGCTGCGAATATCGGCCGATGGCTTAATCAGCATAGAAATTGGCCTCTTGCTCTGACTCCCATTATAGATGCAGACGCCGCGCCCGAGGTTTCAGCACTACTTCACGTCCCGCCAGGGTTTCCCGGCGGCCATCTGGCGCGAAAAGCAGGCGAGCGAGCTGGCCAGCGCATTGCTGAGCGAGCCGGGTGACACGGGCCGCAGCAGATCGGGGTCGCCCGGACAGGCCAGACGCGACTGCAGGCTGAGCGCGGTCGGCCTGGCATCGCCCGGCACCGGTCCCCAGCCGGCGAAGTAGATGGCCGCGCCCTCGCGAACCCATGCCGCGCGTTCGCGAAGGACCGGGTCCGCCATCAAGTGCACCAGCTCGTGCCGAATCGTGCGCTCGAGCACCCCGCGCTCGCGGAGGGACGCGAGCGGCACCAGGTGCAGTTCGCCGCCAACGGACGCGCCGGATGTGAACCAGGGCTGCCCCGTCGCGCGCTCGTAGCTGGCCGTTGTCGGGTGGAAGCGGACAGTCACGCGCGGAGGCGGCGCCACGCCGAGCAGCCGGGCAATGTCGCCCCGCGCCTGCGCCGTCAGCTGCGCGATCGCGTCGCGCTCGCCTTCGTCCTCGTCCGGGAGCGCGAGGGCAACGCCGCCAACGCCCGATGGCGCAGCGGTCGTCATCGGGGGCGCAGCCACGGCGGGCGCGGCGCGCACCGTGGCCGGTTCCGGCACGGGGCCCCGGCCGCGTGCCGCCACGGCCGGGGTCGGCGCGGCTGGCAGGCTGCCCGGGACGGCAATCTCCAGTCCCGGGAAATACCGGTTGAGAATCTCCGTGGCTGTCCGGCCGGCGACGGCCAGATTCATCGAGCCGATGACGCACAAACCCACGCCGTGTCCCGACCCTCGGCCCTCGAAGCGGTACGTGTCGCCGATACGTTCGAGCTCGAAGGCGGCGCTCTTGATGAACTGCCAGCCGAGCGTTCGGCCGACAACGGCCCGCAGGTCCTGTCCCGAAATTTCCTCGGGCGCGAACCCCGCGACGCGCAGACGCGCCACGCGGCCCGACACATCCCGGGACAAGATGCGGAAGTCGCGCAGCCGGTCGCCGCGGAATCCGCCGGCGCGCAGCGCGCGTGTGAGGTCCTCGCCCTGAATCTCGGCCGTCCAGGCCGGCGAGCCCATGCACGCGTCGTCGGGCTGCGACGGCATGTAGGGCGGATCTTCGTGTCCGGGCCAGACCGCGGACGGGATCTCGGTCTGACCGCCGCACGACGCCGAGTAGAACACCGGCGCCGGCACGCCGTTTCGCAGGAGCGCCCGCCCGGCCGTGGCCAGGGCGGCGCGCTCGTGCGCGGGCGTCGGCGTCCGCATCACCTGGCAGTGGGTCTGGTCGCACAGGTCGAAGCCGTCGGCGTTGTGGCGCCCGGGATTCGCCAGCGCGAAGGTCCTGATCGTGATCGCCAGCGCCTCGAGCGCGGCGGGCCGGCTGTCGCGCCCGGCTTCACCCGCCAAAACGCGGGAGATGTAAGTTTCGAGCGGGAAGGTCTGCACCGTGTAGCCGCCGCCCGGACGCGCGACGCCGATGCGAATCTCGCGGACGGGGTCCGGCCCCGATTGCGACGACGACACGGAAACGAACGAAGCCACAGAGGCACAGAGCACACAGAGGATCAGCCATCTTGAAGATCTCTGTGGCCTCTGTGCCTCGGTGGCTACGTGATCTGTCTTCATTCAAGGTCCAGGAAATGTACCATGCCGTCCCAGATGCGCGGCAGGCTCGCCGTCAGCTGGTGGTCGTCGTCCAGGAGCGACAGCGTCACGTTCGGCCGCACATGGGCAAACTGCTCGACCGTCCGGTAGTCGACCGACGCGTCACGCATGCCCTGGAACACCATCACGGGCTGGGAAAAGGTCGCCCCGAACGAGTCGTGGCCGAGCGAGTCCTCGTAGAACGCGACGTCGAGCGGCCGCTCTTCGCCGTACGCGTAGTGGAAGAACCGGAGCGAGCCGGCCCTCCGCCATTCCTCGATGCGTTCGGGCGGCAGCAGATGATGGCCCGGCTTGGCGAACATGACGGCCGGAGCCAGCAACACGAGTCGATCGACGCGATCGGCAAACCGGGCCGCGGCCAGAATCGCCAGCGTCCCGCCGAGGCTCGACCCGATCAGCGTGGCCGGGGCGGCCGCGCCGCCGGCGTCCGCCAGCTCGCCGTCGAGCTGGTGCAGCATCCGGGTCATCGTGAGGGACGTGAAGTCCGGCTCGTTGAAGTCGGGGCAGCGGAACGGCACGTGGCGCGCGGCGAACCGCTCGCCGAAGTACGCGGCTTTGGTGGACCGCGCGGACGACGCGAAGCCGTGCAGGTAGAACACGCGGGCCGGCGCCAATCAGATCAGCCTCTGGCAATCCGGCTCGCACCGGCACTTGATGAGGCCATCCCCGTCGGTGTTGTAGTCGTAGGTCAGCTCTTCGCCCCGGCGAATGTTCCGCGCCGCGCGGATCCAGATGACGCGCTGCTTGATGTCGATGTAGCAATTGGGGTGGCACGAGTGGTTGATGAAGCGCGCGACGTTGCCGCCCACGCCCGCGTCGATCACCGACCGGTTGGTCAGCTTGAAGCACCAGATGTGGCCGCGCCGGATGTAGCGGCGCTCGCGTTTGAGGCTCTCCCGGTTGGAGATGAGTTCACCGGCGTAATGGGTCACCCGTGTGTTCTTGGTGATGCGCGAGGTCGCGAACACGCCCCACCGGTGGATGCTCGAACGCCGTTTCTCAATCATTCGTGATTCAAGGATAACCCAGCCCGGGATTCCACTATAGTGTTGGGCGGAGGGCGCCTTGGAAGGGATGCTGACGGCCTGGGGACGGATACTCAGCGGCTACACGCCCTCGCTCTCGATCGAGATCACGCGCGAGTGCCCGCTGCATTGCCCCGGCTGCTATGCGTACGGCGACGATCACCTGGGCGGCGACCTCCGGCTGCGCGAGCTGCGCGACTTCAAGGGTCAGGCCCTCGTCGACGGCGTGCTCGAGCTCGTGGATCGCCATCGTCCGCTGCACCTGTCCATCGTCGGCGGCGAACCGCTCGTCCGCTATCGCGAGCTCGACACGCTGCTGCCGATCCTGGCCGCGCGCGGCGTGTACACGCAGCTCGTGACGAGCGCCGTGCGCGAGATTCCGATCGGCTGGCGCGGGTTGCGGCGGCTGCAGATTGTCGTGTCGATCGACGGCCTGCAGCCGGAGCACGACGCCCGGCGGACGCCGGCCACCTACGACCGCATCCTCAAGCACATCGCCGGCCACGAGATCACCGTGCATTGCACCGTGACGCGGCAGCAGGTCGAACGGCCGGGGTACATCGAAGAGTTCCTGCAATTCTGGCAGGAGCAGCCCGACGCCAAACAGATCTGGATGAGCCTGTACACGCCGCAGAAAGGCGAGAACTCCGCCGAACGGCTGCGGCCGATCGACCGCGAGCGGGTCATCGCCGACCTCACCGCGCTGCGGTTCCGCTACTCCAAGCTGCGGATGAACGAACACATCCTGCAGGCGTACGGCGAACCGCCGGCGTCTCCGGACGACTGTCTGTTTGCGCGCACGACGACGACGATCTCGGCGGATCTCAAAACCAAGATCACACCCTGCCAGTTCGGGGGCGCGCCCGATTGCAGCAACTGCGGGTGTCTCGCGTCAGCCGGCCTCGCGGCGGTCGGGCGGTACCGCCTCCTCGGCGTGATCCCGGTCGAGTCGATCTTCGGCACGTCGGCCGCGATTGGCGAACAGGTCCGCCGGCTCCGCCCGGAGACCGCGTAGCGGAATGGAGAATGAAGAATGTAGAATGTAGAGACATTCTTCATGAGCCTCGCCACCACCGCCAGTCGCAAGCTGCGATCGGCGCGCGAATTCACGCGCGGGCTCGTGGACACCGCCCACCCGCTCCTCGTCCAGATCATCCCGATCCGCCGCTGCAACATCGACTGCGGCTACTGCAACGAGTACGACAAGGTCTCGCCGCCGGTCCCCACCGACGTGATGACCCGGCGGATCGAAAAGCTCGCGGAACTCGGCACCTCAGTCGTCGCGTTCAGCGGCGGCGAGCCGATGCTGCACCCGGACCTCGACGATCTGATCCGCCTGATCCGGCGGCGCGGCATGATGGCGGGCCTCATCACGAACGGCTATTTCCTCGTGCCGAAGCGCATCGAGGAGTTGAACCGGGCCGGCCTCGACTTCCTCCAGATCAGCATCGACAACATCGAACCCGACGAGGTGTCGAAGAAGAGCCTGCGCGTGCTCGACAAGAAACTGCAGCACCTGCGCGATCACGCGGAATTCGACATCAACATCAACTCGGTACTCGGCGGCGGCATCAAGAACCCCGAGGACGCGCGCACGATCAACCGCCGCGCCCGGGCGCTCGGCTTCTCCACCTCCATCGGCATCATCCACGACGGCCTCGGGCTGCTGAAGCCGCTCGGGCCGAAGGAACGCGCGGTATACGACGACGTCTCGGCCGCGATCAGCGGGCCGTGGCAGGTGTTCAAGAACCTGTACTCGGGGATCACGAACTTCCAGGAGAAGCTCGCCGACGGCCAGCCGAACGAGTGGCGGTGCCGCGCGGGGGCGCGGTACCTCTACGTCTGCGAAGAGGGCCTCGTCCACTACTGCTCGCAGCAGCGCGGCACGCCGGGCGTGCCGCTCGAGTCCTACACAATCAACGACATCCGCCGCGAGTTCGTCACGCCGAAGTGGTGCGCGCCCTACTGCACCGTCGGCTGCGTCCACCGCGTGTCGACGATGGACTTCTGGCGAAGCCCTCAGGAACTCACCGGTCAGCAGTCAGCAGTCGGCAGTCGGCAGTAACGAGCCGGCGATCAGCTGCGAATCAGATCACGTAGCCACAGAGACACGGAGATCACTGAGGTCTTCTTCTTCTTGAAGAAGAAACCTCTGTGTCCTCTGTGCCTCCGTGGCCCGTACGTTTCTATCGTCCTGAAAATCTGACCCGCACACCGAAGTTCATCAGCCGCGGCGTTCCGGTCGTCGACGGGTTCGTCTGCACGAACGACACCTTGTCGAACATGTTCTGAATGCCGTAGAACACCTGCGCATGGCGCCCCACGTCGCGCATGATCGTGAAATCGTACGAGGCATACCCCGGCAGCCCGGGGCCGGTGAACGAGGTGTAGCCGGCCTGGGCCAGCGTAGCCGCCGGGATGAACTGGACGTTCTGGTCGTCGTTGTACTGCAGCGACAGCGCCTGCATCGAAAAGGCGACCGTGGCATAGCGCGGGTTCGAGTACGCGACCTGAAAACTGCCCCGGTGCAACGGCACCTGCGGCACGTACTTCCCGACCAGCGCCGCGTTCGCAACCCCGCCGTCGGTGACCTTGGCCTGGTCGTAGACGTAGGCGCCCGTCACACGCCAGAACGAGCCGATGCGGTACTCCACGTCGGTCTGCACGCCTCGAATGCGGGTCTGCCCCAGGTTCTGTTTCTGCGCCGTTGTCGCGTTGAGCGTCACGTTCAGGACGGGATCGTCCACGTAGTTGTTGAACCAGGTCAGTCTTGCCGTGACGTTGCTGGCAGGCGCGACCGTGATCCCCGCTTCCCCGCCGACCAGACTCTCGGGCCCGAGCTGGTCGTTGGGACGGGTCGTGATCGCGCCGACTGAAAACTGGCGGTACAGCTCGGTGAGCGTCGGCGCCCGGAACCCGGAATTGGCCGCGCCCCAGATGCTCACGCGATCCGTCACGTGATACATCACCGCCCCGCGCGGGCTGACGACGGTGTCGCTGCGCTCGGGAATATTCGGCCGGTTGTTGATCGTGGGCAGACCGGTGATCGCGCTCGACTCCAGGTTGTGGCCGTCGTAGTTGCGCCAGTGGTCGAGGCGCGCGCTCAGCGTGACGATGAGCTTGTTGGTCGGCGTGAAGATGTCCTGGACGAACGCGCCCGACAACTGCTGCGTGCCCCCGGAGATGCGGTTGACCGAGAGAGTCGACGCGATCGTCACCGGCGGAATGATGACCTGGGGCACCGCCGCGACGTACGCGCCCTCCTGGCTGTCGCCGTCGATCCAGCGCCAGTCGGCGCCGGCGCTGAGGACGTTCTTGCCGTTCAGCACCTTGTTCCAGGCCACGGTCGTGCCGAAGGCGTTGGTCGGCACGTGCTGGTCCGTCGCCAGGCGGACGAGGTTGCGGGTCGTGGCGGGATTGGTCACGGCCAGGAAGTTGAAGTGGGCGCGCGACACGTCGGAGAAGACGCGAGCCTGCAGGTCGCTGCCGTCCTTCAGCCGGGTGCGGATACCGCCGTTCACAGTCGTCCAGCGTGTGTCGTTGAGCTCGCCGACCTTGGCGTTGTTCCTGTTCTCGCTGAAGTAGCCGCCGCGCACGAACGCGTTGAACTTGTCCGACGGTGCATACTCGACCTTCGCGCTGATGTTGCGATAGTCGACGTCGGCGTTGTTGTCGATCGGCCCGCGTTCGATCGGCGCGACGATGGGGAAACCGTCCGTCTTGAAGAAGCTGCCTTCGACGAGCGCGCCCAGGTTGTTCCAGCGGTTGGCCGCCAGGAAGTCGAACTTCGGGCTGCCCTCCGTGCCGTACTGCGTCTTGAGATCGAGCATCCCGCGCGTGGGCCGCGCGGTGATGATGTTGATGACGCCGCCCATCGCGTAGTTCCCGTACAGGCTCGACGTCGTGCCGTCGGTCATTTCGATGCGGTCCACGCTGTCCAGAGGCACCCGCGTCCAGTAGACCCAGCCGCCGAACGGGTCGTTGAACGGGATGCCGTCCAGCATGACGAGCGTCCGGCTTTGCCCGCTCGGGCCGATGCCGCGCAAGGACACGCCCTGCGTCGTCGGCTGCGCGACGAGGCTGCTCGTGCGGCGGAACAAGCTGAAGGTCGGCACGTTGCGCAGCACGTCGTCGGCGACGAGCGCCGGCGAAGCCGCGATCTCCTCACTCGTGACGACGTTGACGCTGGCCGGAATGTCGCCGAGGCGCTGCTCCTGGCGCGTGGGCGTCACGGTGACCGTCTCGAGGAGGGTCGCCGGGTCGAGCACGACGTCCAGGTCGCCCGTATGCGCCGGGGGCACCTGCGTCGTCTTTTCCGCAAAGCCGCCGGCCCTGACGACGACCGTCAGCTGACCGGTTTCCGGCACGTCGACGGTGAACCGGCCGTCCGGGCCCGTGATCGCACGATGTTCGGCGCCTCCGGCGCGCACGACAACGGCGGCCCCGGAAACGACGCCGCCGGTGGAATCGCGGACAACGCCTGAAATGGTCCCGTCGGCGGCCAACGCGGCCATCAGGGCAAGCGCAGCAATCATCATGGCGCAGGATTATACCTGCGTGGGCAGTCCACAGTCGGCAGTCGGCAGTCGGCAGTCGGCAGTCGGCAGTCGGCAGTCGGCAGTCGGCAGTCAGCAGTCGGCAGTCGCCAGTCGGCAGCCCGGCGGGCTTACGCAATCATTAGGTGCGCTTGACCTTCCCGCGCCGCACGCCCAGTTCCGTCACGCCCACCTCGAGCGCGTGGACGAGCGCGATCTCCTGCTTGTCGGCCGGGATGCTCTGGAAGTACGCCACGATGGACGGGCGATCGATGACGAGCTTCTGGAGCCGCATCGTCGATGTCAGCACCTGAATCGGGCGTTCCGTGATCGACGCCACCGGTGCAATCTCCTCGCGCGGGCCCATTCGTAACATGGCTGCTCTCCGAAATCAGGCGCTGGTTCTGTCCGCCGCCATAGGACAGCGCAAGCGCGATGCCACGCGGAATTGCTGGCAGAAATCGATATTCGCCCCGAACGCTGTGCTGAAACTGAGCATGCCCGGGTCGTGAAATGGAACAGACACGTACGTAGCCACGGAGGCACTGAGGACACGGAGGTCTCGTTTTGAAGAGAGATCTCTGTGCTCTCTGTGCCTCGGTGGCTTCGTCCGTGGCTCAGTAGAAGTCGTGGGCTTCGAAGTCGACGCCCGTTCCGGGCAGGCCGGAGACTTCCTCGGCGCGGACGGAGGTGACGCCGTCCTGGCTTTGCAGCACCCCGTCCACGATGAGAAACGGCTCCTCGATGATGACGAGTCGATCGCGGGCAAAGAGATCCGGCCGCACGATGATATTGGCGATCCCGGTTTCGTCTTCGAGCGTGAGGAACACGAAGCCTTTGGCCGTCCCCGGCCGCTGGCGGGTAATCACCATGCCGGCGACCCGCACGCGCCGCCCCTGCCGCGCCGCGTGCAGGTCGCTGGCGCGCAGGATGCCGCGCATCGCGAGCTCGTCGCGCCGCAGCGCCATCGGATGGCGGCCGATCGAGAGGCCGGTGCCTGCGTAATCGGCGATCAACCGCTCGGCTTCGGTCATCGGGCGGAGCGGCACGCTGTCCGCGTCCACGACGTTGAACGCAGAGATCGCAGAGTCCGCGGAGTCGTCTTGTTCTTCAGAAAAAACGTGCTCTGCGTTCTCGGCGTGCTCTGCGTTCAACGTCGTAAACAGTTCGCCGGATGGGCGCACCGCCTGCTCGACCTGCCACAACGCCGAGCGCCGGTCGTATCCCAACGTATTCAGCGCCCCGATGTCGGCCAGCGTGACGAGCTCGTCGCGGCGCACGCCAGCGCGCGCGACCAGGTCGTCGAGTGAAGCAAATCGTCCTGTGATGACGTGCCGCTTCGGCGAGAGATGGCCGCCTTCGTTCCAGCTATGCGAGCAGTTGTTGCAGAACCGGTGGACGCCGTCGCGTTCGAGCATCGACGGGTCGTCGCAGCCGCACTTGGGACACATCAGGGCGGGCCGGGCAGGCAGGCCGGGCTGGGCTGGCAGGCCGGGCCGGGCAGGCAGGGTGGGCCGGGTCACGCTCGCGATCCGCCTGCCGATTTCCTGTCGCAACCCGTTGACGTAGCGCAGGCCCAGGCGGATGCCGCCGTCGGCTTCGACGGTACAGTCCCAGTCCGACACCTGGACGTCGATCGGATGAAAACGGACGCCCCGGCGCTGCGCGTCCTTGACGAGCGTGGACGGATGGTAGAACCCCATCGGCTGGTTGTTCAGCAGCGCCGTATAGAACGCCGACGGGTAATGCGCCTTGAGGTACGCGCTGGCGTACGCGAGCAGCGCGAAGCTGGCCGCGTGCGATTCGGGGAACCCGTACAGCGCGAACGACGCAATCGACGTGATGATCTGCTGCGCCGCGTCGCCCGTGATGCCTCGCTGCGCCATGCCCTCGCGCAGCTGGGTTTCAATTTTCTTCATGCGCTGTTCGGAACGCTTGAAGCCCATCGCCCGGCGCAGGTCCTCGGCCTGGCCACCGGTGAACCCGGCCGCCACCATCGCGATCCGCAGCAGCTGCTCCTGGAAGAGCGGCACGCCGAGCGTCCGCGCAAGGATCGGCTCGAGCGACGGATGCGGATACTGCACCGGCTCACGTCCCGCGCGGCGGTTCAGGAACGGATGCACCATCTGCCCGACGATCGGACCCGGCCGGATGATCGCGACCTGCACGACGATGTCGTAGAAACAGGCGGGCCGCAGCCGCGGGAGCGTCGCCATCTGCGCGCGCGACTCGACCTGGAAAAGACCGATGGTGTCGGCCTCCTGCAGCATCCTGTAAACCGCCGGATCGTTCTGGGGAAGATGCGCGAGATCGACTCTATCGCGATGATGGAACGCAGAGCCCGCAGAGTTCGCAGAGGACATTCTTCCCAAAGAATTCTCAGCGTGCTCCGCGTGCTCTGCGTTCCCCGTCGTGATCGCCGTCCCGTGGTTGATGAGTGTCAGCGCGTCCTGGATCGCCGCCATCATGCCGAGACCGAGCAGATCGACCTTGACGATTCCCATATCGGCGCAATCGTCCTTGTCCCACTGCACGACGACCCGGCCGGGCATGCTGGCGTTTTCGAGCGGCACGCAGGCATCGAGGTGCCCCTGGCAGATGACCATGCCGCCGGAATGCTGGCCGAGATGCCGCGGCAGATCCTGCATCTCGTTCCACAGACGGGCGAACAGCCGCACGCGATCCGAATCGAGATCGAGGCCGACCGACGTCAGGTGCCGCGGCAGGGTCTCCGCGGGATCCTGGAATTCGAACTGGTTCATCACCTTCGCGAGGCGATCGACCTGCGCGGTCTCGAGCCCGAGGGCTTTCCCCACTTCGCGGGCGGCGCTGCGGCCGCGGTAAGTGATCACGTTCGCGGTCATCGCCGCGCCAAAACGGCCGTACTTTTCGTACACGTGCTGGATCACGCGCTCGCGGCGATCGCCGCTCGGCAGATCGAGGTCGATGTCGGGCCACTCGCCGCGCTCCTCCGACAGGAACCGCTCGAACAGCAGATCCATGCCGACCGGATCGACCGCCGTGATGCCGAGGCTGTAGCACACGGCGCTGTTGGCCGCGCTCCCCCGCCCCTGCACGAGGATGTCGTGCTGCCGGCAGAAATTGACGATGTCCCAGACGATGAGGAAGTAGCCGGCGAGCGCGAGCTTTTCGATGAGATCGAGCTCGCGCGCGATCTGCGCGCGGGCGCGCTCGTGATAGGGCCGGTAGCGATCGCGCGCGCCGACCTCGGTGATCTTCCGCAGGAAGCTCGCCTGGGTTTCGCCGTGCGGCACCGGGTACTCGGGAAACCGGTAGCCGAGGTCCGCCATCGTGTACTGCAGCCGCGCGGCGAGCTCGGACGTCTGCTCGACCGCGCCGGGCACGTCGGCGAACAGCGCCGCCATGTCGGCCGGCGCCTTGAGATACCGCTCGGCATTCGGCGCCAGCCGCCGCCCCGCATGGACGAGATCCGTGTGGTGGTGAATGCACGTGAGGACGTCGAACAGCGGACGCCGATCCGGCGCCGCGAAGCGGACGCCACCGGTCGCCAGGACCGGAACGCGAAACGCCGACGCCAGCTCGACGAGCGCCTGGTTGTCCGAGTCTTCGCCGCGCCGGCGGTGGCGCTGCAGCTCGATGAACAGCTGCTGGCGGCCGAACAGGCCGACCAGGCGGTCGACGAGGCCGCCGACGCCGTGCCGATACCCGCCGAGCGCCGCGCGGCCGGCCAGCGCGACCAGCCCGCCGACGTGGCCGTCCAGATCCTCGAGCGTCAGCGCGCCCTCGCCTTTGCCACCCCACCGCGCAGGCGTGCGCGGTGGGGACCCCGGGGCAGGCGCGCGCATCTTCATGCGCGTGATCAGCCGGCAGAGATTCCGGTAGCCCTCCTGGGTTTCGCAGAGGACGGGGAGGGTGAACGACTGGCCGGGCGGGACAGGCAGGTCGGGCGGGCCGGGCAGGCCGGGCAGGCCGGACGGGCCGGGCAGGCCGGGCGGGCCGGGCAGGCCAGGCTGGGCTGATCGTGCCAGACCGGCCCGACCTCCGACTACCGTCAGCTCCGCGCCAATGATCGGCCGCACCCCCGCTGCGAGCGCGGCCTTGTGAAACCGCGGGGCCCCGTAGACACCGTCGCGATCGAGCAGGGCGAGCGCAGGATAGCCAAGTTCGGCGGCGCGCGCGACGAGCGCTTCAGGCAGCGACGCGGCCTGGAGAAAACTGAAGGCGGACGAGGCGTGGAGCTCGACGTACACAGCGGGCCAGTCGCAATCGTTCAATCACAGATGGCGTCGATGAACCAGCCGCCCGTGGCGCGGTCCATGAACACGCGATACGAGCCGCCGTCGTTGAGCGTGACGTCCCACTCGTCGCGATCCCAGCCGCCCGCCCCGCCTGCCTTGCCCGCCCTGCCCGCCTCGCCCGCCTCGCCCGCCTCGCCTGCCCGGATGTTCCACCATTCCCCTGACGTCCTCCACGGTCCCGACGCGCGCACCACCGTTCCCCCCGCAAACCCGCGCCGATCCGTCGTCACGCGCACGGGGCGTCCGCTCGCGTCCGCCGCGACGCGGCCCGGAACCGGCTGGCGGCAGCGGCGAAGAACAGGGGCTAGAGGCTGGGGGCTGGAGGCTGGGGAGTGCTGAGAGCTCAGGGCTGAGGGCGGATCCTCGGAGAAGTTTTCTCTGTGTGCTCCGCGTGCTCTGCGTTCAACGTCGTGGTCAGGTGCAAACGCTTTCATCGCAAACGCCCCCGGCCGATAGGAGTCCACGGTCGCAGGCGATCCGATGCGGTCCTGCCCCATCACGGCGCCGAGCCGCGCGAGCAGCGTCGAGAGCTGCTCGGGCGTCAGCTGCGGGCGGGCGAACAGCGTGTGCTGGATCACGCGGCCCGGCGTCGGATCGACGACGATGGTGACGCGATCGATGGCGGCAGCGGGCGGATGCGAGTCGAGATCCAGCAGCGCCAGCGTGCGCAGCGCCCGGACATCGCGCATGGGCGACGGCAGGTCGAGGCGGCGCGCGTGCAGGTCGCCGCCGACCAGCCCGAGCTCCACGTGCAGCACGGCCACACCGCGGTCGCGGCGCTCGAGACGAATCGACAGCGGTTCGAGCAGCCGCGTGAGCACGAACGACATGGGCTCGAGGCCCTCGATCGGCCACTCGAGATCCATGGACGACTCGAAGCGCTCCTCCGCGGCATCCGGCACGAGCGGCCGGACGTCGTCGCCACGCGCGAGGGCCTGCCAGACCAGGCCCGCCCGCCCCAGCCGCGACGAGAGATCGGCCGGCGGCAGCGCCGCCACCTCACCGAGCGTTCTGAGCCCCCAGCGTTGGAACGCAGAGATCGCTGAGATCGCAGAGTTTTGTTTTTGTACAGATGTCTCTCTGCGTGCTCCGCGTGCTCCGCGTGCTCTGCGTTGATCGTCGTGTTGGCGTTGATCGTCGTGGTCGATTTTTTCGAGGATCCCGATCGCCAGCGGGGCGAGCGCGTCGCGCTCCCCGCCCGGCGTGACCACGGTGAGGCCGGGACGGGCGATGGCGAGCACCCGCGCCGCCGTCAGCGTGCCGGACACGGCCACGTGCACGCGCACGCCGCGCCGGGCCGCTTCACGCCGCAGCTCTTCCCCGATGGTCTGCGCGCCGCCGAGCAAGCGGTCGAGCCCACGCACGTCGATGGTGATCACATCGCGGCGGCTCTCGAAGCGCGGGGAAAACTCCTGCGCGATCGCGACGAGATCGACGGCATTCAACGCAGAGCATCACAGAGCACGCAGAGTTTTCTAAGGGGTTTTCCCCGGCATGTTCTCCGTGTGCTCCGCGTGCTCTGTGTTGATCGTCGTGACGTCGATCGTCGTGATCAGGAGGCCGATACAGGCAGGCGTACATGACGAATCGCTACAGGACGTTCCGCAGAATGTTCTTTAGCTCTGGGGCGTGCAGCGTGAGGCCTGCCGGACTTCTGGCCATCCGATCGGATCCCACCAGCAGGCAGGCGGTCTGGGTGCCTTCGACCATCCGCTGCAGCCGCAGCCAGGTCGTGAACGGCAGCCGCCGGACGGCCTCGGCGGGCGCTTCGCCCGCGTCGAACACCACCAGGCCGAACTGGCCGGCCTGCAGCACGAGCGTGAACGCGCGGATCGCCTGCACCAGCGCGCGCTGGTTGAGGTCGCGGCAGAGCCCGGGGTTCGGCACGACGAAGCCGCGGATCCAGAGCAGCCGATCGAGGTCGATGCCGGCCTCGGCGGCCGATTCCACGTCGAGCATGTCGAGCGCATCGACGAGCGCGATCAGTTCGCCGCGCGCGCTGGCCGCCGCCAGCAGCTGGAACAGCAGGCGCGTCCGCCCCGACGACCGGGGGCCGATGAGCTCGGAAACGTGGCCGCGCGGGACGCCGCCGTGCAGCCGGGCGTCTAAGGCAGCGTGTCCGGTCGAGGCGTACTCGAGCCCGGGACGCGGGCCGCGGGTAAGCGTCCGATCGAGCTTTTTCGTATGAAGGAGTGATTCGAGCTCAGCGCGTGCGAGAGAAGCCATACTATTTTCGCTTTTTGTTCGCCTGTACGCGAACTATAGCGCGGCTCTCCAGCCCGATCAAGCCCGAACTTAATGTAAGATGACCACCCAGACCCTAAAGGCCTGTATCACAAACGCTTAGGACCCTTTGGCAGAAACCGCCGCCGCGAAAACCACCGAGCCGGTCGTCTCCGCCGAGACCCCTCTCACCGACGTCACCGGCGCCAGGCCGTCCACGTCGTTTGGGCGCGGCCTGCGGCGCACGCTGGCGGCCTTCACCTACCGGGATTTCCGCGTCCAGTGGATCGGCGCCTGCAGCTCGGCGATCGGCACCTGGATGCAGATCGTCGCGCAGAACTGGCTGGTCCTCTCGCTGACGGGGTCCACGTTCTACCTCGGGCTCGACGCGTTCCTCCAGCAGCTGCCGATCATCCTCTTCACGCTCATCGGCGGCGTGTTCGCCGACCGCTACGACAAGCGCAGGACGCTGATGGCGTCCCAGTACATCCAGATGGCGACTTCAGCCACACTCGCCGCCCTGATGTATTTCCACGTCGTCCAGGTCTGGCACATCATGGCGCTGTCGTTCGTGACGGGCGTCGCGCAGTCGTTCGGCGGGCCGGCGTATCAGTCGCTGCTGCCCCAGCTCGTGGACAAGAAGGATCTGCCGAACGCCATCGCGCTCAACTCCATCCAGTTCAACCTGGCGCGCGTCCTCGGCCCGACGCTCTTCGCGCTGACACTGATCGTCTTCAAACGCGGGGGCTACGACGAGCCGCAGGCCATGAACGCCGCCTTCGCCCTCAACGCGCTGTCGTTCCTCATCGTGATCGGCACGTTGATGTCGCTGCACGTGAAGCACGTGCCGCCGACGCAGACCAAGCGCATGCGCGAGGAACTCCAGGGCGGCTTCGACTACGTCCGCGGCCACAGCAGCCTGGTCGCCCTCATCGTGCTGGCGGCGGCCACGACGTTCCTGGGGTTTGCGATCCTGACGTTCCTGCCGGCGTTCACGAAGAGCGTGTTTCACGCCAACGCCAGCGCCTACGCCATGCTCATGGCCGCGTCGGGCACCGGATCGGTCCTCGGCGCGCTCATCGTGGCGTGGCTCGGCAAATTCAAGCGGATGGGGCTGACGGCGCTGCTGATGCAGGCCGTGTACGGCGTCCTGATCGTGGCGTTCGCCTCGTCGCACCTGCTGTGGGTCAGCGCGATCCTGCTCTTCTTCACCGGCGCGGCGCTGATGATGGTGTTCTCGACCGTCACCTCGCTCGTGCAGCTCATCGCGCCCAACGAGATGCGCGGGCGCGTCATGAGCATCTACATGGTGGCGTTCCGCGGCGGCATGCCGCTCGGCAGCCTCCTCAGCGGCTACTTCGCGACGTTCATCGGCGCGCCGATGGTGATCGGCATCAACGGCGTCCTGCTGGTCCTGGTCGCGATCTACTTCCTCGTCATTCGAAGCCACGGGGTCAGGGAAGCCTAGAAGAAAGTTGGAAGTTCAAAGTGCAAAGTTGAGAAGTACGCTCACGATGCTCGCGGCCGTTGCGGTGACTGGATCCGTCCTGCTGCGGGCACAGACGCCGGCTGACGATGTCGCACGGCTCGAGCAACAGCGCGCCGACGCGATTCGCGACGGCGGGAACGCCGCGCGTTTCTACTCCCCCGCCTATCGCGGCATCAGCGCACTCGGCCAGTACGAGACGCGCGAACAGGCGATCGACGCCGACGCGCGCCAGCCGCGCATGCGCGACGTCTCGGTCGAACGGCACGGCGACACGGCCATCGTCACGGGGCTTGAAACGCCCGGCGGCGCCGGCGACCGCGAACGCGTGCTGCGCATCTGGACGCGGGGGAACAACAACATCTGGGCCATCGTCGCCGCGCAGACAACGTGGATCGGCGCCCGGACGGGCGTGGCGTCGCCGTCAGGTCCGCTGCCGAACACGATGGAGATCTTCACTCCGCGCGGAGCAGTGGAAGAAGCGCTGTGGAAATCGCAGGACGCGCTGATGCGCTCGTTCTCCGAGGCCGACCCGGCGTCCTACCGCCTGTTCTCGACGGACCACTCCCTCCGCCTGACGACCGGCGGCGACGCCATCGCGCGCGATCAGTGGCTGGACACGATCGCGAAGCGCGCGAAAGGCCCGCTCGCCGTCGTGGACGAAGTCCGCATCGCCGCGTACGGCGACGTCGGCATCGTCACGCTGCGCGGCCACGAAGCCAGCCCGACGCGCCAGAGCTGGGTCTACCTGAAGCAGGACGGGCTCTGGAAATTGCACCTCAGGTACACCACGCTCATACGAGAGTGAATTTGGTCACTTAGTCATTTGGTCATCTGGTCATTGCTGATCAATTTGATCAATTGGGAAATGAACAAACGATGGTCCGACGGCGAAATGACGAGATGACGAAATTCATGTCTCTCGGGAGGGCCGGTAGAGCAGCACCTCGGCCCTCTCCAGCGTGATGAGCCCGTCCCCCACCATCTTTTCGAGATCGGGCATGAACGCTTCAATCTTGTCCGGCGCGTCCACAATCTCGATCACGATCGGCAGGTCCTGGGAAAGCTCGAGCAGCTTGGCGGTGTGAATGCGACTGTGAGCGCCGAAGCCCATGAACCCCTTCATCACGGTCGCGCCAGCCAGCCCGCGCTTTCGCGCTTCGAGCACGATTGCCTCGTACAGCGGCGCACCGTGCCAGCGGTCGGCTTCGCCGATAAAGATCCGCAGGAGCTTTCCTTCTGTTGGTATGGTCATAAATCATCTGGTCTTCTGGTCACTTGGTCATTTGGTCATCGCTGATCAATCGGGCCATCTGATCGATGCACCAACGATGGCCAGATGACCGAATGACCAAATGATCGGAGCGTCATCGGGAGAGCGCGAAACCGATCGCCACTCCCGCGAGGCCGGCCATGACCTGTCCGACGACGTTGACGGAGGCCGCGACGAACTGCCCGTCTCGCAGCAACGCATAGCTTTCGAAGGCGTACGACGAAAACGTCGTGAACCCGCCCAGCACGCCGACAAGCAGGAACGCGCGCGACGCGGGCGAAAGCGGCACGCGCTGCTCGGCCGCTCCCGCGATCACTCCAAAGACGATGCACCCGATCAGGTTGACGGCGAACGTGCCGGACGGAAACAGCGAACCGGACAGCCGCAGGACAAGAGTCGACAACAGATAGCGTGCCACCGAACCAATCGCGCCGCCGGCCGCGACAAGGAGGATACTCAGAAGATTCACGCTAGAATAGCCAGGCTCCCCATTATGCCAGTTCTCGAAATCCTCACGAGCTCCGGGCTCGGTTCGCTGCTCGGCATGCGCCACGCGCTCGAACCCGATCATCTGACGGCGGTGTCGACGCTCGTGACCGGCGAGCGCAGCAGCTACCGCGCGGCGATGCTCGGCGCCTTCTGGGGGATCGGCCACACGCTGTCGCTCGTCGTCGTCGGCGCCGTGCTGGTGGTGCTCCGCGCGGAGATGCCCGCGCGCGTGTCGGATCTGTTCGAGCTGTTCGTCGCCGTGATGCTCGTCGGCCTCGGCGCCCGCGCGGTGCTGCTGGCCGTGCGTCAGGGCCGCGTCGGCCAGGGTCACGAACATCATCACGGCCGCCTGGTGCACAACCACCCGGGCGCCGCGCCGCACGTCCACGTCGGCAAGTGGACGCTCGCCCGCCGGCCGCTCCTGGTAGGCGCCGTGCACGGCCTGGCCGGCAGCGGCGCGCTGACGGCGCTCGTGCTCGCCACGCTGTCGTCCACGACGGCGCGGATCGCCTACATGGCGCTCTTCGGTCTCGGGTCCACGCTCGGCATGGCCGTGCTGTCGGGACTGCTGGGCTGGCCGATCGCCAGGCTGGGCACGAACCGCACGCTCGTCCGCGGGATGTCGCTCGCGGTCGGCTGCGCGTCGATGGTGCTGGGCGTGTTCTGGGGCTACCCGCTCACTTCACGGTTACTGACCAACTGACCGGCGCCGCCACCGGGTTGAAGCACACCGCGTCGTCGCATGCCTGGTAGTTCAACACTCCCGCCACCGTCACGCGATCGCCGGCCTTGAGCGGCGCACCGAACGTAATCGTCTGCTCGAGGCGAAACGGCGCAGTGAACACGGGCACGTGTTCCTTGAGCGGCTCGAAGTACCAGTCCTGCGATTTCGGGTACGCCAGCTTGCCGACCTTGAGGCCGGCGCGCGGCGTAATCGTCAGCGCAATCGGCAGGTAGTCCTTCGCGCCGGGCGCGTAGACGTGCACCTTCGGGTCCGGCATCACGTCCACGAACACCTTGATCGTCGCCCCCGGCCGCGCCTCGGCCGTGCTCACGCCTGCCGCCATCTTGATATGCGGCGTCGACGACGCGCCCAGGAGTTGCGCGAGCAACACGAGAAGGACCATGGAGTGATTATAGGGGGCTGGAGGCTGGGGGCTAGGGTCTGGGGACAATCGCCCCAAGCCCCAAGTCCCCAGCCTCTAGCCTCCACTAGAATATTCCCGTGACGCGAGTGCTCGTCGTCGAAGACGATCCGGACATCGCGCAGCTGGTGGTGCACTACCTCGGCAAGGCGGGCTTTTCCGCCGAGACGGTGGCGAACGGGCGCGAGGCGCTCGCGGCCATTGCCGCCCGGCCGCCAGACCTGCTGGTGCTCGACCTGATGCTGCCACAGGTGGACGGCCTCGAAATCTGCCGGGTCGCGCGATCGAACGACGCCACGGCCGGCATCCCGATCATCATCCTGACGGCGCGCGCCGAGGAATCCGATCGGATCGTCGGCCTGGAGCTGGGCGCCGACGACTACCTGGCGAAGCCGTTCAGCCCGAACGAGCTGGTGGCGCGCGTCCGCGCGCTCTTGCGCCGCGCGAAGCGCTCCGCACCGGCGCAGGGCCGGACCACCACCTACGGGCCAATCGTGGTGGACGCGGAACAGCACACGGTGTCGGTGGCGGGCAAGGTGGTCACGCTCACGGCGAAGGAGTTCCTGCTCCTCGAGTACCTCCTGCAGCATCGCGGCCGCGTGCTGTCGCGCGATCTTCTCCTGACCGACGTCTGGGGCTATCGCTACACGGGCGGCACGCGCACGGTGGACGTCCACGTCCGCCGGCTGCGCGAAAAACTCCCCCTCCTCGCCACCGCCTTGGTGACGGTGAAGCAATTCGGGTACAAGCTCCTCGACGATCCAAATGTCGCGAGCGACTAGCCCCGCAGCCGTACATCACGAAGTCACGAAGGCCACGAAAGCCTCGATGGTTTTCGTGTACCTTCGTGATCTTCGTGTCTTCGTGAAACCAGGCTCGTGACGTTTCAGACCAAGTTGTTCTCGGCGGGGACGGTGGCGGCGGCGATCGGGCTGGCGGTGGCGGGTCTGCTGTTCGCCAGCACCGCCGCGCGCCGGACCGATGCGCAGATCGAACAGACGCTGACAGCGGAGGCGCGTCTGGCAGGCGAACTGCTGGCGCGTGCGGCACCGGCCTCGGCCGTCGCGGAGCTCGACGCCGAAGCCGACCGCATCGGCGGGCTGGTCGGCGCCCGCGTGACGTTCATCGCCGCCGACGGCCGCGTGGTCGGCGATTCGTCGGAAACCCTCGAGGGCGTCGCCCGGATGGAGAACCACGCGTCTCGCCCCGAGGTGGTCGAGGCCAGGGAGCACGGCCTGGGTAAGGGCCGCCGCCACAGCGACACGCTCAACATCGACATGCTGTATGTCGCCGTGCCGGTCACCCACCCGGCCATCGCGTTCGTCCGCGTGGCGCTGCCGCTCACCGATATTCGCCAACAGTTCCGCTCCATGCTGGCCGCGATCGCCGCGGCGCTCGTCCTCGCGCTGGCGGGCGCGGCCGCCATCAGCTGGATCATCTCCGCGCGCGTCGGCCACCGCGTGCACGCGATCGCCGGCGTCGCGAAACGCTACGGCACCGGCGACCTCTCGCCCTCCGGCCTCGACTACGGCGACGACGAGCTCGGCAGCGTCGCGCGGGCGCTGGACGACTCGGTCCAGGTGGTGGGACGGCAGCTCGCGGAGCAGGCCCGCGATCATGCCCGGATGGAAGCCATCCTCGCCGGCATGATCGAAGGCGTCATCGTCGTCGATCCGCATGGCAAACTGCAGCTGGCCAACGTCGCGGCGAGGCGGATGCTGAGGCTCGACGACCTGGCGCTCGGGCGGCACTACCTCGAGTTCATCCGCCATCCCGCGATCGCGGAGCTGGTGGCCGCGGCGCTCTCGGGGCGGCCACCCGATGCGCTGCAGCTGTCTCCACCGCGCGACCCGTCGCGGACGATCATGGCGCGGGCGACGCCCGCCGCCGGCGGCGGCGCGCACGGCGCCGTCCTCGTGCTGCACGACATCACGGATCTGCGGCGCGCGGACCAGATCCGGCGCGACTTCGTCGCGAACGTCTCGCACGAGCTGCGGACGCCGCTGACGGCCATCCGCGGCTACGTCGAAGCCCTGCTCGACACCGACGCGTCCGGCGAGCAGGGCCGGACGTTTCTCGGCATCATCGCCCGCCACTCGGAACGCATGGAGCGCCTGGTCAAGGATCTGCTGCGGCTCGCCCGTCTCGACGCGGGCCAGGAAACGCTCGACATCATCTCGTGCGATACGCGGAATCTCCTCCAGGGCGTGGTCGCCGATGTGGGGCCGTCGGCCGAGTCGCGCGATCAGCAGATCGAGGTCGCCGTCGGGCCGGGCGCCGACTCCCTGCGTGGCGATCCCGCGAAGCTGCACGACGCGCTCCGCAACCTCGTCGCGAACGCGATCACGTACTCGCCTGAGCACACGACCATCCGGATCGATGCCGGCCGCAGTGACGCCTCCGTCGATCTCTCCGTATCCGATGAAGGTCCGGGCATACCGGACGAGGATCTCTCGCGGGTGTTCGAGCGCTTCTATCGCGTGGACAAGTCGCGCGCGCGCGACCCCGGCGGCACCGGTCTCGGTCTGGCCATCGTGAAGCACCTGATCGAGCTCCACGGCGGCAGCGTTCGCGCCGAGAACCGGCCCGAAGGCGGCACGCGCGTGACGATCACCCTACCGCTGGCCTGACGCGGCCTTTTCCTCGGCCCGCGAGCCGCTCAGGATGTTGAACATCGCGTAGTTGCCCTCGTGGCACGCGTACTCGGGCACCTGCACCTGGCGCGGGTCTTTCTTCAGGTCGAGCGACGCCGTCCACGGTCGCGAGAACGTCGTCGGGTCCTCGACCGTCAGCTCGTAGTGCACGGTGCTGGCATCGATGCGCTTGAAGCGCTCGACGACGTGCAGGTTCGTCGTCGCGCCCCGATAGCCGGCATTGCGGGAGAAGTTGGTGACGTCGACGACCAGCGTGTCGCCATCCCAGTGTCCGCGCGAGTCGCCGAAATACGAACGGATCGCGGGCGAGAGATGCGGCCGGTTGTCGAGCGGGATCACGCGGGCGTCGTGAATCATCTCGTAGCGAATCGAGACGTAGCCCGGCCCCTGGACGATCTGCGACGTGTTGTCGTAGATCGTCGGGAAGATCACATGCGGGAACCCGCGCGTGATGCAGCGGTCGTAGCGATCGAGATCCTCTGGCCCGTTGAACGACGGGCGTTCGGGCGTGCGGGCCGAAGCGGCGGCGCCCCGGCGGCGCGCCTCGTCGTTCAGGAACGGGATACGGCCGTCCGGCGGGTCGATAATGAGAGACGTCCGGCGCGACGGCTTCCCGCGCTCGATCCAGTGCGCGGGCGGCCCGGTGCCGCCGGCCACGGGACCGCCCTCTGCGGTCTGCCGCGGGGTCACGAAGGCCTCGCGATCGGCTTCCTCCAGCCGCTCGGCTTGCCCTTGCCGCTGCGCGAATTCCTCGGAGGTCACCAACTGCCGATCGCCGAACTGAGCCGGCCGCTCGAACGGCACGCCCAGCTCGTCGTCTGTCGTGAAGAGCCCCGAGATGTCGGGATCGCCCCAGGGCGTTTTCGGCGCGGTCGACGATTTGGCGGGCGCCTGCCCCGCGAGGGAGGCGACGGCAGCCGCGAGCAGGACGGCCGAAACAAAGAGCCTCATGGGTGAAAGTTTAAAGTAGAAAGTTCAAAGTGGAAAAGTAAAACGGGGGGACACTCAGCGGGCGCCGGCGGCACGGAGCAGCAGGTACGTCCCCGCGCCAATGGCCCCGGCCGCGGGAATCGTGAGCAGCCATGCCCAGACGATCCTCGTCGCCACCCCCCAGCGGACGGCTGACAGGCGCCTCGTCGACCCGACGCCGACGATCGCCCCGGTGATGGCGTGCGTGGTGCTCACGGGGATGCTGAAGTGCGTCGCGGTGAACAGCGCCACGGCGGCGCCCGTCTCGGCCGCGAACCCGCCGACCGGCTGCAGCTTCGTGATCTTCGAGCCCATCGTGTGGATGATGCGCCAGCCGCCGGCCAGCGTGCCCAGCCCGATGGCGGCATACGCGGACATCTGCACCCACAGCGGGACGTGAAAGGTCGTGATGTAGCCCGAGCTGAAGAGCACGGCCGAGATGATTCCCGCGGTCTTCTGCGCGTCGTTCCCACCGTGGTTGAGGCTGAAGAAGGCCGCCGACACGAGCTGTAGACGGCGGAACCAGTTGTCGACGCGCCCGGGCGGCATGTACCGCAGCAGCCAGTAGATCGCGATCATCAGGCCGTAGCCGACGGCGAGGCCGATGAACGGCGACACGACGATGAAGGCGAGCGTCTTGGTCCAGGCGGTGCACTCGACACACAGAACCGCCGCCATGCCGCCCTTGGCGATCGCGGCGCCCGCATAGCCGCCGATGAGCGCGTGCGACGAGCTCGTCGGCAGCGCCAGCCACCACGTCAGCAGGCTCCACGCGATCGCGCCAATCAATCCCGCGCAGATCACGGCCAGCGTGACGATAGTGATGTCCACCGTGCCCTTGCCGATCGTTTGCGCCACGCCCGTGCCGAAGACAAACGCCGCGATGAAGTTGAAGAACGCGGCCCAAACGACGGCCTTGGCCGGCGACAGCACGCGGGTCGAGACCACCGTCGCGATGGAATTGGCCGCGTCGTGAAATCCGTTGATGTAATCGAAGACGAGGGCGATGAAGACGAGCCCGGCGACGGACCAGAAGAGCATCAGCGCCTAACCGTGCTTGACCGCGACGCCCTCGATGACGTTGGCAACGTCCTCACAGCGGTCGGTCGCTTCTTCGAGGAAGTCGAGCGTTTCCTTCCACTTCATCACGGCGATGGGGTTCGTTTCCTCGTCGAAGAGGCGTCCGACGCTCTGCTGGTGGATGCGGTCGGCTTCGTTCTCGAGCCGGTTGATCTCGACCGAGTGCACCGCGAGGCTCTTGCCGCCGTCGCCGAGGGCGGCGATCGCCTGACGGATGGCCACGGTGGACGCCGAGATGACCTTCGCCAGCTCCCGCGCGCCGAAACGCACGGCGTCGAGGCGATACAGCCGCACCACCGCCGCCGAGGCGTCGATCGCGTCCATCACATCGTCGAGCGAGCGGGCCAGCTCGTGGATGTCTTCGCGGTCAATCGGCGTGACGAACGTCCGGTTGAGGCGCTGGATAATCTCGTGGGTCAGAAAGTCGCACTTGTGCTCGACTTCCTTGATCTCATCGGCCTTGTCCCAGATGGGCTTGTCGGCGGCGAGCATGGCCTCCAGCAGCCGCGCGCCCTTCTGCAGCTCGTCGGCCATGGCGAGGAAGTCGGCGAAGAACTTTTCTTCCCGCGGAATCAGACGAAAAGCCAATCCATGTCCCCCAGACGTTCCCCAACAGAGCCGACACTGCCGTTCCGGCCGGCGTGGCCCAAAACCTCAGGATTGTAGCAGATAAGTTTACACGGCCGTTACACGCGGGGCGCGCCCCGATGTAGCATTCGTGGCACCCGATGGCCCTTCACAACGAAGTTCTCGCGCTCGTGCTCGGCGGTGGACAAGGCTCGCGGCTCTTCCCGCTGACGCAGCTTCGCTCGAAGCCGGCGGTGCCGATTGCGGGCAAATACCGCCTCATCGACATCCCGATCAGCAACTGCCTCCACGCCGATATCCGGCGGATCTTCGTCCTGACGCAGTTCAACTCGGCGTCGCTCAACCGTCACATCGGGCAGACCTACCGGATGGACCTCTTCAGCCAGGGATTCGTCGAGATCCTGGCGGCCGAGCAGACGCCCGACAACTCGAGCTGGTTTCAGGGCACCGCTGACGCGGTCCGTCAGGCTGCGCGCCACATCACCCGGCACGAAGCCGACTACTACGTCATCCTCGCCGGTGACCACCTCTACCGCATGGACTATTCGGAGCTCGTCGACGCGCACATCGATCGGCAGGCCGACATCACGATCGCGGCGCAGCCGGTGACATCTGAAGAGGCGTCGGCCATGGGCATCCTGCGGTTCGACCGCGAGGGCCACATCGTCGGGTTCGACGAGAAGCCGGACGCCGGGCGTCTCGCCGAAATCAGCCGCAGTATTCCGGCAGGCGCGTCGTTTGGCGGGCATGTGCCGGACAAGCCGTTTGTCGCCTCGCTCGGCATCTACGTCTTCTCGCGCGAGGTCCTCTTCGAGGTGCTCGAGCAGGACGACTCAACGGACTTCGGACGGGGAATCATCCCCCACGCGTTGAACCACTACGAGGTGCAAGCCCACCTGTTTCGAGGCTACTGGGCCGACGTCGGGACCATCCAGTCGTTCTACGACGCCAACGTCATGCTCACACAGCCAGGCGCGCCCTTCAGTTTCTACGATCCGCGCCGGCCGATTTACACGCGGCCGCGCTTTCTGCCGGGCGCCCGGCTCGCCGACTGCACCGTGCGCGACGCGATCATCGCCGAAGGGTGCGACATCGACAAATGCGCGATCGAGCAATCCGTCATCGGGATCCGCGCCAACATCCGGTCCGGGACGCGCATCACGCGCTCCGTGCTCCTGGGCGCGGACTTCTACGAGTCCGACGACGAGGCGCCCGCACGCGGCAACCGGCCACGGCTCGGCATCGGCCGCGACGTCGTCCTCGACCGGGTGATCGTGGACAAGAACGCGCGGATCGGCAACGGCGTGAGCCTGACCAACGCCGCCGGCGTCCAGGAGGCCAACGGCCCCGGCTACTACATCCGCGGCGGCATCATCATCGTGCCCAAAGACGGTGTGATCGAATCGGGGACTAGGGTCTAGAGGCGAGGGCCTGGGGCTAGAGGTTAGAGGTTGGGGACGGTTGCCCTCGAGTCTTCGCGTGCCCGACAGAGGATACACGCGCTCGTGATGGCGCTCGTGCCATTGCTGTTGGCCGGACGTCTCGCGTGGGCATGGCCACGGCTGCCTGTAACTCTCGCGGTGCACTTCGGCGTGAACAGTCGCCCGGACGGCACGCCGGACCGCGTGGTGTTCTCTCTACTGGCAGTCAGTGTGTTGGCTGTCCCGCCTCTGACGGTCGCCCTGACCCATATGATGCGTTTCCAGCTCGCCTTCCACTGGGCGGTGGCCGTTGTGTTGGCGCGTGCGTTTTGGATGGTGATCGACTTCAATCTTCGCGGGACGCGCGGCACGATCAGCGTCGCCACGATCCTGATCTGGGGTCTTATCGCCGGCGCGGTGGGCTGGCTGACAAGCCGCGGAGCGACGAACCCCAGCCCCTAACCTCTAACCTCTAACCTCAGTCCCCAGCGCCACAGTTAACCGTCCCGTAACACCCCCGTCACGTCCCCATCACACCCCCCTTTTACGCTGATTCCCGACGTACGGTCCGGCTTGAGCCGGCCATGGGGGGGATCGATGAGTTACCGCAACTGGGGGACGGCCTTCATAGTGACACTTCTGATCGCGGCGCCAGCCTTCGCGCAAGTAGACCAGGGCCGCTTCACTGGAACCGTTCGCGACCAGTCCAACGCCTTTGTTGGGGGCGCGAAGGTCAAAGTCACAAACGAAAAGACGGGCGAAGAGCGGGTGGTGCTGACCAACCCGCAGGGCTACTTCCTTGTCGGGTCGCTCAAACCGTCCACCTATACGATTCGGGCTGAGAGGGACGGCTTCGCGCCCATCGAGTACACGGCCATGAATCTGGCCGTCGGCCAGGAATTGAGCCTCGACTTCGAGTTCAAACCTGCGGGCGTGCAGGAGGCCGTGACGGTCGTTGGCACGGCTCCGGTGGTGGACATGAGCTCGGCCCGCGTCGGCGTCAACGTGGGTGAGCGCGACGTCAACAACCTGCCCGTCAACGGCCGCCAGATGTCGCAGCTGATGCTCCAGGCGCCGGGGTCGCAGAACGCCGGCACCGGCACGTGGCAGGACATCCGGTTCAGCGGGCGAGCCGTCGAGCAGAACGCGATCCGGTACGACGGCATCGAAGGGTCGGCCATCATCGATTCGGCACCGGGCAACCTGAACGGCGAGATTCCCACGCCGTTCAAACTGCAGGCGAGCCTCGAGAACGTGCAGGAATTCCGCATCGAGTCCAACAACTACCCGGCCGAACACGGCACCGGCACGGGCGGCCAGGTGAACGTCGTCACCAAGTCGGGCGGCAACGCCTTCCACGGCTCGGTGTTCGAATACCTCCGGAACGACGCGCTCGACGCGCCCAACTACTTCGACACGTACGCCGGGCTGCCGAAGTCGACCCTCGACCAGCACCAGTTCGGCGGATCCGTCGGTGGGCCGATTGCGAAAAATCGCGCGTTCTTCTTCGGCAGCTTCGAGGGCTACAACCTGGACGCCGGCTTCAACGCCGTCGAGGCCGTGCCGAGCGCGGCGGCCTGGGCCCGGGCCGTGCCGGCGGTGGCAGCGCTGCGGCCGGGGTTCATGAGCCCGAGCGCCGTTATCCTGCCGGGCAAGTCCACGAACCCCGACTTCGACATCGCGCAACTGCAGGGGCTCCAGCAAGTACGGGAGAACTCCTTCAGCGCGCGATTCGATTTCAAGATGAGCAACAACTGGTCCACGTACATGCGCGTGTTCCACGACCAGGGGAAAAGCGATCAGCCCGAGGGCGTGAGCGGCCGCGTCGTGCACATCACGGACGACCCGACCAACGCGATCTTCAACCTGCAGGGCGTGATGTCCGACAAAGCCATCAACGAGTTCAAGTTCGGGTACAATTCGGCGCCCTCGAACATCATCGGACAGGCACCGGTGATCAACGGCGTCGACTTCAACAACCTCGCCATCAACCTGAGCGGATCGGTCGCCAACACGGGCATCGCCGGCCAGGGTTCATCGTCCGGCATCGTCGTGCCTGGGGGCCTGGTGCGGGCCAACAGCGCGACGAACGGCCACGCGCAGCCGTACGATCCCTATTCGCTGACGGTCGCCGACAGCTTCAGCTATGTGACCGGCAGCCACTACGCGAAATTCGGCGGCGAATTCCGTGGAATCAGAATGTCGACGGACCGCATCGGTGGCACCACGTACACGTACGCGGGCCTGACGCAGTTCCTGGCCAACCAGGCGTCATCCATCCAGTATCTGGGCGACCTGAGCGCGCCGAGCCCGTTCAACAGTGGCGCCACCGGCCCGCGCAACATCGTGCAGAACTACCTCATCGGTTTCGCCCAGGACGAGTGGCATCCCCGGCCGAACGTGACGCTGAACTATGGCGTGCGTTACGACTACTACTCGCCGCTGACCGAGGAAAACAACCTGATCGTGAAGTGGAACATCGACACGGGCGTGATCGATCCCAACACGACGCCGCTGTACTCGTCGAAGAAGAGCAACTTCCAGCCGCGCGTGTCGCTCGCGTACGCGCCGGGCAAGACGGTCTTCAAGACGGGGTTCGGCATCTTCGTCGGACCCGGCCAGACCGAAGATCAGATCCAGCCGGTCGAGAGCGACCGCGTCGCCTCCACGCTCAGCAACGCCGCCTACCCGGTCGATCCTGCGGTGCTGACGGCACTGTTCACGAGCAACCCGAACAACCGGCAATATCAGCCGCGGGCCTACGCCAACGAATACACGATTCCGGAGCGCGTGTATCAGTACACGGCGTCGGTTCAGCAGGAACTGCCGGGACGCATGTCGGCGACCGCCGCCTACGTCGGCAGCCAGGGTCACAACCTGTTCCTGCGCAGCGTCGCGAACCAGATCGTCGGCGTCTACACGAACACGAACCCGGCGAACGCGGCCGTCGTCGTCCGCGAGTGGTCGATCGTGACGGCGCGCGACGCCGCAGGCCGGCCGACCGCCGTTCAGAACCCGTACGCCGAAGTCGACTTCAAGACGAGCGGCGGTCACGACAGCTACAACGCGATGATGCTGTCGCTGAGCAAGCGATCGGCGACCGGGCTGTCGCTGAACGTGCAGTACACCCTGGGCAAGAGCTACGGCAACACCGCCGGGTCGAACGAGGCGCTCACCTCCGGCAACGTCGCACGCAATCTCTCGGACTTCGATTACGACAACGGCTACAACAACTTCGACGTCCGGCATACGTTCAACCTGAGCGCGTTGTATCAGATCCCGTACGGCCGCAACCGTCAGCATGCCGCGACGGGCTTCGCGGATGCGGTCATGGGCGGCTGGGATATCGGCGGCATCGTCAACATGCGCAGCGGCCTGCCGATCAACGTGCTCGTCACCCGTCCCGACGTCGTCTACCTGGATGCGGCCGGCAACGTGTTCGCAAATCCCGCGGCTGGCCGTACGGCGGTGATCAATACGCCTGGCGGCGGCGCGTCGCGCAACGTCAGGCGGCCGGATCTGATTCCCGGCGTGGATCCGTTCATCCAGGACGGCGGCCTGTTGTTCCTGAACCCGGCGGCGTTCGCGGCGCCCAAGCCCGGCACTTACGGCAACCTGGAGCGGAACTCGCTCCATGGACCGAATTTCCGGCAGGTCGACTTCGTGGCCTCGAAGCACTGGCCCTTCTCGCCGGAACGCAACGTCGAGTTCCGCTTCGAAGTGTTCAACCTGTTCAACGTCGCGAACTTCACGAACCCTGTCGGTACGTTGCCGGTGGCCCTGCCGGCCAACGCCCTGACCGAGGCGAACAGGGTCCAGCCGGGCCAGCCGTACACGGCGGCCGCGGCCGGCACGTTCGGGACGATCACGAGCACGGTCGGAAGGACCGTGGGGCTGGGAACCGCCCGTCAGATTCAGTTCGCGCTGCGGTTGAACTTCTAGGCTCAGAAGCAGCGCAGGCCTTTAGGCCTGCCGCGGGGCCTGTCAGACACACGAAGGGCCGGACGCGATGTCCGGCCCTTTGTGTGTCTGGAAGCGGGCGTGGAACGACTTACGATTCGAGCAGAATGCCGCGGCTGGCCTCGACTTGCCAGCCTCTTGCCGTCAGGTTTTCGACCTCCAGCCTGACCACGGCCACCGCGCGTTCGACGCGGTGCCAATCCTCGAAGTGCACGCTCCTGGTCCGCTCGAGGTCTTCCTGCAGCGTCAGCTCCCAACCTGACGGCTGCGAGGCGGACATCGCGTACTGACGCGTGTGCTGTTCATGACGAAGGGCGATGGAGAACATGAATGATGCCTTTGTGAAGGTCGGGCTCCATCTTGGATCCGACACGCGGTGCTCCATCGTAAATTCCGTGTAAACGTACGGCCTCGACAGGATCGCCACAATTTTCGGCGGATATGATCGGCAGACGCGAACACGATGGGCCACGAAAACGACACAATCGTCAGAAGGGGCGGTGTTGCGACCGACGCGTTCGATGGCAGCGATCCGCGGTTGTACATCAACCGGGAGCTCAGCTGGCTTGCGTTCAACGAGCGCGTGCTGGCCCATGCCCACAGCGACGCGCATCCGTTGCTCGAGCGCGTGAAGTTTCTCGCCATCGCAGCGAACAACCTGGACGAGTTCTTCATGATCCGGGTCGCCACGCTCACGCGGCAGTACCGGGCCGGGCTGGCCACGCGGTCCCCCGACGGATTGACGGTCGAGCAGCAGCTGAGCGCCGCGCGCGCACGCGCGGGTCGCATGCTCACCGCGATCGCCAGCTGCTGGAATGACCGGCTCCTTCCTCTGCTGGCCTCAGCCGGCGTCCATTTCCTCGAACGCGACCAGTACACGCCTGACGTGGCGGCGTATCTGGCGGGCTACTTCCGCGACAACGTCAGCCCGGCGCTGACACCCCTGGCGTTCGATCGAGGACACCCCTTCCCCTACATCTCGAGTCGGAGCAAGAGCTTCGCCGTCGTGGTCGAGGATCAGGGGTCGACGAAGTTCGCCCGCGTGAAGGTGCCGGACGTCCTGCCGCGCTTCATTTCGATTCCAGCGCCGCTGGCCGGGCGCCCGGGCGAAACGTTTGCGTGGCTCGAGGACGTCGTCCGGCTGAATCTCGGCGAGCTCTTCCCGGGCGTGGGCGTTCGCAGCGCGCATCTGTTCCGCATCATTCGCGACACCGACATCGTGCTGCGAGAAGAGGAGGCCGACGATCTATTGGAGTCCGTGGACCAGAGCCTGAGGGCCCTCCGGCACGGCCCCATCACGCTGCTCGAGGCGGAAGCCGACATGCCGCTGCGGGTCCGGAACATCCTGGTCGAGAACTTCGAGCTGGACGAGTCGGCGGTGGTGTCCACCAGGGCGCGGCTGGCCATGGCCGACTGGTTCACCCTCATGCGGCTTCAGCGGCCAGACCTGAAGGACACGCCGTTTGTGGCGCGGACCGTCTGGCACGACAGCCAGCGCGATGTGGTGTTCGATCGCATCCGGGACCAGGACGTGCTGGTGCACCACCCGTTCGATTCGTTTTCTGCGGTCGAGACGTTCCTCGACGCCGCCATCGAGGATCCGCAGGTGGTGGCCATCAAGATCACGCTCTATCGGATCGGGAGCAACTCGCCGATCGTCGATCGCCTGATCGACGCCGCCGAGCGCGGCAAGCAGGTCGCCGTCCTGGTCGAGTTGAAGGCCCGCTTCGATGAGCGCAGCAACATCGACTGGGCAACACGGCTGGAGGAGGCCGGCGTGCACGTCGTGTACGGCCTCGCCAACCTGAAGACCCACTGCAAGCTGTGCCTGGTCGTGAGAAAGGAAGGCGATCGCTTCAAGCGGTACGCCCACATCGGCACGGGAAATTACAATCGGACCACGGCCCAGATCTACACCGATTTCGGCCTGTTCACGGCAAACGAGGACATCGGCGCGGATGTCTCCGAGCTGTTCAATTACCTGACCGGGTACTCCCGCCAGACCGAGTATCGCGCGCTGCTCGTCGCGCCGGTCTCATTGCGTGTCCGGTTCAGGAGTCTGGTCGAGCGCGAGATGGCACACGCACGTGCCGGCCGGCCCGCCGGCATCGTCATCAAGAACAACTCGATTGCCGATCCAGGCATCATTCAGCTGCTGTATCGCGCGTCGCTCGACGGCGTGCGGATCGATGGCGTCGTGCGGGGCATCTGCTGCCTCAGGCCGGGCCTCCCGGGCGTCAGCGACCTGATTCACATTCGATCGGTGGTCGGCCGTTTTCTGGAGCACTCGCGCGTGTACGCCTTCGAGAACGGCGGCAGCCGTGAGATCTATCTCGGCAGCGCCGACCTGATGGAGCGGAATCTGGACCGCAGGGTGGAGGTCCTCTGTCCGGTGCTCGATCCGGCGATCCGGGATGAGATCGGCCAGTTGCTTCGCATGTACTTGCGGGACGACACCAAGGCCACCGCCCTCGCGCCGGACGGACGGTACGACTCGGTGCACGAGCAGCGGGCCGGCTCGATCGACGCCCAGGAGATGTTGATGGCGACCGACTGGCGTCACGCACCCGGAGCGCCGCGCGGTTACTGATCCAGCGTGGACACCAGCGTGAGGTTCACGAAGTTCTGCCCGGACGCGTAGGCATCGGCGTATTGCTTGTACAAGGCCTGCACGTCCTCGGGAAAGGCTTCCGCAAGAATCGTGGAGACCGTGTAGTCCGCGCCCTTGACCGCCGGATCAATCACGAACACGTAGAGGACGCTGCCGTTGGCCCCTGGCTCGACCGCCCTCATCACCTTCCAGCTGGCCGCCTGCTGTTTGCGCTCGGGCTTGTCACTTTTCTGCAGCGCTTCCCGCAGCTTCCCCATGATCGCTTCGAAATCGGCCGTCTTGTCCGGCTTGACGAAGTTCAGAACCAACCCCGCGTCGGACGCGAAGACGCGACCGTGCGTGGGTACCGGCTGTGCCGGAGCCTGGGTCGCCTGGGCCTGGAGCATGGCGGCGCACGCGAGCACCAGGCACGCAACCATGCCGGCCCGGCTCAAGACATGCGCGATCACGGCGGCGACGCGGGCTCGACACATTCGTCCTCCGGAGCGAAGGTTGTTCAGCAGCGACCGCGTGCGGGCGGTACGGATGGAAGCCGGCCGGTTCGCCGCCACTTCGGGAATACCCCATACGTGCCAGCACTCATTGCAGACCAACCAGGCGAGCGCGGAATGCGCGCTCCCGAGTTGTCGAAGATCCTCGGAGCCGCAGCGGCGGCAGCGCTCCGGGCCGAGGAAAGTGGAGTCCTGAAGCGACAGGGTTTCGGTCATCATGAGCGCCTCCTACACTGGACACGGACGTGGACTGTCCTGCACGGTGCGCGCGATCTCGAGGATCAGGTCCGCCCAGGCGGCGATCGAACTCACCGTGGTCAATCGCGCCGCCGAAACGCGTGCGAGGAGCCGCGCCGTTTCGTCGCCCAGATTCGAGCGGACCACCATCGGCACGTCGGCGTAGACCAGCAGAGGCACGGCGGTCTCGCAGTCGGCGAACGCGACCGTCACGACGTCGCCGAACGCCCGTCGGAACAGGCCCCGAAGGAAATAGCCGCCGACGTCCCGGCGGGTGGCGCCCACGTGGTGATGCCGGCCGTGGCTCGTGCTGTCGAGGCCCGTCGACCGCAGCGCCCTCAGCAGGGACGATCGCGCACCGGCCCGGCCGTCCACGATCCGAAACAGCTCGCTGTATTCACGCAGCTTGGCGAGCCTCGCCTGCAGGAGCGGCAGCTCGCAGTCGTTCGCGACTTCCTCCACCGACATGTCGTTGAATCCCACCACGTCGACACCAAGGCGGCGGGCGGTCAGGTGCAGCAGATCGACGACGTCCGCGTAGGGCTTTCCGAACTCGATGACCTCGTATCCCGGCACCGTCGCGGCCTGTTCGGGCCGGAATGGGAAATATCCGCGTGGGACATACACCGCGGCGCCGCCCTCCGACATGAACGGGTGGTTGATCCCCAGCGCCTGCTGGATCAGCTCGAGTTCGGCACGGGTCCTCCTCGAACAGAACACGACCGGGATACGGGCGCGCGCGATGCGTCCGAGCGCACGTCGCGCCGCGCCGTCGACGCAGAGGGCGTGGGGCTCGAACAAGGTGTCGTCCAGGTCGCAAAACACCAGGATCGGAGGTGCCGGCGATGCGTCGCGGCCTGAAACCATCGGATCGAGCTTACCGGCGCCGAGTCGGCGATCGTATCCCGTCCAGGGGGTATTCTCGTGCCGGAAACCATGGAGGAGCGTTCGGGGCCCGCTCGGCACGATAAGATGCGCCTGATGGCACGAGATGCGTCCGGCAGACCTATCCGGGCGGCGCTCTTTCTCGGATTCGGCCTCGTGGTCGGCATCTGGCTGTTCGCGGCGTACTACTTCACGCGCCGCATCGCCGACGTCGAACAACAGGCCGCGACCATCACGGCGCGGTATGCGCGCGCGCAGGAACTGCTCTCCACCGTGCGCGCGCAGATCCTGCTCGGCTCCGTCTACGTGCGCGACGCGCTGCTCGACGGCGACCGCGAGGCCGCCACCGACTATCGACGCCGCCTGGAGGACGCGGACAAGGCCGTCGATCAGGCGATGCGGCAGTACGTCCCCGTGCTCGACTCGGCGGCCGAGCGCGAGCAGGTGGCGCGGCTGCGGGAGGAGATCGGCGAGTTCCACCGGACGCTGCTCGAAGTGCTCGCCACTGACTCCGCCCGCTGGCCGACGGAAGCGCGCACGCTGCTTCGCGCCCGCGTGATGCCCCGCCGCGAAATCGTCATCGGCCTCTCGGAGCAGGCACAGACGCTCAACCGCAACGCGTTCATCCAGCAGCAGTCCGCCATCGCCGCCGTCTACAACGCCACGCAGCGCAGGATCTGGCAGATTCTCGGCGTCGCGCTCGCCACAAGTCTGGGTATCGCGCTGCTCGCAACGCTGTATGCCGGACGCCTCGAGGACAGGATCCGCCGACAACGCGCCAAGGACGTGCAGAACACCCGCGACCTGCAGCTGCTGTCGGCCAAGCTTCTCACGGCGCAGGAAGAAGAGCGGCGAAGTCTGGCGCGCGAACTGCACGACGAGGTCGGGCAGGCGCTGATGGCCATCAAGGTCGAGCTCGCCGTCGCCCAGCGGGGGATCGACGGGTCGCCCGAGGCGGCCGCAGCCCTGGACGACGTGCGCGCCATCGCCGATGGCGTGCTGCACACCGTGCGGGACCTGTCCCACCTGCTGCATCCGGCGCTGCTCGACGACCTCGGCCTGGCCGCAGCGGTCGAGTGGTACCTCAACGGCTTCGGGAGGCGTCACGGCCTCCGCACCGACCTGCTGCAGGACCGCATGGACGAGCGTCTCGCTTCCGAAACCGAATCGGCCACATACCGCATCATCCAGGAAGCACTCACCAACGTGGCCAAGCACGCGCACGCCACGACCTGCCGTGTGTATCTCCAGCGGTTGCCGAACACACTCCTGGTCACTGTCGAGGACGACGGCGTCGGCTTCGATCCGCGGGCGCTCGGCACCGCGGACGGTACCCGCGGCCTTGGCCTCGTCGGCATCCGCGAACGGGTGGCACAGCTCAAAGGAACCGTCCGGCTGGAGAGCGCGGTGGGTAAAGGGACGCGCCTCACGGTCGAAGTCCCGGCTTTCTCACGGCGAGGCACGTCCGAACTTCTCAACGGCGATCAGACGCCGTCCGATCTGGCCGCGGCCTTCTCAACCGAGGTGAGGGGTGAGTAAGCTGCGGATTCTGGTGGGCGACGACCACACCCTCGTCCGCCAGGGCATCCGCAAGATTCTCGAAGACCGCGAAGACTGGACAGTGGTCGCCGAAGCGAGCGACGGCCGCGACGCTGTGCGCCAGGCGCTCGCCACGGTGCCCGACATCGCGATTCTCGACATCGGCATGCCGATTCTGAACGGGATCGAAGCGGCGCGCCAGATTTCGCGCCGCTTGCCGACCGTGTCCATCCTCATCCTCAGCATGCACGCGGACGAGGCGTACATCATCCAGGCGCTGAAGGCCGGCGCGAGCGGCTACATGCTCAAGGACTCGGCTGATGCCGACCTGATTCGCGGCGTCGAGGCCATCGCAGCGGGCAAGTCGTTCTTCAGCCCCGCCGTCGCCAAAGTCATGCTCGACGACTACGTACGGCACCTGTCCGAAAAGGGGATCGCCGACCGGTTCGATTCGCTGTCCGAGCGCGAGCGCGAGATCTTCCAGTTGATCGCCGAAGGCCACAGCAACAAGGAGGTCGCGGACCTGCTCTTCGTCAGCCCGGCGACCGTCGAAACCCACCGCGCGCACATCATGCAGAAGCTCGACGTGCACAACACCGCCGAACTGGTGCTCTACGCCGTCAGGCGCGGGGTCATTTCCTGATGGTTGATTTCGTGCGTCCCGCCCCGCTACAGTAGCGGCAGCACATCGATCATGGGGTTCATACGCGTCTCCGCGCTGACTCTCGTCGCCGCACTGGTGCTCGTGCCCGCCGTCGGACGCGCCCGGCAGCGTGTCGACCCCCCCAACGCCAAACCGCGTCTGTCCGCCCCCTACCGCTCGGTTGACGTCCGGCCGGCGCCGATCTTGATCGCCCCCGACACAACGACGGTTGGCCGGGCGGACGTCGAAGACGACCGCACCGGTCAACACGTCGAAGTCGCCGACGGCCCGGCGCTGCCTGGGGCTCCCGACGTCTCCGACCGCGGATCGTTGCGCGGTCCTCCCCGCCGCTAACCTCCCCTCTCCTCTCTTTTCGTCAACGGTTTTCATCGGTCCGTCGCGCGCCGCCGGCGCGTCGTGGACATCCGGGGGCTTCATGCTGCGGCTTCGCGCCGAGCTTGTGGACGCATTCCGGCGGCTCGACACCTGCAAGGTGTCGAACGCCATCGAGACGTTCGACGTCCGCCTGCGCAACGAGGGGTTCGCGGATTCGACGATCCGCGCCGTCTTCGCCGATTGGCCGCCGGTTCTGGGACACGCGGCAACCGCGCGCATCCGCACGGCCGTCCCGCCGCCGACCGGCCACAGCTACCACGACCGCACGGACTGGTGGAATTACATCCTGACGGTCCCGGCCCCGCGCATCGTCGTCGTGGAAGACACCGACGAACGTCCCGGCGTGGGCGCCTTCATCGGCGAAGTGCACGCCAGCATCCTGCGGGCGTTGGGGTGCGTCGCATACGTGACCAACGGCGCCGTGCGTGACCTCCAGCGCGTCGGGGCCATGGGATTTCAGTTCTTCGCCCCACATGTGTCCACGTCTCATGCGTACGCCCACATCGTCGAGTTCGGGCAACCGGTCACCGTCGGCGGGTTGGCGGTCACCTCCACGGACATCGTGTACGGCGATCGCCATGGCGTCCTGACCGTGCCGTGGGACATCGCCGGACGCATTCCCGAGGCGGTGGACCGGATGTCGAAGGCTGAGCGGGACGTGATCCAGCTGTGCGAGGCGCCCGAGTTCTCCATTGATCGTCTTCGTGCGCTCGTGAAGGAGATTCGATGACCCGACGTCAGAGGCTCGTGTTCACTGGCACCGCCGCCGTGTTCCTGTCGGCTGCGACGGGCTGCACCTCATCGGACGCCCGAGCGGTCGATCGTGCGGCGGCCGGTGCGCCGACGGTCGCCGTTGTCGCGATCGGCCGGGGCGACGTGAAGCAGGCGCTCACCATCGCAGCCGAATTCACGCCGTTCCAGGAAATCGAGATTCACGCGAAGGTCGCGGGCTTCCTGAAATCGATCGCCGTGGACGTGGGCGATCACGTGAAGGCCGGCCAGCCGCTGGCCGAGCTCGAGGTTCCCGAACTCCAGGCCGAGGTCCGCCAGGACGATGCGTCCGCCAGGCGTGCCGCCGAGGAGATCAACCGGGCGCAGGCGGATCTCCAGCGCGCCGAGTCGGCGCACGAGGTCGCCCATCTGGCCGCGGACCGATTGGAAAAGGTCACCAAGGTCCGCCCGAACCTGGTCGCGCAGCAAGACATCGACGAGGCCGCCGGCCGCGACCGCGTGGCCGAGGCCCAGGTGGCGACCGCACGTGCGGCCCTCGCCGCGAGCAGGGAGCAGCTCGAGATCGCCAGAGCCACGTCGAGCAAGACGCAGACGCTGCTCGACTACACCCGCATCACCGCACCGTTTGCGGGCGTCATCACGCACCGGTACGCCGATACCGGCGCCATGATCCAGGCTGGCACCGCGTCTCAAACCCAGGCCATGCCTGTCGTCCGGCTATCGGAGACCGACCGGCTGCGCCTGGTGATTCCGGTGCCGGAATCCGCCGTCTCCCGCGTCCGGCTCGGCGCCCCAGTCGACGTCGCCATCCAATCGCTCCACAAGACGGTCAGCGGCACGGTGGCTCGCTTCGCGGGCCGGCTCGACACGGAAACCCGGACGATGAGAGTCGAGGTGGACGTGCCAAACCCGCACGGCGAGCTCGTGCCGGGCATGTACGCCGACGCCACGCTCGTGCTGCAGCAGGCCAGTGACGCGCTCGTCGCGCCCGTTCAAGCGATCGATCGCACGGAAACGGGGGCGCGCGTGCTCGTCGTCGGCCGCGACGAAAAGCTGGAGGCCCGGAACGTTTCACTCGGCCTCGAGGCCGCGGATCGTGTCGAGGTCACGGCGGGGCTGCGCGAGGGCGACATGGTCGTCATTGGAAGCCGGGCGCAGCTCAAACCGGGGACCGTCGTCGTCCCCAAGCTCGCGGCGGCCGCGCCGCCTTCCGACGGAGAACGCTGATGTCCCGCTTCTCCCTGCGCAACCCCTACTTCGTCATCGTCGTGTGCCTGATCGTCGCCGTCGTCGGCCTGACGAGCCTCGTCCGGATGCCGGTTGACCTGTTTCCCGACATCAACATCCCGCAGGTCGCGGTCGCGACGTTCTACAACGGCATGCCACCGGAGCAGATCGAAACGGACATCACGGGCCGGTTCGAACGGTTCTTCACGCTGGGCTCCGGCATCGACCACATGGAGTCGCGGTCGCTGCCCGGGGTGAGCATCATCCGCGTGTACTTCCAGCCGGGCACGAACGCGGATTCGGACGTGACCCAGATCTCGAACCTGGCGATGGCCGATCTCCGACGGCTCCCGCCGGGCACGCTGCCGCCGATCGTGCAGAAGTTCGACGCGTCGAGCCTGCCCGTGTGCCTGATCACGCTGCGCGGCGAGGGGCTGACGGAGACGGCGCTGCGCGATCTCGGGCAGTTCACCATCCGCAACCAGCTCGCGGGCGTGCCGGGCGCGTCAGTGCCACAGCCTTTCGGCGGCAAGTACCGGCAGATCATGGTCTACGTCGATCCGGCGAAGCTGCAGGCGTACCAGATGAGCCCGATGGACGTCGTCCGCGCGGTGAACAATGCGAACCTGATTCTGCCCTCGGGCGACGTCAAGCTCGGGCCGTACGACTACACGCTGTTCACGAACAGCCAGTTCCGCAGCATTCCCGACATCAACCGGATTCCGATCAAGACGGCGGGTAACTCCATGGTGCTGGTCAGCGACGTCGGCCACGCCGAGGACGCCAACCAGATTCAGAACAACATCGTCCAGGTCGACGGCCAGCGATCGGCGTTTCTGCCCGTGATGAAGCAGGGCGGCGATACCAACACGATCGCGGTCGTCAGCGGCGTGAAGGAGGTCGTCAGCCGGCTGCTCGACATCCCGGCGCAGCTCAAGGCCGACGTCGTGTTCGATCAGTCGCTGTTCGTCAAGCGCGCCATCGAGACGCTGCTGGACGAGGGCAGTATCGGCCTGGTCCTGACCGGCCTCATGGTGCTCGTCTTCCTCGGCAGCGCGCGAGCGACCGCGGGCGTGTTCCTATCGATTCCGCTGTCGGCGCTCGCCGCGATTATTGCGCTGTATGTCGGCGGAAGCTCCATCAACACGATGATTCTCGCGGGCTTCGCGCTCGTGTTCTCCCGCCTCATCGACAACGCCGTCATCGTGCTCGAGAACATCTTCCGCCACCTCGAGATGGGCGAATCACCGGCGGTCGCCGCCGAAAAGGGGGGCGAGGAGGTCTCGATGGCGGTCCTTGCCGCGACGTTGACGAGCTCGGTCGTCTTCTTCCCGGTCACCTTCCTGTACGGCGTGAGCCGGTTCTTGTTTTCGGCCCTGGCGCTGGCTGTGGTGCTCGCGCTGTTCGCGTCGTATTTCGTCGCGCTGACCGTCGTGCCGCTGTTCTGCGCCAGGTACCTGAAGGCTCCGCACCACCATGACGGCGAGCCGGCCGGCCTGGCGGAACGCTTCAATCGGGGCTTTGGCAGGCGCTTCGAGCACGCGCTGGCGTGGTACGAGCAGCGCGTGCGGCGGTCGCTGACGCGTCCGGGCTGGGTCATCAGCGGCATCACGGCGGTGTTCGCGGCCAGCCTCATCCTCTATCCGTTGCTGGGCGTGGCGTTCTTCCCGCGCACCGACGCCGGCCAGTTCGTGATGAACGTGAAGGCGCCCTCGGGCAGCCGCCTGGAAGTGACCGCCGAAGAGGTGAACCGCGTGGAGGCGCTCGTGCGGCGCACGGTCGAACCGCACGACCTCGACCTGATTGTGTCGAACATCGGGGTGCAGCCGGGGTTCTCGTCGCTTTACACCAGCAACGCGGGGCCGCACACCGCGACCGTCCAGGTCGCGCTCAACGAGGACCATCGGGTCGGCAGCTACGAATACATGAACCGGATGCGCCGCGCCATGCGGGAGGAACTGCCCCACCTGAGCGCGTTCTTCCAGTCGGGCGGCATGGTGGACGCCGTCCTCAACCAGGGGCTGGCGGCGCCGATCGACGTGCAGCTGAACGGGTCGAACCTCGAAGTTGTCTACGCCGCGGCGGCGGCCGTCGCCGACGAGATTCGGCGATTGCCCGGCGTCAGCGACGTCTACATCCCCCAGGACATCGACTACCCGTCGTTGCGACTGGACATCAATCGCGAACGGGCCGCGTCGCTCGGCCTCAACCAGCGCGAAGTCGTCAACAACGTGATCACGGCGCTGACGTCCAACCAGATGATCGCGCCCAGCTACTGGGTGGACCCGAAGAGCGGCAACGATTACATGCTCACCGTGCAGTATCCCGAGGACCGCGTGCGCAACCTGCTCGATCTGCGCGGCATCCCGCTCCACGGCGAGCGCGTGAAGGACCCAACGCTGCTCGACGCCGTCACGACCGTCACGCCAATGACGTCGCCGACCGAGATCGACCACTACCAGATTCGACGCGTCATCGACATCTACGTCAACCCGGCAGGCGAAGATCTGGGCGCACTGGCCGCCGGCATTCGCCGCATCCTGCGCACGGCCACGCTGCCGGCCGGCGTCAGGGCCGACATGCGGGGCATGGTGCAGGGCATGCAGCAGTCGTTCACCAGCTTCGGCCTCGGTCTCATCCTCGCCCTCGTTCTGCTCTACCTGATTCTCGTGGCGCAGTTCCGATCGTTTCTCGACCCGGTGCTCATCCTGCTGGCGGTCCCCACGGGCTTGACGGGCGTGATCGTCGCGCTGTTCGTCACGGGGACCACGCTCAACGTGCAATCGCTGATGGGCGTGCTGATGATGGTCGGCATGGTGGTCTCGAACAGCATCCTCATCGTCGAGTTCACGCACCGCCTCGAACAGGACGGCATGCCCCTGCTCGACGCCGTGGTCAACTCGTGCCGCATCCGGCTGCGGCCGATTCTCATGACGTCGCTCGCCACCGTCTTCGGCCTCATCCCGATGGCCATGAAGCTCGGCACCGGCAGCGAGGCCTACGCGCCGCTGGCGCGCGCGATCATCGGCGGCCTGACTGTCTCGGTCGCCCTGACCGTGTTCGTCGTGCCGGCTGCCTACGTGATCGTCTATCGGCGGCGGCGTCCCGCGCCCGAGGAGGCTCGATCGTGAAGCGTCGCGCAATCTATCTCACCGCCTGGCTGGCCGCCCTGGCGGGTTCGTGGGGCGGAGCCGTGGTGATCGCCCAGTCGCCCGAACGTCTGTCACTCCGCGATGCCGAGCAGCGTGCCGTCGACGGCCATCCACAAGTGCAGGCCGGCCGGTCGGCGGCGCTGGCCGCGGCCGAAGTGGTTCGGCAGACCCGGTCGGCGTACTGGCCAACAGTCTACGGCAGCGTCACCGGCGCCGCCGCGCCGGACGGCACCCGCATCACGGCGGGAGTCCTCAACAACCCGAGCGTCTTCGATCGGGTCGGCGCGGGCGTGACCGTCTCGCAGCTCGTCACGGACTTCGGCCGGACGGGCAATCTCGTGGAGACTCAGACGCTCCGCGCGGGCGCGCAGGAAGACAACGCCACGCGGCTGCGCGCCGAGGTCCTCCTGCAAGTGGATCAGGCGTACTTCGACGCGCTGCGCGCGCAGGCCGTGCTGCGCGTGGCGCGACAGACAGTGGAGGCCCGCCAGCTGGTCGCCGACCAGGTATCAGCCCTGGCCGCGAGCAACCTGAAATCGGGCCTCGACCTCAGCTTCGCGCGCGTCAATTTGGGCCAGGCTCAACTGCTCCTCGTCCAGGCGCAGAGCGACGTGGACGGGTCGTTTGCCGCCCTCGGCGCCGCAATCGGATCGCCTGGCGTGAGGACGTTCGAGCTCGTGGAGGAGCCGATGCCGGGGCCGCCGGCAGAAGATGTCGCCCCGCTGATTGCGCAGGCGTTCAGAGAACGCCCGGACGTGGGCGCGCAACAGCTCGCCAAACAGGCGGCGGCCAAATTCGTGGCAGCCGAGCACGCTCTCTGGTATCCGACGGTTGCCGCTGTCGGCGTCGCCGGCGTCACACCGTATCACCAGGACACCCTGAACGACCGCTACGCCGCCGCCGGATTCAACGTCACCGTGCCGATCGCCAACGGCGGCCTGTACTCCGCCCGCCACGGCGAAGCCGCCTTCCGGGCCGAGATCGAAGACGAGGCGCTCCGGGACCTCGAGAATCGCGTGACGCGCGACGTCACGCTGGCGTGGCTCCGGGCAAAAACCGGATTCCAGCGCGTCGACCTTACGAACCAGCTCCTGGTCCAGGCCTCCGACGCGCTGGAGCTGGCGCAGGCCCGCTACAACCTCGGCCTCAGCTCCATCGTCGAGCTGACACAGGCGCAATTGAATAAGACGCAGGCGGAAATCGACCAGGCGACCGTTCGCTACGACTTCCAGGCGCGAACGGCGGCGCTTCGGTTTCAGACGGGCCTGTTGAAGTGACGGGAAGGGACGGCCGCCCAATCGGGCGGCTGACTCACGCGAGTGCTCGACGTTACAGCGACGTCACGGACGTGCGCTACGATGCGCGCTTGTCACGCCACGCCCGCTCGGTCTCGAAGCCGCTTTCTTCAGGAGCCGGCCAATGATTGATCGTCGGTACAACGTCCTCTTTCTCTGCACCGGCAACTCGGCCCGAAGCATCATCGCCGAGGCGTTGCTGAACTATTGGGGCAAGGGACGCTTTCAGGCTTTCAGCGCCGGGAGCCATCCGAAAGGTCAGGTGCATCCCCAGGCCATCGAGATCCTCCGCCGCAATCATCTTCCCACGGACAATTTGCGGAGCAAGAGCTGGGACGAGTTCGCGCAGCCGGACACTCCTCCGCTCGATTTTGTCTTCACCGTCTGCGATCACGCGGCCCGGGAGGTGTGTCCGATCTGGCCCGGTCAGCCCATGACGGCCCACTGGGGCATCCATGATCCTGCGGCCGTGGAAGGCTCTGACGAGGACAAACAACGGGCCTTCAACAAGGCATTCCGCGAACTCGACGCGCGCCTGAAGATCTTCACGAGCCTTCGACTCGAATCGCTCGACCAGCTGTCGCTGCAGCGACAGCTCGATGCCATCGGCCACTCGCTGCGAGAGGCACAGCTCAAGTGAACGGGTGAGGCACGCCGGCGGGCGCGCCCGTTACGTCGACTGGATGCTCTCGAGGCGCCGGGTGGCGAACCGGGCCAGCAGCGAGCACAGGAGCACGATCGTCACCAGCACCAGCGCGCCGGCCCACGCCTGGCGGTGCCAGTCTTTGTAGGGCGAAATCGCGTAGGAGAAGATCTGCACCGTCAGCGAGGCGATGGGCTGCGTCAGGCTGGTCGTGAAGAAGCGGTTGTTGAACGAGGTGAACAGCAGCGGCGCCGTCTCGCCGGCGATGCGGGCCAATGCCAGCACGATGCCCGTGATGATCCCCGGCAACGCAGACGGCAACACCACGGTGAAGACCGCGCGGCTGCGCGTCGCGCCGAGCGCCAGCGCGCCTTCGCGCATCGTGCCGGGCACGAGCAGCAGCAGTTCCTCCGTTGTGCGCGCGATGATCGGGATCATCATCACGCCCAGCGCCAGGCCGCCGGCGAAGGCGCTGAACTGCTTGAACGGCAGCACGGCGATGCCGTAGACGAACACACCGATCACGATCGACGGGACGCCGTTGAGCGTGTCGGCCGCGAACCGGACGAGCGACGCGAACCGCGTGCCGGCGTACTCCGACATGTAGACGCCGCTCAGGACGCCGATCGGAACGGCGAACGCCGACCCCAGGCCCGTCAGAATCAGCGTGCCGACGATCGCGTTGGCCATGCCCCCGCCGGCCTCGCCGACCGGCTTCGGCATCTTCGTGAAGAAATCCAGGTTGACCGCCGAGATGCCCTCGTTCACCACGAAGAACAATATGAAGGCGAGCGGGACCAGCGCCACCAGCACCGACAGCGCGCAGAAGCCGACAAACAGCGACGACAGCATCTTGCGCCCGACAGTTGAGCGCGAGGTCATGCCGCCTCCGCAACAGATGGTGGCGTGGACGGCTCCGCGGGCGCAGCTGCCTTGCTGCTCGCCATGCTCCAGATCAGGAGGCGCGACAGCGAGTTCACGATCAGGGTGATCACGAACAGCACCAGGCCGATTTCAATCAGCGCGTTCAGATAGAGCTCGGTGTCGGCCTCCGTGAACTCGTTCGCGAGCACGGCGGCCATCGTGTACTGCGGAGCGAACAGCGACGCCGAAATCCGCGGGTTGTTGCCGATCACCATCGTCACCGCCATCGTCTCGCCGAGCGCGCGGCCGAATCCGAGCATGATGGACCCGACGATACCGGTGCGCGCGAAGAAGAGGGCGGCGCGGATGGCTTCGAACCGCGTGGCGCCGAGCGCATACGCGCCCTCGCGCTGCGCGGCGGGCACGGACTTGAGGACCTCGCGCGCCACGGAGGACGTGAACGGAATCACCATCACAGCAAGAATCAGTCCTGCCGCGAGCATGCCGACGCCGAGCGGGGGACCGCTGAAGATCGGCAGGGCGCGCAGCGCCTGCGGCGTCGCCGACTCGATCGCTCGAACGACGGGAACCAGAACGAAGATGCCCCAGAGGCCGTACACGATGGATGGAATCGCCGCGAGCAGTTCGGTGAGGAAGACGAGCGGCTGCCGCATCCAGTTGGGGCAGAGCTCGGAGATGAACACAGCGATCCCCAGCGCAATCGGCGTCGCGAACACCAGCGCCAGGATCGACGAGTACAGCGTGCCCCAGATGAACGGGAGCGCGCCGAACTCGCCGGCAACCGGATCCCAGATCTCCGTCCGCCAGAAGCTGAGGCCGAATTTGTCGATCGACAGCATCGACTGCCGGGTCAGCTCGAACCCGATGGCGCCCACGATCAGCACGAGGACGAGCGCAAACGCGCCCGTCCCCATCCTGAACCCCAGGTCGCCTGTTTTGCCTGCCCTGCCCGCCATCCGCCTCCCTCGCCCGCCCTGCCAGGCCCGCCCGGCCCGCCCGGCTTACGAGACCTTGATCTTCGCCAGGGCCGCCATCTCGAGCTTCACGACCGCTTCGGGCAGCGGCGCGTAGCCGAGCTCGGCGCAGAACTTCTGGCCATCCGTCAAGGCCCATTTCACGAAGTCGACCATGGTTTTCGACTGGACCTTGTCCTTCGGGCTTTCATAGAGCAGCAGCCAGGTGAAGGACGACACAGGATAGACGCCCTTGCCTTCGGCGTTCGTGATCGAGACTCGGAAGTCCGGCGGCATCTTCCCGGCGGCGGCCGCCGCCGCGAGCGTCACCGACTGCACCGTGGCGCGGACGAACTCGCCCGCCATGTTCTGCACCGATCCGTAGCTGATCTTGTTCTGGAGGGCGTAAATCAGCTCGACGTACCCGATCGACCCCGGTGTCTGCGTCACCAGCCCGGCAACGCCCTCGTTGCCCTTGCCGCCGACGCCGGTCGGCCAGTTGACCGCGGTGGCGACGCCCACCTTGGTCTTCCACTCTTCGGACACCTTCGCCAGGTAGTCCACCCAGATGTACGTCGTGCCCGAGCCGTCGGACCGGTGGACAACAGTGACGTCGGCCACCGGGAGGTTGACTCCGGGGTTCAGCTTGGCGATCGCGGGGTCGTTCCACTTGGTGATCTTGCCGAGAAAGATGTCCACGAGCACGGGGCCCGTGAACTTCAGCTCGGCCGTCACGCCGGGGATGTTGTAGACGGGGACGACGGCGCCGAGCACCGTCGGGAAGTGCAGGAGCTTGCCCGGCGCCGCGAGCTGCTGATCGTTGGTCATCGGGCCGTCGGTGGCGCCGAAGAATACCGTCTGGTTGGTGACCTGGCGGATACCGCCGCCCGAACCGATCGACTGGTAGTTGATCTGCACGTTTGGATGCAGTTTGTTGTACTCGGAGAACCACTTCGAGTAGATCGGGTACGGGAACGTCGCCCCGGCACCGTTGATCAGAACGGTCTGGGCCGCTGCGCCCGCACCGAGAGCCAGCGCGCACGCAGCGATGGCGACAAGCTTTCGTGTCTTCATGTCAGTAGCCTCCTAGAAGTTGACGAGCGCGTGCACGGCGATCTTCTTCTGATCCGGCTGCGCGACCGCATAGTTGTCGAACGTCTGGCCGTCGTAGTCGAGCATCAGCGCGGTCGAGACGTTGCCCAGATGCCGGAACCAGTACGACACTCCGAAGATGGTTCGCGGCCGGACCTGCGCCGAGTTCACGGGGCTGTCGACATCGGGCGACAGATGATCATAGCGAATCAGCGCCTCGATCGACGCGCCACCGCTGAGCGGCTTCATCGGCGTCAACCAGAACGACCACCCCTGCGCGTGTACGTTGCGGGCGGTGATGGATGTCTGGTCGTGCGCGTTGATGTAGTCGTAGCCGGCATTGATGTACGGCTGTTCATAGGTGACCTGGAAGACACCGCGCGACCGCTCGGCATTCTTGATGTAGTTGTCGCCGAAATAGAAGCCCGTCACCCGCAGCCCCCGAAACACGGGCTTGGCTCTCGCGAACGGCCGCACCGTCCCGCGGATTTCGATGGCCTTCTGATCGTTGGGATCGGTCTTCGCGTAGCCCTCGCCGTTGTAGACTCCGACATGGACATCGCCGTAGTTGGACGGCACGTTCCAGTGAAACGACGCGCCGGCGTCGGCCGAGTTGTAGAACCCTTCACGCTCGGTGAATGTCGTTCCCTGAAAACGGTACCGGTAGATGCCTTCTTCGTAGTCGAGGAGCGGGGTCTGCTGGATGCCGAACCGCGCCCACGATCCCCTGGTCATCCAGTCGTCGAGGTTGAACTGCGCGAACGCGTACTTGATTCGGAAGAGCAAACTGTCGTTCGAGATGCTGCTGCCGGGCCCCAGCGTGATCAGACCGCTCTGCCGGACGATGTCCGGCGTAATGCGAAACGCCACCATGTGGTTGATATTCCCGGTGACGTTGATATAGCTGCGCGCCACGTTGAACGCGCTGGCGTTGATCACATTGCCGTCGGCATCCTTCGTCTGGGGACTGTCTGTGTAGGTGTAATCGGCATAGATTGTCACCCCGACGCGAATCGATGGGGTGTCGTCCGGCGGAGTGTAACCCGCCGCCGGCGTCACCTGCGCAGACGCCGCTCGAGCCATGAACGACATCGTCAGTGCTGTCAAGACAATCGTAGATCGTCGCACGAGGGTCCTCCTGAGGTTCCGTGAGCCTGGTGCCTCCACGGTAACGAGGCGGTGTGTCCCACGTGATTCGCGTGTGTTACATCTCAGTAAAATATGTAACATCGGCGTCACATACCGTCTTACGCATCGAAATTACGGTGTGGTCACGATGGCGTGGCGGGGCTGTCATGGCACTGGAGTATTTCAAGAGGCCATGTCCTACAACCTCACGCTCCAGTGCGGCTGCGTCGTCTACGTCGCATGCGACCCCAGGACCGGCCTGGCGCACACGCGAGTCCTCGAAACCAAGGGGCCAGGCTGCCAATCGAGGAAACACGAAATCGGCCTGCGCCTGTACCTGTGGGAAATTCTTCCCGATCCGGCTTACAGGACCCGCCCCGTCTTCGTTTCTGACGCCGCGCATATTACGGCGATCTGACGCACCGGTCGGCTTGACGGGCGCCCGGTGCCCGGCGAAAAGACTGCCGACCGCAGGCGGGCGGCATCCGCCGCCAGGCCGCGATCGCTCCTCACCGGTCACCGGCCGCCCGTCAGGCTGCCCACGACCCATTGCGATAGAGCGTCAGCGCCACATCCACATTCGACCGCAGCGCCTTCGCAATCGCGTCCCATTCCTTGTCGCACCGCACGAGCGTCTTCCACGAGTAGAGGTGTTTCGGCTTGTGGAAGTCGCTGTTCGCGACGTACGGGTAGTGCTTCAGGCTGGTCACCGAGAACAGGTCGTCGCGGTTGGCCGCTTCCCAGACGTCCACGAGCTCGGCCACCCGCTTCCGGTGGTCCCAGAGGTAGCACGTCCCGATCTCCACGCGCCGCGTCGTGCGGTGGTGCGGATGGCACGCGATGCTCAGCGCACCCTGCCGCCGGATCTCCTTGAGGATGTCGTCGGCCGGCTGGTCGGCGCTGATGTATTCCTTCAGGTTGAGCGCGACGATGTGCGAGTTCTTCTTGCTGCGGATGTGGTTCTGGGTGATCTCGGCGCCCGGAATCACGAGCAGGTTGTAGAGGCGCTTCGCTCTGACGGCCTCGCTCGAGATCTCGTCGAGGTAGGCGCTGAATCAGTCCTCCGTCACGGAGAACTGCCGGTACCCGAGCGACGCCAGGCGCCCGACGCGCGCGAGCAGATCCCGCTTCATCAGGATGTGATCCGTGATGGCGACGACGTCGAAGTGACCGGTCCTGCCATACAAGTCGATGACCTCGCGGACCGACAGGCGCCCGTCACTCCAGCGGGTGTGGACGTGGAAGTCGCACAGCAGAAAGGGTTCGTATCCAGGCACCTATGCCCTCACATCCAGGTGGTCGCGATCGGCGGGCCGGTGCCGCAGGATCTCGGACCAGAAGTTGCGCACGTACAGACCGAACACCTTTCCCTTCCCCATCACGACGTAGCGCCGGGCCGATGTCCACACCCAGCAGTCGCGGCACATCGCGACGCCGCCGATGGCCGTCAGCCGGCGGCCCAGATTCGTGTCTTCGCCGTGAAACTCGATGCGCTTGTCGAAGCCGCCGATCTGCGCCAGGGCAGCCGCCCTGACGGCGAAGTTGCCGCCGTACAGAATCGCGCCCGCGTGCATCACGTGGTGGACCAGCACGTGCGTGGGCGGCGCAACGAGCCAGTCGTAGAGCCAGATGAGCGTGCGTCCCGCCAGATCCCAGTCGTAGAAGCGGTAGGGCCCCGTCACCGCCACCGCGTCGGGCAGGACCTGAAGGCGACGCTCGACCCGATCGAGCCACGTGATCGGGACGCGGCAATCGGCGTCCACGTAGGCGAGCACGTCGCTGCGCGACGCGCCGGCGCGCGGTTTCGCGCGCGATCACCAGGCCCTTCGACGGCTCATCGAGAACCCGCACGCCGGGAATCGCACGGGCCACGGCGCCGGTTGCGTCGGTGCTTGCGTTGTTGACGACCAGGATTTCGTCGGGGGGGCGCGTCTGCGCCAGCAGGGAATGGAGGCAGGCCGGAAGGTGTCGCGCTTCGTTATACGCGCACACAATCGCGGTGATGGTCAACCGGGGACTCTCATCGACGGCAGGATAGTACGGGTCTGTAACGGCGAGGTACCGCCCGGATTGCGGCCGCGTGAATTCACACCGGTTTTGGGCCTGAAGCCGGAAGAATGCGAGCGTCCCCGGCGGCCCTGGCGCTACGTCTCGTCCGACGAGCGAGCAGGGGCGGCAGGGGCGGCGAACCATTCTTTCTTGGGAACGACCTTGGGCGCCGCGGGATCGAGCACGTAGTTCGGCGACATGATCTGCACGCCGTACTCGTTGAACACGTCCTGGATGTTCGCGTGCAGGGCGGCCAGCACGAACGGCCGCTGGTCCTGCCGCTCGAGACACACGAACAGCCCGTACTTCACGTAGAAATCCTCGAGCCCCGCCTGGAGCACGAGAGGTTTCGGTTCGGGGCGGATGCCGGCTGTGCGCTCCGCCGCCTGCAGCAGCATCGCGTGCACCTGCCGCCAGGGCGCGTCGTAGCCGATCGTCACAAACGTCGGGCGTAAAGACGCCGGTCGTCTCGCTATACCGTGAGAAGTCCGTCGTCGTCTGCGAGACGACCACCGCGTTGGGGATCGTGACGTCTTCGTTGCGAAGCGTTCTGACCTTGGTGGACAGGACACCCAGATGCGTCACGGTGCCCTCGACGTCACCGACGCGCACGAAGTCGCCCACGCGCAGGGCCCGCGAATACGTGAGCGTGAAGCCGCTCATGACCTGGTTGACGAGGCCGGTCGAGCCCAGCGTCACCATGAGACCGAGAAATACACTGATCCCCTTGAATGCATCGGTCTGGCTTCCCGGCAAGTACGGGTAGGCCATGACGGCCGCGAACAGCCACAGCAGCGTGGTGACGAGCCGGCGTGTCGGCGCAGCCGTCTCCGGATAGATCCAGCGAGCCGTCACCCGCCCGACCTCGACGGCGTGAAACCACAGCCCGAACACCCGGATGACGAAGCGAGTGATCAACACGATCAGCGCGACCGTGAACAGCCCGGGAATGGCCTTCACCATGCCGAGGCCCAGGTTCTCGACGGTCGTCAACAGGAACCCGCGCAACGACTCCCCCCAGGGCCTCGTGTAGGGAAACTGTCGAAGCACGAATGTCAGCGTCGCGTACACCACGACGAGATCCAGGCCGACCACCGTCGTCTTCACCATCCGGCGCTCGAGGGCGGCAATGTTCATGCCGTGCAGCACTTCAAGATCGGCAAGACGCGACTTGGCAACGGTTCTCTCGGCGGCCGCGACGAACTTCCCGAAGAGCGCCCGGTGGATCCGACCGATCACCCACAAGGCCGTCACGCCGATGACGAGTCCGACCAACGCGATCGCCGTGGAGCGGAGCAGGGAACTCAGTCTGCGCGCCTCCGCGGCTTCTTCGAGCGCAATCTGCAGGCGCGCGACGGCCAGGGCGGACACACCCTGAATCGTCTCTCCGGACAGGTTGTCCACGTCCGCTGTCGTGAGAGCCAGCACGACCCGCGATCCGACGCTGATCAGCGCGCCGCCTTCGAACAACTGAGAGTCGACGGGGCCCGTAATGCCCTGGGCGACCAGGTCGTCCAGCGCCCTTTCGACGCCAGCCGCTCGCTCCATCGGAGATCGGCCCAGGACGTTCGCCTTGAAGAGGACGACGGGCCGATTGACGTACGTGAGGGTGAAAGGCTCGCTGGATGGCGTCGCCGTCAGAAGCGCTGCCACGGGCGGGAGCGCCGGCGCCTGGGCGGCCGGCGCCGGCTGAGCCTGCGCACCGGCACGGCCGCCGGAGAGAAGCAGGAAACACAGAGCGAGGCCGGCCCCAGCCCCGCCGCGCCGCGATTCCGGGATCGGGGTCTGATCAGCATGCGGGTGATTCTACCCGTCAGTAGACCTCGCGCACGAACTTGCGCCGCGCCAGCGTCGCCTCGTCGTCGTAGGCATGCTTTCGCGACCGGTCGGGCAGCTTCACCTTCGGGCGTTTGATCTTCTTGTGCGGGATCGATTTCAAGATGTGGGCGATGGCGTTGAGGCGGGCGCGGCGCTTGTCGTCGGATGGGACGATGTGCCACGGGGAGAGGCGCGAGTCGGTGGCCTTGAACATGGCGTCGCGCGCCCGGGAATATTCGTACCATTTGGCGCGCGACGGCAGGTCCATTGGGCTCAGCTTCCACTGACGCAGCGGGTCGTGGATGCGGGCTTTGAACCTCCGTTCCTGTTCCTTGTTCCCGACTTCGAGCCAGAGCTTGACGAGGATGATCCCGCTATCGATCAGCTGCTTCTCGAAATACGGCGTCAGCTTGAGGAAACGCTCGTACTGATCGTCTGTGCAGAATCCCATCACGTGCTCCACTCCGGCCCGGTTGTACCAGCTCCGGTCGAAGATGACGATCTCGCCTGCGGCGGGAAAGTACTGCATGTACCGCTGCACGTACATCTGGGACTTCTCGCGGTCGGAAGGTGCGGGCAACGCCACGAGACGGAAGATGCGCGGGCTCGTGCGCTCCGTCGATCGCCTTGATCGTCCCGCCCTTCCCGGCGGCGTCGCGGCCTTCGAAGACGACGATGACGCGCAAGCCTTTCTCTTTCACCCAGTCCTGCAGCACGCACAGCTTGGCCTGCAGACGTGTCAGCTCTTCTTCGTATTTCTTCCGCTTCATCTTTTTTGCGTTGTCGTGCGCCATCGTTCGCTCCTTGCCTCTCAGGGCGCCGGCTGCCAGCCGCCGCCGAGCGAGCGATAGAGCTCGGCGCGGGCCCGCAGCTCGGCTCCGCGGGTTTGCGCGAGCAGCAACTGCTGTTCGAACAGCGCCTGATCGGCGGTCAGAATCTCGATGTAGCTGGCGAGGCCGGAATCGTATCGCGCGCGGGCGAGCTCGCCGGCGTCCACCAGCGCGGCGACGCCAATTTCTCGCTGCGCGCGCTGCTCAGCCAGCTTCTGAATCGTGATCAGCGAGTCGGCGACTTCCCGATAGCTGTTGAGCGCCGCCTTCTGATACTCCGCCAGCGCCGCGTCGAACCGCGCCCGGGCCGCCTCGAGATTCCGCCGGATGCGCCCGGCCTGGAAGATCGGCTGGAAGAGTCCGGGGCTCAGGGACCACAGGGCCCCGCTCCCGCCGAGGAACGAAGTCAGATCGCCGCTGACGCCGCCGAGAAAGCCGGTGAGGCTGATCGTGGGATAGAAGAGCGATTTCGCGACGCCGATATCGGCGTTGGCCGAGACGAGCACCTGCTCCGCCTGGACCACGTCGGGCCGGCGCTCGAGCAGTGACACGGGCAGGCCCGGCGGGATCGGCGGCGGGAGCTGCTCGGTGTTGGCCAGCCGCTGGCGGGTGATCGGTCCCGGCGGACGGCCAAGGAGCATCGAGATCAGGTTCTCGACCTGGGCCATCTGGCGCTCGATGATCGGGATGGCGGCCGCGGTCTGCTGGCGGAGGGCCTGAATCCGGTCGAGCTCGAGACGATTCGAGACGCCGCCGTCCAGACGGTTCCGAAAATAGGTGACGGTCTCGTCGTTGATGCGAAGAGTCTCCCGGGCGATTTCGAGCTGGAGATCGAGCTCGCGCAGCAGAAAATAGTTCGTCGCGACGTCGCCGACGAGTGTCACGAGGACACCCCGTCGGCCCTGCTCGCTCGCCAGCGCGAGTGCCACGACTGCTTCCTGCCCTCGCCGCAGCCGGCCGAACAGGTCGATTTCCCACGACAGCTGGAATCCGTACACCCCGCTCTGATGCGGGTTGTCGTCAGGGTTCTCCGTGGTGGACGCCCCCCGCACGCCGTAGGCCGCGGTGCCGTCGACCTGGGGGTACAGATACGACTTGGCGATCCCGGCACGGGCCCGCGCCTCCTCAACGTGCGCGACTGCGACGCGCAGGTCGAGGTTGTTGGCGATGGCCTGCCGGATCAGATCCTGCAAGGCCGGATCGTCGAACACCTGAAACCACGGGGCGTCGGCCATCGTCTGTGCCTGCGCCGGCGCCGTGACGAAGCGGTAGTCGGGCGGCGTGGGAAGTTTGGGCCTCTCGTAGTTCGGGCCCACGGCGGCGCATCCGGCCAGCGCGACTGACGCGGCCATGGCGAGGAGGGCGGACTGAGCGCTGCGCGTCAACACCTCAGTGCCCCCCCTGCCCGTGTTCCGTGGCCAGTTTGTGGGGCGGCGCCGCCGCCGCGGGCGCCGGCACGTGCTGCTTCACGCCGATCACTTTCTCGACCATGACGTACAGCATCGGGACGAGGAGCACGCCGAGAATCGTCGCGATCAGCATGCCGCAGAACACCGTCATGCCCATCACCTTGCGCGATTCGGCGCCGGCGCCCGACGCCGTGAGCAGCGGCACGACGCCGAGGATGAACGCGAACGCGGTCATGAGGATGGGCCGGAACCGGAGCTTTGCCGCGTTGAGCGCCGCATCCATCAGCGGTTTCCCCTGGTCGTACTCCATCTTCGCGAACTCGACGATCAGGATCGCGTTCTTCGCGGCGAGCCCGATGAGCATGATGAGCCCGATCTGCGCGAACACATTGTTCACGTAGCTCACCCCGAGATACCGCCGCGCGAGCCACAGTCCGAGATAGGCGCCGAATGCCGCGAACGGCGTGCCAAGCAGCACGCTGAACGGCAGGCCCCAGCTCTCGTACTGCGCCGCGAGGATGAGGAACACCAGGAAGATCGCGAGCATGAAGACCACGGCCACGCCCGGGGCCTTGCGCTCCTGGTACGACATATCCGCCCAGTCGAAGCTCATGTCGGGGGGCAGGACCTCGCGCGCGGTGGCTTCCAGCGCATCGAGCGCCTGTGCCGACGAGAAGCCCTCCGCCGGGACCCCCGTCAGCTCCGCCGAGCGGAACAGGTTGAAGCGGTTCGTGAACTCGGGCCCGGCGGCCGGCCGCGTGGACACGAGCGTGTCGAGCGGCATCATGCCGCCGGCCTGGTTGCGGACGAAGAAGAGGCCGATCTGCTTCGGGTCCTGACGGAATTCAGGCTCAGCCTGGAGGTACACCTTGTAGACGCGCCCGAACCGGTTGAAATCGTTGATGTACGAGCTGCCGAGCAGCGCGCCGAGCGTCGTGTTGACGTCGTTAATCGGGACTCCTGACTTGAGCACCTTGCTGCGGTCGATATCGGCGTAGACCTGCGGCACCGCCGCGCGGTAGAGCGTGTTGACGCGCGCGATCTCGGGCCGCTTCCGCGCCGCCACCATGAATCGCTGCGTCTGCTCGGCCAGATAGTCGGGCGAGCCGCCGCTGCGGTCCTGCAACTGCATCGTGAAGCCGGCGCCCGTGCCGAGACCCGGAATGGCCGGCGGCCCGAAGGCCACGACGCCCGCTTCCGGAATCTGCTGAGCGAACGCCTTGTTCAAGGCGGCCACGACGCCGTTCGCGTGCTCCTCCTCGGTCTTCCGCTCCTCCCACGGCTTGAGCTGTACGAAGAAGAAACCCATGTTCGACGAGTAGGCGGACGTGACCAGCGAATACCCCGAGATCGTGTTGAAGCCCTCGATGGCCTCGTTCTTCACCAGAATCGCTTCCACCTTCTTCATGGCGGCGTCGGTCCGTTCGAGCGACGCGGCATCCGGGAGCTGGGCGTTGACGAGGATGAAGCCCTGATCCTCCTCGGGCACGAAACCGCCGGGGATGTTCCGGACAAGCACGAGAATCACGTACATCAGCACGCCGATGAACGCGAGGCTGCGGAACATCTTCCTGGCGAGGATCCCGGCGAAGCTCACGTAGCGGTCGGTCGTCCAGCCGAACACCTTGTTGAACCCGTTGTAGAACGGCGTCAGCAGCGACTTCTTGCCGGTCGCGGGCTTCAGCAGCAGCGCTGCCAGCGCCGGGCTGAGCGTCAGCGCGTTGATGACCGACAGCAGCACGGAGATCGCAATCGTGATCGCGAACTGCTGATACAGCCGGCCGGTGATGCCGCCCATGAAGCCGACCGGCACGAACACCGCGCTGAGCACCAGGCCGATGGCGATGACAGGCCCCGAGACCTCCTCCATCGCTTTGATCGTCGCCTCCTTCGGCTGCATGCCATGCTCGATGTGGTGCATGACCGCCTCGACAACCACGATCGCATCGTCCACCACAATACCGATGGCGAGCACGAGGCCGAGCAGCGAGAGGACGTTAATCGAGAAGCCGAGCAGCGGGAAGAAGATGAACGCGCCGATCAGCGAGACGGGCACCGTCATCAACGGAATCAGCGTCGCGCGCCAGTTCTGCAGGAATATGAAGACGACGATGATCACGAGCGCGACGGCCTCGAGCAGCGTGTGGAAGATCTCGTTGATGCCTTCCGACACCGGCAGCGTCGTATCGAGCGAGACCAGGTACTCCATGTCGCGCGGGAAGCGCTTCTTCAGGTTCTCCATTTCGGCCTTGACGTTCTTGGCGACGTCGAGGGCGTTGGTCCCCGGAATCTGGAAGACGGCGATGACCGCGGCCGGCTTGCCGTCGTGCCGGCCGACCGCGTTGTAGAGCATCGTCCCGAGCTCGAGCCGGGCGACGTCCTTCAGCAACACCTGCGACCCGTTGGGGTTGGTGCGGACGACGATGTTGCCGAACTCCTCCTCGTTCAGGAGGCGGCCCTGCGTTCGAACGGTATAGGTGTACTCGGTGCCTTTCGACGCGGGCGGTCCGCCGATCTGACCGGCCGGCGTCAACTGGTTCTGCTGGCTGATGGCGTTGGCGATGTCCGGAACGGTCAGGCCGAGCCGTCCGATGACGTCGGGGCGGAGCCAGACGCGCATCGCGTAATCGCTGCCGCCGAACAGGTTGATCTGGCCGACGCCCGGGATGCGGGCGATCGCGTCGTTGACGTTGATCGTCGTGTAGTTCGACAGGAAGCTGCTGTCGTAGGTGCCGTTGGGCGACTTGATCGAGATGACGAGCAGCGGAAACGCCAGCGCCTTCTTCACCGTGACGCCGTAGTTCTTGACCGACTGCGGCATCTGCGGCTGGGCCTGTGACACGCGGTTCTGCGTGAGCACGTTGTCCATGTCCAGGTTCGACCCCACCTCGAACGAGACCTTGAGCGTCAGGGTCCCGTCGTTGGCATTGGTCGACTTCATGTAGATGCCTTTTTCGACGCCGTTGATCTGCTGTTCGAGCGGCGTCGCGACCGACGCCTCCACGTCGGTGGCGCTGGCGCCGATGAAGGTCGTGGTGACCTGGACCATCGGCGGCACGATCTCGGGGTACTGGGCGATCGGCAGGCCGCTCATCGCGACGAGTCCCAGCATGACGGTGATGATGGAGATCACCATCGCCACGATCGGCCGGTTGACGAAGAAACGGGCCATGGCTACTTCACCCCGCCGGCCGCCGGCGCGACAACGGCCTCGGCCGCGGCAGCTTCCGGCGGTGCCGGTTTGGCCACCACCGTCATGCCGTCCTGAATCCGCTGCAGGCCTTCGGTCACGACCTTCTCGCCCGGCTTCAGCCCTTCCTCGATCACCCACAGGGAGCCGACGCGCAGGCCCGTCTTCACGGTCCTGAACGCGATCTTGTTGCTGGCATCCACCACGGCGACACTCGTCAGGTTCTGCAGTTCCTGGACCGACCGCTGCGGCACCAGCAGCGCCGCGGTCCGGGTGTCGAGGAGCAGCCGCGCCCGGCCGTACTGACCGGGCCGCAACAGCAGCTGCGGGTTGGGATATTCCAGCTGGATCCCCAGAGTGCCGGTCGTCGGATCCACCGCACGATCGACCAGGTTGACGCGGCCTGTGTGCGCGTACGTGCTGCCGTCGGCCAGGGTCAGCTGGATGCCGCTCGATGACGGCGAATCGCCTGTACGTCCCGTCTGACGCCTGGAATAGCGCAGGTAGTCGGCCTCGGTGACCGCGACGCGAAAGAGGACCGGATCGATCTGCGAGATCGTGGTGAGCAGCGTCGTCTCCCCGCGGCCGACGAGATTGCCCGGCTTCACTTGAGTAATGCCGGCCAGGCCGTTGATCGGCGACGTGATGCGGGTGTAGCTCAAGTCCAGCGTCGCCTTCTCCACCGCGGCCTTGCCGGCCTCGACCTGCGCGGTTTCCGCGTCGCGCGCGGCTTTCGCGTTGTCGAGCTCCTGCTGGCTCACGGCCTGCTTCGCCGCCAGCGGTGTATAACGCGCGACATCGTT